>DASPHC010000163.1:0-100351 GCA_035629865.1 Thermoanaerobaculia bacterium | reverse complement strand
GCAGTCTAGCAGGGACGACACGGGGAAGTGTCAGAGAAGAGTACGGCTCGAGGCGCCGGGGCACTGGAGGGCTTTCAACAAACTGAATCAGGGCTGCTGGAGGTCCGCCTGTAGTCGATCGCGTTGTTCGGTCGCCTCCTTCGCCCATTGCGAACTCGGATCGAGCTTCAAGTAATCGTTCCAGGCGGCGATGGCCTCTTTATCGCGGTAAAGGCGCTGCAGCGCATAGGCGCGGTTCCACGCCGTCTCCGGCGTCTTCGCTCTCGCCCATGCGCGTTCGAAGATCTCAAAAGCTTCCTTCAGGTCTGCATCGGCGCCGCTTGCGAGGAGCGCCACACCGAGGTCGTTCTCGACGACGGTGCGATCGCCAGCGCCTTTTGCAAGGGCTTCCCGGAACGCTTTGACCGCTTCCGTGCGTTGACCGGTGAGAAGCAATCCGGCCGCTCGCGCATGAAGATCGGGCTTGGCTGCGTTTGAGATCTCCCCGAAAGCCTGAAGAAGAGGGAGCTCGTCAGGCTCAATCGACGTCCCATCCTCTCCCCGGAACGTCCGTGCTCGTACTTTGTACGAGAACCCACCCATGAGCCGGCCGTCGAGCTTTCGTTCGGTCAGCGACTCACTGGCCTTCACCAGCTTCGGAATCCCCGGCTCGTCGAACACCGAGTCGCGCATCGGTCCGACCAGCATCGCCGCGATCAGCGCAGCCGCAGCAGCCGAGCCGGCGATCCACATCCAGCGGTTCTTCCTGACGGGGAACTGCGCGACGTTTCCTGCCGCCTGCGGAATCTCGACCTCGAGCATGTCGGCGATCTCGCTCGCGTAGCTGGCGTTCACACGGCACTCGTCGCAAGAAGCCAGGTGTTTGATCACCGCCGCCCGTTCCGTCTCACTCAGTTTTCCATCGACAAAGGCCGCCAGCATTTCGTCGGACAGGCCGTGCTCCGTCGTCGCGGCAGCGCTCATCTTGTTCTCCCTTCGCCGCCTCTCGTCTCGCCGCCTCGATCATGTGAGGGACCAGCGGCCGCGATTCCTACGCTCATCTCTTGATCGCCATAAGTCAGCAACTGGGCCACGTCGGATTTGGTGACGCCGGCCTCCTCCAGGCCGCGACGGAGCACGAGGAACAGCTTGTCGAGACGTTTATAAATCTTCTTCTGCTCGATGTGTAACGTCCGGGCGATCTCCGGAACTTTCCGCGAGTCCCAGAAGCGCATCTGCAGGATCAGCCGATCCTCTTCAGAGAGCTGCTCGAACATGCCGTCCATGGTCGACTCCGCCTGGTGTGCGATCACGGCGCGCTCGCCGGCCTCGACGCGGTCGTCGGTCTCGTTCTGTGCCACCGCCAGCTCCGGCAGGAGCTCATCCGGGACGGAAACCGGGCGGGGGACTCGCGTCGGCAGCTGGCGATAGATGGACTCGAGCTCGGAGACGGTGAATTGCGATCCCTCGGGCGTGGTCAGGACGCGCACCGCTTCCTGGAACGAGAACCCGTCGCGGGTCACGAGCCGTTCGAGCAGGATGGCCTTGTCGCCGAGGCGCTTCGCCTTGGCCGACGGGCGCCACTTCCCCCACTGCTCGACCCGCCATTGATGGTAGAGGCGGAGGATGACCGTGGTGAGATAGGTGGTGAAGCTGCTCTTTCCCTCGAACTTGGAGATGATCGAGTAGTCGTCGTCGAGCAGCCGGACCCGCACCTCCTGGATGAACTCCCCGGCGTCTTCCGCACTGAGGTAGTGCTTCCGCGCCACGAATCCCGCGATGCGCTCGATCGTCCGGAGGTTCTGGAGGTAGATCTCTTCCGGGTTCATCCCTGCCGCCACTGCCAATGCACGCTCTTTAAGGAACTTCGTGCAGTCTAGCAGGGACGACGCGGCTAAGTGTCAAAGAAGCAACGGATTGGCTGGTCCCAAGTGCCGGATCGGGTGCCTTTTTACAAATCCGTCGTCCGATCGGTACTTTCGTGGGTCCCATTGGATCCCATCTGTCCCATCGGCCCCATTCGTCCCATCGATCCAGGGAATAACATCCGCCTCGCGATCCTTGACACACGCAACTTTAGACATAGTCTAAAACTGCGATGAGGACCAAAGACACCGAAACCACGCTTCGCGACACCGGCATTCAGCCGTCGGCGCAGCGTGTGGCGGTGGGCGATTACGTCCTGCACACCGACGAGCATCCTTCCGCCGACCTGGTGTGGAAGCGCGTCCGCGAGCGCTTTCCCTGGATTTCCCGCGCTACGGTCTACAACACCCTCAACCTGTTCGTCGAAAAGGGACTGCTGCAGCGGCTGCACCTCGCCGAGGACAGCGTGATCTTCGATCCGAAGACCGACACCCACCACCACTTCATCGACGAAGAGAGCGGGGCCATTCACGACGTGCCGTGGGACCGCGTCCAGGTGTGCAACGTCGAGACGCTTCGCGAATTCGAGGTGCACGACTACCAGGTGGTGATGCGCGGCACGCTGAAGTCCGGCCGCCGGAGATCGCATTAGCTCTTTTTTTGCTCTTCCATTTAGACGACGTCCATGTATGGACGCCATATCAAGGAGAAAGACAAGATGTTGACTGTTGGTGAAAAGTTTCCCCGGTTCCAGGTGACCGCGAACGTCGGCCGCGAGAAGGGGAAGGAGTTCAAGACCCTGACGAACAACGATTTCGACGGCAAGTGGCTGGTCTTCTACGCCTACCCGAAGGATTTCACCTTCATCTGCCCCACCGAGATCGTGGAGTTCGGCAAGCACGCCAATGACTTCGCCGACCGCGACGCGGTGGTTCTCGGCGGCTCGACCGACAACGAGTTCTCGCACCTGGCGTGGCGCAATTCCCACCCCGACCTGGCCGATGTCCCGACGCCGCTCGTGCACATCAACCCGACCCTGGCGAACGACCTCGGCATCATCCACAAGGAAGGCGGCGTGGCGCTGCGTGTCACCTTTGTCGTCGACCCGCAGGGCATGATCCGCTCGGTCAGCGCGTACGACCTCTCGGTCGGCCGCAACGTCGGCGAAGTGCTCCGCACCCTCGACGCCCTCCAGTCCGATGAGCTCTGCCCCTGCAACTGGCAGAAGGGCGAAGAGACCATCAAGGCCGCCTGAGCCATGAGCCGCGTCGAAGAGCTCAGGGCCACCATCCCGGACACGGCCAAAGACATCAAGCTGAACCTGCAGAGCGTTCTGCAGCCGGGAGCTCTCTCGCCGGCACAACGTTGGGGAGTGGCGATCGCTTCGGCGGTCGCCACTCGCAACGAACGGCTGCGCGACGCCCTCATCGCCGACGCGCGCGCGGAGGTCGGCGGCGAAGTCATCGACGACGCTCTCGCCGCCGCGGCGCTGATGGCGATGAACAACGTCTACTACCGCTTCCGCCACATGGTCGGCAAGGAGTCGTACTCGCAGATGCCGGCCCGCCTGCGGATGCAGCGCATCGCCAGGCCGGCCACGAACAAGACCGACTTCGAGCTGTTCTGCCTCGCCGTCAGCGCCATCAACGCCTGCGAGATGTGCATCCGCTCGCATGAGGACGTGGTGACCAGGGGCGGGCTGTCGGAGGATCAGGTTCACGACTCGATCCGCATTGCAGCGACGATCAACGCGGCGGCGGTGGCGATCGAGTTGCCGGTACTGGAAGCGGTGGCGGTTTAACCGAGAGCGATGGGACTGATGGGACTCATAGGACCGATGGGACTTCCCATTTGTCCCATCGGTCCCATTTGTCCCATTGGTCCGACCAGCTAAAATAGCCCCGTGTGCCGGTGGTGCAAGGGAGCGGTGAGCGGGCGGCGACGCACCTTCTGCTCGGACGCATGCGTCCATGAGTGGCGGCTGCGGTCGAGCACGTCGTATCTGCGCGAGTGTGTCTTCGAGCGTGATGGCGGCGTCTGCGCCCTCTGCCGGCTCGACACCCATCGCTTTCGCCGCAAGGTCATGCGCCTTCCCTTTGCCGAGCGGATGCGCGAGATCCGGAGCTTGCAGGAGCGCGGCGTCATCAACCGCAAGCGGAAATCGTGGTGGGAAGCCGACCACATCCTTTCGGTCGTCGAAGGGGGCGACTCCAACCTCGACAACATCCGGACGCTCTGTATCCCCTGCCACCGCTCGGTGACGAAGGAGCTGCGCGCGAGGCGCCGAAGCGGTACGCGATTTGAACTGTAGAGGCTCGAAAACAGGAGCCTCGTATGCGCAAAGCGACATTCCTCTTCACGGTCGTTCTGCTCGCCGCCTGCAGCACCAATCCCGCCACAGGCAAACGCGAGTTCAATCTCGTGTCCGAGTCGCAGGAGATCGCGATCGGGCAGCAATCCCATCAGCAGATCCTCGACCAGTTCGGCGTCTACGACGAGCGGCCGGAGCTGAACCGGCTCGTCGACCGGGTCGGCCGCGAGCTCGCGGCGAAGTCGGAGCGCCCCAACCTCCCCTGGACCTTCGCCATCCTCGACACGCCGATGATCAACGCCATGGCGCTGCCGGGAGGCTACATCTACATCACCCGCGGCATGCTCGAGCGGATCAACTCCGAGGACGAGCTGGCCGGCGTGCTCGGCCACGAGATCGCCCACGTCACGGCGCGGCACTCGGCGCAACAGATCTCGCGCTCCCAGCTCGCCCAGTTCGGCATGGTCCTCGGCGCGGTGATCGCCGGGCCGGAGGCGGCGCAGCAGTACGGGCAGCTCGCCCAGCTCGGCATCGGCCTCCTTTTCCAACGCTACTCGCGCGCCCATGAGACGCAGGCCGACCTGCTCGGCACCGGCTACGTCGCGGAGGCGCGGTACAACCCGATCGGCGCCGAGCGGATGCTGATGACGCTGCAGCGGCTGGACAAGACTCCGGACAGCGGCCTCGATCGTTACTTCATGTCGCATCCCGATCCCGCCAAGCGCGTGAGAGACGTGCGCCAGAAGATCACGGAGCTCGGCGGTATGGCCTCGACCGGGACCTTCGATCCTCCCGATCGGAACAGCTTCGTGCGTCTGCTCGACGGCGCCATCACCGGCAACAGCACCGAGGATACGGTCATCAAGGACAACGTGATCTATGACCGCGATCACGGCCTCGTCGTCAACGCGCCGCGCGGCTGGATCGCCTCGGCGGAGCCGGGCGTGCTGTTTTCCATGCGGCCCGCGAATGCACGAAACAACTCGAGCTACTTCCTCGCCCAGGAAATCAACGCCCGCGAGCTGCAGGGACGCAACGCGCAGGAGGCGATCCGCCTCCGCCTGCAGCAGATGGGACTTCAGTACGTCGGCGCACGCGATGCCCGCATGGGCAGCGGCGAACGGTTCGCCGTCGATGTCTGGACCGGCCAGACGCAGGGCGGCGCGGTCGGAGTCGAGACGACGCAGTTCGTACACGGCGATCACGTGGCGGTGATGATGTTCGTCTCGCCGGGCGTCAGCCGTACGGCCAGCCCGATGGGCGAGATCCTGTCGCAGATGAACGTCAACCACTCCCGTGCGCGCTCGGTCGAGCCGCCGCGCATGCACATCGGCACCGTCCGCAACGGCGAGTCGTGGGGCGACCTCGCCCGCCGCGCCACCGGCAGCGAACGCGACGCCGAGGCGGTGGCGAATCTGAACGGGTACGACCTGCGCACCGCGCCACCCGCTGGAATGGTGGTGAAGTTGCCGGAGGAAGTGGTGAGGGATAGCTAGGGGCACGGCCGAGAGGGTCGACTGCGCACGTGGCACGGCCCCTCACCCCGTCCGGCGCCTGAGCTTCTAACAACGCAGTCCGAGCTATGTGGCCAGCGAATTTGCCACGCACAGGCGCCGAACATCCCTCTCCCCGGCCCGGCGGGGAGAGGGGCAACAAAGCCAGTGCTCGCTCTCTCTCGAAGAGTTTGGCCAAAGAACTAGGTTTGTTGCCCCTCTCCCCTCTCTTAGGGGAGAGGGATGTTCGGCACCTGCGCGTGGCGAGATCGAGGTGCTCTCAACTCATCGAAAGTTCCATGAGAAGACCAGGTGCCGGACGGGGTGAGGGGTCGTGCCACGTGCGCAAAGCGAGCGATTCACGAGCAGCAGTCGTTTCATTGCGGTTCTCCGAGGTGGCGGCGGGCGGCGCCGGCGGGATCGAGGTCGACCCAGGTCTGCCGTGCGGCCGTCAGCACCGGACGTCCCATCCAGCCCTTCCATTCGAATGAGAACGGCTGCGGCGCGATGAAGTTGCGCCATTCATCCAAGTCCTGCCAGTGCCGCTCGTAGCGTTCGGCCGCGGCGGGGCGGGTCAAGAGGACTTTGTTGCCGCCGATGACGACCGGCACGAACGCGCCGCCGCGCAGGAACTCGTAGAACCCCTCGCTGACACCGGGCCAGCTCGGGTTGAACACGTCGTCGACCGCCACCACCCCGTCCGGGAGCAGCGCACGATCGGCGACGTGCAGGTCGTTGATGACGTCTTCCGGCCGGTGGCCGCCGTCGATGTGGACGAACCGGCATTGCGTCGTCGTCTCCTCGGGGGTGAGCGCCGAGGAGAGCTTTGCGAACACGCGCACGTCGTCGCGGCCGCCACACTCCCTCATCGAACGGAGGAACAACTCGCGGCTCCCTTCGCCGGAGCGGTCGCGATTCAGCTCCTGCTGCTCGAAGACGTCGCAGACGCCGAGGAGCTCGCCCGGTTCGGACATCCGGGAGAGGAAGAGCGCCGTCTTGCCGTGATGCACGCCGATCTCGAAGAGGTTGCCGCGGATCCCCTCGCGCTTCTGGACTTCATCGGCCATCGCAAAAAGAAAGGCGTCGATGGGGAAAAACCACCCCTCGACGCCTTTCGTCGCATTCAGATATTCGAGAACCGCCGCCTTGTTCATGCGCGGCGCATTCTCCCTCAGTTGGGCATCTGGCCTCGCACCGCGGCGACGATCCGGTCGGCATTCGGGACGAACGCCTGCTCGAGTGGGAACGATGCGGCGGCCGGAGCGTCCGGGCCGGTGATCCGGACCACGGGCGCCTTGAGCGCGCCGAACGCTTTCTCGGCGACGATGGCCGCCACCTCGGCGCCGACGCCGCACGGGCCGCCGGCTTCGTGGACTACGACGGCGCGGCCGGTCTTGCTCACCGAGGCGAGGATCGAGGCTTCGTCGAGCGGCTTCAGCGTCCGGAGGTCGATCACCTCGGCGGAGATCCCCTGTTCCTGCAGCGCATTCGCCGCCGCGACGCAGGTGTGAACCGTCTTCGCGTACGAGATCAGCGTCACGTCCGCACCCTCGCGGACGATGGCCGCCTTCCCGAACGGCACCAGGTGCTCGCCGTCCGGCACTTCGCCCGGCGCGTACAGCAGGCCGATGTCGGCGAAGAACATGACCGGGTTGTCATCGCGGATCGCGCTCTTGAGCAACCCCTTGAAATCGGCGGCGTTCGACGGCATGACCACCTTCACGCCGGGGGTGTGGACGAACCACGCCTCGACATTGTGGTTGTGCTGTGCACCGACGCCCCAGCCGGCGCCGGTGCGGGTCAATGTGACGAGCGGGAACTGGAACTGGCCGCCCGAGAGATAGCGTAGTTTGCCGGCGCTGTTCACCATCTCGTCCATGGCGAACGTGAGGAACGGCGCAAAGAGGAGGTCGATGACCGGACGCAGGCCGGTCGCCGCCGCGCCGGCCGCGGTGCCGGCGATGATCCCTTCGGCGAGCGGGGTGTTGCGCACCCGCCTGGCGCCGAACTCCGCGACGAGCTGCTGGTTCTTCGTGGCCACGCCTTCGCCAAACGTGATGACACGCGGGTCGCGGCGCATCTCCTCGGTGAGTGCTTCGGTCAGGGCCTGGTCGACAGTGATGGTTCTCATGGCAGTCCTCTTCTCGTCTCTTACGCGTAGACGTCGGTCGTGAGCTCGTCGAAGCTCGGGTAGGGGGAAGCGATGGCGAAGGCGGCGGCGTCCTCGATGGTCTTGCGGACGCGCTCCTCGATCGCCTTCAGCTCGCGCGGCTCCATCACCTCTTCGGCGAGCAGGCGCGCCTGCAGCGTGGCGATCGGGTCTTTCTTCTTCCACGACGCCAGCTCGTTCTTGTCGACGTAGGCCTGGTCGTCCGGCTCCATGTGGCCGCGCAGGCGGTAGGTGTAGGTCTCGAGGAGGAACGGCTTGCGGTACTTGCGGATGTACTCGACCGCCTGCCGCGCCGCGGCGTGGACTGCTTCGACGTCGTTGCCGTCGACCGTGCGCGCGGCGACCTGGTACGGCTTCGCGAACTCGCTGATGTGGTCGCCGAGCATCGTCTCCTTGCGGTGGACGAACGCCTGCCACTGGTTGTTCTCGCAGACATAGAGGATGGGGAGGTTCCAGACGGCGGCGAGGTTGAGGGACTCGTGAAAGATCCCCTCGGTGGCTGCGCCGTCGCCGAAGAAGACCGCCGCGATGGCATCCGTCTCTTCCATCGAGAGCGAGAGGCCGACGCCGGTCACGAGCGAGAGCTCGCCGCCGACGATGGTCGAGGTCAGTACGACACCCAGCTCTTTGGCGGAGATGTGCAGGCTGCCGCTCTTCCCTTTGCAGTAGCCGGTGCTCTTCCCCATGATCTCGGCGAAGAGGCGGCCCGGGTCGGCTCCGCGGGCGAGCAGATGCCCGGCGCTGCGGTGGTTGGTGAGGATGAGGTCATCGCGGCGCAGGGCGCGGACGACGCCGACGGCCGACGCTTCCTGGCCGACCGAGGTGCACATGCTGCCCGCCTTGCCGGTCGCCTGCAGCTCCGCCGACTTCTCTTCGAAGCCGCGGATGAGCAGCATCGACTCCAGCGCCTCCGTCACTTCGCGATCCACGACCGTTTCGAATGTAGTCACTGAAATCTCCTTTCGACTCCGCGCAATGTAGGGTCGGGAGGAGGGTCGTGGTTGCTAAGAAGATCCTAGGAAAAGCTGAAAAGATTGAGGTGTGGGGCGGTTGGGGAAGGCGGGTTCTTAAGGGAACGCTAAGTACCGCTCCCCGGAGCGGTACTTAGGGGAGGGGCGGTTGGGACTAACCCGCATGCTCACCATCATGTTGCATTTGTTGCGGCACATCCACCCATCGACCATGCCGGAATTTACGGGGGTTGGCGCGGACCCATCGATCAGTCGGCCGAACCCATCGATCGGTCGTGTCGAACCCATCGATTAATCGCGTCGAACCCATCGATCGGTCGCGTCGAAACCATCGATCGGTCGCGTCGAACCCATCGATTGGTCGCGTCGAACCCATCGATCGGTCGCGTCGAACCCATCGATCGGTCGCGCCGAACCCATCGATCGGTCGCGTCGAACCCATCGGTCAGTCCCGCCGAACCCATCGATCGGTCCCGCCGAACCCATCGATCGGTCGCGTCGAACCCATCGGTCAGTCGCGCCGAACCGATCGGCCAGTCGGGGCGACTCATCAGTCCTATTGGTCCCATCACCCGTCGTAATACGATCCGCACATGTCCGCCCTCATCTCTCCTGCCGATCTTCTTCGGCTGCTCGAAACCTCGGAAGACGTCGTTCTGCTGGACGCACGTCCCGGGGGAACCAGCTATGCGGCGGACCATCTGCGCGGTGCGCGGCACGCCGATCTCGACACGCAGCTCAGTGCCGCCAGAGAGGACGGCGCCGATCCGGCTCGGGGTGGACGGCATCCGCTTCCATCCCTCGACCGGTGGGTGCGGCTGCTCGGCTCGTGGGGGATCACCCCGTCAAAGCAGGTCGTCGTCTACGACGACCAGGCCGGTGCGAATGCGGCGGCGCGCACGTGGTGGATGCTGCGTGCGATCGGGCACGAGCGGGTCTCCGTGCTCGACGGCGGATTCGCTGCGGCCGTCGCAGCAGGCGTTCCGGTCACGACCGCCGAGGAAGTGCACGCGCCGCAGCCGCCCTATCCCGCGACGGCATGGCAGCGGCCGGTGGTCGACATGGAGCGGGTCGACGCCCTACGCGAGGACAAGGCCTGGCGCGTCCTCGACGTCCGGAGCCGGGAGCGCTTCCGCGGCGAGACCGAGCCGATCGACCCGGTGGCGGGGCACATTCCCGGCGCGATCAACCTTCCGTTCGCCGACAACCTCGAAGAGGGGCGGTTCAAGTCCGCGGAAACGCTGCGCGCCCAGTACGAGCAACTGCTGGGGGGGACGCCGGTGAGCCGGCTGGTCGTGCACTGCGGGTCGGGGGTGACGGCCTGTCACACGCTGCTCGCCCTGGAGCACGCCGGCCTTGCCGGCGCGTCCCTCTACATCGGAAGCTGGAGCGAATGGTGCCGCGGCGGGAAGCCGCAGGCAAAAGGAGAGTAACGGCTACTCTTTGGTAGGGCCGAAATCGGCGGGATCGTCAGCGATGATGGGCGGGCCACCGAGGTCGCCGGGCTCATCGGTCTTCCGCTGCTCGCGGCGCTCCGCCTTCATCTGCTTCTTTTCCTTTTTGGCCTGTTCCCGCTGGCGCTTTGCAAAAGATGCTTGTGGTCTTCCCAATCGTTGTTCTCCCTTGGGGTGTAGTCATATCACATGCGCAAAAAGAAGAAGGGCAGGATCGCTCCTGCCCTTCTCCGATTCGATCTTTCGGATCTTAGACGACGTTGACGTTCGCGGCCTGCAGGCCCTTCGGCCCACGGACGACTTCGAACTCCACCGCGGCGCCCTCGGCCAGCGACCGGAAGCCGCCACCCTGGATCGCGGAGAAGTGGACGAACACGTCGTCCCCGTTCTCGCTGGTGATGAAACCGAAGCCCTTGGCGTCGTTGAACCACTTGACATTGCCAGACGTTCTGCTCATTGATGAATCTCCTTTCTGTGCTGCCTTCGGAGATTCAAAACTGCGTTCTGCGTCTCGGGGCAAATCACTGATGTTCTAGCCAACCGGGTTCCCGGGGGACGAATTCCGGAGGGGAGGTCTTGTCGGAAATCCCTACGCCGCGGTCAGATCTCCCATGAGATCGTCCACCAGAGTCCGGACGTCCACCGGCTTCACGTACGTGCGCCGGACCACTCCACTCTTTTCCGACTTCATCCGCTCGGCGACCTCGGGGTAGGCCGTGACGATCGACACTGCCGGCCGCTGCGACGACTCGGCCAGCCGCTGCACGATCTCTTCCCCGCCGATCTTTGGGAGCTTCAGGTCGAGCACCACCGCCCGATAGTCGAACCGGCCGAGCAGCTCCATCGCCTCGGCCCCGTTCTCCGCGATGTCCGCGTCCACGTTCCTGCGCTGCAGTCCGATGGCTAACGCCCAACGAAACGAATAATCGTCCTCGACGATCAGAATCTCTTTTGTTGCGCGCAAGGGCGCCTCCGTACCTGGGGATGTAAGAACCGACGTCCCGTATTGTACGCGTTCAGAGGGCGGAGCGCCTGACTTCCGGCACCGAGGAAAGAGCTGACGGCCGCGGCTGTCCGCTCCCCGCGATCGGCACCTGCGCGGGGAGCGTCCATGACGGATCTACTCGCTGCACTGCGTTTGGCGCTCGCTCGGCTGCAGGATGGCCACGACCCTGGTCGGCGTCTTCGGCGACACCGTCAGCGCGCGCTCCCAGCCGCCGTAGCCGAGGCGCTTCAACTCGATGCGATGCTCTCCGGACGTCAGCGCGTAGCTCAGCGGCGTCGTGCCGACGAACTTCCCGTTGACATGAATCTCCGCATGCTCCGGACGGGAGTCGATGACGACGGACGTGCGCGCCGCATCGACGGTTTCGGAATCTTTCGGCTGTGCGGAGACGGTGGTGAGGACGATTGCGGTAAGGGCGATGATGCGGATGAACTTGGACATATGAGCTCCTTTTCGTTTCGTCCCATGTGACGCGCCACGGTACCCGCACGTTTCGCGTCACTGCGGTCGCGGTGCGACACTCGACGGATCGGCGGTTTGCCGATAACGTGATCGGATGCCCCTGTCGGCAAGCGACATTCACCACGCTTTCGAAGCTCTGTCCGGGGAGCTCGGGCATGACGGTAACCGCGCGGAGATTGTCATCGCCGGTGGCGCCGCCTTGGTTTTACTGTTCGGAGCACGAGAGACGACCAAGGACGTCGACGCATACTTTGTTGCCCCGGAAGCATCTGTGGTGCGTGAGGCCGCTGCTCGCACGGCCAACCGCCTCGATTTACCGGGCGACTGGCTCAACGACGCCGCGAAGGGCTACTTCGTCGGGGTGACATTCGGCGAGGTACTTCACGACTCGCCATCCCTGCTGGTCCGAGCTGCTTCGATCGCTCAGCTCCTGGCGATGAAACTGGCCGCATGGCGTGATGCCATCGACCGGGGTGACGCCAAACTGCTACTGTCTCGAATGACCGGATCAGCGGACGAGATCTGGCGGCAGGTAAAGCCGTTCGTGCCGCCCGATCGGTTGAACAAGGCGTCCTACGCATTCGAGGACCTGTGGGAGGCACTCTATGGAGCTCCGTGACATCGTCCATGCGCTTCTGAAGGGCGACCTACTGGCTGCCCGGCAGTGGGTGGCGGACGCGCGCCGGGAACGGATTCAGTGGGAACGGATCGATCGGCCCCAGGGGCTCACCGACCGCGAATTGACGGTTGCCGCGGCAGTGGTGGAGTTGCTGGCAACCCGTGCCGAGGAGAGTCCGCCTTCATGGGCGGATGCCGTCGGCGCCCAGGAAGAGCCTCTGTTACTCGATCCGGGGCTGGAGGAAATGCCCCGCTCGCTGGCGCACGCAAAAGCGTTCGCACCCGAGCCGCTTCGCAAGCGCAACCTGGTTGCGTTACCCGATTTTCTCGACGTGGCGTAGACGCTGCGTTCCGAGCTAGGGAATGCGGTGGTGTCCGCGCGATTTCGGAACGCGGATGAGGGCGAGTGCCCGTGCTAAAGTCTCCCTTCCCCATGCTCACTGTCCTGATCGTCGACGACAACGCGAGTTTTCGCGCGCAGGCGGCGCGGTTGTGCGCGGCGGAGGGGTTTGCGACCGTGACGGCGGGATCGCTGTCGGAGCTGGCGGGGGTGTTGACGAGCACCACTCCCGATCTGGCGCTGGTGGATATCGAGCTGCCGCAGATTCCGGGGCATCGGCTCGGGGCGTTGATCCGGTCGCGGCAGAATGTGCCGATCGTGCTCGTCTCGGCGCTCGATGAGGCGCACGTGCGCCGGCTGTTCGAAGCTTCGGACGCGGACGGGTGGATCTGCAAGCCGCTGACGCGGGACAAGCTGATCGGCGCGATTACCCGCTTCGTCGTTTCACGCGGGCGCAGCGGGAGCGTCGCCGAGGCGCTTCCGGCGGAGAGCGGCCACACCGCCGGCCGGGTGCTGCTGGTCGAGGACGAGCCGATGATCACCGACCGGATCGAATCGATGCTCAAGGAGTACTCCGTGACCACGGTGGCCGAGGGAGAGGCAGCCATCCAGCGGCTGGAGAGCGCCGACTACGATTGCATCCTGCTCGACCTGATGCTCCCCCACCTCAGCGGCTTCGACGTGCTCCGCCACCTGATGCTGCGGCGCGGCGAGTTGCTGAAGCGGACGTTCATCATGACCGCCGCCACCGACGAGTCGCTGCAGTTCATCGAGCGCGACGCGGTCGCCGGCGTGCTGCGGAAGCCGTTCGAGGTAGCCACGCTCCCCTCGCTCGTCGAGAGCATCATTCGCCGCTGACGGCGGGCGGACGGCAGTAGTCCTCAGGGGTGGTGTTCTCGACGACCAGCGCGATCGCGCCGCCGCGCAGGATGTACTCCGACGCGCCGTAGCGGTCCGCGCCGGGTGTCCAGTTGTAGGTATAGCCGAGGTGCGTCCAGGGATAGCCCTGCGGGAGCTGGTGAAGGAAGAAGGTCGAGTGTGCCATCCACTCCAGATGCTCCCGCGTCGTCGTGGCGGGGAAGACGTTGCCGCAGTTGTCGGGGATCGGCGCGTCGTGCAGCCGGGGACAGGGATAGCTGCTCGACGTGCTGGCGTCGGGGGCGGGGCGAAAAAGATCGTCGATGTCGGCGCGGAGCACGAGCACGTGGGGAGTGCGGGTTTCCGCGGGAAGCCCGAGCAACTGATTGATCTGCAGGTGGACGTCGCCGGTGAACTGCCGGCACTTCTCCCGGACCTCCGGCACACCGGTCACCCACATCCCCGGCTGGAACGCGGTCAGAAGCGTGCCGGCGGGGACGTCGCGGGTCGTGAACGACGCCAGCAGCACCTCGCCGTTCGCGTCGGGAACGAGCGGTCGGAGCTCGCGGACATTCTCGCGCTCATACACCGCGGCCTCGTAGATGGCGCGGTTGTAGATCTCCGTGAGCGTCGGCTGAGCGGCCTCGGCCTGGTAGGGCTGGGCCGTCGCACAGGAAGAGAGGACAACCGCGGCAAGGATGAATGGCAACCAATGGCGCATGTTTCGTGAGTATCGGGCGGCGAACGGCGGCCCGTCAAATTACAGCAGCTCGCGCAGCCGCGCGTACCCCGCCCGGCTGACCGGCAGGCGCGTCCCGTCGCGGAGCAGCGCGGTGCGGCTGTCTTTCGCGTAGAGCTCGACCTTCTCCAGCCGCTCGATGTTCAGCAGGTAGGAGCGGTGGATGCGGACGAAGCGGTCGGGGTCGAGCTCCGTGGCGAGCTCGCTCAGCGGCTGCTGTTTGCGCAGCTTGCGTCCGGCGGTGGCGACGACGATGGCGTCGTCGTCGGCCTCGACATAGTCGATCCGCGCCACCGGTACGACGTCGATCGTCCCCTCTTCCGAGCGGACGACCACGCGCTGCAGCGGCTTGTTGCGCAGCTTCGACGCGAGCGCCGGCAACTGGGGATGCTCTCCCGCTCCCACCTGCTGCCGCACGCGCTGCAACACCGCCCGGAACCGTTCCTCGGAGAAGGGCTTGAGGAGGTAGTCGAGCGCGTGCACTTCGAACGCGCGCAGGGCGTACTCGTCGTACGCGGTCACGAAGACCACCACTGGGGAGCGGTCGAGCAGCGCCAGGACTTCGAAGCCGTCCAGCTTCGGCATCTGGATGTCGAGGAAGACGACGTCGGGATCGTGCTCGGTGACGGCCTTCACGGCTTCGAAGCCGTTCACGCATTCGGCGACGATCTCGAACTCTTCGTCCGCGCCGAGGGAGTCGCGCACGATCTGCCGCGCCAGCGGCTCGTCATCGACGATCACGCAGCGGATCATGGGAGCTCGATCTCCACGCGGAACATCCCGTCCCCCTCGGAGGCCCGAATCACGGCCCGTCCTCCGGAGATCGCGGCCAGCCGTCCGCGGGCGTTCTGCAGGCCGATCCCTTCGCCGCGCGCGTCGGCGCGATCGGGATCGGCGGGGTTTTCGATGCGGATGCGCAGGATGCCGTCGAGGACGGAAGCCGAGACGTCGACCGTCCCTCCGTCGAGCGTCGAGGCGATGCCGTGGCGCACCGCGTTCTCGACCAGCGGCTGCAGCAGCAGCGGCGGGACGACACGCGCGCGGGCCGCGTCGTCGGCGTCGATGCGCACCGCGAGCCGCGGGCCGAAGCGGACTTTCTCGATGGCCAGATAGCGCGACACGAGGTCGATCTCCTCCCCCAGCGTAATCCGATCCTGCCCGCCGAGGCGCAGGGTCTGGCGGAAAAAGTCGGCCAGGAGCTGAGTCATCTCCCGCGCGTCGCCCGGCCGCGAGCCGCAGAGCGCCGCGACGGCGTTGAGGCTGTTGAAGAGAAAGTGCGGGTCGATCTGCGCCTTGAACGCCTTCAGCTCCGCTTCACGCGCGAGCAGTTGATAGCGCAGCGCCGCTTCCTCGGCCTGCCGCGAGACTTCGACCTCGAGGTTGAGATAGTGGACGATCACCATCGAGGCGTAGAGGATCGCGCCGATCCCGAACAGCAGCCCGAAGTCGGCGATCGAATGGCCGAGGATTGCCAGCCATCGCTGCCACGCCAGCACCCAGAGGCCGCTGGCCACCGCCGCGCCGCCGGCATGGGCGATGAGCAGCCGGGCCAGTCCCGTGGTTCGCAGCGGCAGCGCGCGGCAGGAGTAGCGCGAGGCCATGCCGATGAACGCGAACAGCACCGAGAGAGGAACGGCCGCCACGACCGACGCGCCAAGGTCGATACCCTGGCGCGTCAGGACGAACGCGGAGCTGACGAGGGCGACGCCGGCAACGGCGGCTACCGCATAGAGCGCGACGCGCGCCCTCGTCCATGTCACGCCGATTCCTCCACCGAATTGGTCACCCCGACGCCGCCCATGATCGCACTGCCGCGCAGGATCAGGCGCGGCGCATTCTCCGCCGCGGGAGCGGTGGTGTCCTCCACACCGCCGAGGATCTCCGCCACCCGGTTCTCCACCCGCCACCCTTTCGGCACGCGGATGTCGATCCCGCCCCAGAACGCGAGCACGTTGACCGTCACCTCGCCCGACTCGGTCCGCGCCGCGCCGAAGTCGATGTCGACGCCGCCCATCACCGCAACCGCGTTGCCGCCGGAGAGGTTCTGCGAACCGAGCATGAGCGTGTTGCCAGCCATGACCGCGGTCGTGTCAAACGTCAGGCCCGGCTTCCGTGGCCGCAGCGCCTGCAGGATCAGCGTCACGCCGGCCACGCTGATCAACAGCGGCCAGAAGTTGAAGAGTCTCCACGGCCGGATCAAGATGTCGAAGCGCGGCAGCAGGAAGAACGCACCGGCCGCCAGCCACACCGCCGCCGCGCCCCACCGCCGCTGCGGCAGGTGGCCGATGGCGATGACGATCAGGGCGAGCGGCCACCATTCGAGGTACTCGCGGGCGTCGATGCGGTCGATCCGGTCGAGCCAGAAAACCAGGCCCGCGGTGAGGACCACGATGCCCCAGGCCAGCCGCGTCCACGGACTGTCTCGGCGTTCACTGTTCATGACGTTCCTCCTTCGGACTCACTGCTTCGAAGAGCGCGCGTAAGATCAGTCCGCCGCCGTGCACGATGAGCAGCAGCGGCCACGAGTTGCGGTACGTGAGGCCGTACAGATGGAGCGTCACCGCCTGCAGCCACGCGCCGATGACGATCATCCAGAGACCGTTCCACACCGTCTTCCGCTCGAACAGGTTCGGGATGCCGAGCAGGATGATGAACGACGGCCAGTAGTTGCGGACGACGTCGCCGATGTCGAGGTGCGTGACGCGGTCCAGCAGCATCACAGTGCCGATGCCGATCAGGATCACGCCGGCGACGAGCGCTCCGTGGGAATAGGAGCCTTGCTTCCGGATCATGACTTCCTCCTCGATGCGTTCTTCACTTCGATACCGGCCATCATCGCGGCGCCGCGGACGATCAGCCGGCGGGTCGGGTCGGCGGCGCCGCTCGCCGCCGCTTCGAATCCGGCCATGAACGGAGTGACCTCGCTCACGACCTCCCACGTGTCCGGGATGAAGATCTCGACGCCGCCCCAGAAGGCGAAGACGTCGAGCACGGCCGGGCCGTTGGTGATGTCGGCTCCGGTGAGATCGAGCGTGTAGCCGCCGAGAAAGGCCATGGCATTGCCGCCGCGGTAGTCACGCGTAGTCTCGGCGACGACTTTGTTCGAGAACATGGCCACCCCGCTCTGTTGGCTGGAGGCGGGCCGTTCGGGCAGCCTCCAGCCGAATGCCCCCGCCACCATCACCAGCCCGCCGCCGATCAGCATCAGCGGCCAGAGGTCGAAGAGGGAGAAACGGACCAGGCCGAGGTTGTCGCCGAGCAGCCCGGTCCCGATGAGGATGAGGATGACCGCGACGACGCGGCTCCCGCCGGTGAGGAGCTTGGTCACGCCGGCCGCGATCAGGAGCGCGGGCCAGAGCCGCAGGATGCGCTCCGACTCCATGATGTCGAAGTTGTCGAGCACCAGCAGGATGCCGGCAACGGTGAAAAAGAGTCCCGCGAGCAGCTTCCCGGGCGAAGCGCCGAGGGGTCGTGCAGGTTCGATGTGTGTTGTTTCCATGCCGCGAAGATACGGCCGCATCGCCCGAACGTCTCGGGCCCGGCGGTGAATGGCGGCAGGGGGCCGGTGAATGGCGCGGCGAGCCGCGTTGTCGGTTGTCGGTTGTCAGTTGTCCGGGCGTTTGGGTCTGGTCAATCGAAGGTCACCGTGGTGGTCTGCCCTGCGGTCACCACCACCCCGGCGCGGCGTGCAAGCACCTGCTTGTTTTCATCCAGGAGCTCGACGGTGTATTCGCCCGGCTGGAGGTTTTCGTGAACCCCCCGATAGCCCTCGGACGAATAACCTTCACGGCTGACGCGCGTATTCGAAGCCCCGCGCCGCGAGACGACCGCGATGCTGCCGGCTCGGGCGAGCGCGATCCGCACTTCTGGTCCGGGGATGACAATCGAGGCCTCCGCGGTGCCGTATCGATAGCCGAAGACGCTGAGCTTGTACTGACCCGGCGCCGCCCAAACGCGCGCAGGGGTGCCGCTGGCAAGCGACTCTCCCCGGTACACGACCTCTCCCGCGGCGCCGTAAAGCGTAAAAAAGGCGACGATCGGACTTCCCGACGCCGCGTCGACGATCGACAGCGTGCCGGCCGTTCCCCGCGCGAGATGCACCTCGGTCTCCACCGCGCTGTCGCCGACGGTGACGCTCTGCGACGCGGCGCGATAGGTGTCTTTCTGGACGTGCAGCGTCCACTGTCCCGGAGGGACGAACAAAAGGGAGAAGTTGCCGTTCGAATCCGACATCTCCTCGCGGTGCCAGCCCTGCGCACTTCCCCCCGACTCCAGCGTCACGGCCGCATTCGCGACCGGCGTCCGCTCGGCGGCGTCGAGCACTCGGCCACGGACGATCGCTCCGCGCAGCTCGAGATCGAGCGTCGTAGGTCCGGAGATCGTCCGCTCTTCCTCCACCATCGGCATGCCCGAATCTCCGTGAACGACGACCTGGTAGCTGCCGGCGGCGACGTCGGCGATGCTGAACGTGCCGTTGCCCGAAGTCTGGGCAGAAACCGGCATCCCTTTGCCGCCTTTCGGGGAGAGCGCGACGTAAATGCCCGGCACAGGCCGACCGGCCGCCAGCACGCGTCCCTGCACCGTGAAGCCGTCGACGAACGCAAGCTCCACGAAGGGCGCGGAGCCGTCGAGCAGCGCCACCTCCCGTTCCGTGGAACGGCGCGTTGCTGTTCCTGACTCCACGTGGGCCGCGACCGTCACCTGTCCATCGGCGACCCCGGTGATGGTGAAGGCGCCCGCGGCGTCGGCACGCGCATGGTTCCACGAATCGTGGGTGCTCGCGGAGACCTGTACGAACGACAGCAGCGCCGGCGGCAGGCCGGTGACGCGCCCGGAGATCCTCCCGCCGCGGCGCAGCACGAGCGTGACCGAGCCGGCCGTCGCAATGTCGACCCGTTCTTCTGCCGGCACCAGCCCCTGCTTCCTGGCCTGAACTCGATACTCCTTGATCCCAAGTCCGCCGAGCACGAAATTACCGTCGCTGTCCGAAGTGCCGTTCGCGTCCTGTTGCTCGGCGGCCGCCCAGACATCGGCGCCCGTGACCGGCTGCCCGGACTCGTCGACCACGCGCCCTTTCAGGGTCCGTCCGGCGTCGAGCGTCACGTCGAGCCGGAGCTCCTTGCCGGCCGTCACGGCGATGGTCTTGTGCTGCCGCGCATACCCCTGCTTGCTGAAGACCACCGTCTGCTCGCCGGGCGGCACGGTCGCCAGTCCGTACATGCCGTCCGCATCGCTCGAAGTGCTGTCGGTGAAATTGAACATGGGGTTCCGAAACGATGGGCCGTCGCTCTCATCGCGCACCGACATCCTGACCCCGACCAGAGGCTTGCCGTCCGTTCCGGTAATGCGGCCATGTACGCGCGCGGCGCGCTGCAGCGACAGCTCGACTCCTTCCGCACGCTTCCCTTCCTCAACCTCGATCCCGCTCACCGTTCCGCGGGCGTATCCGGCGGCGACCGCGTGCAGCGTGACCCTTCCCGGGGGGACGTTTTCAACGACGAACGACCCGTCGTCGGTCGCGAACGGCACGGCCGGCTGCGGCGCGTCGTTGCGGACGACGTAGATGCTGAAGTCGGTGACCGGGTCGCGCGTCCCGGCATCGGTCACCCGTCCGGCGATCCGTCCTCCGCCCGGGAGCGTGATGACCACGCCGGCCGTGGGCGCCTGGACTTCGATCCGCTCGCTGCGGACGCGCGTCTCCCGCATGAACGCCATCACGCCGACGGTGCCACGCGGCGCGTTGAGAAAGGAGAACGAGCCATCCTCCTGCGAGGTCGTGGTGGTTCCGTGGGGCATGAGCCGCAGGCTGGCGCCGCCCGCAGGAGTGCCGTCGCTGTAGAGGGTGCGCCCGGACAGTTCCACACCGCGGTCGACGGTGATGGTCAGCGGTGACGAGCGCGCATCCAGCATCTGTCCGGTCAATTGTTTCGTGACGACGGTCGGACCACTGATCGCGATCTCGTACTTCGCGGGAGCCACACGTGCGATGACGCTTCCGTCGGCGCCGGTGACGCAGGGAGCAGCGCCGCAGGCAGGGGTGGCCGGGAAGCCGCCGTCCACCACCTCCTTCGAGGAGTCGCGGAACGTGAGCGTCGCTTCGGGGACCGGGGTGCCTTCGCCGTCGCGGACGGTGATGGCGATCCGCACTCCTCCGGGAAGCGTGAAGGCGACGTTCTTCGTCTCGCCGGGCTCCACCCCGAGCGAGCTATGCGCCGCCGCGTAGCCGTTCTTCATAGCCTGCAGTTGGAGGTTCGGAGCGCCCGCGGTGCGGAGAACGAACGTCCCGTCCGGCGCGGTGATGGCCGAGACGGCCGGCCGCCCTCGCTCCGGTGCACGCTCGATGGTCACGCCGGAGAGCGCCTTCCGGGCCTCGTCCACGACGCGTCCGCGAATAGTCGCGAACGGGGTGGCCGCCTGCACGCCCGCGTCTTCCTCGCCGAGGGCCAGGTTCTGCATCATCCCGTTGGCGTCGATCGCGTAGAGCGGGTGGGTGGCGTAGATCGAGTAACGCCCCGGCGCCAGCCCGCGGAACGCGAACTCCCCTTTCGCATTCGTGATCGCGGTCTCGGAGTGGCTCTCGTCGGTCATGAACGGGAGGCGGAAACGGACGCCGGCGACGGGGGCGTTGGTCTTCGTGTCGCGCACGACGCCGCTGTAGGAGCCGGGCGTGCGCAGGCGGACGTCGTACGACTTCGCACTCTTGTTCGTCACGATCGCGCCGCCCGCGGGCGAGGCCACGCGCATCGTTCGCCAGCCGGATGGGACGCGAGGGAGGACGAACGTCCCGTCGTCGGCGCTTTCAGCCATGATCCACGGCCCGCCGAAGATCGTCACTTTGGCGACGGGCGAGCGTCCGTCCGGGGCGATGACACGGCCGCGGACTTCCGTTCCACGATCGAGGCTCGGGTCGAACGTCTTCTGCTTCGGGTCGAGGGCGGCGTCGAGCGGCGCGTATTGCGGATGGAGGACGCCGATACGGGTCGGGGTGGCGTGTCGCGGAAGGGAGAAACTGCCGTCCTCGCCGCTGGTCGCGAGCGCCGCGCCGTCCGCGTAGACGACCGTCGCTCCGGCGACCGGCTTGCCGGCCGCGGTGACACGTCCGGTGAGAAGCTTCGCGGTGCGGAGCATGAGCGTGCCGGTGTCGTCGCCGTCGGCAACGTCAAACGACAGTAGCTCGCGCCCGGGAGCGGAGACATTGAGCACCACCACCGCCTGCCCTTCCGTCGCCAGCCGGAACGACCCGTCCTCCCCCGCCGCGGCCTTCGCCAATGGCGCGCGCTCCGTCCCTTTCGCGATCCGCCGGATCAGATCCACCCGCGTCTCCTGCGCATACGCCGCCACGCTCGCCCCGTTGAGCGGCGCACCGTCCTGATCCACGACCACACCACGAATCGCGGCCTGTGCGGAGGCTGAGAGCAGAAGAAGCGCGAGGAAGGATGTCCGCATGGCAGTCAGTATAGGACGACAGCCGAGGGAGGAACGTTTTGCGGCTGTTGTCATCCTGAGCCCGCCACTCTCCCCACGAGCGTGGAGCATGGCGGCGAAGGATCCCCTGCCGATGAACGCGTCGCGCCCGGTCGGAGGGGGTCCTTCGCCACCATGCTCTTTGCTCGTGGCGAAATCCTGCGGCTCAGGATGACAAAGAAGATGCGAGCGCAGAGAACCCCCATTCTCAACGCCCCCTCCCCCTATACTCCCGCCCATGAAGCGCCTCGACGCGCCGGTGCTCATCGCGTTGCTGATCGCGATCGCCTACGGCGTTTACTGCAACGCGTTGCTCGAACGGCGCAAGGGCGATATCTCCCTTTTCGTCGTCGCGGGCGGGCCGGGCGTCGATCCGGGACGGGTTCCGCGGAGCCTGACCGTGGAGCCGGCCAGCGGCGGGTATGACGGGGTGGCGTTTTACCGGCTGGCGCTGGATCCGTTCACCACGCAGGTCATCGACTTCGGGATCGAGCTCGACAACCCTCCGTACCGGCAGCAGCGGATCGGTTATCCGCTCCTCGTCCACGTCCTGTCGCTCGGGAACGTGCACGCCGTGCCGGCGCTGATGGTCGCGGTGAACCTGCTCGCGCTGATCGCGATCGCCTGGTGCGGCGCGCGGCTCGCGCAGACATTCGAGTTGCACGCAGTCTGGGGAGCGACGTTCGCGCTCCATCCCGGCTTCCTGATGTCGCTGTCGCGCGACACCAGCGAGATCGTCGCCTGCGCGTTCGCTCTCGCCGGTCTGCTGGCGCTGCGGCTGAACCGGCCGGTGCCGGCGTCGCTGCTGCTGGCGTATGCGGTGGTGACGCGCGAGACGACGCTGGTAATCGTGTTCGCGCTGTTTCTGGGCTTTCTCTGGAGGCGTTCCATCGGACGAATGGGACAGATGGGACCCATGGGAACCCCATCTGTCTCATCTGTCCCATTGGTCTCATTCGTCGTCCCCTCTCTCGTCTACGCCGCCTGGCAGTTCTACCTCGGCTGGCGCTGGGGGACGATCCCGCTGCGGGCCGGCGCGCCGGGACTGGCGGCGCCGTTCGCCGAGTATCTGGAGTTCTTCGGTGCGGCGCTGTCGCGGCGGACGCACATCCAGCGGGTCCATTGGGCCGAGTGCGCGTTGCTCGCGCTGATCACCATCCTTGCCCTGATCGCCGTGCTGCGCCGGAACGGCGCGCCGCTCGAATGGCGCCTCGCCTGGCTCGGCCACCTCGCCCTCGCCGCCACCCTTCCGGCGGTGATGTGGGTCGAGCACTTCGGCTTCCTGCGCATCGTGGCCGACCTCTTTCTGATGAGCGCCGCGGTGGTGCTCCCGTCGTCGCGCTGGGTGCGCGGGATGATGCTCCTCGCCAGCGCTGGCGTTTGGCACCATGTAGCCAAACACCTCGTCGCAGCAGGAGGCTGAATCGATGTTGTCGGTTGTCAGTTGTCGGTTATCTGCCATTCCTCGCCCGGACGGCACTCGAGGAGAGTGCCCCGCAAGCCGAGGATTGGCAGATAACCGACAACCGACAACTGACAACCCACCAGCGGACGTTTTCGACGGTTGCGCCGTACCATCACGCAATGCTCCTGGCGCCCCTGCTCCTCGCGGCCGCACTCACCGGAAACTGGACGACACACGGCCCGCACGGCGGAGGGATGAACGCGCTGGCGGCCGCGACCGCGGATGCGCGGGTGCTCTACGCCGGGAACTCCGGCGGGGTGTTCCGGAGCGACGACGGCGGCCGGACGTGGCGCGACGCGAGCGGTGAGGCATCCAAGCGCCTGCAGAACGTCACGAAGCTGGCCGTCCACCCCAGCGATCCGCAGACGGTCTACGCCGCCAAGTCGCTGCACGAGTACGCGGGCGAGGTCTACAAGACGGTCGACGGCGGCGCGCACTGGACGCGGCTCACGCTCCCGCAGCCGCTCATTCCGCGGTCGATCGAGGTCGATCCCTCCGATCCGGACACGGTCTACGTCGCCTCGGACTGCCAGCTCTACTTCGCCAAAGGTCCGCGGGCACAGTTTCACGAGGCCGCCGGCGTCTATCGCTCGACCGACGGCGGCGCGTCATGGGTGAATCTCTCGGGGGTGGCCTGGACGCCGGTCTGCAGCGAGTCGCTGACGCTCGATCCGCTGGTCCCGTCGCACCTGTTCGCGCGGACCGATTTCAACGGGATGTACGAGAGCACCGATCGCGGCGCTACGTGGCAGAGCGTCCAGTTGGTGCCGACCGAGGGCGTGGTGGCGCATCCTGACGACCCGTCGCTCCGGTATGGGATCACCCACCGGAGCGGACCGCTCTTCATCGTCAGCACCGACGGCGGCGGAAACTGGGTGCAACGCCCGGTGACCGGCGTGACCGGCCACACCTACTTGGTCCTCCGGATCGACCCGTCGACCGGACGCCTCTTTCTCGGCACCGACGAAGGCCTCTTCCGGAGCGGCGACGGCGGCCATAGCTGGCTGAAGATCAACGCCGTGCCGCCGATCCACGTCCGGGCGGTGGCCGTCAACGCCGCGACGCGCGAGATCTTCGTCGCGTCGGCAGCCGGGCTCTATGCCTCTCCTTTCTTCTACGGGACCGCCGTGCCGGTCTCGATCGCCGATGCCGGGACGAACGTCACCCGCGTGGCCCGCGATCCTCGCGAGCCGCTGCGGCTGTTCGCCCTCACCGACGATGTGTTCACCGGGACGACGTTGTCGGGCCGCGTCTTCAGGTCGGTGAACGGAGGCCTGACCTGGGAGCTCGTGCGGGCCAACGGCATCGAGGCCCATTCGAAGGGAGCGGTGGACGCGGCCGGCGATCTGTACGCGTCGAGGCGCGGGGCCTCGACGGTGGACCGGCTCCGGCGCGACGGCAGCGTCTTCGAGACCCTGCCGCACCAGTTCAACTTCATCGACGACGTCATCGTCGACCCGGTCCGTCCCGGAGTGGTGTACGTGTTCGACCTTTCCGGCTTGCACCGCACACTCGACGGCGGGATCACCTGGGAGCCCTGGGGAGTGTCGGGCGAGGTGATGGACATCCATCCGGCCCATCCCGACGCGATCGTCGTCGTATCGTACGGCTGGGTCTACACCACGACCGACGGCGGCAGGAACTGGCTGGAGACGGGGATCACCGGGCAGCGCCCGAACCCCGTCGCCTTCGCCCCTTCCAACCCGTCGGTCATTTACCTGACCATGGAACGCGGCGAGCCGGGCAACCCATCGCACGTCCTCGGACAGAGCACCGACGGCGGCCGCACCTTCCGGAAACTCTCCCCTCCGGTGCCGGCGCCTCGCGCGGTGGCGATCACCGCCCTGGCCGTCGACCCGGAAGACCCGAACCGCGTCTGGGCTGCCACCAGTGCCGGCGTCTTCGTCACCGCCAACGGCGGGGTGTCCTGGACCGACGCCACCGCCAACCTCCCGTTCCCGACCGTCATCCACTCCCTCACCATCGACCCCGAGCGCGGCATCGTCCATCTCGGCACGAATCACAGCGTGTGGTCGCTAGGGTTGGGCGGGCGGCGGCGTGCGGTGCGGTAGGTCGTTCACTTTCAGCAAGTGGCACGGCCCCTCACCCCGTCCGGCGCCTGACCTTCTAACAAGCACACTCCAACTTGGGTGGGAAGCGTGTATGCCACGCGCAGACGCCGAACATCCCTCTCCCCGGCCCGGCGGGGAGAGGGGCAACAAAGCTGCGGCAACGAAGCCTAACTTATTCAAACTACAGGGGTGTTGCCCCTCGCCCCTGTATAGGGGAGAGGGATGCCGGGCACCTGCGCGTGGCTGGTTCGTAAGACCGCGGAATTGACCAGGATGACGGTAGAAGACCAGGTGCCCGGCGGGGTGAGGGGTCGTGCCACGTGCGCTGAGTTGCCCCCTCAATCCTTCTTGCTGTCGAACTGCGTCGCCGGCTGATCGGCGCGGCGGGCGGGGTCGAGGCGGAACATTGCGGGGATCTCTTTGCCGGCAAGGATCGCGTCGGCCGTAAGTTCCCCGACCGCGGGGGCGAGTTTGTAGCCGTGGCCGGAGCCGCCGCCGAGGAGCCAGACGTTGCTGGCGCCGGGATGGCGGTCGAAGATGAGGTGGCCGTCGGGGCTGTTTTCGTACTGGCAGACGCGCGATTCGAGGAGGGGGGCGTTGGCGAGCTCCGGGAAGCGTTCGGCGAGGACGCGGCGCGCGCGGGCGAGCGCGGCCTGCGAGGGGGTGCGGTCGAGCGAGGTCGGGTCGACGGGGTCGCCGCGGGTGTCGTCGGCGATCTTGACGCCGCGGCCCTGGATGTCGGGGACGCCGTAGACGATCCGCTCCCCGAAGTCGATCCAGATCGGGAACGGGCCGGGGACGTAGCGCTGCGAGCCGGCGGGAGCGCCGAAGTAGAAGACTTCCTGCCGCGTCGGGCGGATCCAGTCGCCGACGGCGTCGGGGAAGAGGCGGCCCAGCCAGGGGCCGCAGGCGAAGACATAGACGTCGGCCTCGAGCTTCGCGCCGTCGTCCAGCCGGAGAGCGGCGAGCTTTCCGTCCGCGATCGCTCCCGGCTCGACGTGCGCAGTGCGATAGATCCCGCCCGCTTTCTCGAACGCATCGCGGACGGCGGCACAGCCGCGCCGCGCCAGGAGCGCGCCGGCGCGGCGTTCGAGCCACACCGAACGGATACCGCGGAAGTCGATCTGCGGATAGCGGCGCGCGGCATCGTCCAGCGGGAGCTGGTCGACCGGAAAACCGAGTGAACCTAGGATCGGGAGCGAGGAGCGGATGTAGGCGTCGTCGCTCTTTACCGACTCACGGAACAGCCAGAGCGCGCCGGTGTCGACGTAGAGCTTTTCATCCGTGGAGGCGTCGAGCTTCTCCCAAAGCGTGAAGGCGCGCTTCACCATCTCCACGTAGATCCGGTCGGTACCGTAGACGGCGCGGATGACCCGCGTCTCCCCTCCCGAGCTGGAGCGCGTGTTGCCGGGACCCCAGGCGTCGACCAGCACCACCTGTGCGCCGCGCTCGGCGAGTTGCAGAGCAGTCCAGCCGCCGAAGGCGCCGGCACCGACGACGACGATGCGGGGCTTCGAAGACGTGGGAGCAAGGCGCAGCGCAAGCGGGACGACCGCGACCTGCCGGAGGAAGGTACGCCGGGTCTGGGTCATAGGGTTGATAGGACCAATGGGACGGATAGGACCGGATGGGACGGTATCTCCCGTCCCATCCGTCCCATGAGTCCTATTGGTCCCATCCGTCCTAGAACGTCACCCGGGTGCTGATGCCGATCGTCCGCGGCTGGTTGGTCAGGAAGCCGACGCGGGCGCGGCTGCCGCGCTCCTGGTCGAGCGCCAGATACGCCACTTCGTCGGTCACGTTGTTGATGAAGAGCGCGGCGTCCCAGTTGTTCATCAGGATGCCGAAACGGAGATTCAGCAGATCGTACGCCGGCAGCTCCGGATTGAAGGTGTAGTTGTTCTGGGTATACGGGCCGCCGATGTCGCCGCCGAAGCCCGCCAGCTCGACGCTCCCGAAGCCGGCTGCCTGATCCGCAACCTGCGTGTAGCGGCTGCCGACGTGCTGGAAGACGCCGGTGAGATAGCCGACGAACGTGGAGATCGGCATCCGGTACGTCGCCGCGGCGGCCATCTGGAACTCCGGAACGGTCGGAAGGCGGTTCCCGTCCTGGATTCCGGCCACGACGAACGGCGTGCCGGTCGCGGTGGTCGCGGTAAAGGTCGAGCGCAGCTCGGAGTTGGTGAAGTTGCCGGAGACGGCGAAGTCGAAGTTCTCGTTCGGGGCGACCTCGAACTCCGCCTCCACGCCGGTGCTCCGCGCTTTCGGGACGTTGAGGATGATGCGCGACGAGCAGGTGCCGGCGGTGACGGTGGCCTGCAGGTTCTCGATGTCCATGTAGTACGCCGAGGCGTTGAACGTGCCGCGGCCGCCCATGATGGTCGACTTCGAGCCGACCTCGTAGTTCCACAGCGTCTCGTCTTCCCAGGTCGGATGGCCGCCGTACGTGGCCAGGTCCTGCGGCTGGCAGAGCGGGAGGTTGAGCGGGTCGTTGATGCCGCCGAGGCGGAAGCCCTTCGAGATCTGCGCGTTGAGGCGCGTATTCTCGTTGAGCTTGAAGCTGACGATGCCGCGCGGCGCGAAACCGTCTGCAGACGTGGAGCCGGCGCTGTCGATCGGGTCGGCGAAGATTCCGTCGAAGACCTGGGCGCGGTCCTCTTCGAAGTCGTAATAGCGCAGGCCGCCGGTGAGATCGAGCCGGTCGCTGACCGCGAACGTCACCTCGCCGAAGAGTGCCGTCTGCTTGAAGTCGTAGTGCAGGTCGGATTTGTACAACTCGTCCTTGAGGGAGAGCTTCGTCCCGGCCGTCGGAATGTTCACGCCGATGGCCCGTGCCGCATCTTCGAAGCCGATCACCGGCAGGTTCTGGTTGTAGTCGCGCTCGGAGTCGCTGTAGAAGATGCCGGTCACCCAATTGAATCGGTCCGGACCGCCCGACAGGCGCAGCTCCTGGGTGTATCCCTTCGCCTGCGTCGCGTCGTGCAGCGGGGCGTCGATGGTGAAGACGCTCGCCGGCAGGCCGATGCTGCCGCCGGTGATGCTGGCGGTGAGCGCGGTGGCGTCGCGGATGACCAGCACGTCGCGATCGGTATACGAAGTGATCGACGTCAGGGTCAGGCCGTTGCCGAGGCCGTACGCGATATTGAGATCGCCGAGAAGGAATTCGTCGGTATACGGCTCCTCGAACTGGGTGAACTGCTCGCGCTCGCCGAGATCGACCTGCGGCCGCGTGGTGGTGTACGGATTCGCCAGGATGTTGAAATCGTCGATCCGGTTCCAGCCGTCCATGTTGACTTCCTGGTAGAGGATGCGCGGCGTGATGGAGAGCCGGTCACTGGGCTGGAAGAGCATGGCCACGCGCGCGCCGGCCCGGTCGCCGCTGTTGACGTCCTCGTTGACGCTCAGGTCGGGCTGCACGGCGTCCATGAAGCCGCCGTAGCGGGTGTAGTAGGCGGCCACGCGCAATGCGTTCCTGTCGCCGATCGGCACGTTGACCGCGGCCTTCGCGCTGCCGCTCATGCCGCCGTCGCCGATGGAGCTGAGGGTGAAGTCGCCGACGGTCTCGGAGACGCCGGGCTTCGGCTGGTTGCTGATGTAGCGCACCGTGCCCGAGAGCGAGCCGGAGCCGAAGAGGGTCCCCTGCGGCCCGCGGAGGATCTCGATGCGCGACATGTCGAAGAGGTCGATGTCGGGGGTGAAGAGGGAGAGGGAGAGCACCGATTCGTCGAGGTAGATGCCGACCTGCTCCTTGACGCCCGGCTGGTCGCGGACGATCTGGCCGGCGGAGACGCCGCGCATCGCCACCTGGCTCTGCCCGGGGCCGAGGTTCTGGACGGTGAAGCCGGCCACGTTCGCGGAGACGTCTTCGATGGTCTCCGCGCCGAGGTCGCGCAGCTCCGATTCCGTCGGCGCGGCCACGGAGACCGGCACTTCCTGCACCGTCTCCTCCCGCTTGCGTGCGGTGACCACCATCTCCTCGACGACTTTGGGAGGCTGGGGCTGGTCGACCGCCGGGGGCTGCTGCGTGTCGGTGGGTGGTTGCTGGCTCTGCGCGAACAGCGCGACGCCGGGAATCGCCAGGGCCAGGATCAATGCGTAGATCGCGGATCTCGTCACCAGGGTCTTCATGACTTCCCCCTTCAGGTTCCGAATTGGCTCGTTGATTTTGGTGGAATGAATTCTGGTCTCTGCGGCGAGCGAGGTCAAGCGCGCGATTGTTGCTGGTTGCTGATCGCTGGTTGCTTGTAGGGTTGCGCGTGTCGCCGTAGACTGGCTGTCGATGGTCGAAGATCTCGCACGCCGTACGGACCGGGCTCTGCGCACTTCCAGTGCACGCGATGCGGCAACGGGCGCCTATGAGGCGCTGCGCCGGGCGCCGGAGGAGCCGGACCTGCTCACCGCCCTCGCCTCACGGCGTTGCTGGCACCGCCGCGGCGAACGGGAGTTCGCCTGCACGTTCGGCGGCCGGACGGCCACGCTGACGGTCCCCCGCCCGTTCGACGGCGCGCAGATGGCCCGCCTGATCACCCGCGTCGAAGTCAACGTCTTCCTCGGCGATTCCGATCCCATCCTCCTGCGCGAGCTGCAAGGGATGGCGCAGCGGGAGCTGGAGCGGTTGTTGGAGGACGAGGGGTAGTTGCTGGTTGCTGGTTGCTGGTTCGTGGTGAGTCGGCGCATGGGCGTCAACCTTGGATAGCTCTCAGCTCTCAGCTCTCAGCTCTCAGCTCGCAGCTCGCAGCAAGCACCGGGTTGATCGTGGAAGCCGCCGAAGGCGGCGAAAGATCTGTAGGCCCGGCCTTCAGGCCGGGTACAACGATCGCCCGCCAGGCGAGCCCGCGTAGCGGGCGACAGAAAAGAGCACCCGCACGTTTCTCGTCTGTCGCCCGCTACGCGGACTCGAAAATCGACCCACGCTTTACCCGGCCTGAAGGCCGGGCCTACAGATCTTTAGCTGCCTACGGCAGCAACACGGAGCGCCGGCCTTCGGCCGGCCCGCTCTCGGGACACCTCCGCACACTACCGGCGCCTGCCCCGAAGCCGCCACCTCCCAAGGAACCAGCAACCAGCAACCGCCTCTACTCGAACGTCTCGCAGTCCTGGATCCGCCCTGACCGCAATCCCCGGTTGAACCACTCCATTCGCTGCTGGGCGGAGCCGTGGGTAAACGAGTCGGGGTTGGCGGCGCGGCCGGACATTTCCTGGATGCGGTCGTCGCCGACCGCGGCGGCGGCGCCGAGGCCTTCCTCTACGTCGCCCGCTTCGAGGACGTCGCGCTGGGCGGCGGAGTTGGCCCAGATGCCGGCGTAGCAGTCGGCCTGTAGTTCGAGACGTACGGAGTAATCGTTGGCATTGCGGCGGTCGCGCTGCATCGCCTCCTGGACGCGGTCGGAGGTACCGACCAGGTTCTGCACGTGATGGCCGATCTCGTGCGCGACGACATACGCCTGGGCAAAGTCACCCGGCGCCTCGAAGCGGCGATCGAGCTCGTCGAAGAAGCCGAGGTCGAGGTAAACCTTGCCGTCGCCCGGACAGTAGAACGGACCGGAGGCCGCCTGTCCCGTGCCGCACGCCGTGCCGGTGACGTCGCGGAAGAGGACGAGCGTCGTTTCCTGGTACGTCATCCCCTCCTTCTGGAAGACACCCGTCCAGGTGCTCTGGACGTCGTCGAGGACGTCGGAGATGAACTCCACCGTCTGCTTTTCCTCCGGCGTCTGCTCGACCGGAGCGGTCGAGGTCTGGCCGGCGGGAGACTGCATGCCGGCACCGCCCGAGCCGTCGAAAAGCGCGAAGAAGTTTTTGCCCGTGAGGAGACTGAGCACGAGCAGGATGATGGCTCCGCCGCAGCCGACCTGCGGTCCTCGGCCGAAGCCGAAACCACCGCCGCCGCCCATCCCCCGGCGATCCTCGATATTCGCACTGACTCCGCCTGGTGTCCAACGCATGACGCCGGTAGAAGCGAGTGTCATGCCTGCTCGCTGTTTCTTTCGCGCGGCTCTCTGCATCTAAGAGCGTGGAGGAGACAAATCATGAAAAAGGCCGCCCTCGCGCCGCTGGCGCTGATCCTGGGAATGACCGCCTGCATGGGGAAAGACAGTGGGAGGTCGCCGGCGACGACACCCGCCGAGGCGCCGGCTCCCATTGCCGCGGCGGAGGTCCAGCCCGAGCCCGCGCCCGTACCCCCGCCACCGCCGCCCGCGTCCTATCCGGTCGCGACGATGAAGGCGGCCAGAATCGCGGGCGTGGAGGGAGGCGTCGTGGGAGGCGTGATGGGGGGAGTCGCCGGTGGGACGGCCGGCGGCCGCATCGGAGTCACGCAGTCGTCGAACGTCGCGTACCGCTACGCAGCCGCTCCCGCTGCCGACGACGAGCACAACACCGAGGAGTACGGCCGCTTCGAGGAGAATCCGTTCCTCCGTCCGGCCGACAATCCCCTCTCGACCTTCTCCATCGACGTCGACCGCGCCTCGTACGCGAACGTCCGCCGCTTTCTCGACACCGGCCAGCGTCCGCCGCGCCAGGCGGTGCGCATCGAAGAGATGGTCAACTACTTTACCTACGACTATCCCGATCCCGCCGGCGGGCCGTTCTCCATCACCACCGAGCTGGCCGCCTGCCCCTGGAACAACCGGCACAAGCTGATGCTGATCGGGCTGCAGGGGAAGCGGATGCGCACCCGCGACCTGCCGCCGAACAACCTGGTGTTCCTCATCGACAGCTCCGGCTCGATGCAGTCGCCCGACAAGCTGCCGCTCGTGAAGGCGGGCCTGCGGCTGCTGGTCGACCAGCTGCGGCCGGATGACCGCGTGGCCATCGTCACCTACGCCGGCAGCGCCGGGCTGGTCCTCCCCTCCACTTCCGGTGCGAACAAGGGAGCGATCATGAGCGCCATCGAGCAGCTCGACGCGGGCGGCTCGACGGCCGGCGCGGAAGGGATCGTGCTCGCGTATGACGTGGCGAAGAAGAACTTCCTCCGCGAGGGCAACAACCGGGTCATCCTCGCCACCGACGGCGACTTCAACGTCGGCGTCAGCAGCGACGGGGAGCTCGAGCAGCTCATCGAGCGCAAGCGTCGCGACGGCGTCTTCCTCACGGTCCTCGGCTTCGGCACGGGCAACATCAAGGACTCGAAGATGGAGCTGCTGGCCGACAAGGGCAACGGCAATTACGCGTACGTCGACTCTCTGTTCGAGGCGCGCAAGACGCTGGTGCACGAGATGGGAGCGACGCTCTTCGCGATCGCCAAGGACGTGAAGATCCAGGTGGAGTTCAACCCGGCCCGCGTCGGCGCCTATCGCCTGCTCGGCTACGAGAACCGGATGCTGCGCAGCGAGGACTTCAACGACGACCAGAAGGACGCGGGCGAGCTCGGCGCCGGACATTCGGTGACCTCGCTCTACGAGATCATCCCGCCGGGAGCCGAGATCCCGGCCGGCAGCGTCGATCCGCTGAAGTACCAGAAGCCGGCGGCATCCGCAGCGCGCGAGGGGAGCAATGAGCTGGCGACGGTGAAGCTGCGCTACAAGGAGCCGGACGGCGACACGAGCAAGCTGCTCTCGCGTGTCGTCCACGATTCGCCGGGGGTGATGATGTCGGACAACTTCCGCCTCGCCGCCTCGGTCGCGCAACTCGGCATGCTGCTGCGCGACTCGCCGCACAAGGCCGCCGCGTCGTACGAGTCGGTGCTCGAGCTGGCCCGCTCCGTTCGCAGTGACGACCCGGAAGGCTATCGCCGCGACCTCCTGTCGATGGTGGCGAAGGCGGAGCGCCTCCCCTCGCCGAAGGAAGTGGCGGAGAAATAGAGAAACGCGCGGCGGAACCGCCGCGCGTTTCTTTTTCGCGACTGGATCGTCTAAGCGTGAAAGGACGACAAATCATGAAGAAGGCCGCCTTCGCGCTGCTGGCGCTGCTCCTGGTGATGACCGCGTGTACGAGAAAAGCCCCATCGAGCGGTGTCGCGCATCCCGCGCCGCTCCCCGTCCCCGAGGCCGACCCCGGCTGGGCGTACATGGATGTCGGCAAGAAAAGTGAGTCGGAGCAGTGGGTCGTCGCGCAGTTCCGGGCCAACGGAACGTATTCCGAGCACAACACCGAGGAATACGGCCGCTTCGAAGAGAGCCCCTTCCTCCGTCCGGCCGACCACCCGCTCTCCACGTTCTCCATCGACGTCGACCGCGCCTCGTACTCCAACGTCCGGCGCTTCCTCGACGTCGGCCAGCGTCCGCCGCGCCAGGCGGTGCGCATCGAGGAGATGGTCAACTACTTTACCTACGACTATCCCGATCCGGCGGCGGAACCGTTCTCCATCAACACCGAGCTGGCGGCCTGCCCCTGGAACGACAGGAACAAGCTGCTGCTGGTCGGGCTGCAGGGAAAGCGGCTGCGCACCCGCGACCTGCCGCCAAACAACCTGGTGTTCCTCATCGACAGCTCCGGCTCGATGCAGTCGCAGGACAAGCTGCCGCTGGTGAAAGAGGGACTGCGGCTGCTCGTCAACGAGTTGCGGCCGGACGACCGCGTCGCCATCGTCACCTACGCCGGCAGCGCGGGTCTGGTCCTCCCCTCCACTTCGGGCGCGAACAAGGGCGCGATCATGAGCGCCATCGGCCGGCTCGAAGCAGGCGGCTCGACCGCCGGCGGCGAGGGAATCGTGCTGGCGTATGACGTGGCGAAGAAGAGCTTCTTCACCGGCGGCAACAACCGGGTCATCCTCGCCACCGACGGCGACTTCAACGTCGGCGTGAGCAGCGACGGCGAGCTGGAGCGGCTCATCGAGCGCAAGCGGGGCGACGGAGTCTTCCTCACCGTCCTCGGCTTCGGGACCGGCAACATCAAGGACTCGAAGATGGAGCTGCTGGCCGACAAGGGCAACGGCAACTACTCCTACATCGACTCGCTCTTCGAAGCGCGCAAGACCCTGGTCCACGAGATGGCCGGGACGCTCTTCACCATCGCCAAGGACGTGAAGGTCCAGGTGGAGTTCAACCCCGCCCGCGTCGGCGCGTACCGCCTGATCGGCTACGAGAACCGCGCCCTGCGCAGCGAGGACTTCAACGACGACAAAAAGGACGCGGGCGAGCTCGGCGCCGGCCACTCCGTCACCGCGCTCTACGAGATCATCCCGCCGGGAGGCGAGATCCCGGCCGGCAGCGTCGACCCGCTGAAGTACCAGAAGCCGGTGGCCGCTGCCGCGAGCGACGGCGCCGAGCTGGCCACGGTGAAGCTGCGCTACAAGGAACCGGACGGCGACACGAGCAAGCTGCTCTCCCGCGTCGTCAACGACTCGCTGGCCGTGGTGATGTCCGACAACTACCGCCTGGCCGCCTCGGTCGCCCAGCTCGGCATGCTCCTTCGCGACTCGCCGCACAAGGGCGACGCGTCCTACGAGTCCGCGCTCGAGCTGGCCCGCTCCGTCCGCGCCAAAGATCCCGCGGGATATCGCGCCGACCTGCTGCTGATGATGGCCAAGGCGGCGGGACTCCCCTCGCCGAAGGTGGTGGCGGAGCAGTAGACTTCTCCCTGTGAACGGCGAGGCGGGACGTGCGGGGAACGGTGTGGCGCGGCTGGAGGGCATTCAGCCGCGCCAGAGTCTCGACGTGATGCTGCGGACCGCACAGCAGCATCACGTCCAGCTCAGCGTCATGGCTGACACCAAGGCCAGCATCCTCATCACCATCTCCTCGATCGTCCTGACCTTCGCCCTCAGCCGCTCCGGCGAGCCGGAGCTCCGGCCGGCCATGTTCACCCTGGCCGGCTCCGCCCTGCTGTCGCTGATCCTGGCCATCATCGCTGTCCTCCCCACCTTCGCCCCCCGCTCGGTCCGCAAAGGCCGCACCCCCCGCAACCTCCTCTTCTTCGGCCACTTCGGCGAACTGACCGAAGACGAATTCATGCGCGAGATCGAGCCCGTCCTCCGCTCCGACGCCCTGATGTACGAGTCGATCCTCCGCGACATCTACGGCCTCGGCACCTACCTCTACCGCAAGAAGTACCGGTTTCTGCGGTTTGCGTATGTCGCGCTGCTAACGGGGTTCATCCTGGCGACGGCGGTGGAGGTGTGGGTGGTGTTTGTGTGATTGCAATCCGGACGCTCCTCGCTTCCCTCCTGGTACCGCAACTGCGGTCGCGGAGCGGTGGTGATCCGATCCTGAGGCAGCCTTCTATTGGCGAACGCACCGCGTGCTGCTTCAGGCCGCGTCGAAGCGCGACATGTGCGGAAACCGGAACACAGACGCGCCGTCTACCTCCGTCATACCGAGTGCCGAGCCGTTGCGGAGTGCCGTCAGGCAAGCCGCGATGCTTTTCCAATCTGACTCCACGTAGCCGAGGGTGATGTGCGTGAGAAGAGGAAAACCCTGACAAACAAAGGACGCCCGTAACAGACGGTCGCCATAGAGATGCTGGCGCAAATGCACGACGGCTTCGTACCACTCCGGCGGCAGCCGGACGATGGCGACTGCGACACCAGGGAATGCTCCGATCCCGATGATCGGTACCGAAGCACGTCCGGGAGGATGCCATGCTCGAATCAATTCCGCGGCCCGGCGCGTGACCTCTATTCGCCGCTCCCGTGGAAGATCGCCGTATGATCTGCCGGCGAGCAGATCTGCGAACGTCATGTGCAACGTTTCTGCAGGAACAGGTGCAAATCCCTTCGAGGTACGACAGACCATCGTCTGGCACGCCAGTACCTGTCGATTGGCGAGCGGGTAAGGCGTGGCCAGTACCGTGATTCCCGGAAACGGGACAGGTTGATATTGCCCGCACGCACCCGTGACCGTCGCCTCACGGACGAGCCGGTACCGCCTTAAACGCTTCCATGGGACATCCGCGAGAACCTGCGTAGCCAGCTCAGTGAGGCGGCCTGCATACTCTTTGTAACCTCCATCCGTCTGCATGGTCGCCGCCGGAGTTTGATGCGCTAAGACAATATCTGCTGCAGAATGACCATGGCCGCGCTTCGAATCTGCTCCGATTGGTGATCGAGCAATCGAAATTTGTCCGGCCAGAGCGGATCCTGCCGTTCCTTCAACTCACGCCAATACAGCTTCAATACGCGTTCCGTGCGTTCGACTTGCTGCATTGCACTGGCCAGAGTGTCACGACCGATCGGTTCGTCGACAATTTCACCCAGCTCGAATTTTCTGATCTCCCGCATCGGCCGGACGCCCTGCATCCCTTGCAGGAGGATGACGATCGTCTGCTCGTAGCCGTACCAGCGCTGGCTCACGAGCGCCTTGCGGAGATAGTCGTGGCTGATTGCGAAAAACTCCGTCCGGGGCTTGTCGGTGATCGTCCGTAAGCCTTGCGCTTCTGCCGGGAACCAGTTGTAAAGAAGTCCGTAGGTGCCATAGGTGTCGATCAGCTGTTTCGAGCTATTCAGCGGAACCTTGATCTCCCCAAGGCAGAGCTCAGCATTCCCCGTATATACCTCGTTGGGAATTCGCTCCAGGACTGCCAGCACGTCGCGGCCGGCGGAACTGTCATAATCAAAGTCACCGGGGATCAACCAGTAAACGTCGTACACCGTGCTTTTCTTGTCGAATGCCCGGCCGAAACCGGCTAGCCACATCTGGCACGTATCGACCGACCACGCGTCGATGACATCTGAAAATGCTTTGACGTGCGAGTTCAGAAACGCCGTGAAGTCGTTGGAAGATGCGTTTCGGTAGGCCGTCTGGCGGTTCAACACGGTCAATGGTCTTGCGTACTTCTCGTCGTCATCCGCCAACTTCTGAACGAGACCTTCGTAGAGTGCCACCAGATTGCGCTTATCCCGAGGTTGCGAGAACGGATACATCACGATCGGATGAATCTTGCGCCCGCTGACGGTTATGTACGCCTGATCCAGTTCGTCGGGTGCTGTTTTCGTGCGGTTCGAGGTGGATTCCCTACGTGCCTCCGCATTTACGGAACTGTGCTCTCACGCGGCTGTACGCGTCAAGCTTCCGATTCTGCCGGGATGATCTGAACGCGGTCATCTCGGCAATGCACCCGCTGCGGCTTCGGCGCACGTGGGAACTTCAAGGGTCGCGCGCATGATCACGGCAGGAATGGAACCCCTCCTGACCGAGTGCGGACCCATGACTTCCGAGGCGTAGAATGCCCCAAGCCTTTTTGAGAGACGATCGAGGAATCATGGCTGCGTACGTCGTGTCGAGGGTGAAGCTTCGCGATCGGGAAGCGATGCAGCGCTACATGAGCGAGGCGCCGGCGACGGTCGCAGCGTTCGGTGGCCGCTATCTCGTTCGGGCGGCGACGTCAACGCGCTCGAGGGAGCCTGGGAGCACGAACGGATGGTCGTCGTGGAGTTCCCCGACAAGGCGGCAGCGCTCGCGTGGTACGAGTCCGACATGTACAGGCCTTTACGGGAGCTCCGTCAGGCCAGCGCCGAGGCAGTCATCCTGCTCGCTGAAGGCGTCGCGGCTCCTCCGGCGTGAGGTGGATGTTCCGCGTGCCGCGGCTTTGTGGAGTGGCTCCTGATGCCTTGTTCCTGAAACGCAGCCTCATCGGAGACCATGACCGGCCGGCCGAAAGAGTAGGCCGGGCTCCATCACGGAGTAGCGCGAGTTGCCCTGTGGAGTAGCGCGGCCGTCATCAGGGAGTGGCTTCGGGTCCATCACGGGCCAGGGCAGGCACGATCGTGGGGGGATGGCGCACAACCTTCCGGAGTGCGCAGTTGTCCTGGTCGAGTAGTACCGCGATCATCAGGGAGTAGGCCGGCGTTCATCACGGGTCAGGGCGTGTCCTATTGTGGGGGGATGGAGCCCGCCCTCTCGGAGTAGGCCGCGCTCCTTTACGGAGTAGGCGGCCTTCCATTTTGGGGGAATGAGGCGCGCCCACCTGGTGAGGGGGAGCGGACCTACCCGACCAACCGCCCGCATGTAGCCGGTGATGGGGGCGGATCTACCCGATCGGACATCCGGGTCTACCCGGACAGTCCGGTCGTGAACCCGGTCATGCCTTCGTGGTTACTGCGGCAAACCGCGACCGCTACTCCGACGATGCGGCTGTGGAGCGCCGGTCTTCGACCGGCCGGTCCGCCGACCTTCGGTCGGCAGTCTCGCGGCGACCCCCTCCCACCCACCGGCCGGCTGAAAGCCGGCGGACCGGCCGGTCGAAGACCGGCGCTCCACAGGACCGGCGCTCCTAACCGCGGGTGTTAGATCGACTGCCCACTCGCCGGGGGATAGTCATCCGCGCGAATCAGGATCTCGCGCGGCTTGCTCCCCTGGCTCGGGCCCACCACCCCGTTCGCTTCCATGATCTCGACGAGGCGGGCGGCGCGGGAGTAACCGAGTTTGAGGCGGCGCTGGAGGTAGCTGGCGCTGGCCTGGCCGGTGCTGAGGACGACGCGGACGGCGTCGTCGTATTTGGGGTCGTCGAGGTAGTCGAGGCCGTCGTTGGCGCTCTTTTCTTCGGCCATGCGGGTGATCTCGTCGAGGAACTTCGGCTCGCCCTGGTTCTTTTTGACGAAGTCGACGATGTCGTTGATCTCGCGCTCGGAGACGTAGGCGCCGTGCAACCGGCGGAGGCGGGCGGTGCCGGGCGGGAGGAAGAGCATGTCGCCGTTGCCGAGGAGTTTTTCGGCACCCTGGGTGTCGAGGATGGTGCGGGAGTCGATCTTGGAGGCGACCTGGAAGGAGATGCGCGACGGGAGGTTGGCCTTGATGACGCCCGTGATGACGTCGACCGAGGGACGCTGCGTGGCGATGATGAGGTGGATGCCGACCGCGCGCGCTTTCTGGGCGATGCGGGTCACGGAGTCTTCGACGTCTTTCGACGCCACCATCATCAGGTCGGCGAACTCGTCGATGATGATGACGATGTAGTGCATCGGCTCGTCGTGCGGCGTCGGGGCGTCGGGGGCGAGCTTTTTGGCCCGGCGGTAGCCGTCCGGGTCTTTGAGCAGGCCGTTGTACTGGTCGATGTTGCGCACGCCGCATTCGGAGAGGGTGCGGTAGCGGTTCTCCATCTCGTTGACGGCCCAGATCAGGGCGTTGGAGGCGAGCTTGGGGTCGGTGATGATCGGGTGGAGGAGGTGCGGGATGTCTTCGTAGACCTTCAGCTCGACCATCTTGGGGTCGATCATCAGCATCCGGAGCTGCGTCGGCAGCGCTTTGTAGAGGAGCGAGACGATCATGGAGTTGAGGCCGACCGACTTGCCGGCGCCGGTGGCTCCGGCGACGAGGAGGTGCGGCATCCGGGCGAGGTCGGTGATGAGCGGCTCGCCGTGGATGTCCTTGCCGAGGGCCAGCGACAGGAGGGACGGCGAGGCGGTGAAGGCCTCGGTGTCGATGATGTCGCGCAGGGTGATGAGCTCGCGCTTCCGGTTCGGAACTTCGATGCCGACGGTGGACGAGCCGGAGATGCGCTCGATGCGGATCGACTCGGCCTTCAGGGCGAGCGCGAGGTCGTCGCCGAGGTTGACGACCTTCGCGTACTTCACGCCGGCGGAGGGCTTGAACTCGAAGGTGGTGACGACCGGGCCGGGGTGGTACGCGGTGACTTCGCCTTCGACGGAGAATTCGCCGCAACGCTCTTCGATGAGGCGCCCGGTCTCGAGGAACTTTTTGTGGATGTCGTCGTTGATGGTGTCCTGCTTCGGCCCTTCGGTGAGGAGGTTGACGGGCGGCAGGCGGTCGTGCGTCAGCCGGAGCTCACGCCTCGGCGCTTTTTCCGGCTTGCGCATGGCAGGGCGAGGGATCTGCGGCTTCGCAACCGCCGGGATGTCGTCGAAGAGAGGATCTTCGAAGTCGTCGTCTTCCTCTTCGATCGGAGGGGCGACGGCGACCGGCATCTTCCGCGGTTTCGCGGGAGGGGCGGCGGGAGCAGGTTTGGCCGCTTCGTCAGGGCCGAGGAAGAGCGGTCGCACCGCGGGCGGAAGGGTCGCCGGGGCGCGATAGAGCTCGAACGGGTCGCGCTCTTCCTGCTGGGAGAGCGCTTCGGCGGCCTTGCGGAGGTCGGCCTTGGTGACTTTGCGGATCTGGAAGCTGCCGCGTCCCTGCACTTCACGGACGATCGGACCGGTGACGGCGGGGAGGAGCTCGCGGTTCCCGGCGGCCGTGGGCTGCGGAGCCTGTCCGCCGCCTCCGTTGACGCCTTTGTCGCCATTGACGAGCCGCAGCGGCGGCTGCGGGGGCTCGGCTTTGTCGAGGTGCTTGCGGACGATCGCCACTTTCATCTTCTCCTTGCGCCGGCGCTCGGTGAAGCGCGCCCAGTGGAAGGAGATGGAGCGGCCGAGGGAGAGGAACTGCTGGTGCAGCGCGAGGAAGACCGCGGCGAGGCTGATGCGCGTCGCCAGCAGGATGCCGACCAGGAGGGCGGTGATGAGGACGATCACGGCGCCGCTGGTGTTCATGTTGCCACTGATGGCGCGGTTGATCTCCTGGCCGAGGTAGCCGCCGGCGGCGATGAGGGAGCCGTGCAGCCATACCTTCCCCACCACGAGGTCGAACAGCGGCGGCAGCGATGTGGCGAGGATCAGGAAGCCGATCAGCTTCGTGTGGAAGTACTCGATGTCGCGTCCCCAGAAGCGGTTCCAGCCGCCGGCGAGGAGGACGGCGGGAAAGAGGACGCTCGCGAATCCGAAGAAGCTGACGAAGATCCAGGCGAGGGTGGCGCCGTAGTAGCCGATGGCGTTGTGGATCGTGGTGTCGGTGGAGGTGTAGAACGCGGAGGAGTCGCGCGGATGGTAGGTGACGAGAGCCGCGGCCAGACTGATGCCGATCGCCACGATGACGATCCCGATCAGCTCCCCGCCCCGCCGGCTACGAAAGAATTCGACTAGCTGCACCCTTCACACACTCCCCAGCTTTCGCGGTGAGTGTAGCAAATTTCGTGCGAAGGGAGCGGGAAGTGCGGTGCGCGCGCTCTTCGCGCGCACCGCATCGAGGCGGGATTACGGCGCCGGCGCCGCGGTGACGATGAAGGTGCCGTTCATCTCGCCGTGGCCGATGCCGCACGCGCTGTGGCTGCAGATGTAGATGTAGGTGCCGGTCTCCGGCAGGGTGACGATGCGCTCGACGGCGTTCGCGGTGACGGGATCGACGAGGACCAGTTGGCTTCCGCTCGGCGAGAAGAGCTGGAAGCCGTGGATGGCTTCTTCGGACGAGATCACGAACCGCACCTCGTCGCCCTGGCGCAGTCCGGTCAGTCCGCTCACCGCGAATACCCAGTTGGACGCGGTCACGGTGGCCGTGATCGGCTCGGGCTCCGGCTCCGGGTCGGGCGGCGCGGTGCCGCTGTCCGTGGCCGCGGCGACGTAGGTCGGGTCTTCGGAGCCGTTGTCGACGACCGAGCCGTAGACGAACACCGGCTGGTCGGACTCGAAGCTGAACCAGGCGTCGGTGAGGTCGGCCGAGGTGATGCCGAAGAACGGCACGATGCTGGTCGGCGAGAAGACGCCGAACGGCTGCATGGTCAGGGTGTTGGTGCCGACCACGGTGTTGGCCTTGTCGTAGAGCTTGAAGTTGATGGTGGCGACGACGGCGTTCGGGTTCGCGCCGCCCCAGTTCGTGCGGAAGTTGCCGAGGGCGGCCTGTCCGGCCTTGAGCTGCATGACGATGCCCTTGCGCAGCGCCTCGGCGGCATCGAGTCCTTTGACGAACTGGCCGAGGGTCCCCTGCTGGCGGCTGGTCCGCTTGTCGGCGTAGATACGCTGGGTGGCCAGGAAGTCGGCGTCCGAGGTCAGACGGATCGCGCCGAGGGGGGGACCGCCGCCGAAGAGCGACTGCACGACGTCGTCGAAGACGAGCTGCTGCCGCTTCGGGACCGTGACGGTCCTGGTGGCGACTGCGGAGTTGTCGACATTGCCGGCCGGCAGGTAGCGGGCCGTGATGGTGATGTCTTTGTCGAACGAGGGGTTGACGATGCGCGCGTCGGTGAAGAAGCCGTTCGCGCTGCCGCCGACCGCCAGGTAAACGTCTTTCGCGAACACCGATGTCGCGCTGAGGACAATGAGTACTACGAATGCGATTCGCGCACGCATGCAAAACCTCCGATTGGTGTAGAGCAGCATCATACGCGACACGTTACAGGCCTGCCGCTTCGGAGAACTGCGGCAGCATGCTTTCCTACAGGGGAGGAACCCACTTTCCTACAGGACGCCAAGTCCGGGTTAATTTGGTGTGACGATCGTGACATCCTGGGTGCGGCGATTGGTGGAGCTGGCAAAACCCCACCAGCGCATGTTGGGCGTCCGAGGCTCGATCTCGACGCGGATCTGGCCCATGCCGCCTACGGCGAAGACGAGGTCGCGGACGAACGTCGCGTCTTCGAGGTAGTGGTGGCCCAGGCCCTGGTCGATGCGGACGAGGTTCACGTTCTTGGTCATGACCAGGTCGGGCGAACCGTCGGCCATGGTGAGGTAACCATTGAGGCGGACGGCCGCCGTCGGAGCGTCACCGATGCCGTAGACGCGGAGGGTGTAGCGGAAGTGCTCGACGTCGGACGAGGGGATGTCCATGAGCTGGACGGGGGCGTTGCGCACCAGGTCGCGCTCCCGGACGACCGGGATGTCGACGCCGAGGTCTTCCATGCGGGCCGACTCCTCGAACACGCGGAGCGAGAACTGGAGCCGGCTGGCATCGCCGACCGCCATCACGAAGCCGCCCGGCATGGAGCGGGGCGCCGGGTAAACGATCATCTTGTCCTGCCAGAAGCCTCGGGCGCAGGGATGGGTCATCCACTGACACGGAAGGATCCCGCGGTCGTTCGGCTCGATGTAGCCGCCGGTGTTGAAGGCGGAGAGGTGGGTGGTCCAGTTCGAGCCTTCCGCGCCGGGGCCGTTGTACCAGAGGGGAATGAGCACGAGCTCGTCGGCGGCGAGAGGCGTTACGGCAAGTAGTGTCAGGCAGAGAAAGACGGCAACCCGGGGTCGAAGCATGACAGCACCTCCTAACGATGCCATTCTGCCATGCGTTCTATGCTTTCGCAGCGAAAAGTTATTGCGGAGGCTGCATATCAGAACAACGCCGGCTCCTGGTACGTCCCGAAGACGTCGCGCAAGGCGTCGGAGATCTCCCCCACCGAGGCGTAGACCTTCACCGCGTCGATGATGAGCGGCATGGTGTTGACGTTCGGGTCGGCGGCGCCGGTGCGGAGGGCCTGCAGGGCTTCCTGCACCGCGGGCATGTCGCGCTCGGCGCGGACTTTGTTCAGGAGGGCGAGCTGCTCTTCGGTCACCGACTCGTCGATGTAGAGAACGTCGTACGGGTCTTCCTTCTCCATCCGGAAGGCGTTGACGCCGACGACGACCTTTTCGCCTGAGTCGACGGAGCGCTGGAACTGGTAGGCGGCGTCCCAGATCTCGCGCTGCGGGAAGCCGGCCTCGATGGCTTCGACCATCCCGCCGAACTGGTCGATCTTCTCGATGTACTCGAAGCAGCCCTTCTCCATCCGGTCGGTCAGCTCTTCGATGAAGTAGGAGCCGCCGAGGGGATCGACGGTGTTGATGACGCCCGACTCATGGGCGAGGATCTGCTGGGTGCGGAGGGCGATGCGGGCGGCGTTCTCGGTCGGGAGAGCCAGGGTCTCGTCGAGGGAGTTGGTGTGCAGCGACTGCGTGCCGCCGAGGATGGCCGCGAGGGCCTGCACGGTCACGCGGACGATGTTGTTGTACGGCTGCTGGCCGGTGAGCGACGCTCCGGCGGTCTGGGTGTGGAAGCGGAGCTGCCAGGAGCGCGGGTCTTTGGCGCCGTAGCGGTCGCGCATGACTTTGGCCCAGACCCGGCGGGCGGCGCGGAACTTCGCGACCTCTTCGAAGAGGTCGTTGTGGGAGTTGAAGAAGAAGGAGAGCCGCGGGGCGAACTCGTCGACGTCGAGTCCGGCCCGGACGCCGTATTCGACGTACTCCATGCCGTCGCGCAGGGTGAAGGCGAGCTCCTGCAGTGCGGTCGAGCCGGCCTCGCGGATGTGGTAGCCGCTGATGGAGATGGTGTTGTACTTCGGCACTTCCGCCGCGCAGAACTTGATGGTGTCGGTGATGAGCCGCATGGAGGGGCGCGGCGGGAAGATGTACTCCTTCTGGGCGATGTACTCCTTGAGGATGTCGTTCTGGAGGGTCCCGGAGATCTTCTTCCAGTCCGCCCCCTGCTTCTCGGCGACGACGAGGTACATGGCCAGGGCGATGGGCGCCGTGGAGTTGATGGTCATCGAGACGGTGACGTCCTCGAGGTGGATGCCGTCGAAGAGGGTCTCCATGTCGGCGAGGGTATCGACGGCGACGCCGCACTTGCCGACTTCGCCGGCACTGTAGTGATGGTCGGAGTCGTAGCCGTAGAGGGTCGGCAGGTGGAAGGCGGTGGAGAGGCCGGTCTGTCCCTGCGAGAGGAGGTACTTGAAGCGCTCGTTGGTCTGCTTGGCGGTGCCGAAGCCGGCGAACTGGCGCATGGTCCAGAGGCGGCCGCGGTAGCCGGTCGGGTGGATGCCGCGCGTGTAGGGGAACTCGCCCGGGTAGGCAACCTCGCGGAAGTCCTGTTCAGCGATGGAGAGCGGCGTCGCCAGCGGGTTGACTTCCATGGCGCTGACGGTGGTGTAGTCCTGTTTCCAGTACGGCTTCTTGCGCAGCACCGGATCGAGGACCTCGCGGCGCCACTGCCCTTCCTCTTTCTGCACCTGGGAGAGGGCGTCGGAGGAGAACAGCGAGAGCTGCTCGGCTTCGCTCGCAGCACGGGGCACCTGCGGCAGGACGGCAGCTTCAGAACGCACTTCGGTTTCGTTGCGGCTCATGGTTTCTCCCAACTGGTGGCGAACTATACAAAATCCCGGCCTTATCGAAGGCAGAAGGAGGAGGGCAGAAGGCAGAAGGGGCTGTCAGAACCGAGGCGGCCGCTTACCGAGAAATGCGGCCAGCCCTTCCTGCGGCTCGCCGATGGCGAAGAGGCGGGCGAACTCGGCACGCTCCAGGGCATCGCCGCCGCGGGCGCGGATCAGGGTGGCCGCGGAGTCGAGGGCGAGCGGGCTGCGGTTGCGCATCCAGCCGGCGAGCCAGTCGGCCGGAGCGGCGTCGGTCACGTCGTCGCAGAGGCCGCGGGTCAGGGCATCTTCGGCGGTGAACGAGGCGGCGCCGGAGAGATACAGCCGCAGCGCCCCTCTCCCGAGCCGCCAGGTCACGCCCGCCCAGACCTCGGGCGCATCGAGGTGAAGCATCGACCCCGGATGCAGGACCGCGAAATCGGCGAAGAGGAGCGCGGCGGCGGCGAAGCCCCGCAGCTCCCCTTCCGCCGCGACGATCACGGCCTCGGTGCGTCCGAGGAGCTCCTCGAGTGCACGGGCGTCGAGCCCGCGGAGCTGCGCGGGCTCGAGGAAGCGCATCAGCGGAACATCGAGAAGACCCGGCCTATCACGCCGGCATCCTCATGCTTCGTAAGCTGCTCCAACTCGCCCGCATCGAGATAGATGCCGCCGCAGTTCGCGCACTGGTCGACCTTCACCCCGTGCAGCTCGATCTCCTTCATGTCCATGCCGCACTTGGGGCACTTCATGTAGTGGAGCTGCTTGAGGCGCTCCTTCTCCTCGGTGGCCATCTTCCCGGCCTGCTCCTGCGCCCACTTCTTCCGGCGCTCGAGCTCCTGTCTGGCGAAATACTCGTCCTCGGCTTTGCTCGGCTTGTCGTAATCACTCATGCGGCTATCATAAAGGCATGGCACGGCAGGTGACTATTACGCTCGATGAGGATGTGGCGGCGAAGCTCGAAGGCGAGGCACGGAGAACGGGGATCTCGGCAGAGGATGTCGCAAACACCACGTTACGGCAGAGCCTCCCGGATGCGGAAGTGCAGCCCGTCCGATTCAAGGTCCGGCCACGTCACATGGGCGTGCCGCGCATCGATCTCGAATGTACGGGAAGGGCTCTGGCAATGCTCGACGAGCTGGACGAGAAGTGATCGTCGTCGACGCGAACATTCTGATCTATGCCTACAACGACGCCGACCCGATGTTCATCCCGGCGCGAAAGTGGTTGGAGGATGTCCTTTCGGGAGACGAAACCGTAGGCATCCCCTGGACGATGATCTACGCGTTTCTCCGGATTTCGACCGACCCGCGGATCATGCCTGTAGCGCTCGTTCCGGCGGATGCCGCCGCCGTCGTGGACGAGTGGATGTCGTCCCTGTGTTCCATCTGATCGAGCCCGGTGCGCGCTACTGGTCCATTCTGCGCCAAGTTCTCGTCGAGGCGAACGTCCGCGGTCGTCTCGTCACCGATGCGCACCTTGCCGCCCTCGCGATCGAGCGTAGCGCGACGCTGTACACGGCCGACCGCGATTTTCGCCGGTTCCCTGGGCTGCGTGTGATTTATCCGCTGACCTGATCCTCCCGCTCGTACCGCGACGCACCCACAGGATTCAGCTCTACCCACGCGGATGTGGTGTTGGCTCGCGCCAAACCGGAGACGTGGGGTGGGACGCGCCCACCCCACGAATGCTCACACCATCTGGTATGCGAGCTTGATCCCGTCGTTCACCGGGTCGTTGAGCTGGTACATGATGGCGTCGCCGGACTGCACCGGAATGGTGTTCGCCCCGCCGTTGATCGGTGTCGTTGCGCCGCCCTGGTGCCACACGTAAATCTGCGCGGCCGGCTCGTTGCTCCATTCGTAGAACACCCACAGCGTTCCCGCCGACGGGACGCCGATCAGCGTCCACCCGGGATTGAAGTTGGTGATCGTGAGCCAGTACGTGGACGGGAAGTCTGCCCCGGCCACGCCCAGCTTCGTCGTGGGGATGTTTGACGGACTCGTAGCCATGGTTCTCTCCTTTCCTCGATCTCGATCAGTTCGCGACCCACGCGAGCTTCGTGCTGCCGCTCCCCTGAACGGTCAGGTTCAGCGGCGTGGTGAGACCGCTGAGCTGGTACTGGCCTTCAGGGATGTTCGGGAAGTTCTGACCGTTGAAATTGACGTCCAGCGTGAAACCGCCGGCGCCGATCTCGAATGCGAACCAGATGTTCCCCGAGTCGGTCGGAGCCTGCACGGTCCCCGAGACACCATTTCCCTCCACGACGACGACGTTCTGGGTATTCCCATCGGGCGTATCGGATGCGGCGGCCTTGGTGAGTTCCTGAGCCATGTCTTTCTCCTTTCAACGAGAAAGAATGACGAAAGGCCAGGTTTTCCAGACTATTCGTATCGCAGCGCTTCGACCGGATTCAGCTCCGCCGCCCGCGCGGCCGGGTAGATCCCGGAGATCAGCCCCACGCTGATCGATACCCCCGTCGAGAGCAGGAGCGACCAGTACGTGATCACGGTCGGCCACCCCGCGTAGGCGCCGACGATTCTCGCCAGGACGATGCCGATGACGATTCCGGAGATGCCGCCGAGGAGAGAGATGGAGAAGGACTCGATCACGAACTGGGAGCGGATGTCGCGGCGGGTGGCGCCGATGGCGCGGCGGACGCCGATCTCGCGGGTCCGTTCGAGGACGCTGGCGAGCATGATGTTCATGATGCCGATGCCGCCGACCAGGAGGGAGATGCCGGCGATGGAGCCCATGACGATGTTGAAGATGCGCTGGGTCTGGCGGCTCTGTTCGAGGAGCGCCTCGGGGATCACCACCTCGTAGTCGTCCGCGCCGCCGTGCAGGCGCTGGAGGAGCGGCTCGATGACCTGCGCGGTGCGGCGGGTCGAGACGCCTTCCTTCACCGTGACGAGGAGCTCGTCGATCGGGGCGTCGAGGGGGTCGCGGTCGAATTTCCGGATGGCGGTGCTGACCGGCATCCAGATCTCCTTCGCCGTCGACGAGGTCCCGCCGCCGGTCTCGGCTCCCGCGGGGGCGGAGCCGGAGGCGTCGGTGGCGAGGACGCCCACGACTTCGAGCCAGACGTCGTTTACCTTCACCTGCTTGCCGAGGACCGCGCCGTAGCCGAAGAGGTTGCGGCGGATCTCCTGGCCGATGACGCAGACCTGGGCGTGCTCGTGCTCGTCGTGGGCGTCGAAGAAGCGCCCTTCGGCGAGGCCGACGTCGGCGACGTCGCGGTAGCGCCACGACATGCCGAACACTTTCCCCTTCGTCTTCGCGCCGGGGGCCATGATCTTGTACGGCTTGACCTCGATGCGCGGGAGGACGCGCTCGACGTTCGGGATGGCCTCGCTGATCGCCTCGCCGTCGCGGAGGGAGACGCCGAGGGACTTCTTGCGCAGCTCCTGGCGCTCTTCCGGCTTCACTTCCTTCGCCCGGACGATGACGTTGCGCAGGCCGAGGCGGCCGATCGCCTCCAGCGCCTTCTTCTCGGCCCCTGCACCGATCGAGAGCATGGCGATCACGGCGCCGACGCCGAAGACCATGCCGAGCATCGTGAGCGAGGTCCGGAGCTTGTGCCGGCCGAGGTTACTGAGAGCGGTAGTGAAGGTCTCGCGTTGTTCCATGATTCAAGCGCTCTCCGACTTGGCGCCGTCGATGCTGGTCGGGTCCTCGATGGCGATCTCGTCGCCCTTCTTCAGGCCTTTGGTCACCACCACCCGTCCCGCGCTCGACGAGCCGATCGTCACCGGGACGGGCTCGAAGCCGTCGCCCTTCTTCCGGTAGACCAGCTTCTTCCCTTCCTTCTCGAAGAGCGCCTGGCGCGGGATGGCGAAGGCGTTGACCTGGTTCTCGACTTCGAGGAGCGCCCGCACGCGCGCGCCCGGCTTCATCAGCTTCGCGTCGGTGCGATCGAGCTCCACGGTCACGCCGAAGTACTGCACCGGCTGGCGGGGGATACGCGGCCGGGCGACCTTGTCGACGTTCTTCACTTTTCCTTTGAACTGCGCGCGTGCGTCGGCCTCGATGTGCAGCGTCGCCTTCTGGTCGACGGCCAGCCCGGCGGCGTCCGCCTCGAGGACGAACACCTCGGCCTGCATCGACGTCAGCTCCGGGATCTCGCCGATCGGCTGGCCGCGCCACATGGTGTCGCCGATGCGGGCGATGTCGCCGCGCCAGTTGCGCGTGAGGACGAGGATGCCGTCGTGCGGCGCGATGACCTGCAGCGCCTGCAGGCCTTCCTCCGCTTCCTTGATCTTCAGCCCCGCGCGGCGGTCTTCGATGCTGAGAAGGTCGCGCTCGATGTTGGCGAGATTGTCGCGGATGTTGAGCACTTCTTCGGCGTGGCGCTTGCGGTTGCCGGCCAGGTCCTGGTCGACCTCGGCTTCGATGCGCGCGTAGCGCGAGAAGATCTCGGCGTCGTCGAACTTGAACCGCTTCGCCGACTCGAGCTCTCCCTGGGCCAGCCGCGCGTCGCGGCCGAGGTTCTTCCGCGTCGCCGACGCGTCGGCGTTCGTCTTGGTGAGCTTGTTCGATGCGGTGGCCCGGTCCTCGCGGCCGTAGAGCAGGAGGTTCTCGAACTCCGTCTCGTCGAAGCGGGCGATGATCTCGCCCTTGCGCAGCAGCGTCCCGTCCTCGGCGAGCCAGGAGAGCTTCATCGGGGCTGTAGCGTTCTGCGGCACCGTCACCGGCGTCGCCTTCACCGGCTTCAGCGTCCCTTCCGCGGTCACGCGGCGGGTGAACGTGATCGGCTCGACCTTGAACGTCGCAACGTCGTCCGAGGGCTTGCTGCAGGCAGTTGCGACGAAACAGGAGAGAAGGAGAGTGACCAGGAGACGCCTCAAGCCTTCTCCTCCTCGTCACCCGGCTTCGCGACGAGCACGCGGTCTCCCGCGGAGATGCCTTCGAGCACCTGGATCGACTTGTCGTTCTCGGGTCCGAGCTTCAGCGGCACCTGCTCCACCTTCAGCGCGCCGCGGCGCCAGGCAAACGGACCGTTCGGCCCGAGCTGCACCGCCTCGCGCGGGATCAGGACCGCAGTCTTCACCCGTCCCACCTCGATCGTCCCCTGGAAGCGCATGCCGGGACGCATCGTTGCCGGGTCGACGCGGTCGAGCCGGATCTCGACGCGCAGCACCTTGAGCGGATCCTGCGTGGCGCGCTTGCGCTGCACCGTGCGGCCGGCGGTGATGATCGTCCCCTGCAGCTCTTCGTCGGGCCGGGCATCGAGCCGCAGCGTCACACGCTGCCCGACCGCCACGCGCCCGGCGTCGACCTCGTCGACCTCCCCTTCCGCCTTCAGGCGGGCGAGATCGGGGATCTCGAGGATGCGCTCCGCCTTCCAGGCGTTGTCGCCTTCCTTCTTCTTCTCGCCGCGCCAGTTGGTCAGATAGATGACCGTGCCGTCGCGCGGGGCAAGGACGTTCATGCGGCGGATCGCATCCTGCGTGCTGGTGACGACCGCCTCGGCCTCGCCGCGCTTGCTCTCCAGCAGCGTGATGCGGGCGGTGGCCGCACGCTCGAGCGACTTCAGGCGCGACCGGATGACCGTCGCCTCGCGAAGTGCGATGCCATGCTCGATCTCGACCGTCTTCCGCTCGTTGATCCCGCCGAGATCCGGCGGCGCCTCGAGCTTGAGAGCAGCCTTGCGGAGGCGCGCTTCCGCTTCTGCGAGAGCGAGCCGCTCGTCCTTCGTCTGCAGGGCGAGGTCGTTCCGCTCTTTCTCGATCTGCTTCCGCGCCTCCTCGGCCTCGGCGCTCTTGGTGTCGAGCTGCCGCTGGAGCTCGGTCGTGTCGAACGACAGCACCGGCTCCCCTTTCTTCACCTCGGCGCCTTCGCGGGCGAGGCGGGAGATCTTGAAGTTCCAGACGTCGTCGAGCGGCGGCGGGCCGAGCATCTCCGAGGTGATCGAGGCGAGCGTACCGGTCACTTCGAAGCCGGTCACCAGGTCGCCGCGGGTGGCGCGGACCCACTGCCCCTGCCGGTCCGCGGCGAGCCTGTTGCGCAGCGTCCAGCCGCCGAAGAGAAAGAGGATCAGCAACGCGATCGGGATGCCGATCCGGGCCCGCTTCATCATCGACTTAGCCACGGTGCACCTCCACGACCGGCGCGAGGCGCTCGCCTTCCTCCAGACCGCCTGTGACGATGCACTCCTGCGCGTTGCAGGAGCCGAGCTTCACGTCCTTCGTTCCTCCGGCGGCGAGGCGGGCCCGCGGAGCGGAGCCGGTGAAATCGAGCGCCGCGCGCGGGGCCAGCAGCACGCCCGCCATCGCCTCGCGGCGGACGACGATGCGTGCCGAGAGCCCCGGACGCATGCGCGACGGGTCGAGCTGGTCGATGGCGATGATCACGTCGAACTGGCGGCGCAGCGACTGGCGCTGGCTCTCCTGGGCGATCGCCGAGATGGCCTCGATCCGTCCGGTGAACGGGAAGGCCGGGTAGCCGTCCATGGTGATCGTCACCGGCATCCCGACCGCGATCTTGCCGTCATCGACGTCGGGGAGGGCCGCCTTGACCCGCAGCGTCGAGAGGTCGGGGAGCATGGCGATCGGGAAGCCGACCCACACTGGATCGCCGGTCTGGAGCTTGCGGCCTTCCCACATGTGGTCGCGCACGACCACGATGCCGTCGCGCGGCGCCCGGAGCACGAGGGCGGTGATGGCCCCCTCGGCCACGGCGATCTCGCGCTCCGCTTTGTTGATCCGCAGGATCAGGTTCTCCCGCTCGGCGGCGACCCCGGACCGCGCGGAGGTGAGCAGGTCGAGCGACTTCTCGTACGCCGTGGTCGTCCGGCGGAGCGCGTTCTGCTTGTCCTCGTACTGCCGCTTCGAGATCAGCTCGCGCGGCACGATGGTGTCGATACGGGCCTTTTCCATCTCGGAACGGCTCTTCTCGACGTCGAGCTGCTTCTGCTCGATGTCGGCCGTCCATTCGGCGTCCTTCTGCTGGAGCTCCTGGATGGCCTGGGTGGCGGTCTGGCGTTTGGTCTCCAGGTCGGTGGTCAGCGAGCTGTTGTCGAGCTCGACGACGACCTCGCCTGCCTTCACGCTGGTTCCCTCCTCGGCCAGCCACTTGATCGCGGTTTGCCACGACGGCAGCGCCGGGACGGCCAGGAAGTCGCCGCGGGCGGCCTCGAGCTCGCCCGAGAGGATCATCTCGCTGGCGAACGGGCCGCGGCGGACGCGGAGGTCGGTGGACGGAGAATCGTCGGAGTAGCCGGAGAAACAACCGGCGGCTGCCGCGGCCAGGAGCACTGCGCACACAAGCACGGTCTTCATGGGATGTCTGGATGTTCAGACGGATTGTACGAGCGAAGGTTCGGTTCCCGAGGGATACAATCCAAAACAAAACGATGACAGCCGCGGTCGTGCCCCTCTCCTCACAGTCCCGATTTACCCTGGTCCGGGGGCAGGAAACGGCCAACGACTTCGGCCGCGACGTCCGCATCGGCCTGACCGCGTCGCCCAAATGGCTGCCGCCGCGCTGGTTCTACGACGCCCTCGGCTCCTCCCTCTTCGACAGCATCTGCTTCCTCCCGGAGTACTACGTCACCCGGGCCGAGGCAGACGTTCTGACCCGCCACCAGGCCGAGATCGCCGAGGCGTTCGGCCCGAACATCCGGCTGGTGGAGCTCGGGAGCGGGGCGGCCCGGAAGACACGCATCCTCCTCGACGCGCTGACCGGGCGGCAGCCGGACCTCGAGTACGTACCGGTCGATGTCGACGCCTCGATGCTCGAACGGAGCGGGCGGGAACTGCTCAATGACTACCCGCGGCTTCGGGTCCGGGCCCTCTGCGCCGACTTTTCCCGCCCCTCGGCGGCGCTGGCGTCGCTCCCGCGGCACCGCGGCCGGACCGTGGTCCTCTTCCTCGGCTCGACGATCGGCAACCTCGACCCCGACGCTGCGGTGGCCATGCTCCACGACCTCCGTTCCACGCTCGCGCCCGGCGACGCGCTCTTCCTCGGCGCCGACCTCCGCAAGAGCAAGGCGATCCTCGAACCGGCGTACGACGACCCCCTCGGCGTCACCGCCGCGTTCGACCTCAACCTCCTCGGCCGGATCAACCGTGAGCTGGGAGGGCACTTCCTCCTCGACTCCTTCCGTCACCGCGCCTTCTACGACGAGCGCCTCGGCCGGATCGAGATGCACCTGGTCAGCACCCGCGAGCAGACCGTCCCGATCGACGGGCTCGATCTCGAGATCGCCTTCGCCGAGGGAGAGACCATTCACACCGAAAGCTCGTACAAGCACGACGACGCCACGCTGGGGGCGCTCGCCGCCGGCAGCGGGTTCGCCATCGAGAACCAGTGGACCGACGCGCGCGGCTGGTTCACGGACGCCCTGCTGGTCGCACGCTGAGACGTCAGAAAGAGACGATGTCCGGGTGATCCCAGAGGACACCCTCCGGCCATCCTACCTTCCGTAGATCGGCCGTTCCGCTTTTGCGCGTCAATGCATGCGCAGGATAGGTTCGCGCACCCGCCGTAATCGGCCCCACGCACCTTCCCGGTGCACGATGCCTCACGATCGGCGCGTCCGGCGCGCAGTCGCGCATCACTCCCTTGCGCACCGCCGCTGCGCACCATTCTGCGCCGGTTTCTGCGTCGCGTAGCCGTATGCCGCGACGGATCTCATTGCATGTTCAATTCTGAACAGACGTAACGATCACTGCTGCCTACGATCGCTGCGCCTTACATAAATGTCTACCACCGACGGCCGCGCAGAAACGCCCATTCCGTCCCTTCGCGACGTATTCGACCGCGTCTCCACGGATGCACGCGTGCGGGTCAACGCGCAGGAGTCGGTCTACGCGACGGGCGACGATGACGACTCCGTTTACCTGATCGAGTCGGGTCAGGTGAAGCTGTCGATGTCGTCGGCCGAGGGGAAGGACTGCCTGCTGTCGATCTACACGGCCGGAGAAGTCTTCGGCGAATCGTGCTTCGACGGAACGGCGCGGCGCTTCGAGAGCGCGATCGCGATGCAGCCGACGCTGGTGCGGCGCGCCTCACGCCGCGAGTTCCTCATCGAAGTCGAGCGCGCCTCCGCCTATGAGTCGCTGCTCCGCCATCTCGCCCTTCGCCTCGCGGAACGGCAGGGCGCCGTCTTCGATCTCGTGACCATCGCCTCCGAGCGGCGGCTGGCCAAGGTCCTGCTGTCGTTCGCCGAGAAGCTCGGCCGCAGCGACGGCCCGCACCTCCGCGTCGACCGGATCTCACACGAAGAGCTCTCCCAGATCATCGGCACGACCCGGCCGCGCATCACCGCCTTCATGCAGCGCTTCCGGAAGGCGGGTCTGATCAAGACCAGCGGCCGGACCATCCACGTCAACCCGCAGCGGATTCGCGACTTCCTGGCGCGGGACTGATTTCATCCCAAACGTCCCCTTTTGAACTGCGCCGTGGCGGACACCCGTCTATCGTGCTCGCACATCCGCGTCGGAGACTGTCAAACCTCATGACCACCGCCACCGCGTCGCCAGCAACTTCGCTGCACGACGTGGTGGTCACCAACGAGCAAACCCGCGCGGAGTGGCGCGCGGGCCGCGCTTCAATCGATCGGGGACGGATCGTGGTGTACTCGAAACACCCGCCGGACGCTGTCCTCGATCGACCCGCCAGTACCTACACGATCCTCGCCGTCGACGGCGGGGATCGTGTACGGCGCTTCCCGAACGTGGCGCTCGACCGGCAGGCCAGCGAGCCGGGGAAGCGGTACGTGTTCGCGTAAGGCGGGGAGCCGACGGGACCTATTGCCCCCATCCCCCACCCGAAATGCACCGCGCCTCCCGTGCGTTCTTCCTCGCGCGGCAAGGCTTTGCATTCGCCAGCGCCGCAGGTATCATTCGCCTCCCGTGCCGGGGTAGCTCAGTTGGTTAGAGCACCAGATTGTGGATCTGGGGGTCGGCGGTTCGAGCCCGCCCCTCGGTACCATCCCCACCCTCCGGGGATTGAGAATTGAGGATTGAGAATTGAGGATTCGCTCTCGGCGGAGCAATCCTCAATCCTCAATCCTCAATCCTCGATCCCGCGGCTTCGAGGCTCCAGCCGAATGCCTGACACCGTCCAGCCGCGCCTTTCCCGCGGGCTCCGCGACCTGCTTCCCGACCAGATGCTCGCCCGCCAGAAGATGGTGGACGTCATCCGCGGGGTGTACGAGAACTACGGGTTCGTCCCCCTCTCCACCCCCGCCATCGAGTTCCTCGACGTCCTCTCCGGCAGCGCCGGCCAGGAAGCGAACCAGTCGATCTTCCGGGTCACCAATCCGGAGAAGGAAGACCTCGGCCTCCGCTTCGACCTGACCGTGCCGCTGGCCCGCGTCATCGCCCAGTATCCGGAGCTCCCGCGCCCGTTCCGCCGCTACCAGGTGGCCTCGGTCTGGCGCGCCGACAAGCCGGACAAGGGGCGCTACCGCGAGTTCACCCAGTTCGACCTCGACTCCGTCGGCGTCGAGAGCGAGCTCGCCGACACCGAGATCATCGCCGGCATGTGCGACACCCTGGCGGCCCTCGGCGTGGGCCGCTATCTGGTCCGCTTCTCCAGCCGCGCCATCCTCAATCTATTGCTGGCGTACGCCGACATCTCCGCCGAGCAGGGGGTGGACGTCTTCCGCGTCCTCGACAAGCTCGACAAGGTCGGCCTCGACAAGATCCGGCTCGAGCTGATGCAGGGCTACAAGGACGAATCGGGCGACATCATCCGCGGTGTCGGCCTCTCCGCCGATCAGGTGGACCGGATCGTCCGCTTCCTGGCCATCAAGTCCGACTCGCGCCGCGACGTGCTGACGCAGGTCCGCGAGCTCTTCGCGTCGGTCGAAGAGGCGCCCGCGAAGCTCGACGTCGTCGAGCGCATTTCCAGCCACCTCTATGCCCTCGGCTACGGCGACGAGAACGTCTCCCTCGACCTCTCCATCGCCCGCGGTCTCGCCTACTACACCGGCCCGGTCTTCGAGGCCATCCTCCCCGACGCGCCGCAGTTTGGCTCCGTCTTCGGCGGCGGCCGTTACGACGACTTGGTGACCCGCTTCACCGGCGAGCGGATCCCCGCCGTCGGCGCCTCCATCGGCGTCGACCGCCTGCTGGCCGCTCTCACCCATCAGGGAATGATCGGCAAGGAGAAGGCGACCGCGCGCGTGCTCGTCACGCACATGGACGCCGCCCTCCGCGACGACTACCTGGCCATGACCTGGGAGCTGCGCCGCGCCGGCATCCCGACCGAGCTCTATCTCGGCTCCGCCAAAGGTCCGGGCAAACAGCTCAAGTACGCCGACCAGTACGACATCCCGCTCGCCATCCTTTACGGCACGAACGAGAGGGAACAGGGCATGGTCACGATCAAAGACCTGGTGGCCGGTCGCGAGCGGATGAAGCCGACCGCCGACCGCAGCGAGTACCTCGCCCAGCGCGCCGGCCAGGTCACCGCGCCGCGCGCGGAGCTCGTCGCGACCATCCGGAAGATGCTGGCGGATAACGAATGAATGAGACCGTAGTTCTCGACGGCGGCTCCCTCACCATCGAACAGCTCGTGCAGGTGGCGCGTCACGGTGCACGCGTCGAGCGCGACCCGTCGACCGACGAGCGCGTGCGCCGCAGCGAGGCCCTCATCGCCCGCGTCGTGGCGCAGTACGAAGAGGCTTACGCGAGCGGCGGCCAGATCTCGGAGTACGGCGTCACCACCGGCTTCGGTGAGTTCAAAGACAAGCCGATCGCGCCGCAGGATCTCGTGCAGTTGCAGCGCAACCTCCTGCTCTCGCACTCCGTCGGCGTCGGCGACAACTCCGATCCCGACGACCTGTCGAACTATTTCGCGCCGGAAGTCGTCCGCGGCGCGCTGGTCACGCGGTTGAACGCCTTCCTGCGCGGCCACTCCGGCGTGCGCCACCTGCTGGTGCGTGTGGTCGAGGCGATGCTGAACCAGGGCGTCATTCCGCTCGTTCCCCTGCGGGGCTCCGTAGGAGCGAGCGGCGACCTGTGCCCCCTCTCGCACCTCTTCGTCACGCTCCTCGGCGAGGGGCGGTTCTACGTCGTCGATTACACGCGCCTGAACGACGCGGCCGACCGCACCTTCCGCCCCGCGACCGACCTCGCCGCGGTTCTCGGATTCGACGCCGAGGAGATGAAGCCGACGTTCAAGGAAGGCCTTGGCCTCGTCAACGGCGCGAACTTCTCCGCGGCCATGCTCGCCCTCGCGGTCCACGACGCGGAGCGGCTCGCGGAGATCGCAGACGCGTCGGCGGCAATGTCGCTCGAGGCGATGGCCGGCTGCACGCGGGCCATGGATTCAAAAGTTCACGAAGAGCGCGGCCACGCCGGCCAGATCGAGAGCGCGCGGCGTATCCGCGAGTCCGTCACCGGCTCGCGCCTCGTCGAGCGCGCCGGCGCCGTGCAGGACCCTTACTCACTCCGTTGCGCCCCGCAGGTCCACGGCGCCACCCGCGACACCATCCGCTTCGTCCGCACCACGGCCGAGCACGAGATCAACGCCGCCACCGACAACCCGCTCTTCTTCCCCGACGAAGGCGATCCGTTCGACATCCAGTTCCGGGCAAACTGGCCGGAGTGGTACCAGGGCGACAAACGCTTCGCCTACTCCGCCGGCAACTTCCACGGCCAGCCGCTCGCCCTGGCCGCAGACTTCCTGACCATCGCCGTAGCCGAGTTGGGAAACATCTCCGAGCGCCGCTGCCAGATGCTGCTCGACGGCCACCACAACCGCGGACTGCCGCAGAACCTCACCACGCGGCCCGGCGTGAACTCCGGCCTGATGATCCTGCAGTACACCGCCGCGTCGATCGTCTCGGAGAACAAAGTTCTCTCCCACCCGGCCTCCGTCGACTCCATCCCCACCGGCGCAAACGCCGAAGACCACGTCTCCATGTCGACCCACGCCGCGCGCAAACTGCGGACCGTGCTCTCGAACGTCCAGTCCGTCCTGGCCATCGAGCTCCTCACCGCCGCCCAGGCCGTCGAATGGCGCGCCGTCTTCCAGTACGACCCCAACCGCAAAGCCCCGCAGCTCCTGACCATCGATCATGCCGAAACGCAGGCGCGCCAGTTCGAAGAAGCGGTGAAGGACAAAGCAGGGAACATCGCCACGCAGCTGGGACAGGGAACCCGGGAGCTCTACCTGAAAGTACGCGCCGCCGCGAAGCCGGTCCTGTACGACCGGCCGCTGGATGGGGACATCCGGGCGGTCCGGAAAGTGATCCTGTAGCCCGAGAATGGCCCCCGACTGACAACCGACAACACGAAAAAGCGCCGGCGGTCAGCCGGCGCTCTTTTCCGTTAACAAGTTTCGATGATGACCAGCTGGGGCATGTGATGCCGGCGATCGTTTCGCTGTTGCATCATGCGTCCCATCATGCCGATCGCGAAGCCGGAGCCCGCGGCGATCCCCGCCCACTTCATCGGGCTGGAATGCATCGAGCTCTGCATCTTCGTCATCTGGCCGTCCATGCCGGTGCGCATCGACGTCTTCGCGTTCATTATCGAGCGCCGCATCGTCCTCTTCATGACGGAGGTGCGGTCGCCGATCGTGTGCTGCATGCCGTGGAGTTTCGACAGACCGCGCGACTTCAGGTCTTCGACTTTTCCACGCAGGCCGGAGCGCTCCACCGTCGGCACGAGGGCCTCGGTCACCGGTACATGAAACGTCGCCGCCTCCACCTCACAGCCACTGGGCATCGGCTCGACATCAGAGTTAGGCAACCCATCACGAGTGATTATCATGCGTTCCTCCTGGCTCTGTTACTGCGAGGGGGATGCCACTTAAGCTCTGCCGTACCAATAAGTTGGAGAAAGGGCCGAGGGCAGAGGGCCGAGGGCAGAGGGGAAGATCAGAACGGCCAGAACCGAAAGGCCGAGAAGGGTTGCGCTCGGCCCTCGGCCCTTTGCCCTTGGCCCTTTGCCCTTGGCCCTCGGCCCTTGGCCCTCGGCCCTTTCTCCCCCTGTGCTATCCTTCACTCCCCACCTGAGCGCGTCTCCGACTCGCGGCAGTCGCCGTCTGCGGCACCACGAAGACGCTCATGATCCAGAGATTTCTGCTCACCCTGCTGTTCCTCTGCCTTGCCCTCCGCGCCGAAGCCGCCATGGTCCGTGTGCTCGAGGTCGTCGACGGCCGAACCATCGTCATCGACCGTGCGGGCAGCCGTGCCACCGTCACCCTCGCCGGAATCGCTCTCACCGACGAAGCCGCTGCCCGGACCCTGCTCGAATGGACGCTCGCCTCGACGTGGGTGATGCTCGAAGAGCAGCCGAACGGCGGCGCGTTCGTCTATCGCTCGCCCGACGCGCTCTTCCTCAACCGGGAGCTCGTTCTGCGCGGGTTTGCCCGGGCCACCCTCCGCGGCGTGGAGCCGGAGCAACGCGTCCCGGTCACGTACCTCGGCCAGCTCCGTCCTTCGGGACCGCCGCCGGCCGTCGAGGCGCCGGCCGCTCCTAAACGGCGAAGCGGCAGCGGTACACGTCGCCGCTCGCCAGCTGCACCGTCACGGTCAACTCGACGCGGCGGGTCGTGACATAGCCGGGGCTCGTCCTCGTCCGTTGCCCGTTGGAGGGGATCTCGAAGATGTGATCCTCTCCTTCGGGGATGGTCTCGTTGAACTTCCGGTACGCGTTCTCGATCCGGTAGGCCGTCGTCTCGCTGTTCTGTTCGGTGCGGATCGCCGTCACCTCGATGTCGTCGTCGGTGAGATTCGTCACCCGGACGCGCACCATCAGGCGCTCCGTCGTGATCTCCGACCGGTCTCCGAGATCGCCGTCCAGGGCCTCGACCCCGGCCTCGATGCTCACCGGATCGCCCGGCGCGCACTGGTGAATCGTGTCATTGACGAATCCGTCTTTGGTGGTCGCGCAGGAGGCGGTCAGGAGCAGAGCAAGCAGCACGAGCGCTGTTTTCATAAGTGTGGGGTCCGGCGCGATCATCGTACAACGGACGGGCGCGTGGCCCGCTCCAGCCGCGCCAGCATCTCGTACGCCTCGCGCGGCGTGGTCCTGCACATGTCCGCCACCGGCTTCAGGCTCGCGCAGACGGCCGGCCGGTCCGGATGGAGGAAGATCGCGCAACGCGACTCGCCGGTGAGATGGATGCAGCGCACGCCGGCAGGCTTGCCGTCCGGCATCCCCGGGATCGGGGACGAGATCGAGGGCGCGATGCAGCACGCGCCACAGCCGGAGCGGCAGTCCATCGAGACAGTGTAGTCAAACGGCTACCGCTCGAGACGAAACAGCCGGTTCTCGCCGTACGGCTCTCCGCCGCGCGTGAAGCTCTGCTCCCCGAACAGGATCGCCTCGGGCGTCGCCACGATCACCGTCGAGGCCCGCGTGCCATAACGGTCGCCGGCGATGAAGATCTCGCTCTCGACGGAAGCCGTGCCCCGCAGGAGTTGCAGGAACTGCAGGAGCTGGAGCAGCAGCGTCTCCGCATCCTCCATGCTCCGCAGCGCGATCTCCATCTCCTGGCGCGCCGCGACCATCTTCGGCCACTGCTCTCCCGCCGGCGCATTGCTGAACGCGTGCACTCCCGGCTCGAGCGCGACCTGCGCCTCGGGGGTGATGTGCAGGATGTCCCCTCCCGTCTCCCCGGCCAGCAGGTGAAACCCGGCATACTCCTGCGCATCGCGCGCGATCCGCTCGCCATACACCTGCGGTGTCACGTCCGTCGTCACGAACTCCCGCACCAGCTCGCCGCGCGAGCGCGTCTTCCGCTCCGCCCCACGCAGGTTCGTCACCGCCGCGAACCGGCCGCCGCGCGTCACTGCGAGCCAGGAACCGTTCGCCACCGCGTCCCGCCCGCCGAGGACGTCGGGGGCATCGCTCCAGAAATGCGCGTCGTGGGTGGCGCGGTCATAGTCCTCGTCCCGGTTCGCGGCGATGACCAGCGGAAAACGGTCGGAAGCGCGGTGCGCCAGGACGATCAGACACAAAGCGGCAGGGAGTGTAGCCGACCGGCAAACTCCGCGCTCCGCCGGAATCCGGAACGTCCTTCCCGCGTCTGATGCGCCGAGGTGATAACTTTCGCGCCATGAGAACGCTCCTTGCCTTCACCCTAGCCGTGAGCTTCACCGCGGCTGCCCAGAACACGATCCCCGAGGGATATTGGCCCGAGGCGAAATCGAACGAGATCCTCGCCAAGACCACCACCATCCGGCTCGCGCCCGACCTCTCCCGCCTGTCGCCCGCCGAACAGTCCGCGCTCAAGGACCTGTACGACGTCGGCGCGATCATGCAGAAACTGTATGAAAACGCCCGCCACGCCGAGGCCCGCGCGTCACTCGACCGCCTCCGGGTCATCGACGTCAGCGAGAAGCAACCGAAGTGGACGCAGAACCTGATCCAGCTCTACCGGCTCAACCAGGGCCCGATCGCCACCACGCTCGACAACAAGCGCGAGCCGTTCCTCCCGGTCGCGGCGCAGGTGCCGGGCCGCAACGTCTACCCGCTAGATGCGACGCGCGAGGAGATCGACGCCTTCCTGACGAAGAATCCCGGCCTGCGCGACGAGATCCTCGGCGAGCGCACCGTCGTCCGCCGCGCCACCCGCAAGAGCCTCGGCGACGACCTCACCACCGTCAAGGCGTTCGCCTCCCTCCGTACCCTGCATCCCGGCCTGCTGGAGCGCCTCACCGCATTGCTGCAGGCTCCCGATCCGAAGGTCTTTTACGCCGTGCCGTACTCGATCGCTTATCCGGACGATCTCATGCAGGTCTACAACCTCCTGATGCGCGCGGCGACCAAGCTCGAGCCGAGCGACGAAGAATTCGCGCGCTACCTGCGCAACCGCGCCCGCGACTTCATCACCAACGACTACGAGAGCGGCGACGCCTCGTGGGTCACCGGCCGCTTCAAGAACCTCAACGCCCAGATCGGCGCGTACGAGACCTACGACGACGCGCTGTACGGGGCGAAGGCCTTCCACGGCATGAGCATCCTCCTCACCAACCAGCCGGCCACCGAGGAACTACGCAAGGCGCTCGGCAGCCTGCAGGCCATCGAGGACGCCCTCCCGTACGAGCACCACAAGCGGGTCCGCGACGACATCTCCGTCGGCGTCTACGACGTCATCGCCGACTTCGGCCAGGCCCGCGGCACCAACACCGCCACGATCCTGCCGAACGACGCGCTGACCTCCCGCCGCTATGGCCGGACGATCCTGCTGCGCCAGAACATCATGACCACGCCAGAAATCTTCGCCTCGGACGAGCGCGTCTGGCGTGCGGCAACGGTCGATGCGCACGCGTCCGAGCTGGCCGCCGTCGGCAACTTCCAGCGGACGCTGTGGCACGAGATCGGTCACTACCTCGGCGTCGACCGCGACAAGCAGGGCCGCACCCTCGACATCGCCCTCGGCGAGCACGCCGACTCGCTCGAAGAGATGAAGTCGGATCTCGTCTCCCTCTTCGCCCTCCATCGGATGAACCACCCCCAGCTCCGCGCCATCCAGTCCAGCGGCATCCGCCGCACCCTGCAGAGCGTCCGGCCGCGCAGCGACCAGCCGTACCAAGTCATGCAGCTCGCCCAGTTCAACTGGTTCCTCGACAAAGGCCTGCTGGTCGCCGACCCGAAGACCGCCCGCCTGACGGTGAACTACGCCAAATACCCGGAGACCGTGACCTCACTGCTCACCGAGGTCCTGAAACTCCAGCACGAAGGCGACAAAGCCGCGGCCAAGGCGTTCTTCGACAAGTGGACCACCTGGACGCCGGAGCTGCACGAAAAGCTCGCCGCGCGGATCCGCGAAGCGCAGGGGGCGAGGTTCCGGATCGTGTACTACACGGCGCTCGGGGAGTAAGCCATGGGACGGATGGGACTGATGGGACAAATGGGAAACCATTCGTCCCATCGGTCTCATTTGTCCCATAGGTCCCATTTTCCGCCGCTACAATCCCCACCCGAATGCGACGCGCAGCGATTCTGCTTCTCTTCCTGACCGCCTGCACCACGACAACCACACCGCCTCAACCCACGCCCGCCGCGGCGCAGCCCGCGAAACCGCAAATCGAGCACCTCGACGGCTTCGTCCCCCTTCGCTGGGACGCGGAGAACGGGAAGCTCCTCATGGAGATCACCCGCTTCAACGAAGAGCTGATCTGGCAGGTCTCCCTCGCCTCGGGGGTCGGCTCGAACCCGATCGGCCTCGACCGCAGCCAGCTCGGCGCGACGAACCTGATCCGCTTCGAGCGCGTTGGCCCGCGCGTGCTGATGGTCCAGCCGAACTACGCCTACCGCGCCATCAGCAGCGATGCCTCGGAGCGGCGGGCCGTCGAGCAGTCCTTCGCCTCCTCCATCCTGGCCGGCTTCAAGATCGAATCCGCCACCGACCGCGGCGTGCTCGTCGACGCCACCGACTTCTTCCTCAGCGACGCTCACGGCGTCGCGCGCCGGCTGCGCGAGGCGCAGCAGGGCTCGTGGACGCTCGACCGCAACCGCAGCGCCATCTACCTCCCGCGCACCAAAGCCTTCCCGAAGAACACAGAGGTCGAGGCCACCCTCACCTTCACCACCAACGACAAAGCCGGTCCCCTCGTCTCCGGCGTCACCCCGACCGCCGACGTCATCACCGTCCGCGAGCACCACTCCTTCGTCGCCCTCCCCGAGCCCGGCTACCAGCCGCGCCGGCAGGACCCGCGCGTCGGCATCTTCGGCATCGAGTTCTACGACTACGCCTCGCCGTTCACCGGCCCGATCACCAAACGCTGGATCTCGCGGCACCGCCTGCAGAAGAAAGACCCGGGTGCCGCAATCTCCGATCCGGTGCAGCCGATCGTCTACTACGTCGACAACGGGGTCCCGGAGCCGATCCGCAGCGCGCTCGTCGAAGGCGCCGCCTGGTGGAACACCGCCTTCGAAGCAGCCGGCTTCCGCAACGCCTTCCAGGTCAAAGTCCTCCCTCCCGATGCCGACCCGCTCGACATCCGCTACAACGTCATCAACTGGGTCCACCGCTCCACGCGCGGCTGGTCGTACGGCGCCAACGTCACCGACCCGCGCACCGGCGAGATCATCAAAGGCACCGTCCTTCTCGGCTCGCTGCGCATCCGGCAGGACGTGATGCTCGCGCGCGGACTGATGGCCGCGTTCGACGCGATGGACCCGAAGACCAGCCCGTCGATCATGGCCCTGCAGCGTATCCGGCAGCTCTCCGCGCACGAGGTCGGCCACACCCTCGGCCTCGACCACAACATGGCCGCCTCCACCACCGGCCGCGCCTCGGTGATGGACTACCCGGCCCCCTACGTGAAGATCACCGCCGACGAAAAACTCGACCTCTCCGAGGCCTACACCAACGGCGTCGGCCCGTACGACGTCGCCGCCATCCGCTACGGCTACGCCCAGTTCCCCGCGGGCGCAAACGAAGAGGCGGAGCTGAATCGCCTCGCGAAAGAGACCCCGCTCTTCGTCTCCGATCCCCACTCCCGCCCTGTCGGCGCCGCGCATCCCCTCGGCTCGGTATGGGACAACGGCGGCGATGCGGTCGACATGCTCCGCCACGAGATCCGCGTCCGCGACATCGCCCTCGCCCGGTTCGGCCTCGCCAACATCGAACAGGGCGAGCCCCTCTCGCGCCTCGAAGAAGTCCTCCTGCCGCTCTACCTCCACCACCGCTATCAACTCGAAGCCGCCGCCAAATCGATCGGCGGCGCCCACTTCGCCTACGCGGTGAAAGAAGGCAACGGCACTTCCCCCGACACCCCGCTTCTCGTCGTCCCGAAAGAACAGCAGCAGAAAGCCCTGACCACCGTCCTCGCGACGCTCGACCCGAAATTCCTGACCATCCCCCGCCGCATCCTCGACCTCATCCCCCCGCCGTCCTACGCGCATGGGGATCCGAACACCGAGCTCTTCCCCCGTCGCACCACCCCCCTCTTCGACCCGATCGCCGCCGCCATGACCGCGGCCGACATCACCGTCACCGCCCTCCTCGACCCCGCCCGCGCCGCCCGCCTCACCCAGCAGGAAAACAACCTCACCCTCCGCGACCTCACCGACGCCCTCATCGACGTCGCCGCCCAGCAGGGCACCATCACCCGCGCGAGCCGGACATTGATCCTGACCCGCCTCGCGCAGCTCGCGCTGAACCGCGAGGCCGCGCCGCAGGTGCGCGCCGAAGCGTTCGACGCGCTGCGCAGACTGTCTACCCGCCTCGTCAACGTCGCCGACATCGCAGAGACCACGCACCGCCGAGCCACTCGCGACGAGATCGACCGCTTTCTGGCCCGGCCGGAGGCGTGGCAGGCGCCGACCATCCCGACGGTACCGCCGGGACCACCGATTTAGAGGCGTGTGCTTGAATTTGTCGTGAGCGTTGAACGGAGGGCCTGGGCGGATGTGGAGGCGCGTGAGTTCGCCGCCATAACAACACACTGCCGACGAACGGGATCAAAGTCGGCGTCTACCCCCCCGCCGAGACGAGCCTCGCTCAAAGTACACGCCTGAGCAGCATGCGTGCATCGCCGCAACGCCGAGGAGCACTACCGGAAGGTATGTTCACGGCGGCGTCTCGACTTGGAACTTGGACACTACCTAGTCGAGGCCATGTTTGTTCTCCAGAGATACCACGCAGCACGCAACGGCCGCCACAGCATCGTTGCGCGGACCATAACAGCCAAGCAGGCGACACCCGAGTAGCCGCTGGGATGATTCGGCGCCCGCATCAGCGCCATTTACGGATAACTGGAGATTATCCGTGCACGACGCTGCTGACGTGATCGTACTGGGTGCCGGTGTCGCAGGTCTGCTCGTCGCCGGAGAGCTCGCGCAACGGCACCGCGTGCTCGTACTCGAAAAGGCGAATCGCGTTCCGGAAACGAAGTACTGGCTTACGGACGCAGGATGCGTCGACGCGAATTCCCATCTTGCGCAGGCGATCGATTCCAACTACTCAAATATCGCGTTCATTGCGCATGACGATCTCACGTACCACTGCTTTGGCGCTTACCGGCTCTGGGACACCAGCCGGCTCCTTTCGACTCTGCGCACGCGTCTCGAGGAAGCCGGCGGCGAGATCCGCTGCGGCACGTCTTTCTATTCGTATTCGGTGGACCGGCACTCCGCTTTGGTACGCGCGAATGACGAACGAATCAGCGCACGCCTGATCGTGGACTGTATGGGCGTCGCGTCACCGATCGTGGCCGCCGAGGACGCAATGCGGATTGACGGCTACTATCTTCTTTATGGCGCATCGTTCCCACGAACGACCGACATCGCACCAGTCGCATTTCACAATCTAATGCTAAGCGATCATCCTTCTTACATCGAAGCGTTTCCAACGTCGGATGATCGGCTGCATATGATCCTCATTTCGCCAGTTGAGAAGCTCACCGCCGCATCGTCGCTGAGGGCCGACTTTGAGTTCATCTGCACGAAGTCACCGTACGCCCGGTACATTGATTCAGCAGCTTCTCGTGAACGGCGGTTCCTCGGAGGAGTAATCCCCGTAGGACGTATGATGCGACGCGCATTAGACCGAGTGGTCTTTTTTGGAGAAGCAGGTCAAACAAATCCACCGGCGAGTGCAACGGCACTCACGAAGATGCTGTATCACTACTCGTCCTTCTGTGAGTCGGTGAGCCGATGTCTCGATGCCGGCACCTGCGACGCAGCGTCCCTCAGTGCCGCCGTAAAGCCAGTTGTGGATCTTCTGAATGCAGCCGTGCAGCGATCGCTATTTCGGGCGATGCTTCGATGGCGCAGCCGACATTTTCACGCGATCGTCGACGATCTCGTACGCCTGAACGATCATCGCTTCGCCAATGACATGATCTTCGCAACAATCACCCCGCGATCAGTCATCCCATATGCGCGCGGCCTGCTTCGCGCCCGCGCTTACACGCTACTCTCGACTCTCGGGAGCGCCGCAATACCACCCTTCACCGGAAGAGCGACTTGACGAAATTCGCGTACACGCTGTCCTTTTGAACGATCACTTGAATCAGGATGATCAGCGACATTGTGAGGGATGGCGCATCTTTGAGTCCAAGAATCGGAGTGGCCCGGCAGTCATTCAGCATCGTCTCCTTCACATCCATGAGCAGTTTTCTAAGTTCGAGACTAGACTTCAAGTCGGCAGGAGGCGAGGTCGCGATCTGCCGCTCAAACTCCTCGATGGAGAAGAGTGTGTCGCATTCCGAGATGTGTCTGAGAACATAACGTGGGTAGAAACTGTAACAGAGAGTCGCCGGCAAATAGAGAACGAACGGCAACAGCAGCAACTCGCGAATGAACGGCACGCTGTCGAAGAAGGTAGCGGTCAGTGTCGCGCGAATGCCGATATACAACGTAAGCACTCCCATTGTCGCGCTCATGACCAAAAACGTATCGATCGTTCGTAATTCCAGCCCGCCCGGTGATACCTGAAGCTTGAACCGATCCTGCGTTCGGCTGCCCGATCGATCCTCAATGTACCGAAACAAAAGAATGACGAAGAGATAGAAGGAGAGGATATTGGAGGCCACGTAATAGATGGAAAACGCGGAGATCGCCAGATATCCCTTTGCGAAGCCTGCCAGCGGAAAACCCCGCCACCATAAAGCGAGACTACCGATGATCGTCAGCGGAATCGAAATGTAATTCGTTACGCGCCATGACGTGGCGCGTTCGAGCTCTCGTGCGAACGAGAAGGCATGCTCAGCCGGTATGCTCAGGTCGGTCGTGAGCTGCGACATCACCTGTCGGCCTGTCCTGCGCACAAAAAACATTAACGCGTAGCCTGTGGATGCGACCCCTATTGCGTTGAATGTCCCGAAGTATGCGCGAATGAACTCACGCATCATCGGTTCTCCCTGCAGTACCAGCGTTCCCACCGCGCCGATGGCACCGAGTACGACGGCCATGCCGGCGAACAGGAGCATGTAGACGAAACATGTCGCGATCATTGCCGACGATAATCTCCAGTTATCATGAATTCGACTCCAAAACGCACGGCACCTACTTCAAGGAGTTGCCGAAGTCGCGGTTTCCCTACCCCCTCCCCGCTTTGCTGAGACTGCTGCTCCCCGTGAGACTTGAGCCGCAAGATGAAATCTAACGGGCAGCGCCACGCGACGATGTACAGCGCTGTACCCCAGCCCCACTTCACGAACGACGGTAGACACGGCGAGAGGACGCGCACATCATTGTTGCATGATCCTGCCGTCGCGGCACGCCGATGGAAAGCAACCGCACTCACTCGTTGGACGAAACACATGTGGTCAGGGATCATCTGATGAGTCATGGAACGACACTTCATCACGCTGATCGCGGCGACGAGTCTCTTCACGGTGATGCTACTGCTCACCGACCGCGCCGGCGTCGGCTCGCAACTGGCGCTCGGCACGTCGGCTGCGCTCTTCCTCTGGTTTTGCATGCGGCGCTTCCGAGTGCCCACCCCTCAAATTCTCTGCGCCGTCGCTGTCGCGACACTCGGCGAAGTGATCCTGTCTTTGGGCTTTGGCTTGTATTCGTACAGCCATGCGCTGATCCCGTTTTACGTCCCACCCGGCCACGGGATCCTATACATCCTCGCCGTCGAGAGCACGCAGCAGGAGTCGCTGCGGCGGCGGGAGCGAGCCATCTGCAGCGGCGTGTTGGTCGCCGGAACGGTCATCGCCGTGGCCAGCCTGGTCGTCCTCGGGGATACCTGGGGGTTCCTCTGGTGGCTCGGCGCGCTGGCGCTCATCCGCTTCTCCCGCAACCAGCTCATGCTCTCTACCTGCTTCATTTTCACCATCGTGCTCGAGTGGGCAGGCACCGCCAACGGCAACTGGGTGTGGACGGCCCAGGTGCCGTTCGTCGGCCTCCACTCAGCCAACCCGCCCTCCGGCGTCGGCATCCTCTACATCCTCCTCGACCTGATCGTGATGGGGGTGACCAGCCGGTTCGCAGGCGGACGCACCCCGCTCCCCGAGCCCCTCACTCTCGACTCGGCCGTAACGACGGACAACTGACCACCTTCTAACCTCTTCTGCAACTTTTCGTACTTGATAGCGTATTGCTCGCTGTCAGGAGAGACGAAACAGCATGTCCAGACTCGGAAAAATCCTCGTGGTTCTCATCGTCCTGGCGCTGGGAAGTGTCGGGGTCTATGCCGTGGCCCGCAACGGCAAGAAGAATGACGGTGGGCTGAAGGAAGTCGAGGTCACGAACGGCACGATCGTCGAGAAGGCGGTCGCCGTCGGGCAGATTCAGCCTCGCCAGAAGTTCCAGGTGAAGTCGAAGATCTCCGGGATCGTCCGCCGCGCCCTCGTACAGATCGGCGACACCGTGAAAGCTGGCGATCCGCTGTTCGAGATCGCCCCCGACCCGACCCCGCTCGAAGTCACCGAAGTCGACCGCCGCGTCGAGTCGGCCACCGCCTCGTTCCGCCGCGCCGAAGGGGACTTTGCACGCGCCAACGAGCTCGCGGCCGGCGGCGTGCTGCCGAAATCCGAGGTCGAACAGAAGAGGGAAGCGTTCGAGCTCGCCCGCGTCGCCCTGATGAAAGCCCAGCAGGACCGCGAGCTCACGCGCCGCGGCCGCCTGACCGCCGGCGGCACCGAATCGATCATCCGCGCGCCGGCAGCCGGCACGATCCTCACCCGCTCCGTCAACGAGGGCGACCCGATCGTCCCTCTCACCTCCTACCAGCCCGGTACCGAGATGGCCAGCATCGCCGACATGTCCGACCTCATCTTCAAGGGCACCGTCGACGAGATCGACGTCGGCAAGCTCTCCGTCGGCATGCAGGCGCGCATCAAAGTCGGCGCCCTTCCCACCGACGTCGTCACCGGCAGGGTCCAGCGCATCGCCCCGCAGGCGCAGCAAAAGGAAGGGGCCACGCTGTTCGACGTCGAGATCGAGCTCGAGCCGAACCAGAAAATCACCCTCCGCGCCGGCTACTCCGCCAACGCCGACGTGATCATCCGCGAGAAGAAGGACGTCCTCGTCCTCCCCGAGCGACTGGTCTCGTTCGAAGACGGCGGCAAGAAGACCCTCGTCGAGATCCCGCAGGCCGACCCGAAGGCGGAGCCGAAGAAGGCCGAGATCAAGACCGGCATCTCCGACGGTCTGAACATCGAAGTCGTCTCGGGCCTGAAGAAGGGCGACAAGGTCGTGGAGCGCCCGCCCAAGGAGATTTCGTAGCGCGCAAGTACCTGTTGTCGGTTGTCAGTTGTCAGTTGTCCGAACCTGTCTCGGCTGACGAGACCGTTTTCGCGAGCCTCACCCCGGCAATGAACGACGAGCAACCGGCCCACGCAGCAGTGCCCCTGACTGACAACTGACAACCGACAACGATTCATGAGCACTCTCAGAGAAGTCCTCCGCCAACTGTTCCGGGACGTGCGCACCGAAAAGCTGCGTACCTTCCTGACGGTGTTCGGGATCGTCTGGGGCACCGTGGCGATCAGCCTGATGCTGGCCTTCGGCACGGGGCTGAAGCGCCGGATGATCCAGAACATCGCCGGCCTCGGCGACCGGATCGTGATCGCCTGGCCGGGCCTGACGTCGATCCCCTACGAAGGACTCGGCAAAGGCCGCCGGCTGCGCATCACCGAGGAGGACATCGCCGCCGTCCGCAACGAAGTGCCGGGGCTGAAGGCGATCTCGGGCGAGTACATGACCGGGATGCGGCTCGACTACGGCAGCAAGACCATGTCGATCGACGTCTCCGGGGTGACCACCGAGTTCGGCAGCATGCGCAACCTCGTGCCGTCGCCGGGAGGGCGCTTCGTCAACCCGATCGACGACACCGAGCAACGCCGGGTGATCTTCCTCGGCGACAAGCTCAAGGAGAACATCTTCGGCGGCGAAGAAGCGATCGGCAAGGTCGTCCTGGTCAACCAGTCACCGTTCCAGGTCATCGGCGTGCTCGTGTCGAAGATGCAGGACTCCAGCTACAGCGGCCGCGACAACGAGAAGGCGTTCATCCCCTCCTCCACCTTCCGCGCGCTGTCGGGCGACAAGTACGTCGACAACATGGTCTTCCAGGCCGCGAAATCCGGCGCCACCAAGCAGGTCATCGACGGCGTCAGCTCCGCGTTCGGCAAACGGCTCCGCTTCGACCCGCAGGACAAGGAAGCGCTCTCGATGTGGGACACCACCGAGAACTTCACGTTCATGGAGACGTTCATGCTCTCCTTCAACGCCTTCCTCGGCATCATCGGCGTGCTCACCCTCATCGTCGGCGGCATCGGCGTCTCCAACATCATGAACGTGATCATCGAGGAGCGGACCCGCGAGATCGGGATCAAGATGGCCCTCGGCGCGAAGTCACGCGCGATCCTCACCCAGTTCCTCCTCGAGACGATGCTTGTCACCGCCTTCGGCGGAGCCATCGGCTTCCTGATCTCCTTCGGAATCTGCGCCGTCTTCCCCGCCTCGCTCGATGAATATGTCGGCCGGCCTGAAGTGTCACCGGTGGTGGCGACCTTCACGGCCATTGCGCTGGGGCTGGTCGGTTTAGTGGCGGGGTATTTCCCGGCACGAGAAGCATCGAGACTGGACCCAGTGGTGGCAATGAAACTCTAGAAATGTTGCCCGCTGTCCGTGCCTCCCGTCCAGCGGAACAGGTTCGGACAACGGACAACGGACAACCGACAACCTCATGAAACAGGATCTGCACGTCATCCTCGCCCAGTTCGCGACCGCGAGCTCGCTCCAGAAGAAACGCGCGTTCCTCACGATCGCCGCGATCGCCTGGGGCACCGTCGCGATCCTGCTCCTCCTCGCCTTCGGCGAAGGGCTGAAAAGGCAGATGGACAAGAACCGCCGCGCGACCGGTGAGAACCTGGCCGTGCTCTGGCCGGGGGAAACGACCAAGGCGTGGCAGGGCATGCCCCCCGGCCGTCCGATCCGCCCGCGCATCGACGACGTGGAGATGCTCCGCGGGCAGATGCCGGAGCTCAAGAGCATCCACGGCGAAGTCGTCTCCTGGCGCACGGCCATGCAGTGGGAGCGCAAGACGGTGAACGGCCGGGTCCTGGGCGCGCACCGCTCGTACGGCGACAGCCGCGTGCACTACCCGGTCGCCGGCGGACGCTGGATCAACGCCGCCGACGAGGAGCAGCGCCGCCGCGTCATCTTCCTCGGCGACGAGCTGGCCACCGACATCTTCGGCAAGGTCGACCCGGTCGGCAAGACAGTGCTGATCAACAACGCCCCCTACACCGTCATCGGGGTCATGCAGAAGAAAACCCAGATGGGCGTCTACGGCGGCCCCGACGCATCACACGCCGTCATCCCCTACACCACTTGGCGCGCGCAGTTCGGGCGCGACCGCCTGAACGTGCTCGTCATCCAGACGCACAAGCCGGAGCAGATGGTCGGAGCGCTCCGGCGCGTCAACGAGATCCTCGGCAAGAAATACGGCTACGACCCCACCGACGACCGCGCCTTCGGCACCTGGGACATGGTCAAGACCTCCAGGCAGACGCTGATGATGATCGTCGGCATCCAGATGTTCCTCGGCATCGTCGGCGCGCTCACCCTGATCATCGGCGGCGTCGGCGTGGCCAACATCATGTACGCCGTCGTCAAGGAACGCACTCGCGAGATCGGCGTCAAGATGGCCCTCGGCGCCAAGTCGCGCTGGATCATCTGGCCGTTCGTCCTCGAAGGCCTGGTCTACACCTTCATCGGCGGCGCCGTCGGCATCATGATCGCCACCCTCCTCGTCACCGCCGCCACGTTCCTCCCGGTGGAGAGCAACGAAGTCCTCTCCTTCCTCGGCAGACCGACCCTCTCCCCCCAGATCGGCATCGCCACCGCCACCATCCTCGGCATCATCGGATTGCTGGCGGGCTACTTCCCGGCTCGCCGTGCCGCACGGATCGACCCGGCGGCAACCTTGCGGTATGAATGACGTACTCAGGTGACAACATGAACCAGAACGGAACGATTATCCGGATGTCCAACATCCGCAAGATCTACGACACCGGCAAGGTCAAAGTCGAAGCCCTCAAAGGGATCGACCTCGACGTCTACCCGGGCGAATTCCTCGCCATCGTCGGCCCCTCCGGCTCCGGCAAATCGACCCTCATGAACCTCCTCGGCTGCCTCGACACCCCGAGCGAAGGGACCTACCAGATCGGCGGCGACAACGTTGCCGGCGTCACGCGCGACGAGCTCGCCGAGATCCGCAACCGCCGGGTCGGCTTCGTCTTCCAGAGCTTCAACCTCCTCCCCCACCTCACCGCCCTCGAGAACGTCGAGCTCCCCATGCTCTTCGGCGGCGTCAGCCCCAAAGAACGCCGCACCCGCGCCACCGAAGTCCTCGAAAAAGTCGGCCTCGGCGACCGCATCGACCACAAACCGACCGAGCTCTCCGGCGGCCAGATGCAACGCGTCGCCATCGCCCGCGCCCTCGCCATGAACCCCGACATCCTCCTCGCCGACGAGCCCACCGGCAACCTCGACACCACCTCCGGCACCGACATCATGTCCATCTTCAACGAGCTCTGGCAAAACGGCCGCACCCTCGTGATCATCACCCACGACCCAGCGCTCGCGAAAAGGGCCAGCAGGATCGTGGAGATCCGGGATGGAAGGATCACGAGCGATACGAGGAATGAGGTGGCGGCGTAAGGGGCGGCCGGAACACGTTAGAACGCCGGCGTGTCACGCTGGCGGTGGCGGGTTCGAGTCCCGTCGGCCCCGCCAATTCAGTCGCTCAGCGCTTAACGGCGGGAGGCGAGCTTTGCCACGTCCTCGCGCAGCTTCCGCGCGATCTGCCGAAGCTTCTCGTTAGTGATGTTCGGGATCGTCTGATCGAGCGTCACCAGTGCGTCGATCAGCTTGCCCGCCTGGGCGCTGGCGATGGCGGCGTTGATGGCCATGCGCTGCTGGTGCTCCTGCAACGCCTGCAAGACTCGCGGTGCAGTCGCCTCGCGAGGGTCGAGAGCCTGGGCGCGCTGCATGGCAGCAATCCCGGGTGCGACGTCGTCACTGCCGACGTAGGTCATGCCCACTCCGATCCACGCGAGCGCGGAATCGGGTCTCAACTCCGCGGCCTTCGTGAACAGGGACCGCGCCTTCAGGATCTCCGCCTGCGGTGGCTGGGTATTCGCGTAGCGGTCGACGATCGCGCGGCCGAGGAGGAGGTAGACGTCGGGGTCGTCGCTGCCGAGCTCGATCGCACGGGCGAACGCCGATTCCGCCTCCTGCATGCGCCCGGCGTACTGGTGCAGGCGGCCGAGACTCGCAAGCGCGCCAGCATGGCGCGGGTTCAGCTCCAGCGCGTTCTCGAAAAACTTTACCGCGTGCACGGCATGGTCTTCGCGCATCGAGGCGACGAGCCGGCCGAGCTCGTACAGGACAGCATCGCGCGTCATCGGCTCGGGGTCCGGCGAGTCCATGCCCTTCAATTCGTCGGGCACGGACCCGGTGCTCTTCGTCGTGAGCTTCTGCACGTGCTGTCGCAGCTCCTTTTCGAGCTGCGCGTGAGGGATGCCGAACGAGGCTTCGAACGCGCTGCCCGCCGGCTCGCCGGCGTTCGTGCGTTGCAGGAACTGCGAGAACTGCGCGCGGCGCTCCTCAGTGGCGCCCGCGAGGTAGTGCACGAGGGCCCAGGACTGCGCGTGGAAGATGCCGGCACGGCGGCTTCCGTCGTACAGCGGCGATCCGGGCGTGACGGAGAAGAGCTCGCGCAGCGGAAGGAGCGACTTCTGCCCGAGCGTGGCGACGTGTCCGGGAATGGGACGGTGGAGGCCGGCGCCCTCTTTCGCCGCCAGGGTCGAGCAGTACTCGGCCAGTCCGTCGAGCACCCACCGTGGCGGCGAGGAGATGGTGTGCTCCACGACGTACTCGGCGATGCTGTGATAAGTCGAGCGGTCGACGGCGCCCTGCGCATCGGCGCGCAGTTTGATGGTGTTGTCGTAGCCGCTCCGAAACAGGGCGAGGAATTGGCCTATGACGGCCTCGAGGTACGGCGCCAGCGATTTCGCGTCCACGAAGAGGAAGACCCGCGTGGTGTACGGCGTACGCACGTCGAGCTTCGTGATCTGCCCGATCGCGTGGCGCATCTGCACCAGGTCGCGGGCGAGCTCGCGCGTCGCGGCGGGCGAGGCGTTGCTGAAGACATGGACGTTGTCCGCGCGGAACGCGAACCATTTCCCGCGGTCGGGTGGCGGTTCGATGGCGGCGGCCTGCAGCGCGAACAGGAGAACGAGGAGCAAGTCGGCGCGGCGGAGCATGCAGCAGGGTACACCGCCTGACTTCCATAAGTCTCTCACTCGCGCAGGGGCTGACGCAGCTCGGGCATTGCTTCCCGGGGTCACATCTTTCTTTTTCGCGAAGGACGAAGGTGTGACCCGTTGCTGACTCCTCCGGCGGCGGCACCCTGCCGCTCTCTGCGCCGTCGTCCTCGGTGACGAAAACGGTGTTCCGCGAGAAGAACCAGCACAACTTCGAGCTTGCCCGACGCCCGCCCGTTCGGGCGTGAGACCGTGCTTCTGTAGTACCGGGCACGCGGGTGATACCTCCACGAGGGCTAGCGCTGGGTCGCGATGGCTGGGAAAGCGGCCGAGCTGCGAGGGACCGTCGGTGTGACACGTCTCCGGCAGGCCATCCTTTCGCTGCGAGTTGCTTCAGCGCTTCGGCTTCCGAGTGTGGAAACCGGCCGTTGCGGCCCTCCTATGGGTGCGGGAGGTCTTCATGACGAAAAACATCGTTTTGCTTTGCGACGGAACCGCGAATCAGTTTGGCGTAAGCAACACCAATGTCGTGCGCGTCGTCCAGTCGCTCGTGCGCGACGACCAGGAGCAATTCGTTTACTACGATCCCGGGGTCGGAACGCTGCCCGGCCCGGGTCTCGTGACGCGTGTCGGGAAATTCCTCTCGAAGGTAGTCGACCTCGCGTTCGCCACTGGTCTCGATCGCAACGTCGAGGAGGCATACACATACCTCATGAACAACTGGGAGCCAGACGACAGGGTGTACCTGTTCGGCTTCAGCCGCGGCTCGTACACCGCGCGCGTCCTCGCGGCGCTGCTGCATCACGTCGGCCTGCTGCCGCGCGGGTCCGAGAACCTGATTCCATATGCGCTGCGTTTGCTGCGCATCGCGCGCAAGGACAACCTCAACCTCGGCGACCAGTTCCGCGAGACGTTCGCGCGACCGACCGGCCGTGCCGACCGGCGTTTCAGCGTTCACTTTGTCGGGCTCTGGGACACGGTCTCCTCTATCGGCTGGTTCTGGGAGCCGGAGAAGTTCCGCTACACCGCAACGAATCCCGGCATCGCGATCGTCCGTCACGCGATCGCCGTCGACGAGCGACGTGCGTTCTATCGCCAGAACCGCTTCTATCCGCCGGACGGCACGTCTCAGGACCTGCAGCAGCTGTGGTTTCCGGGCGTGCACTCCGATGTCGGCGGCGGCTACACCGACTCAGATCTCGGACGCTGCTCGTTCGACTGGATCCTGGACGAGGCGGTCGCCGCGGGGATGCACGTCGATCCCGCACGGCGCAACGTCGTCGCGCCGCCCATCGCGAAGCCGTGGCTGGAGAAGAAACACAACTCCCTCGGTCCGGTTTGGTGGCTGCTCGAGTTCTTCCCGAAGATCCATTTCAACAGCCAGAAGCGGCACAAGGAGATCCGGCTCAACCTGTTCAGGAGCCGAAAGCTCCTGGACGGCGAACTGCTCCACGAGTCGACGCTGCGCCGGCTCAAGGAGGATGACGATTACAAGCCGGCGGCGATCTCACGCGCGTTCCGTCGATACGTTCGTGGACTCACAACGATTCCGCCGGCGATGACGTACATGAAGTCACCAACCGTGTCTGCACCGACGACACCGTCCGCGGTGTTGCCGTCGACGTGATCTGGGTCAGACCGGCGGTCTTTGAGAAGAACGAAGGTGTGACCCCGTCTTCATGAATCGCAAGTCCAACGACACGCTAGCGTTTCATGACTTGTCCTCTGTCGGGCGGTGGTTACCTGCCTCGGTGGGAGCTCGGACGTCATCGCGGCCCGCGGGCTCGCGCCGTCGTGCATTCTGTAAATACTGCTTGCATTCGATCCTGCCGTCATTGGATGATCCACTGACCGATGCACGTCCTGCTCATGCTGCTGGCGCTGCTCGCGCCGGATCCGGCGTCGCCGGGAGGCGCCATCGAGGCGACGATCCGCGGGACGAAGCAGCCACTCGCGGTCGAGCTCCTGCTCCGGCAGGACGATGACAGCTGGAACAAGATCGCGCAGCGGAACATCACCGCCGAGCCGCGGCATGTGCGGTTCGCAGGACTGGTGTCCGGCGTCTACCAGGTGCGCGTGCGCGGCGCGGAGAGCGGCGAACAGTTCGCGATGAAGATCGGCATCGGTGATGGCGATGAGCGCCGCACCACGATCGCCATCGCGCCGCACGAGCTCACCGGACGGATCACCCTGGGCGGCGCGAGTCTCGGCGCCGCCGCGCTCATCCTCCGGCACAAGGAGTTTCGCTGGGAGCAGGTCGTTCCGGTCCGCGAAGACGGCACCTTCCACGCTCCGCTCTGGCAGTACGGCCAGTTCATCTACAGCGTACGCACGCCGTCTCTGCCAACGCCGTACTCCGCGCACGTCGAGCTCGGCGAGGAGCCGTTCGTGATCGACATTCCCGACGGACGAATCACCGGCATCGTGCGCGACGGGAAGAGTGGCACGCCGATGGCCGGCGTCAGTGTCGCGCTGCAGACGAACGCCGGCCCCTCCGAGCACCACGTGCGCACCGCCACAGACGCGCAGGGCCGGTTCGATTTCGTCGGCATGAAGTACGGGCGGCATACGGTACGAGCCGACACGCCGCTCTACCTCCAGCCGGCGCCGGCGGTTTTCGAGCTCGATGAGCGGTCGCCGCTGCGGGAGCTCGACCTGCGCCTCGATCCCGGCCGCACCGTTCCGCTGCTCGTCGTGGACGCCGGTGAGGATCCGGTGGACGAGGCGATGGTCTATGCAATCGCGGGCGCGAAGCTCTGCGCCCGCGCGATCACGGATGAAGACGGGGGAACAGCGATCGCGATTCCCGACAACGAGGCGGCGTTTTTATTCGTCATCGCGCAGGACGGCGGATTCGGCGCCGCACACGTCGGCAGGGAACACGGCGGGGAGCGCGTGCGCGTGGACCTGCCGCCCGCATCGTCGTCGCTCCTCATTCGCGCGCATACGACCGACGGCGCGGAGATGCCGCCGTTCGCGCTGCTGATGCGCTACAACGGCGTGCTCGTTCCGGTCGATGTCCTCGAAGAGCTGACCGCCGTGCAGGGGCTGCGTTTCGCCACCGGAGCGAAAGCCGAAGTGCGGCTCGAGCGCATCCCCGGAGGCAGCTATGAGTTCTGGCCTTATCGCACGGAAACGGAGGCGGAGGCGATCGTCGCGTCGGCCGATGATGTGGCGGCGCCGATCCGCCTGGACGTGCGCGCGGGGAAGAACACGGTCGCGGTGAAGTTCGCCGCGCGTTGAGTCAGGCGTGCTGAGGGCCGCGAGGCCTGCGACGAAGACGAAGTGGAGGTGTGATGATGAAGCGAATGATCCCGCTTTTGGCCCTGGTCGTGGTGTTGTGCCTCTTCGCTGCACCGGAGGCATCCGCCAGTTGCTACCGCTGCAAGATTTCAACGCAGGAGTGCGTCTATGTGTACCTTCCCGGCCACTACTACTGCCAGTGGAACCCTGCCACCGGGTGGTGCGACGTGGACGTAGAGTGCGGGTTTGGCAATCGACCGGCGGAGGCACCACTCGCGTCCGAATACCGCGTCGAAGCGGTGGAAGTGCTCGACGAGACGCCGGCTCCGGAGCAGACCGCCCAGGTGAACGTGCTCGAACAGAAAATCGACTGACCGCCGGCGGCTTCGTTCGCCCTCAGCATGCGTTTCGGGGCAGTGATGCGGGCCAGAGCTTTCTTTTCGCGCGAAGAACCGAAGCTCTGATCCCACACGTTCGGGTTACGTTCCTGGGGCAGTCCGTCGCTTGTCCGGCGGTTCAGTGGCGCACACGCACGACCGGTTTCCCAACCGCCGCATTCGTCTCCATCTCTTCGCCGCTTGCGAACGCGGCATCGGCCGCTATTTCTTCTCGACGATGTCCTTCTCCAGGCCCGATAGCGCGGCCAGCACTTCCTTCTGTTCGCGCTTCGGCACCCTGAACTTCGTCAGCGTTGTGGTGAGGTGGTCGATGGCGGTCTTCCATTCGTCGGCGGAGATGCCCATGCCTTTGTGCGCGGTCTTCATGTCGCGGCCGATGTAGACGCAGGGGCCGCCGGTGGCGGCGCAGAGCTGGTCGACGACCAGTTGGCGGATGCGCTGGAGGGAATCCTGGCTATGGCCGACGAAGAAGCGTCCGAGCTTCGGATCGGTCGCGAGCCGTCGGATGAAGTCGTCGGTTACAGCGGCGAGGGCATCGTAGCCGCCGAGCCGTTTGTAGAGGGTCTGTTCGGTCTGATCCGCGTGGGCGATCGACGCGCAGAGCAGAATGGCCAACACGATTGCCGTGAATCGTTTCATGGGGGGCTTGCCTCCTCGACAAGGCTTTACGGCGGAAGCTGGCACCCGGACTGTCGGAAAAACTGTCAGTTCCACCGACAGGTGCTTCTGCCCTCGCCGGGATTGAAGTGGGGTCAAAGCTTTCTTTTCTGTACGAAGAACGAAGCTCTGACCCCAGCTTGATCCCGCGTAGCGGGCCATGGAAAATAGCACCCGGCTTCAGCCGCAAGGGCGTCAACTCAAGGCCTGAGGCACGACCCCTCACCCCGCCGGGCACCTGGTCTTCTCACGTCATCCACGTCAATCCTGCACAGTCGTTCGAATCAGCCACGCGCAGGTGCCCGGCATCCCTCTCCCCTATGCAGGGGCGATGGGCAACACACGTGGTTTGATCAAGTTACGCTTCGTTGTCTTGGTTTTGTTGCCCCTCTCCCCGCCGGGCCGGGGAGAGGGATGTTCGGCGCCTGCGCGTGGCTTCTGCGTCCATGATCCAAATCGGAGTGCACTTGTTAGCAGTTCAGGCGCCGGACGGGGTGAGGGGCCGTGCTACAGGCCTCGAGCTCGAGTTGATTGCGGCTTCAGCGGTGGGATGCGGCGGCGCATCACGCAGCCCGCTGGACACCGATTTCCGGGGACGGTACTCAGCGCTTTACTCGCACCAATACGTGGTTCTTTCCCGCCGTCTCGAGTTTGAGCAGGAACATGGGGAGGATTCGGAAGACGCGAGCAATCGATGACTCCACCCGACGGATCGATGAGTTGGCCCGACCGGCCGATCAGTCGATCCGAACCAATCGATCAGTCGACCCGAACCGATCGATCAGTCGACCCGAACCGATCGATCAGTCGATCCGAACCGATCGATCAGTCGATCCGAACCAATCGATCAGTCGATCCGAACCGATCGATCAGTCGATCCGAACCGATCGATCAGTCGACCCGAACCGATCGATCAGTCGACCCGAACCGATCGATCAGTCGACCCGAACCGATCGATCAGTCGACCCGAACCGATCGATCAGTCGATCCGAACCGATCGATGAGTCGATCCCAACCAATCGATGAGTCAATCCAACCAATCGATCAGTCGATCCGAACCGATCGATGAGTCGATCCGACCAATCGATGAGTCGAACCGACCGATCGATGGGTCGACCCGAACCCATCCACGAGTCGGCGGAACCGGTCGATGAGTCGGCGGGACCGATCGATGGGTTCGGCCCACTCATCGATGGGTTCCGCCCACTCATCGGATGGGTTCCGCCGACTCATCGATGGGTAGCCCGCCACTGTCCCAAAACTCCGGAAGTACTGCATAAAACTGCAAAATACCTCACCTGACAATGGGCACGATCGGACGCATCTTTTTCACGATGAACAGACCGGGCTCGGCAAGTGCGCCGAAAGGCTCCACCGGCGGCACATGCCGCCCGGGCGGCCGCGCGCAACTCGATCTCGCGCATCGTCGAGGCGGCCAGCTCTTCCATCACTTCGATCTGCAGCGGAGACCAGGCTCGGGCGTGGAAGTCGATGGCGCAGAAGGATCCGATCGCCATCCCACCGAACTTCAAGGGAATGCCGAGGTAGGCGCGTACGCCGAGGGATTGGACGGTCGGCACTTCCCGGTAAATCGGGTGTGCAAGGGTGTCTTCGATGACGAGCGGCCCCGTTCGAGACGAGGGCGTAGTGGCAGAAGGTCGTGCCGGTGAGCTGGCGCTCGGATGCGAGCGGTCCGGGGAAGCCGAAGCACGATTTGTAGAAGTCCAGCCCGTCGTCGACGAGAGAGATGAACGTCACGGGCGCACCGGTGAGTTTGGCTGCCAGTCGAGTGAGCCGGTCAAACGCTTCCTCCACCGGCGAGTCGAGGAGGCCGGTTTCGCGCAGGGGTGCGAGCCGCCTCGCATCCGCGCCGATCACCGGAATGCGAGCAGTTCCGATTGGTACGTCTCGACGACCTCGGAGAACGGGAGATGGTCTGCGGTGTACAGGACGGCTCGATGCTGGAAGACCTCTTTCGGAACTGCGAGCAGCCGCCGGCTCCGGGAGCCGAAACGGGGCCGTTTCTGCTGCTCCCAGCCGCGCGGCAGCGGGGCCCAAAGCATCGTGACGGCGATCGTCCGTCGATAGGGACGAAGCGGCTGCACGGCTTTCCCGAACGGAGTGTCGGTCGTTTCCAGCACGGCGTTCATTTCCGGGGTCAGGCGTCCCGGTACGTACCAGTTGTCGGCCTCGGAGAGGACGTGCGCTCCGCAGCGCAGTTGGACGCGCCGGTATTGCACCTCGGAGGCGTCGCTCACGCCGAGACGCTGTAGCTGCTCGGCGGACGGCTCCTTGCGCACGCCCGGCACTCTCGTCGCGACGATCTTCGGGTCATTCGCCATCCGGTGCTCGCCGCACCAGGCCTCCAACGTCCGAGTGGCGCTCGTGCCGGCGAGAAGCTCGCTGTTGAGCGTTTGCAGCAGGGCGAGGATCTCGAGGCGCGTCTGGTACGTATCGCGCCACTGCTGCTGCCCGAGCGCAGGAAGCGCCAGCGGGAAGCAGAGAGCGACGATCAGCAGCGCGCGTTTCATCGCTGCATGGTACGGCCAGCGCCTGCGCTGGAGTCGTCCATCCGCCGCCCAACGGCACGGCGGATGGACGACGGCCAGGTTACGACACCGGGACCGGCGTGCGCTCGGCGTCGGTCGCTGCGACGGCGGCGGTCTCTTCTTCCGTCCGGCCGTCGAGGGCGGCACGGATGATCGACGACCAGTTCGGATTCGTCGGAAGTGGGTAGGCCCACATGCCGACGCCGCCCCAGTTTCCGGAGTAGGTGACGTTCAACCGCCGGACGGCGCGCTCGAGGAGATCGAGGTCGAGCGGCGACGAGCTCGGGAAGGTCTGCTGACCTGCCACGACGACGTTCGGCGGGATTCCGGTGGTGTTGACGAACTGCGTGAACGCGGCGACGAGCTGGTCGCCGGTCAGGCCGTACCACTGCGGCGTGACCCACTCGACGTACGGGGCCATCGAGCTCCAGTAAGTGCGCGTATAGATGGTCGGGAAATAGTTCTGGTCGAACGGTACGGGGACGTGCGAGAGGTGGAATCCGGCGTTTCGTGCCGCCGGACCGAGGAGCAGGGTGAAGTCGTAGAGCAGTTTCAGGCCGACAGTCCCCACCGGTTCGGGGTCGAGATCGACGCCGTGGAAGCCGTAGCCTCCCTGCATCGCCTGCGTCAGGATCGCCACGGCGTTGGCCGGGTTCGAAGCGATGTATTTCCAGGTCCCACTGACGGCGGCGCTGAGCTGGATGGAAACGACTTTCGGATACTGGCCCTGCGAGAGCGAGCGGACCGCCGCCAGCGTTGCCGGCGGGATCTGGTCGAGCGGCATGGTGTTCCACGTCAGCGCGCCGGTGGTCTCGTTCATGTGGAACTGGCCGAGCACGACGTTGGTGTAGAACGGGCTCGCGGCGATCGCTGCGATGTCCGCGGCGTTGCTGTTCGGGTAGTAAACCAGGAACCGTCTCTGCGTGTTTTTTCCTGAACGGATGTCATCGTCTGCCTCTTTCTCTCTGTCGTTTGCCGGCCGGGCAGACGATTAGTCCGCCGAGCCGGCGCGCGTTTCCAACGGTCCGGAAAGAATTTCTGGAGAAGGACGGACATACCCGCTGCGGCGAAGTCATGGATCTTGCTGATGATCCGTCCGGAGGACTTCGATGCGCCGATTCGCCCCTGCCCTACTCTTCCTTTTCACGCTCGGCTGTGCCTCCGGAACCGCGACCGGCAGTGGCGGCGGCCGTCCGGCGAATGTGCCGGCGCCGGAGATCCGTGTCGATCCGGTCGGGTCGGTCTTCTTCGGCAGCGGGTCGGACGCGCCGCTTGCGTTCGAGATCTCGGTGACGAACCGGGCGACGGTGCCGATCCAGTTACAGGAGGTGGAGCTGAGCACCCCCGGTATGGTGCAGTGGGGCATCCGTCCGATCCGCCGCGTGTACAACCAGACCATCGCTCCCGGCGACACGTACACTGCTTCGCTCGTCGCGACGGCAATCACCAGGCAGCGCGATCCATCCGAGCCTCTCACGGTGCGGGCATTCGTCGGCTTTGAGGCGGAGGGGAAGCGATTCCGGGAGCTGGTGCGGAGGTAGTGGCGGCGGCGTGGCGCGAGCACTGAGTGCCGCTCTCGGGATACGCGGCCGGTCATGCTGGCGGAGCCGCCGAAAGGCGGCGAAAGATCTGTAGACCCGGCCTTTTAGGCCGGTAACGCGCGGGCCAGATTTCCAAGCCCGCATAGCGGGCGACAGAATACGACCCCGTGCAGAAGCGCTTGTCTGTCGCCCGCTACGCGGGCTCACCTGAGGGCGCTTGTGAACCCGGCCTAAAGGCCGGGCCTACAGATCTTTCGCCGCCTTCGGCGGCTCTCGTCGGATTCTTTTGCACCAGCGAGCGTCCACCTCTTTCCGCCCGCGAAACCGCATCTGGCGATCCTGGCTCCCTCTTAAGAATCTCGATCCTCATCAGCTACAGCCGGTGCTTCTGCACCTTCCCTAGCGCCGTCCTTGGGATCGATTCCACCTTCACGAACTTCCGCGGCACTTTGAACGAGGCGAGCTGTTCGCGGCAGATGCGTTCGAGCTCCGCGGGGTCGAAGTCGCCGACGAGGTAGGCCACCGGGACTTCGCCGCGGACGTCGTCCGCCGCCCCCACCACCGCCGCCTCGGCGATGCCGGGTTGTTCGAGGAGGAGCTCTTCGATCTCGCGCGGATAGATGTTGTAGCCGCCGGAGATGATCAGATCGCTCTTCCGGCCGAGGAGGGTGATGTAGCCGTCGGGGTCGATGGTGGCGAGGTCGCCGGTGCGGAAGTAGCGGTCGGGGGTGAAGGCGGCGGCGGTAGCGTCCGGGCGGCGCCAGTAGCCGGCGAAGACGTTGGGGCCGCGGACGAGCAGCTCGCCCTCTTCGATGCGCACGGAGACGCCGGGCAGCGGGAAGCCGACGGTTCCCGGGCGCCGTTCGCCGATGTAGGGGTTGCTGACGTTCATGAACGTTTCGGTCATGCCGTAGCGTTCGAGGATGGTGTGGCTGAACAGGTCGCGGAAGCGTTCCAGCACGTGGGCGGGCAGCGGGGCGGAGCCGGAGACGAAGAGGCGCATGCGGGCGCCGATCTCGCGGGCGATCTCGGGCTCGGTCTCGAGGAGGCGGACGTAGACGGTGGGGACGCCGAAGAAGAGGGTCGGCTGGAAGTCGAGGAATTCGTCGATTGCGCCGCGGTGGTCGAAGCGTTCGAGGAGCCGCATCCGGCAGCCGCTGAGCAGCCAGGTGTGCAGGCCGTTGCCGAGGGCGTGGATGTGGAAGAGCGGGAGTGCGAGGAGGAAACGGTCGTTCTCGGTGATCTGCCAGCAGGCGGTGAGGTTGACGGCGTTCGCGAGGAAGTTGTTGTGGGTGAGCACCGCTCCCTTCGACGCGCCGGTCGTCCCGGAGGTGTAGATGATCGCGGCCGGGGTGTCGCCGTCGAGATCGATCCGAGGCCGGGAGTCGTCGTCGCTCGTTACCGGGAGGTCATCCGCGGTAACAAACGCGCGCGGCTCGGCGTCGCCGGTGATGTGGGCGATCTCCCGCTCGCGGTAGAGGATGTTCACCGGGACGAAGATCACGCCGAGCTTGACGCAGGCGAGGTAGAGGTCGATCAGCTCGATGCGGTTCGCGAGGTAGACGCAGAGGCGGTCGCCTTTGGCGAACCCCCGCCGGCGCAACGCGTTCGCCACGCGGTTGCTGCGGGTTTCCAGGTCACCGAAGGTGTAGGCGGTGCCCTGCCACTCCAGCGCAGGCTGCGCGGCGCGCCCGATCAGGGAGTGGTCGAGGAGGTGGAGGAGGTGCACCGCCTACTTCTCGAACGAGAGGTACAGCAACACCGCCTCATCCCTGTTGTCGCCGAGCCCGATTGGAAGGCCCACTCCGGGGACGATCTGCCAGCCGCTGGGACGGTTGTAGACCCAGCGGATGCCGGGGCTGACGATGATCTCGTCGTCCCCTTCCTCGGGGTGGGCGTACGTGGCTTCGACGAGGAGCTGGTACTTCGGGCTGGGGGCGTAGACGAAGCTCTGGCCGACGTAGAGCTCGTGGCTGCCCCCGTCGTCGGTGACGTACGTGATGCCGGCGTTGGTGTGGCCGGCGATGCGGGGGGCGAAGATGCGGCTGAGGGCGATGCCGGCATCAATGGCGGTCTCGCTGTCGTCGCCGGTGGGGACGACGAGCGTGAGCCGCGGGGTGATGGCCAGGTTCGCGTCGGCGTCGCCGAGGAGCTGGTAGCGGTAATTGAGCTCGATGTCGCCCAGGCCGTCGTTGTTCACCGGCACGCTGTAGCTGAGCTGGTGCTTCATCGAATTGAGGAACGAGAATTCCTGGGTGAACGCCAGCTCCCAGTCGCCGCTGTCGCGCTGGCGGGTGAAGACGCCGATGTGCTGCACGACGCCGGGCCCTTGGTTGTACGCCTCCTCGAGCAGGAAGCTGTTGTCCTGGATGGCCATCAGGTCGTCGTGCGCCTCCTGGGCGGAGAGGCCGGCGGCGGCGAAGAGAATCACGAGCAGTTTTTTCATGCAGCGCGATCGTACATCGTTGCTCGTTACTGGTTGCTGGTTGCGTGAGATTTCGACGCCTGAGGCCCAGGCGCTACCTCACAAGCAACCAGCAACCAGCAACCGCCTTACCGGCCGGTGTCGGTCGGGAGACCGAGATTCCGCCACGCGTCGAGACCGCCGTAGAGAGCGGCAACGTTGGTGATGCCGCGATTCTTCAGGATGAGCGCCGCACCGGCGCTCGTTTCTTCGGCGGGTCACGTACAGTACGTGACGATCTCCTTGCCCCGCGGGATCATCTCGAGCTGCCCTTCGAGGCTGGCAAAGGGGAGATTGATCGAGCCGGGGATATGTCCCTGCTGATAGGCCGCGGAGTCGCGCACGTCGATGATCGAGACCGTGCCGGCCTTGACCTTCTCGCGGAGATCCTCGACCGAGATGCGGGCCACCGCGTTGCGGTCGCCCTGCACCGGAGGCGGGGTGGCCGAGGTCGCCGTGTTCGGCGCGGTCGCGGAGGCGGCCGGGGTTCCGGAAGTGTCGGGGACCGGTGAATTCGCCGGGCCGGTGGCCACGCTGTCGGTCGCGACGTTGTCGAACACGGAGGTCGGCTGCGCCGGCTCGACGGTCCGGGTCAGGGCCCAGACGACCAGTCCGGCGACGACCAGTGCGCCGGCCGCGAGCATCATCAGAGGGGCTTTGGAAGAAGGGGGTTCGGTGTTGTGCCGTTGTTTCGCCATTGCGGAAGGATTCTATAGGAGATCGACGGCCTCGATGAGCCGCCGCACCTCGTCCCGGGTCGTGTAACAGCCGCAGCCGACCCTCAGGAGGCTCTCGATGCCGAAGCGTTCGCAGACCGTAACGGCGTAGAAGTCGCCGCTGCTGGCGAAGACCCCCTTCTCCGCCAGCTTGCGGGCCACGTCGTCGCAGTGCATGCCGTCGACGGTGAACGAGACCGTCGGCGTGCGCGGCTCGGTGGGAGGCGGGCCGTAGACCCGGACGCCCCGGATGGCCGAGAGGCCGTCCCAGAGCATCCGTGTGAGCTGCAACCCCTCCTCGTGCAGCATCCTGTAGGCGCGGCCGAGGCGCTCGCGGCGCGTCCCGGTGTCGTGATCGGCATGGTCGCCGAGCGAGGCGAGGAAATCGATCGTGGCGCGGATGCCGGCGATCCCCTCGTGATTCTGCGTCCCGGTCTCGACCCGCTCCGGCGCGCGGTCGGGCGCGGGGGCGAGCTTCGGGAAGGGATACGTGTCGAGCAGCTCATGGCGTCCGTAGAGGATGCCGGCGTGCGGTCCGTAGAACTTGTAGGACGAGCAGGCCAGGAAGTCGCAGCCGATGCGCTGGACGTCGATCAGCTCGTGCGGCGTGAGATGGACGGCGTCGACGAACAGCAGCACCCCGGCGTCCTTCGCGATCTTTGCCACCCGTTCGAGGTCGTTGATGGTGCCGATGGCATTGGAGGCGCCGCCGACCGCGATCAGCTTCGTCCGGTCCGTGACCAGGGAGGCGAGGTGGTCGTAGTCGAGCTGCGAGACCTCGCAGTTCATCTTCGCGCTGCGGACGGCGATCCCGCGGTCGTACTCGAGCGCGCGCCAGGGGGCGACGTTGGCGTGATGATCGAGCTCGGTGACGATCACCTCGTCGCCCTCGCTCCAGGTACGGCCGAGGGTCCGGGCGAGGTGGAACGTGAGGGTGGTCATGTTCGCGCCGAACACGATCTCGCCCGCCTCTGCGCCGAGGAGGTCCGCCGCCGCCTCGCGTGCGCCGGTGATGATCGCGTCGGTCTCCTCGCTGGTCGGATACGCCCAATGGGTGTTGGCGTTGTGATGGTACAGATAGTCGGTCATCGCCTCGGCCACCACACGCGGGACCTGCGTCCCGCCGGGAGCGTCGAAGTAGGCGACCGGCAGGCCGTTGTGCGTGCGCTGCAGCGCGGGGAAGTGGGAACGGATCTGCTCGATGTTCATGCCCGGCGGAGTGTATGTGGGGAAGGCAGAAGTCAGAAGGCAGAAGGCAGAAGTAGCCGCCCTACCACTTCTGTCTTCTGCCCTCTGCCTTCTGACTTCCTTTGGTATTCTCCGCGCCTTATGGCCGAACAGTCCCTGCGCGACGTCCGCATCGAGAAACGGCAGCTCCTGGAGCGGGAGGGGCTTCAGGTGCATCCCGACCGGTTCGAGCGGACGCATACGATCCGGGAGACGATGTCGCTGCCGGATGGGACGAAGGTGCGCGCGGCGGGGCGGGTCGGGCAGCTCCGGAAGTTCGGGAAGCTGACGTTTGCGACGCTGGAGGACTTCGACGGGCACATTCAGCTCGCGCTCATTCGCGACCAGCTCGACGCCGACCCCGAGGTCTCGAAGAAAAAGTACGAGCTCTTCTCGAAAGGCGTCGACCGGTGGGATTTCGTCGGCGTCGAGGGGGAGATGTATCACACCGACAAAGGCGAGCTGACGATCAAGGTCCACGACTGGCAGCTCCTCGGCAAGACGCTGCAGCCGCCGCCGAACAAGTACCAGGGCGTCAAGGACGTCGAGACGAACTGGCGCAAGCGCTATCTCGACCTGGTGTCGAACGAGGAGACGCGCCACCGCTTCCGGGTCCGGACGAAGTCGGTCAACGCCCTGCGCGATTACCTCAACCGCGGCGGCTTCGTGGAAGTCGAGACGCCGATCCTGAACACGCAGCAGTCAGGGGCGCTGGCGCGGCCGTTCCACTCGCACCACAACGCGATGGACATGGACGTCGTCCTGCGGATCGCGCCGGAGACGTACCTGAAGCGCCTGATCGTCGGCGGGTACGACCGGGTCTACGAGTTCGCCCGCTGCTTCCGCAACGAGGGGCTGGCGGCGTCGCACCTCCAGGAATTCACGATGCTGGAGTTCTATGCGGCGTACTGGAACTACGAAGACAACATGTCGTTCACCGAGGCGATGCTCCGGTACGCGATCCAGGAGGCGGTGGGGACGCTGCAGATCGAGCGCGGCGGGCACGTCATCGACTTCTCGCAGCCGTGGCCGCGCCGGCGTCTGGCCGACGTGATCCTGGAGCACAGCGGGATCGACATCGACCAGTACCATGACGCCGACTCGCTCCGGAAAGCGATCTTCGAGAAGAAGGTCGACCTCGACAACCCCGGCGCCGGCCGCGGAAGCCTGATCGACCAGCTCTACAAGCGCACCGCCCGGCCGACCCTGATCCAGCCGACCTTCATCGTCGGCCATCCGGTCGACCTCTCCCCTCTCGCCCGCCGCAGCGACACGAACCCCGACGCTGTCGACCGCTTCCAGCTCGTGGTCGACACGTGGGAGGTGATTAATGCCTACTCCGAGCTCGTCGACCCGCTCGACCAGCGCCGCCGCTTCGAGGAACAGGCCGCGCTCCGGCTGAAGGGAGACGACGAGGCGATGCCGGTGGACGAGGATTACCTGACGGCGATGGAGTTCGGCATGCCGCCGATCTCCGGCTGGGGCATGGGCATCGACCGCTTCGTGGCGTTGCTCACGGATGCGCCGAATCTGCGGGACGTGATCTGGTTCCCGCTGATGAAGCCGCTCACCGGGGAAGAGGAAGAGGGCGAGGGTGGGGAGTCATAGGACCGATAGGACCTATGGGACTGATAGGACCCATAGCCGCCCACCCCCTATCAGTCTTATAGGTCCTATTTGTCCTATAGGTCTTATCTCTCCCCCACCACCCTCACCGCCACTCTTGCCACACGATCCCCGCCTTCGGGGTGCGTGTAGGCGACGGCCAGGCGGCCGTCGAGCGTGGCCGCGGCGACGCTGGTGATGGCGGTGCTTTCCGCGATGGTGATCTCCGGCGAGGCCGGCTCGGCGTCGTCGTCGAGGCGGGCGGCACGGATCGAGGTCCCGCGCGCGGTGCGCATGGTCCAGACGGCGATATGACCGGGATCGGCGCGGATGAGCGCCACGCCGGCCGGGTAATACGGGATCACGACGGCCGAAAACATGTCCTGCAGCGATTCGCGGAACGGGTGGAACGGGCGAACCGTCAACGACTGCCAGAAGTCGTACGAGAGAGATGCACACTGCCGTTCGTTGCAGGAGATCAGCGGGTGGCCGCCCCAAACGATGTTGCTCGGATGGTGCGGCGGCGCGCCCTGGAGTGTGGCGACCATGAAGGCCCTGCTGTTCTGCCAGGCCACGAGATAGTCGTCGCCCATCGCGGAGACGACGACATTCGACCAGATCGGCAGGTCGCCCGTCGGCACCGTCACAGGGCCCGTGATCCCGGCCCGGCTGTCGATCCGCACGACCTGCGCGGTCTGCACGTCGCGGTTGCCGTCCGGATAGCTCGAGCCGAATGCGACGGCGAAGTCGCGACCGTTCGACGCGAGCGAGGCGGTCCCCTGACGGTCCATCCCTTCCGGCGAGAACACCAGCGGCTGCGCGTCGAGCGGCAGTCCTTCCGTTCCGACGCGGCGGCCGAGGGCGCGCCGGGCGCCCATGACGGACGTGCGCTCCGTCCAGACCACGAGGAACACCTCCCCGTTGAACGCGACCTTCGGTGCATACGAGTCGGTCCGGCCGTCGCTGAGCAGACGGCTCGCGCCGAGTGCCTTCCCGTCGCGATCGAGCCGCTGCGCGAAGATCGAGCGGGTGCCGTCGTTCTCGAGCTCCTCGGCCCACACCAGGAGATAGCCGTCGCGGCCGGGCGCGAGGTCCGGCGTCTCCTGCGCGGAACGCGACCGTGCCACGAGGATCGGCTCGCTCACCGGTGCGCCGGTGGAGAGCCCGGCGTAGATCTTCACCGGAGGCCAGTTCGGCTCCGTCATTTCGGTCCAGGAGACGAATACCTCGCGGCCGTTCGAGGTGATCGACGGCATCTCATGGGTCCATCGGGTTCGGTCGAGCAGGGTGAATCGGGAGGCGACACGTCCGTCGACCACCGTCGCCCCGGCAATGCTGTCCGAGGCCTGCACGTCCCAGGCGACCAGGTAGCCGTCGCCGGTAGGGGTCACCCGGATGGTCTGATGCCAGTAGGACCAGAAATCATCGGCGTCTGCCTCGATCTCCAGTTCCTCCGAGAGCGCTCCGCCGTGCCCGAGGAAACGCCCCAGCACGGGATTGCGCCCGTTACGCGGTGCGGTATAGACGAGGAGCGTCTCGTCGCCGCGAGCCGCAGCGGTGAAGGCGTTGAAATCCAGATCCTTCGCGAGTAGGCGCGATTGGCCGGGCGCCGGCCGTCCATCCGGGCCGGTATCGATGGTCCGGCAGGTGAGCCGCGATCCGATGAATCCTTGGAAGGTCGCGAGGGAGAGCGCCAGGAAGGAATCGCCCGACGGAACGAGCACGTCGATCGGCTCCAGCCACTCTTCGGTCGTGACCGCGGAAGGCCGGCCGTCCTCATCGATGAACGCGTACAGATTTTCGCTGCTGGCGAGCGCCACCATGACGCTTCGCCCATTCGCGGCAAGCATCGGCACGAACGGGTAACCGCCCCGCGGCGAAAAGACGAGGTGCGGCTTTTCGTCGAGCACGACGCCGTCGCGGGAGACACGGATCACCGACACCGATGCGGTAGGCGGTCCGTCATAGTGTCCCCAGACGACGACGTAGTGGCTGCCGCTCCAGACCACTGCCGGATGGAAGCTGAAGGTGGAAGCGCCGCTGATGCGAATGCCGTAAGGAGAGACGGTCGTCCCGTCGCGCCGGACGACGTTCATGAAGATCTGGTCGACGCCGCCGCGCGTATCCATCCAGACATTGATGAAATCGCGTCCGTCGGTGGCGCTGGCGGGCTGGCTCTGCTGGCCGGCTGCCGGGTGGAGGCGGGAGTGCGGTGGATTGCGGCGCGCGGGGCCGAGCTCGAGATCCTGCCCGTGTACAGCCAACCCGATCGCGAAAAGCGTCACCCAGACGAGTTTTCGAGCGCGCATGTCTCCCCCTCCCATTGGATTGAGAATTGAGGATTGAGAATGGAGGATGGGGAGGACCGGGACGCCCTCTGAATCCTCAATCCTCAATTCTCAATCCTCAATCCTCGTCTTCACCCCGTCAGAATACCGGAACATGCCCCTTCCGGTACAATCGCCAGCCTTTCGACGATGTCTATCACTGACGAAACCCTCCACACTTTCCGCGCCGAATTAGGCGCCGCCGCCACGCCCGAGGCCGTGCAGGAGCTGCGCACGAAGTACCTCGGCAAGAAGAGTTATGTGAAGACCGCGCTCAAGTCGCTCGGCGGCATGTCCGCCGAGGAGCGGCCGCGGTTCGCCAAAGAGATCAACGACGCCGCGCAGGCGATCGAGCGCGAGCTCGACGAGGCGGTGCAGCATCTCGCCGAAGCCGCCGTGGCGAAGCAGATCGAGGCCGAGTGGCAGGACCTGACCATGCCGGGCATCGCCCAGCAGCGCGGCGCCACGCATCCGCTCACGCAGGTCCACAAGAAGGCCATGGACGTGATGCGCCGCCTCGGCTTCACGCTCGAGGAAGGGCCGGAGATCGAGCTGCCGTATTACAACTTCGACGCCCTCAACATCCCGGAGAACCATCCCGCGCGCGACATGCAGGACACGTTCTGGCTGCCGGACAATCACCTCCTGCGGTCGCATACGACCACCGTGCAGGCGCGCGTGCTGGAGAAGAAGCCGCCGCTGCCGATCAAGGTCGTCGCCGCGGGCCGCGTCTATCGCAATGAGGCGGTCGACGCGACGCACCTGGCACTGTTCCATCAATTCGAAGGGATCTGGGTGGAAGAGGGACTGACTTACGGCGATCTGAAGGGAACGCTGATCGAGATCGCCCGCTCGATTTACGGCGAGGGGCATCAGTTCCGTTTCAAGCCGAAGTATTACCCCTACACGGAGCCCTCGGTCGGGATGGATCTGCAGTGCACGGTCTGTCTCGGCAAGACGGAGAGTTGTCCGACCTGCAAGGGCGCGGGGTGGATCACCATCCTCGGCTCGGGGATGATCCATCCGAAGGTGTTCATCGAGTTCGGCTACGACCACACGAAGCTGAGCGGCATCGCCTTCGGCATCGGCACGACCCGCATCGCCGCGCAGGCGGCCGGCATGACCGCCCTCAAGCCGCTGTACGAACAAGACCTGCGCGTCCACCGCACCATCCACCGGGGTGGAATGTGAAATTCCTCCTCGAGCACTTGCGCACTCACATCGACGACCTCCCCGCTTCCCCGCACCAGGTCCGCGAGCTGCTGGACGAAGTCGGCGTCGAGGTGAAGACGCTCGATGCGACGGACCTCGGCTCGGTCGTCAATTGCGAGCTGCTGGCGAATCGCGGCGATCACTATTGCTACCAGGGTGTCGCCCGCGAGCTCTCCGGACGCACCGGCGGCCGGCTGCGCTTCCCGAAGCTGCGCAAGCTGGACATCCAGCAGGCCGATGCGACGCGCGTGAAGATCGAGAGCCCGTTGTGTCTCGTCTACACGGTCACGGAGCTCTTCCGCGGCGATGCGACCGGCACGCTTCCGAGCGACGTGCTGGCCCCGCTGACCGCGGCGGACGTGCACTCGATCAGCGCCTCGGTCGACGCGTCGAACCTGACGAACTTCGACATCGGCCAGCCGACCCACGCCTTCGACGCCGACACGATCGACGGCCCGATCACCATCCGGACGTCGCGCCAGGGGGAGAAGGCGTGGATGCTCTTCACCTCCGAGGCGGTCGAGATCCCGGAAGGGACGCTGGTCATCGCCGACGACTCGAAGATCCTCGGCATCGCCGGCGTGATCGGCTGCGTCGAATCGGGCATTACCGACAAGACCACGCGCATCCTGCTGGAGTCGGCCTGCTTCGACCCGGTGGCGGTGCGCATCGCCTCGCGCAAGCTCGACCAGCCGACCGACGCCGCGGCGCGTTTCATGCGCGGCGGCGATCCGACGTCGCCGGCCCTCGGCGCGGCGCGCGTCGCGTATCTGCTGGAGCAGCACGCCGGCTATCGCGTCGGGAACCTCTATACCGCTGGCGACTGGAAGAACCCGATGCGCAGCATCGAGGTGAACGTCGCCCGCACCGCGCGATTCATCGGCATCGAGCCGAACGCCCTGCAGATGGCGGAGCGGCTGACGCGGTACGGCTTCACCGTCGAGGTGCCCCCGAGCAACTCACAGGAGACGAAGCTGATCGCCACCGTCCCGCCGCACCGGCTGTGGGACGTGCACTTCGAAGCCGACCTCGCCGAGGAGCTCCTCAAGTCGGTCGGCTACAACGCCACCCCCATCACCCTGCCGCGCGTGGAGATGGGCGCGCTGCCGACGCACGTGGAGAACGTCGCCGAGAGCGTCAACGAGGTGCTGGTCGCGGAAGGCTTCTACGAGATCTTCACCGACAGCTTCTACGGCCGCGGCCTGCGCGAACGGATGGGCATCGCCGAGGACGACCCGCTCTGGCCGCACGTGGAGATGCAGAACTCGATCGAGCGGAATTACTCGCTCATGCGCAACAACACCGTCGGCCAGGCGCTCGACGCGCTGGCGGTGAACCTGAACCAGAAGCTCACGAACCTCAAGATCTTCGAATGGGCGCGCATCTACCTCGCCGACATGCGCGAGCAGGGCATCCTCTGGGGGCTCGCCAACGGCCGCGACCGCGGTCCGTTCTGGGGTGACAAGGGGCGTCCGTCCGACTCGATCTACCTGCGCGGCATCATCGAGCAGTTGCGGCTGGAGCTGCGCGTCGAGCTCGGGACCGGTTCGAGCGACGGACACCGCCTGGAGCGCTTCTTCCACCCCGGCCGCCGCGCCGGAATCTATGCCGGCGAGCGGCTGGTGGGCATCCTCGGCGAGCTGCATCCGCAGCTCCTGCAGCGTTTCGACATCAAGCGCCACCGCCCGGTCTATTTCGAGATCGAGACGGATGCCCTGATGACGCCACCGATCCATCGCATCTACACCGAGCCGCCGTCGCGGCAGCCGGTCGTGCGCAATCTCGCCTACGCAATCCCCTCGGGGATCACGGCCGCGTCGGTAGCCGGCGCCATGCGCGCGGCCGGACCGCCGTTCCTCCGCGAGATCCGGATCACGGATTACTACGAGGAGGCGCGCGCGGTAACGTTCGAGATCGAATACCTCTCCGACGACGCCCTGACCGGCGAGACCATCAACGCCGCCACCGAGGCGATGATGGCCGCGGTGAAGGAGCGGTTCGGAGATCGGGTAACGTTGCGCGCGTGACGTTCAACCGCTACAGCGCCGAGCGCAACGAGCCGATCGATGCCACGGATGGGCGGATGCTCGTGGTCGATGGCGAGCAGTTCGCGGTGAACGGCGACCGGTTGGTGCGCGTGCCATACACCGGCGGCGAGGCGATCTTTCTCGGGCGGGAAAAGGGACAATCCCTTGTTGTCATCCCGAGCGTCGAGCGAGGGACCTGGGCGGGTGGGGACACGCAGCGCCTCCCCTCCCACCCGGGTCCCTCGCTCGACGCTCGGGATGACAAGGAAAGTGCGAGCTACACCTGGCTCGATTTTCGTTCCGCCCTCGCGGCACTCTCCCCCGAGGAAGTGACCATCCTCTCCTACGCGCGCGGCATGCTCCAGTGGACGGCGCGGACGCGCTTCTGCAGCGTCTGCGGCACCGCGCTCGAAGTGCGGCGCGGCGGCCACATGCGCTTCTGCCCCGGCTGCAACATGGAGCACTACCCCCGCCTCGATCCGGCGGTGATGATGCTGGTCACGCACGGCGATCGGCTGCTGCTGGCGCGGCATCAGGGCCGAGGCGCGAAGTTCTGGTCCACCCTGGCCGGCTTTGTCGAGCAGGGCGAGACGCTCGAACAGGCCGCCGCACGCGAGCTGCACGAAGAGACCGGCCTCATCGCCGCGTCCCTGCGCTACTTCGGCTCGCAACCCTGGCCCCTCCCCGCCTCCCTCATGATCGGCTTCGAGATCGAGGCGGAGGACGACGTGCTGACCATCGACACCGAGGAACTGGCCGAGGCGCGCTGGTTCACGCGGGACGAGCTGGGCGAGATCACCACCTCATCGACGATCTCCCTCTCGGGCCAGATGATCGCGGCCTGGCGCGGGCGGTAGCGTGACCGGGCAGGATTACTGATGCACGAGCAGAAGCGCGCGGTCGAACTATTTTGGTGCATCCGAGTCGTTTGATCGTGGGTGAAGCTCTGGGTTGCGGTTCTCTTCCTCCTGGCCTCCCCTCTCCTCGCGCACGACGTGGAGGGCTGGGTGTATGCACCGGACGGCACCCCGGTCTCCGGAACGGCCGTCACGGCGTACCTCGCCGAGGGATCGGCCGAGGAGGAGGCGCGGAAGGGAGCGGCGCGGAAGGCGCTGGCGGCGGTGAAGAGCGGGGAGGACGGGCATTTCCGGCTGACCGCGCTCCCTGATTCGGTGATCGAGCTGAAGGTGGAGGCAGCAGGGTTCGGTCCCACGACGATCTACGCGCTGGTCGACGACACGCCGCTCACGGTGACGGTAGACCCGAAAGGAACGGTCGCCGAGCGGCCCGCCGCGAGTCCGGAACGCTCCGAGCGCGCTCCCGAAACGGGCAGCGGCAGTATCAGCGGGGTGGTGCGTCTCGGCGGGAAGCCGCTGGCCGGGGTGCCGCTGCTCGTGCAGGGGCTGGCTCGCGAGTACGTGGCGCCGATCCGTGTGGTCACCGACGCGAAGGGGCGGTACCACGTCTCCGGGCTGCTGCCACTCCGCCATGTCGTGGTCGTCGCCGACGGGCTGGCGCCGCGGATTCGTCCGCCGCAGATCGGGCAGTTGTACGAGGAGGGACGCGAGCCGCAGAGCCCGAATCTGGAGAAGGAGCGGAGCGCGGTGGTGGACGTCGAGCTGGTGCGGGCGCCGATGATTGCCGGCCGCGTGGTCGATGCCGAGGGGAAAGGAGTGAGAGGGGCACACGTGCAGGTCATCCTGGCCGGGCGCTCGTCCCTCGAATTCCTGTATGACGGCTCGGCGGAGCGGACGTTCGCCGACGGCCGGTATGCGGTCGCGGCACCGTACTTCGGGCCGGAGGAGAGCGCGGTCGTCGCGGTGACGCGGCCCCTGCACTCCACCTTCCGCTCGAAGTGGTTCCCCCTCGGCACGGGCAGCCACCGCATCGACGTCACCCTCCCTCCCTTCCACGCCGTGACGCTGCGCGTTGTCGACGCCGAGCGGAAGCCGGTACCGAAGGCGCTGATCGGATTCGCGGCGAGTGAAGAGATGGTGATGCACCAGGACATACGGATCCTGCTGATGCCGCCGTACTCCGCTCGCGCCGTACGCGCGAACGAAGCCGGCGAGGCGGTGCTGCAGCTCGCCGCCGGGACTTATGACTTTGCCGCGGCCGCCGAGGGGTTCCAGCGCACGACGCTCCCCGGCCGGACGGTCGCGCGCCCGGTCACGGTCGACGTCCCGCTCCGGCAGGCGTACGCGTTGCGCGGACGGGTGCACCGCAACGGGCGCGGTGTCTCCGGGGTGCAGGTCTCCATCGTCGGCAGCGACGGCGCGGCTCCGGTATCGACCGGCGCCGACGGCACGTTCGAGATCGGCGGCCTGGCGCGCGGCAAGGTCCGCCTCATGGTTTACAAAAACGAGGAGCTGATCAACCGGATCCTCCAGGTCGAGGTGCCGTCAAAGGTCGACGTCGCCCTGCCTCCGGCCGGCACGCTGCGTGGCCGCGTCGTCGACGCAGCGACGCGCGAGCCGGTGAGGGAGTTCTTCTATTCACTCGAGGCGCTCGAAGACACGTCCGACGACGTGTTGCTGCAGCGCGGCGGCGTGACGGCGGACGGCACGTTCCAGTTGACGCTCTCCGCCGGGACCTATCGCATCGGCGCAAGCTCGAGTGGCTACACGCCCCCGGAGCCGGTGGAGGTGCGGGTCAGCGAGCGCGAGCCGGCGGAGGTCGAGATCGCGCTCGACCGCGGCGGGACGCTCACCGGCCGCGTGACGGACGAAAACGGCTCACCCGTACGAGACGCCGAGGTCTACGCCGCGCCGGCCGGCGGCGAGCGGATGGACCGGCGAAGCTCGATGCGCGCCGGATCGAACAACGCCCGCAGTGGGGAGGACGGGACGTTCACCGTCACCGGGATCGAGCCCGGTCCGCTGACCGTGACGGTGCGCAAGGATGGCTTCGTCCCCTTCCGCAAGAGCATCCAGGCCGACGGCGCACTGATGACGATCGAGGTGCCGCTGACGCGCGGCCTGTCGATCCGGGGCCTGGTGACGCGCGCCGGGAAGCCGGTCGCCGAGGCGCAGGTCAGCGCCACGACGGCCGCGGTCGGAGGCGCGCACCAACCGGCAACCACCGACGCCGGTGGCCGGTTCGTACTGCAGGGGCTGATCGCCGCCCGCTACACGCTCTCAGCGTACAAGGACGACGGCCACACCGAGGTACGCGACGTCGACCCGTTGGAACAGCGGGAGATCGCGATCTCGCTCGACCCAAAGCCGCGCGGCGTCATCTACGGCACGATCACCGGCCTGCCGGCAGGCCTCCGCGGCAAGATCGTCCGCCGGAGCGTCTTCGCCACCAACGAAGAAACAGGAGCCGAGGGGATCATCGACGACGCGGGGAATTACCGGATCGAGAACGCGCCGCTCGGAAAGGTCTGGATCGCCGCGCAGGTGATGTCGCCGAATGTCTCGGTCTCCTCGGAGCGGAAACAGGTCGACGTAACCGCCGGCCAGCCGGTGCGCGCGGACCTGGAGATCAGCAGCGACTTCACCGTGCGTGGAAAGGTGACGCACGAGGGGCGTCCGGTGTCCGCCGCGCGTGTGGTGTTCTCGAACGAGCAGGGGATGAACGCATCGGCGGTCACGGGGGCGGACGGAACTTACGAACTGGCGGTGCCTGCGCCGGGCACGTACCACCTGTTCGTCCACGCCGAGGCGTTCGCGATGGTGAACTCCCAGAGCATCCGGACGATCCGCGGCGGCGAGACCATCGACGTCGACCTGCGCGAGCAGACTGTCGAGGGGACGGTGGTCGACGCGGCGACGCGCGAGCCGATCGCCGGCGCGGTCGTGACGCTGGTGCCGGAGAATGCGGTCACGCAGTCGGTGCTCGGTGAGACGATCACCGACGCGAACGGCCGCTTCCGCCTCCTCACCGCCGCCTCCGGTGCGAACCGCGTAATGGCGTCGGCCCACGGCTACGCCCAACTGGCCGAGCGGGTCACGCTCGGCGGTACGCGCATCGCGCCGGTCGCGCTGGCGCTGCAGCCCGGCAGCGAGCTCCGCGTCCGCACCCTCGATGCCCGCACCGGCACGCCGCTGGAAGCGCACCTCGTGATCGCGTTGCCCGGCGGCAGCCCCCTCCCGGTGCGTTTCCAGCGCAGCGCCGACGGGGAGACGCACGTGTTCTCGCTGGCGCCGGGGGAGTATGTGCTGACGGCCGTGGTGCACGGGTACAAGACCAAGGTGGTGACGGTGAGGGCGCCGGGGAAGGTGGACGTGGGGTTGGAGTGAGGGACGACAGAGATGAGAGATGAGAGATGAGAGATGAGAGATGAACGATGAACGATCCCCCGCTCATCGCTCATCTCTCATCGCTCATCTCTCCCCGTTCACTCCCCCAGCTTCCCCTTCAACTCCCTTAACTCCGCCGTCAGGGCGGCCACCTGTTCTTCCAGCCTTTGCACCCTCGCCGAGAGCGGCTCTCCACCCGCGCGCGGCTCCGCCGCCACGGGCTCCGTCTCCACCACGGCGCCGCCGGCGGTGTGGGCCCAGCGTTCTTCTTTCTGTCCCGGACGGCGCGGCAGCTCGCGGACGAGCGGCTCGCTGTGGGCGGCCATCTCGCGGAGGAGCTCTTCGACTTCGGGGACGCTCTCGAACGTCTGCAGACGGTCGCTCCGGCCGCGCAGTTCGCCGGCGGTCTGCGGGCCGCGGAGGAAGAGGAGCGTGAGCAGCGCTTTCTCGCGGCGGGTGATGTGCCAGACGGCGTCGAGGTTGTGGTCGAAGCGGACGGCCCGCCCTCCCATCACCCGCCACACCAGCTTCTCGTCCTGCAGGCGGTTCAGGGCACGCTCGATCTCCGACTCCGACAGCTCCAGCACCGGCTCGCGGTTCGACTTCTGGTTGCAGGCCGCGACGAGCGCGTTGAGCGTCAGCGGGTAGTACTCCGGCGTCGAGAGCTGCTTTTCCATCAGCGAGCCGAGGATGCGCACCTCCACCGGATCGAGCGTACGCGGGAGGCGGGGGCGGCGGGGCGTTTCGGAATCGAGCGTGGGGACGAACGTCATGCCGCCGATTCTATCGAGGAACCGGCGAACACCGGCTCGCGGGCGATGCGGCTCTTCCCGAAGTAGTTGTCGGCGCGCATCGCCACCTTCCGGGCCAGGGCCATGAACGTGGTCATCTTGCCGCCGAAGACGTTGATGACGTTCCCGCTGCGGACGACCCGGGAATCGCGGCCGATGGCGCTCGGGTTGGTGGCCCGCCCGACCAGCGGCCGGACGCCGGCGAA
>DASPHC010000162.1:0-37782 GCA_035629865.1 Thermoanaerobaculia bacterium | reverse complement strand
TCGCCGCATCCCGACATCCCACTTTTCAAGTCGCCTGTTACAGCCTCATTCTCCTGGCCGGCATTCTCGAGTCTGGCTCCACCCGCGATGACTCCTACCCCACACTTCCAAAGTGGCGGAAACCCTCCGCTCGTCCTTCGATTCTCGACTTCATCACCAAGCTGCGCCTCGAACTCTGCAACGAAACGTCTGCCGCATTCCAGCTTCCCCCATCTCGGGCGAAACCTTCGTTCATTCGGCCTTTACGTAACCCCATCAGGGTCCAAACTCCAGTCCGGTGGTATCGCGCTGCGCGCGAAACCACCGGCTATGTGCCGGAACGCCTTCGGCGTTCTGTGCTCACTTCAACTTCTTCGCAATCTTCGCGATCTTCACGAACTCATCCCGCATCCCGTCGAGGTCTACCCCCTGCGCGACGCGTGCGAGGTGGAAGACGTCCTCCCAGCTTGCACTTCCCTTGTGCGGAGAGTCGCGCAGCAGCATCCCCATCTCGGCGACGGCGGCGGCGAACTGCATGTCCGGTGACGCCTCGTATGCGCTCTTCCCCTCGTCCACGACCTCGGCCAGCAGCGGCTGGCTGATCGTGCCGCGCGGTTCTTTCCAGCGGAGACGGAGCGTGGCGATGGGACCGCGGGTACGGCGGGCGGGGACGATCTCGAAGAGTGCGGTCACGGAGTGGCCGGCGCCGAGCTCGCCCGCATCCTTCTTGTCGTCGTCGAAGTCTTCCTTCGCCAGCGCGCGGTTCTCGTAGCCGATCTGCCGGTACGACTCCACGGCCGCGGGATCGAAGTCGAGCTGTACCTTCACGTCCTGGGCGATCGTGACCAGCGTCCCGGTCAGGCCGCTGCGGAACAGCATCTCCGCCTCCTGCAGCGTGTCGAGGTAGGAGTAGTTGCCGTTCCCTTTGTCGGCAAGCGTCTCCATCTTCGCGTCCTGCAGGTTGGTGTCGCCGACGCCGACCACCGAGAGGAAGATCCCGGAGCTGCTCTTCGATTCGATGAGCGCTTCCAACTGGTCGAGAGTAGAGACGCCGACGTTGAAATCGCCGTCGGTGGCGAGGATGACCCGGTTGTTGCCGTGCTCGAGGAAGTTCTCCGCGGCGATCTTGTAGGCCAGCTCGATTCCGGCACCGCCGGCGGTCGAGCCGCCCGCCTCCAGCGCGTCGATGGCCTTGCGGATGGCTCGTTTGTCGGCACCGGAGGTGGAGGGGAGCACGAGGCCCGCGGCACCGGCGTAAACGACGATGGCCACGCGATCTTCGGCGCGCAACTCGCGGACGAGGACGTCGAATGCCTGCTGGAGGAGCGGCAGCCGCTCCGCCGGCATCATCGAGCCGGAGACGTCGATCAGGAAGACCAGGTTGTTCGGCGCCATCCGCCACTGCTCGAGATTGCGTCCCTGGATGCCGACGCGCAGCAGGCGGTTCTTCATGTTCCACGGACAGCCGGCCACTTCGGTGGTGACAGAGAAGGGGGCGTCCCCCTCCGGCTGCGGATAGGAGTAGCTGAAGTAATTGAGCATCTCCTCGATGCGCACGGCATCGGGCGGCGGGAGGAGGCGTGCGTTGAGGAAGCGCCGCACATTGGTATACGAGGCGCGGTCGACGTCGATCGCGAAGGTGGCCGTCGCCGCTTCGTTCGTGGCGACGAAGCCGTGCTCGCGAATGGAGGCGTACTGCGGCTCCGGCACGTAGACCGGCGCCGGAGCGCCGAGCGATTCTTTCGCATACGTCATCGGACTGCCCCAGCCGCCCGGCGCACTGGCCGTGACGGTGATCGACTCGGTGATGGAGCTGACTTTCATGTCCGCCACGAGCGTGATCCCGTGGCCGGCCGTGAGGACGACGGTCTGCGTGACGGTCCTCAGCCCCTGAAGCTCGGTCTTCACCGTGTAGGTGCCGGGCTGCAGTCCGCGCACGGCAAACATGCCATGGGCGTCGGTGACGGCGGTGTGCGCCGGCCGCGAGGGCGACGTGATTGTCACGGTAGCTCCCGGAAGCGGCGTGCCGTCGGAGGTCACGGTGCCGTCGACGACGCCGGCCGGTCCCGGCCGCGACGTGTAGCGCTGCTGCGTCGCGGTGCAGGCGGTGAGAAGCAGAACGAGAGCGAGATAACGGAAGCTGCGTTTCATTCGGAGCCCCTTTCGCCGCAACCGCCGCTGCACTGCTGCTGCCGTACATGCCACGTCCGTAACTCCCGCGAAACGAACGGCATGAGTAAGTTCACGGAGGTGCAACATCGGGAAAACCGGAGAATCCGGCCGGTTTTGTGGATTTGGAATGACCCGCGGGAGCCGTTCCGTTCCTTCCCGCGCATGCGCAAACTCCTCCCGCTCCTTTCCCTGCTCGCGCTCCCGCTCTTCGCCGCGGAGAAGCCGGCGCCGCCGGCCGACCTGACCGCTCCTCCCTCCGACGCCGAGCGTCTGGAGAGCGGCCTGGTCACGAAAAAGCTCGCCGACGGCACGAGCAGCGAGAAGCTCGCCGGCGAGCAGATCCCGCGCGTCCGCTTCACGGTCTGGAAATCGGACGGCACGCTCGTGCAGCACGTCCCGGGACCGTCATCGCTGATGATCGCCACGTCGAAGATGCTCCCCGGCTGGGCGGAAACGGTGCGGATGATGACCGTCGGCGAAAAGCGCCGCGCCTGGGTTCCGGCCTCGCTCAGCGGCGGACGCCTGAAGGAAGGGGAGTCGTTCGTCTTCGACACCGAGCTCGTAGGCGTCGTCGATCCCCCCGTCACCCCGCCTGACGTCAGCGCGCCTCCTCCCGCCGCCACCATGACCGATTCCGGCCTCGCCTACCTCGTCCTCCGCCCCGGCACCGGCACCGTGCACCCGAAACGCAGCAACACCGTCGTCGTCCACTACAGTGGCTGGACCACCGACGGCAAAATGTTCGACAGCTCCGTCGCCCGCGGCGAATCCGCCGTCTTCCCGCTGACCGGCGTGATCAAGGGCTGGATCGAAGGACTGCAGCTGATGGTGGAAGGGGAGAAAACGCGCTTCTGGATCCCGTCGCGGCTGGCGTACGGGAAGGAGAAGGGAAAGCCGCAGGGGATGCTGGTGTTCGATATCGAGCTGATGGAGATCAAGAAGTAGCTGAGGAGCACCCCTGAGGAGCGCCGGTCTTCGACCGGCCGGTCCGCTGGCCTTCGGCCAGCAGTCTGGGTGGGATGGGGGCAACCTTCCCTTCGGGTCACACTGCCGACCGAAGGTCGGCGGACCGGCCGGTCGAAGACCGGCGCTCCATAGGGCGGGTCAATACGGCATTTCGTGATCGTGCAACCCGAAGTAATGCCCGAGCTCATGAATCACCGTATCCCGCACCTGCTGGATCGCCTCGCGTCTCGTGCGGCAGACGCGGTTGATGGGGCCGCGGAAGATGGCGATCTGGTCGGGGAGGGTGGGAAGCATGTCGTGGTGGCGGCGGGTCAGGGCGACGCCGCGGTAGATGCCGAGCAGCTCGTTGTCGGCATCTTCCAGGATGTCGAGGTCGTCGTCGCTCGGTTCTTCCTCCACCACCACGGCGACATTGTCGAGCAGGTCGGCGAACTGCTGCGGGAGGCCTTCCAGCGCCTCTTCGACCAGCCGTTCGAACTCACGAGGGGGGAGGAACATCACTCCGACTCTACGCCAGCCGCGTCCAGGACCCAACGGGGAGTCATCGGCTCGGCGGCAAAGAACGCCTTCTCCTTCCCCAGGGTGAGCGCCCAGCGGTGCAGCCAACTGATGCCGGCGAAGCCCGTCCATTCGTCCTTGCTGCGATAGGCCGGGTCCTCCAGCGCACGCTCGAGGGTGATGAAGCGGTACCCCCGCTTCTTCATCGACGCCGCCACCTCGTCGAACCAGTCGGCGTTCAGCGCGTTCGCGTGCACCAGCAGGACGTGCCGGATGTTGCGTCCGAAGAGGTCCTGCGACTGCCGTTCGTAATACGCAAGCTTCCGGTCCATGTAGGCCACGTACTCCGTGCCGATGCGCTTCCGGGCTTTCGCGTCCTGAGTCTTCGCGTATGCCGACGCGAAGATCCACTCCCCGTTGTCGAGCGTCACCGGCGCGACGCGGTAGCCGTGCTTGCCGAGGAATCGCGTCACCCGGTCGCGCACCTCCAGAGACCGGCCGGTGTGCAGGAACGGATGACGGAACCAGCGCGGCGTCTTGCCGCGCTTGCGCATCAACTCCCGCGTCACCTTCTCGCCGCGGACGATGTCCTGCTCGTACTCCGCGACGTCGATCCGGTGCAGGTCGGGATGCGAGTGGGTGTGATTGCCGAGTTCCAGGCCGGCGTCGAGCCAGCGGTCGAGCAGCGCCACGTGGACGGCGCTCCCCAGCTTGCCCTCATTGACGAAGCCGATCGCTGGGATCTTCTCCGCCCGGATCGAGCGAAGAAGATCGCGGGTGATGCGTTGCTGCTCCGCGATCGGCGTCGACTGCGGAACCATCGGAAGGTCGTCGAACGTGACTGCCACCTCGCGGGTGACCTCCGCGGCGGAAAGGGTGAGGGCGAGCAGCGCGATCGCCGCGCTGCCCGCCTGTCGAAGCGTCACCATCCGGGAGTGATGTTGAAGCCGTACACGATCTCTTCTTCGGGGCGCTGGAACGGCTTGGCCGCGTAGACTTCGATCGGGATGTAGCTGAGCAGGATGCGCAGGCCGAGGCCGGCGCTGAATACCGGTACTCGATCGTCGGTGTCCGTGGCGTACGTCCAGTTCACCTTTTCGTCCTCGGTCCATGCCGCGCCGCCGTCGGCGAAGGCGAAGATCTCGGTCGGAAGGAACGGGTTGTTGATGAGGCCGAACTCGCGGGTGCCGAACAGCGGCGCGCGCACTTCGACGCTGGCCAGCGCGATGCGCGTGCCGAGGAGGCGGTCGAAGACCGGGCAGGTATTGATCTCCGTGCCGCATTCGATCGGGTCGATCGAGTAAGGGTCATAGCCGCGCATCAGCGAGCCGCGGCCGAGGTACAGCGTCGACAGGCGCGGGTCCTCGGAGCCTTTTCCGTAGCGCCCGTAGTGCATGCCGCGCATGGCGAACGTCACCGGGCGGGCAAAGAGGTAGCGGCGATAGTCGCCGAGTGCGGTGGTGAAATTGAGGTCGCCGTTCAGTGTCTCCACCTCATAGCGATAGCGCGTGCCGTTGATCGGCGAGATGAAGCCGAACGTCGAGCTGTCCCCGACGAACGCCGCCGAGGCCTTGCTGAAGTTCAGCGTGAACGCGCCCGGAAGCTCGAGCCGCTCGCGGTCGATGATGCTGTTGCCGACGACATAAAAGCGCTCGACCTCGGTCTTGTAGGAGTAGCGCTGATAGCCGATGGCCCCTTCGATGCGGCGGGTGGTGCTGAACGGATACTGCGCCAGGCCGCTCGCGTCGGTGACGATCTGGACCTCGCGGTACTGGTCGTAGATCTCCGCCGGAATGACGTTGCCGTCGTCGTCAGTGTACGTGCCGATGGAGTAGTCGACCGCGCCGTAGACCTGCGGGATGTGCAGAAGGTCGGCGCCCCAGTTCAGGCGGCTGGTCTGGTTGAGGTAGAACAGCTCGCCGCCGAGCTGCTCGGTGAGGCTCGACGTGCCGCTGCCGCCGCCTCCCTGGAACGTGAAGCCGACGTTGTGGCGTCCGAGGATGTCGCTGAAGAAGGCTGTCACGCTGCCGCCGGCGCCGAAGCCGAACTCGTTCACGCCGACGCCGAGCGTCGGAGGCCCGAGGTAGGCGAGGCGGAGATCGGAGCTGTACGGCCGTTCGGCGAACTGCGCCGAGGCCGGCGGCAGCCCTTCCTCCGGACGCATCAGGTAGCCGGTGATCTCCGAGCCCGCCGCGCGCAGCGGCGGCAGGAGCGCGGCGCGCGGGGCCGTATTCTCCGCCAGCGCGGCGGTCGGCGTCGTTGCCGCTCCCGGCGGATTCGGGGCGAGACGGTAGATGTTGTAGTTGTCGTCCTCGAAGAGCGAGAAGGCGATGTCGCCCGAGCGTGCTGCCACGGTCATGGCCGGCGCCATGTCGGTGATGCCGGCGATGCCGGTGTCGACGGCGGTGATCTTCGACAGCCGCCCGTCCGCGACGGTGATGTTGTAGAGGTCCGGAATCCCGTCCGGATTGGCGAGGAAGTAAATCGAGCGGCCGTCCGGCGCGTACTGCGGGTTGATGTGCTTCGCGCCGCCGAAGGCATTCAGCTCGCGGATCTGCCCGGTGCTGACGTCGATCGTCGCCAGGCGCATCTCCGTGAAGCGCAACTGTTCCAGGATCGTTTCAGGACCGCGGTCCGTGGCGAAAACGATCGTTTGGCCGTCGGGCGACCACGCCGGCTGCAGGTCGGCGTACTTGTCGCTCGTCAAACGCCGCACTTCCTGAGAGGAAACGTCGAAAAGGAAGAGATCACTGACGCCGGTGGTCTGCCCCGCGAGGGCGATCGTCGCCCCGTCCGGAGACCAGGCCACGTTGATGATCGCCTCGAGCCCTTTGACTCGGATGTGATCGATCTTCCGGGTCTCAACGTCCACTATTGATAAAAAGTTGTCCCCTTTCGAGAACGTAATGAACGCCAGCCGTTTGCTGTCGGGAGACCATGATCCGGCCGACTCGATGAAGCGGAGCGACTCGAAGTGGGCGTCGCGATCGGAGGAGACCAGCTTCCGGATGACCTTTCCGGTCTGCGCGTCGGCGAGGAAAAGGTCGATCGAGAAGAGCTCGCGCGCCGAGAGGAACGCGAGGTAGCGGCCGTCCGGACTGAGCGCCGGACCGATGTTCAGCTCTGTCGATCCGCGGCGGCGGCGCTTCCGCTTTTCGCCTTCCTTGCGCGGCTCGACGGCGGGCGGCTTGCGGCCGATCAGTGGATTGCCGAGGTCCATCGTGCGGGCCGCGACGACCGGGTTGTACAGCTCGCGGGCCGCTTCGGCCCAGTCGGCGAAGAGCTGCTTGTGCGGGATGCCGAGGGCGCGCTCGACGCCGTCCTCGATACCCACCATGCCGGCGGCCATGAAGTAGCGCACCACCGCTTCGTCGCCGAAGCGCGCGCCGATGTAGGCCATCACCGCCTGGCCGTAGCGGTACGGGAAGTAGCGCGGATCGCGGGTCAGCTCGCGCAGGTCCGGCAGGCGGTCGTGGATCGTCGCATCGCGGATCCACATCGACGTGAGAGGGTCGACACGCCCTTTCGAGAAGTACTCGGCCATCCCTTCCACGATCCAGAGCGGCATCTGCTCGAGCGCGAAACGGCGGCGCTGGTTGTTCGCCGAGGCGGCGATGTCGTACTGGAACACGTGCACCATCTCGTGGCCGAGCACGTGGTCGTTCTCCGCGTAGTCGCCGGTCAGCGGCAGCACCACGCGGTTCATGAACGCGTCGGTGAAGCCGCCGGTCCCTTCGCCGATCATCCCGCCGGTGGTGGTGGTCTGGTGGAAGTCGGCTGAGTTGGCGTAGAGGACGATCGGCTTCTTGCGGAAGGAGTGGTTGAAGACGCGGGAGAGCCGGGCGTACCACCGCTCCGACATGCGCGCCACATCCTGTACGACGTCCGCTTCCTGGTCGTAGTAGTAGATGTCGAAGTGCTCGGTCTGCAGCACTTTGAAGTCGAACTGCTCCCACTGCACCTTGTTGCGGCCGAAGTACTGTGCCTGGGCGGTTGGGACGATGAGGAGAACGACGAGGAACGACAGAACTACGAACCGAACAGCGACTCGCATCAAAACACCTCGGTCTCTAATTGATCACTGAAAGGCCGCGGCTGCAAGTTTGCTGCCCCGGAAGGGAGGGCAGAAGGCAGAAAGCAGAGGGCAGAAGGGGAAACCGACAAGGTTGTGAACAACCGGTGTCAGCCCCTGCACGCCGGAGGCGTGTCGGAAATTAGCCGGGGGTTGGCGCGAAGCGCCTACCCCCGGGATACCGCGCGCCCATATTTCGTGCCCCGGAGGGGCACCGGAGCTCGTGAATGTCACGCTTCCGGTGCCCCTCCGGGGCACGAGATATGAGGACGTGTCGTATCCGGGGGTAGGCGCTTCGCACCAACCCCCGGCTAATTTCCAGAGCCCCTTCGGGGCACTCAGGATGACAGAGGTTGGGCTTGCCATCCCAAGAGAGGCTCGCCTGTTGCTATCCCCACTCCCAACATGCGCATCACCACCGTTTTTCTCGCCCTCGCTCTCCTGTCCGTACCTGCTTCTGCCGACCTCGTGGTGCCCCAGACCGCGACCAACCGCATCCTGATCCCTGTGGCGGGTAATGCTGCCGGTGCGAACGGTACCTACTTCCGCAGCGACATCCAGCTCATCAACTTCCGCAACGAGCCGCAGAACGTCTCGATCTGGTGGTATCCGCAGGGAAGCGCGGGTGAAGCCGTCCCCATCCGGAACCTGACCATCAGCGCCCGCAGCGGCATCACCTCGGAGGACTTCGTCCTGAACATCCTCCAGCAGACCGGCATCGGCGCCATCGAGATCTTCGGCATCGAGTCCGACGGTGCCGGGGTCGACGCGAACGCCCAGCTTCACGCCACTGCCCGCATCTGGACGCCGCAGCCGAATGTCGCCGGCGGGACGATGGCCCAGACCTTCCCGGCCATCGAAGTCACGACCAGTACGGTCCAGACCAAGTGGATCTTCGGCGTCCGGCGTACCGAGCAGTACCGGCTCAACGTCGGCGTGGCGCACAACTCCCCGTCCGAGCAGACCTTCCGGATCACCGTCGTCCCGACCTCGGGCGTCTCCGGCCCGGAAGTCATCGACATCGTCGTCCCCGCGCGCTCGATGCAGCAGATCAGCAGGCCGGGACCGGACGTCGGAACCGTTCAGGTCATCATCCAGAACATCAGCGCCACCGCGTCGACGACGTGGCAGGGATGGGCGTCGTCGATCGACAACGTCACGGGCGACGCGTGGTCGCAGATGGCGTTCCCTGCGCCGGCTTCGCCCGCGCCTGTGCTGTACTAGCGCAGGCCGACTTCTCCGGCCAGCGCGCCGCCTCGACGATCTCGTCGTCGGGCGTGTCGCGCGTGAACGACGTTTCCTTCGTGGAGCGGCGGACGAGCGACTCGTTCGCCGCCCGCGTGTAGTCGCGCAGCAGCGAAGCCACGTTGCCGCGGCCGCTGTCGACGTCCAGCACCCGCACCGGCGTGGCGCAGGCGAAATCGAGCTCGGCGAAGCGGAGGCTGCGCTTCTCCCGGTTCGCGGCGGTGCGGTAGGTGACGGCGCGGTTGCGGAGGTCGTAGACGATGCTCCATTGCGTCGACTGCTGCGCCACCTCGTCCAGCAGCGCGAAAGCGGCGTCGACGGAGGTCGCGGAAGCCAATCCCTTCGCCGCGCGGGTGAATCGGGCTGCAGAGTTGCCCCGCTGCCCTGCCACGCTCTGCGCGTACGGGTCGTTGGCCAGGACCGCCACCGGCAGCTTGTCGCCGCGGTGGACCACCAGCTCGCCGCCGAGAAATTCGACGGCAGCGACGTCGCCGGAGGCGTCGGCAACCAGGTAATGCAGCGGCACGCCGCGCTCGCTGATGCGCACCTTCTTCGCGCTCTCCACCACCTCCTGCACCGTTGCGGCGGTGTCGAGCTGATACTGGATCCACTCCAGCGTCCCGAGCTCCGGCCGCGCGTCCGCCTTCGGATAGCGCGTCCCGTCGAGCCACATCAGCTCGACCACGAGCCCCTTCTCGTTCATCCCGCCCGTCGCATTGTCGCGGCCCCACTGGTTGAACGTCACACTGCCGTAACGCGACGTCCATGACGCCGGCTGCGCGCGCTGCGACGTCTTCGCCAGCCCGCGCTTGTTCACCATCACCATGCCGGTGCCGGTCTCGAAATCGTAGTTGCGCCCGAACAGGCCGCGCGTGCAGAAGGTCGTGCAGGCATCGGCCGCGGATGCGCCGAGGATGAGGAGAAGAGCCAGTGTGGCGCGCATGGCTCGACGCTAACATGGGGTCGTGAAGATGGCGGTTGCAGTTCTGCTTCTGTTGTTCCTCGGCGCGGCCTGTTTTGTGTACATGAAGCGCCGCCGTCCGGCCGCCTCCGTTCCCGGTACACCGTCCGCCGCACTCGTTGCCGAACTGCGCCGCGACGTCGGCGCCCTCTGCGCGATCGGCCAGCGCAACACCTTCGTCCCGGAGAACCTCAATGCGGCCGCGGCGCTGATCGAACGCGAGCTGCAAGCAGCCGGCTACACCGTCGAGCGCCACCGCTACTTCGTCGAGCAGGACGGCGTGCATGCCGAGAACCTCATCGCCGAGATTCGCGGCCCCCGGCAAAACAACGACGAGATCGTCGTCATCGGCGCGCACTACGACTCCGTCGAAGGAACCATTGGTGCCGACGACAACGCCAGCGGCACCGCCGCCCTGCTCGCCCTGGCCCGCCGCTTCGCCCGATCGAAGCCGGCCCGCACGCTGCGCTTCGTCGCCTTCGCCAACGAAGAGCCGCCGCACTTTCAGACGCACGACATGGGGAGCTGGCAGTACGCCAGACGCTGCCGCGACCGCGGCGAAAAGATCGTGGCCATGCTCAGCCTCGAGACCATCGCCTACTACCGCGACGAGCCCGGCTCCCAGCAATACCCGGCCCCGTTGGCCAGCTTCTACCCCGACACCGCCAACTTCATCGCCTTCGCCTCCAACCTCGGCTCGCGCGCGCTGTTGAAACGCAGCGTCGACGCCTTCCGCGCCACGACAAACTTCCCCATCGAATCCGCCGCCATGCCCGAAGCCGTCACCGGCATCTCCTGGTCCGACCAGTGGTCCTTCTGGCAGTTCGGCTACCCCGCCATCTGCGTCACCGACACCGCGCTGTTCCGCAATCCGAACTACCACACCCCGGCCGATCGCCCGGAGACGCTGGACTACGAGCGCGCGGCGCATGTGGTGGAGGGACTGGTGGGGGTGGTGGAGGAGCTGGTTCGATGAGTTGTTGTCAGTTGTCAGTTGTCGGTTGTCGGTTGTCTGCCAGTCCTCGGCTCCGGGTTGAGGTTCGCGAGTGCCGCCTGTGGAGCGCCGGTCTTCGACCGGCCGGTCCGCCAGCCTTCGGCTGGGAGTCTCGCGCGGTGCACTCCCCCTCCCACCACCGGGCCGGCTGAAAGCCGGCGGACCGGCCGGTCGAAGACCGGCGCTCCGCGTTCGATCTCCGTCCCCTACGGGGACCTCATGAATCGGCGACGCCGCGCCGGGCAAGTTCGCCGATCCGGTCGATGATCCCCCGCGGAACACGCCGATTCCCGTCGTGAACCTTCCATTCTCACGTGATGCACGCGCCGATGCACGCGTGCACGGGCCAATGCATGCCGTGCACGGGCCGATGCACGCCATCCACGCGCCGATGCACACCGTGCACACGCCGATGCACGCCATGCACGCGCCGATACGTGCACGCGCGCGTGCATGTGGTGCACGGGTGGGGTCCACGTGGTGCGACCCGCACCCGCTTCGCGCGTTCAGCAGACCGCACTCAGTAGACCAACACTCCCTCCGGCGCGCCGTATCGGACCGCCAGAAAACGGTAGAATGACCAACATGAAGATCGCCACCGGAACAGTAACGGACGGAACAATCGTCGTTGAAGGGCAGCCCTTCTCGGAAGGCGAGAAAGTCACGGTTCTCAGTTACGACACAGCACCATTCCGCGTCTTGCCGGAGCAGAAACGCGTGCTCCTCGAGTCAATGGCTCAAGCAGACCGCGGCGAGCTCGTGGATGCCGACGATCTCCTCGCAGAGCTGGACGAGTCGATCTGATCAGTGGCATTTCGCGTCAAGCCCACGGCTGCCGCTGCTCAGCAAATACGCAATGAGTCTCATTGGTGGCGCCGCAACCGAACAAAGGCTCCGAACCTTTTTCGCGAGGAGCTCCGCAGAGCTTTCGCCCTCATCTCCGAATATCCTGAAGCAGGGGCCATCGCTGAAGATGTCGAACTTGCAGGCGTGCGGCGTGTTGTTCTCGTCGGCACATAACACTACGTCTATTACCGTGTAGACAAGGGCGCAAAGCGGATCGAGGTTCTCGCAGTGTGGAGTACAAAGTTCGGAGAGCCGCCGTCAATACAATGACCACCGCCTGACTTTGGTGTGAATCAGGATGACAGTGTGGTTTCTGCCGCTCCTCATTTGAATGTTTCGGCCGCCGCAGGCGCCCCTATGGAGCGCCGGTCTTCGACCGGCCGGTCCGCCGACGTTCCGTCGGCCGTCTCTCGGGACGCGTGTGGCTTCGACGGCGGGTCGAAGACCGGCGCTCCGATCAGTTAGTCTCCTCCCGTGCATGATGCGGTAATTATCGGCAGTGGCGCCGGCGGTGGGGCGGTGGCGTGGCGGCTGGCCTCGGCGGGATGGCGTGTGCTGGTGCTCGAGAAGGGACCGCGGCATTCACGCGAGGACTACGCGCATGGTGCCGGAGGGCTTCGGCCGGGCGACTTCATCCCGTCCGTCGAGGCCGATCCGCACACGGTGGTCACCAGGAGGACGGCCACTCCGCTCCGGACGAACCTCGGCTGGATCGCCACCTGTGTGGGCGGCGGCACGGTCCACATGGGAGGGTACTTTTACCGCTTTCATCCCGACGACTTCCGGATGCGGTCGCGTTTCGGCGATTACCTCTCGATTGCCGACTGGCCTTATGACTACGACGAGCTCGAGCCGTACTACGCGCTCGCCGAGAAGATGATGGGCGTCTCGGGCCAGGCGGGGGCGGACCCTTTCGCCGGAGCGCGCTCGACATCCTTCCCGTTGCCGCCGCTCGATGCGCATCCTTTCGCCGCGGAGATCGACGGCGCGTGCCGGCGGCGGGGATGGCATCCGTTCCCAACTCCGCGCGCCATCAACTCCCGCCCCTACGACGGCCGTCCGGCGTGTTCCTACTGCCGGGTCTGTGCGTCGTACGGCTGCCCGGTCGGAGCGCGGGGGACGTCGCAGGAAACGTTCATCGCGCATGCGGAAGCGACCGGACGCTGTGAGGTGCGGCCGCTGTCGATGGTGCGGGAGGTGGTCGCGGCAGACGGCGATCGCGTCTCGGGATGCGTGTATGTCGACGCCGAAGGGCGTGAGCACTTTGCGCCCGGCCGGGTTGTCTGCGTTTCCGCCTCCGCGGTCGAGTCGGCGCGGCTGCTCCTGCTCTCCGGCCTGGCGAACGAAGAGGGACAGGTCGGCCGCAATCTTCAGTTCCACGCGGTGACGATGGGGCAGGCGCTGTTCGAGCTCGACCGTGCGCCGGCCGGGCTGCTGCGGAACGATTTCCCCTTTCTCGGCCGCTCCATCGCCGACTTTTACTTCCTCCCCGACGGCGTTTCCGACCTTCTCAAGGGCGGCATGATCCGGTTCGGCATCGCGCCCCAGGTCCCGGCGCCCGGCTACCTCACACCGGGGGAAGAACAGCGCGTGCTCTACTTCGAGGCCTTTCACGATTTTCTCCCGAACGCGCAGACGTTCGTCACACTCGACGACGCCGTGACGGACCGGCACGGGCTGCTTGCCGCGCGGATCCAGCTCGACCTGCCGGCGCATCACCGCCGGGCCGGACGTTTTCTCGCCGATCGCGCCTTCGAGGTCTACGAAGATCTCGGCGCAACCGAAGGCGTCACGACCGACGTGGGCGGCACGTCGTCGTACCTCGTCCACGGGACCTGCCGCGCCGGCCGCGATCCACGTACGTCGGTGCTCGATCCCTTCTGCCGCGCGCACGCGCTGCGCAATCTCTATGTTGCGGACGGCTCGTTCATGCCGACCTCGGGGGGAGCGTCCACGACGCTCACGATCGTGGCCAATGCGCTCCGGACAGCGGACCACATCCTCGAACGGGGCCGCCGGCTCGAGCTCTGAGCAGCACGCTTTCATTCAACCACGAAGAGAGATCGACGGGAGGCCTCCGGCGGGCCGGCCCGGCCGGCAGCGTTTGTTTCCGCCCGGACCGCGTTCGATGCCAGAGCCGAGCGTTCAGCCTATGGCAAACCAACGCTGCCGGCCGGGCCGGCCCGCCGGAGGCCCCTCGGTCGGTCTCCCATCGTTAGTCGAGTGCCGCCCGAGCCTCCTCGCCGTATTTGCGTCCGATGTCCTTTTCTGCCTTGACGCTTTTACATCACTAAACCTACACTGCCGCTCCACCTGGAGGTCGCTGGATGTCAGCTACGACCGCTGTCCCCGAGGAGACCGGAACGCTCGACGACGGCAGTACGGTCGCCGAATTGCTGGACAGCCCGCGGTGGCACCTCGCCGCAACCCTCGCCGAGCGCGTGGCGGGCTGGCGCGCCCACGGCTCGCCGCGCGGGCCGGTCGACGGCGCGCTCGCGACCCGGCGGCTGGAGCGGTGGAAGACCCAGAGCGCGTTCGCGAAGAACCCCGGACTGTGGGAAGAGCGTCTCGCCTCCGCCGGCATCTCCGAAGAAGAGCTCCTGTATCTGCTGGGGGAGAGCGTCGAGCAGATCCGCGCGTACACGAGCGAGCCTGCATGGCTGTCCGTCATCGCGGCGGCGTATGGCGACGGAGGGAGGAGCGAGGAGTTTGCGTGGCCGCCCAATGCAGACCTCCAGCGCTGCCGCTTCCTGCCGTTCGTCGAGCCGCTGGTCCGGCATTTCGCCAGCCGGCTGGAAGAGGAAGCGGGCCGGATTCTCGCCGCGCATCCCGGCGCGCCGTTCTCGCCCGCGATCGCGCGCTTCCTCACCGCGCACCTTCCCGACCACTTCGCGATGATGCTGAACCGCGCGCTGCTCGTGGAGATGCACGCGCTGAAGCTCGAAGAGAGGCTGGAGGGCGAGACACCGGAAGCTCGCTTCGAGGACTTCCTCGAAAAGCTCCGGTCGAAGCGTTACGCGCTGGAGATCCTGGAGCGTTTCCCGGTCCTGGCGCGGCAGGTGGTGCTGCGGCTCGAGCTGTGGCGGAATGCCTGCTCCGAGCTGTTGCAGCATCTGGCGACGGACGCCGGCGCGCTCGCCGCTCAATTCAACGGTGGCCAGCCGCTCGGCCGGCTTCGCGACGTCTACGGCGCGCTCTCCGACTTCCACCGCGACGGCCGCTCCGTGCTCGTGGTCGTCTTCGACTCCGGCTTCGAGGTCGTCTACAAGCCGAAATCGCTCGAGCTCGAAGTGGTCTTCCAGAAGCTCCTCGGCTGGCTGAACGAGCGCGGCTTCGAGCCCGCGTTCCGGCAACTGGGCGTGCTCGACCGCCTCGAGTACGGCTGGATGGAGATGGTGCACGCGGCGCCGTGCCCCGATGAGGGCGCATTGCAGCGGTTCCTGGAGCGGCAGGGCGGCTATCTCGCGCTGCTCTACGTCCTCGACGGCACGGACTTCCACCACGAGAACCTCCTCGCGGCCGGCGAGCATCCGATGCTGATCGACCTCGAGACGCTCTTCCAGCCGTGGCTCAACACGCGGAACCTGTACGACGTGGAAGGGACGCCGGGCGCGCCGATCCGTTCGACGGTCCTCCGGACGAACATGCTCCCCGAGCGGTGGTGGGGCGACCGGAACAACGCCGGCGTCGACCTCTCCGGCCTCACCGCGCGCGAAGGGCAGCTCACGCCGCGCCCGATGCTCACCTCCACCGACGGCGGCCGCGACACGATGCGGATGGAGCGCCGGCGCCTGGTGATCCCGGCCGGCGAGAACCGGGTGCGCGTGACCGATCGCGAGGTGCAGCCGACGGAGTTCGCCGGGCCGATCGAGGAGGGCTTCCGCCGCCTCTACACGCTCCTGGAGGAGAACCGTGACGCGCTGGCCGCGCGGCTCGAGGCGTTCGCCGGCCGCGAGATGCGCATCCTCTTCCGCAACACCGCGCACTACGGGGCGGCGCTGTTCGAGAGCTTCCACCCGCACTCGCTCGGCAACGCGCTCGACCGCGACCGTCTGTTCGACGGGCTTTGGGCGTTCGCCGTGCGGCGCCCGTTTCTGCGGGAACTTGCCGCCGCGGAGGCCGAGGATCTCCATCGCGGCGACATCCCGCTGTTCCTGACGTGGCCGGACAGTCGCGACGTGGTGCATTGGCGCGGCGGGCTCGTGGCCGGCCTGTTTGCCGACAGCGGCCTCACGCGGGTGCAGGAGAAGATTGCCGGCCTGTCGCCCTCCGACCTCGAGCGCCAGGTGGCGGTGATCCGCGATTCGTTCGAGGCGATCCGCATCACCGGACCCGGCGTGCCGCGCCCTTCCTACGCCTTCGCGCCGCGTACGACGCGGCCGGAAGCGGAGGAGTTCATGGCTCTCGCGCGCCAGGCCGGCGACCGCATCGTGGAGCGCGCGTTCACGAACCGCCTGGAGGCGCTCTGGCTGACGCTCGACTATCGCGAGCCGAACGGCTGGCAACTCGTCCCGTCCGGCCCCGACTTCTACCTCGGCCTGCCCGGCATCGCGCTCTTCCTCGGCTGTCTCGGCGCGGCGACCGGCGAGGAGCGGTACACGGAGATCGCCTGCAAGGCGCTGTTCGCGCAGAAGCAGCAGATCGACGCGGACCCGAAGCTCGTCAACGGCATCGGTGGCTTCAACGGCTGGGGCGGGATCATCTACACGCTCGCTCACCTCGGCCGGCTGTGGAACGATGCGGCGCTGCTCGACGAGGCGGAGTCGTACGCCCGACGTCTGCCGAAATTGATCGAGCAGGACGACCTGCTCGATCTGATCGTCGGCTCGGCCGGCACGATCTGTAGTCTGGCCGCGCTGGCGGAGGCTCGCCCGTCGGAATGGCTCGACCGGCTGATGCTCGCGTGCGGCGAGCGGCTGTTGCAGAAAGCCGAGCCGCAGCAGCGCGGTCTCGGCTGGCGCATGCCGCTCGCGGGCGACCGCGCGCTCGCCGGCATTTCCCACGGCGCCGCCGGCATCGCGCTGGCGCTGCTGCGGCTGTACGGCAGAACCGGCGACGAGCGCTTCCGCGACGCCGCATCCGGCGGGATCGAATTCGAGCGCTCGCTTTTCTCGGAGGCGGAACAGAACTGGCCCGATCTTCGGGCCCGCGGGGAAGACGGCGTCGACGGCGCCTATGGCAGCCACTACATGTGGGCGTGGTGTCACGGCGCGCCGGGGATCGGACTGGCGCGCATTGCCGGCCTGCCGTGGCTTGACGATGCCGAGGTGCGCGCCGAGATCGACGTCGCCGTCCGCTCGACCATCGCGCGCGGCTTCGGAGAGAACCACACCCTTTGCCACGGCGACGTCGGGAACGTCGAGCTGCTCTTCGCCGCGGCACGAGCCGCCGGCGATGCAGGGCTCGAACAGCAGGCTTGGCGCGTTGCCGGCGGGATCGCGGACAGCATCCGCAACCACGGCTGGCTTTACGGCCTGCCGGGCAGCATCGAGACGCCCGGCCTGATGGCGGGGCTTGCCGGCGCCGGCTTCGGCCTGGCGCGGCTCGCCCGTCCCGATCTCTTCCCCGGCTTACTCACCCTCGACCCTTGATTTCACCTGCATGGTGCAGGGAACGGCGGGAGAACGCACGGCCGGCGATCTCCTCCCCGTGAGCGCGGCAGCCGGCCGAGGAAAAGGAAGGACTCGATGAAGAAAAGAGATGTGATTCGTGCATGGCGGGACGGTGAGTACTACTCCTCGTTGTCGAATGACGAGCGTGCGGAGATGCCCGAAAGCCCCGCGTCCGTCATCGACCTCGGCGATGAAGTGCTCGCCACCGTTACCGGCGGCTGCAGCATCGACGCCGGCTATTGTCCGACGTCGACCTACTGTTCCCCCTGCCCGCCGAGGTATTGCCCGTAGCCCGGTGCTCCGTGGAGGACAGGCGTGGAGCCTGTCCTCCGACCGGTCCCTCGGAGTTCCTCGGAGAGGCGTGTCCGAAGAGGCGTTTGTCGCCACGCAAATCCCGTCATGTTCTGTGCTGCCGAAGGCAGCGAAAGATCTGTAGGCCCGGCCTTCAGGCCGGGTCAGGCGGGGAGTGGATCTTCCAGCCCCGCGTAGCGGGCGACAGAAAACAAGACCCGCGCGGAACGCTGTTCTGTCGCCCGCTACGCGGACTTACCGGGCTGGCCGCTCGTGGTACCCGGCCTAAAGGCCGGGCCTACAGATCTTTCGCCGCCTTCGGCGGCTTCAGCTACGCCCCCCGAGGAGCTCCGAGGCCCCGAGGAACTCACCCCGCCAACTGCGCGCGCACAAGCTCTGCGTAGCGTCCGTCGCGGGCGACCAGCTCGTCGTGGCGGCCGTGCTCGACGATCTCCCCGTGCTCCATGACCAGGATCTTGTCGGCTCGCACGACGGTCGAGAGCCGGTGGGCGATCACCAGCCGCGTCGCGCGGAGCCGCTCCAGCTCCTCCAGCACCTCCCGCTCCGACTCCGCATCGAGATGGCTGGTGGCCTCGTCGAGCAACAGGATCGACGGGCGCCGCACCAGCGCACGGGCGAGCGCGAGGCGCTGCCGCTGTCCGCCCGAGAGCGACGAGCCGCCGTCGCCGAGCGGCGAGTCGTATCCAAGAGGGAGCGTCTGGACGAAGTCGTGGATGTGGGCCTTCTTCGCGGCCTCCACGATGCGAGGCAGCGGCAAGCCTTCGTTGCCGATGGCGATGTTGCTCCGGATCGAATCGGAGAAGAGATACGGCTGCTGCAGGACGATCCCGAGCTGGCGGCGCAGGCTGGTCAGCTCCAGCCCTTCGAGATCCATCCCGTCGTACAGGACCCGGCCGCTGGTCGGGCGATACAGGCCCGTCAACAGCATGGCCAGGGTCGACTTGCCTGCGCCGGAGCTGCCGACCAGTGCCACGAAGCTGCCCGGCTCGATCTCGAGCGTCACGGAGTTGACCGCAAACGGCCGCATCGGAGAGTAGCGAAAACTCACGTTCTCGAGCGTGATGCGCCCGCTCAACGCCGGTGTCGTCACCACCTGGTCTTTCTTCTGCTCGGGCGGCGCGTCGAGCACGTCGTCCATCCGGTCCATGTAACTGCCCAGCAACTGGAGCTGCACCGCGGTCGAGACCAGCGACGTGAGCGGCGTCAGGAAGCCGATGGCCAGCGCACTCACCGCCAGCATGGTTCCGAGCGTGAGATTCCCGGCCATCACCTCGGACGCGCCGAAGGCGAGCACGACGAACGGCGAGGCGGTGGTGAGCGTGTTGAGACCCGCTTCAAAGAAGGCGTCGAGCCGGCCGCGCGCGAGTGAGACGTTGAGCTCGTCCCCGAACAGGTTGGCCCACCGGTCGACGGCCTGCTGCTCCGCTCCCAGCGCCTTGAGCGTCTCGATGCCCGACAGCATCTGCACCTGGTAGGTGCGCGACTTCGCCTGCACCTGGAGCGTCCGCGACATCAGTTCCGCGTGGCGGTGACGCGTCCCGAGAAACAGCAGCACCCGCAGGAATCCGAGTCCGAGGACCAGCAGGGCGATGGTGCTGTTGGCGGCGAAGAGGAAGATCAGATAGAGGCACGCCAGCGCCCCGTCGAGGACGCCGGTGAGCGTCCCGGCGGTGAGAATCTCGCGAATGGTGGTGTTGGAGTTGAGACGCATCATCAGGTCGCCCGCCGAGCGCTGATGAAAGAACGCGTAGGGGAGTGCGATCAGGTGCTCCACGAAATCGAGTGTGATCTTCGCGTCGAGACGGGTCCGGAGGTGCAGCATCAGGTGGGCCCGGACCAGCGCCGACGCGAAGTCGAACGCGGCGATCGTCGCCAGGGCCACGCCGAGGACGAACAGCAGGGAATGATCGCGGCCGGGCACGACGCGGTCGACGATCAGGCCGGTGAGCAGCGGCGTCGCCAGCGCGAGCACGCGCAGCACGAGCGAGAGTGCCAGGATGCGCCGCAGCAGGGCCGAATGCGCGACCAGTTCGCGCACGTAGCGCATCACCCCGCGCCGCGGCGCGCTGGACCGGATAAAGTCCGCGCCCCGCTCGAACACGAGCGCGATTCCCGTGAAGGTCTTGCCGACGTCCTCGAGCGTCACCGTGCGACGCCCGCTCCCCGGATCGACGATCCGCACGCTGTCGCCGTCGATGCGCTCGAACACGACGTAGTGGTGGAAGCCCCAATGCAGCACCGACCCCCGCTCCAGGAAGCGAAGGTCCTCGATCTTCGGCACCTTCACCCCGCGCGCCCGCAGGCCGTGAAAGCGCGCGCCTTTGACGAACGTCAGTGCGTCTGCGCCGTCGCGCCCGATCCCGAGCAACTGGCGCACCTCGTCGAGGCGCAGGACCTTGCCGTGGTACGCGAGGACCATCGTCAGGCAAGCCGCGGCGCAATCGGTCTCGGCGGTCTGCCGCACGACCGGAATGCGGCGCGAGCCGAAGGAGAAACGCCGGGTGCGGCGCGGCTCAGACATCGGGACCCCGCAGTGCCGGGATCAGCGCGAAGAGCAGTCGTTCGCGGCCGACGCGAACCCGGACGCGGCCGGCGATGCCGTCGCTGGAATCGTCCCGGTCCGCCGGCAGCGGCGCGTCGATCCTCACCGCCGCCTCGCCGGAGGTCCACAGCGCGGCCCCGTCCGGCCCGAGGAACCGGCGCGCCTCCGTGGCCCGGAGGATCCTCCTGCTGACCGAGCCGACGGCGAGCGGCTGGCCGGCTAGCTCGAAGTGCAAGGGGGCCGCGGGCCGCAGGTGCGACCGGTATCGGGCCGGGACCATGGCGATGAGACGGCCGTCGCGAATCACTCCCACCCCTCGGGCTTCGCGATCGACGCGAACGAGCACGCTGAAGAGGAGCGCCGCGCCGAGCAGCGCCAGGATCACGGGATAAGCACGGCGGCCCCAGCCCGGCTCGATCTCGAGCAGGTGACCTTCGTCAGAACGGCCGCGTTGATACTCCGCCAACGCCTCTGCACGGAAGAGCTGTGCCACGTCCTCCCGGATGGCCGTCGAAGGAGAGTCGTCCGGCTCGTCGACGAGGTGCACCTCCGCATTATGGTGGAGGGGCGCTCCGGTTAAAATCTTCCCTAGCGGGGACGTGCCGCGCGAGAGCGGCCCACGCGACGTGGGCGGACCGGCCCACGACGACGTGGGCGGTCCGGGTAGCGGCCGACCGGAGGTCGGCAGTCCGCCCCTACGCGCCGTCGCGAAGCGACGTCCCGCGGACCGCCGACGTCGCCGTCGCCGTCGGCCGGTCCGCCCACGTCCTCGTGGGCCGCTCTCGCGCGGCAGTCGCCCACTCGCCGTTCGCTCCTGGCCGCCGCCTGACGCCCAAGCCGAAACTCACGAGCAACCAGCAACCAGCAACCAGTCGTTGTTACAAAACCAACAACACCCCCCGGTAAGCACCCCGGTAACTCCCCGGTAAGCGCCTCTGCCTACCTTGCACAGCGACAAACAACGGAGGCGACTATGAAACTCAATCGGAAAGAGGCACTCATCCTGGCGATCGCGACGCTCATCGCGCTGATCGGCGTCGTCGCCGCGGCCAATGCACCGGCACCGACCTATGCACCGCAGCCCGCGCCGAGCTTTTCGCGGAACAACGACAAAAGCCAGGTTGAGCGGGGCAAGTACCTCGTCACCATCGGCGGCTGCCACGACTGCCACACCCCCTGGACCATGCAGCCCGACGGGAAGCCCGGCCCCGACATGAGCCGGGCCCTCTCGGGGCATCCGATGCAGATCCCGATCAAAGAGCCGGCGCAGCTCACCGCGGCCTGGGGTTACGCCGGTGCGCCGACCAACACCGCCTTCTCCGGACCGTGGGGCGTCAGCTTCGCCGCCAACCTCACCCCCGACAAGATGACCGGAACCGGCATCTGGACGTTCGACATCTTCAAGAACACCATCCGCAACGGCCGCCACTGGGGTGTCGCCCGCCCCCTGCTGCCGCCGATGCCCTGGTTCAACTATCGTGAGATGACCGATGAAGACCTCGCCGCCGTCTTCGCATATCTTCGGACCCTGAAGCCGATCCACAACGAAGTCCAGACCCCTCTACCGCCGGCGCCAGTGCAGACGGCCGCCAAGTGACCCCTGACCGACAACTGACAACCGACAACATTCCAAGGAGAACGACCGTGCTCGAGACGATCTTAGTTTTCGGCGCCACCGGAGCCCAGGGCGGCAGCGTCGCCCGCAACCTTCTCTCCCGCGGCAAGTTTGCCGTCCGCGCCCTCACCCGCAAGACCGATTCACCCGCCGCGCAGGCGCTGCGCGAGCTCGGTGCTGAAGTCGTCCAGGGCGATCTCGACGACCCGGCCAGCCTCGCCGCCGCCCTCGAAGGGTGCTACGGCGCGTTCGGCGTCACCAACTTCTGGGAGCACTTCGGCAAAGAAGCGACCCAGGGCCGCAACCTTGTCAAAGCCGTCGCCGACGCGAAGATCCAGCACTTCGTCTTCAGCACCCTTCCGCCGATCGAGAAGGAGACCGGCGGCGCGCTGAAGAGCCCCCACTTCGACCTCAAGGCGGAGCACGAAGAGTACGCCCGCAGCCTCGGCATCCCCTCGACCTTCGTCCACGTCCCGTTCTACTACGAGAACTTCCTCTACTTCTTCCCGCCGCGTCCGGCCGGCGACGGCACCTACGGCTTCGGCTTCCCGCAGGGCGACACCCCCCTGGCGGCCATGTCCGTCGAAGACGTCGGCCGCATCATCGCCCCCCTCTTCGAGCAGCCGGAAAAGTACATCGGCCAGACCCTCAAACCCGCCGGCGACGAGCTCCCCGCGACCGAGTACGCCGAGGTCATGAGCCGCCACAGCGGAAAGACCGTCCGCTACACCCATGTCCCCCGCGAGACCTTCGCCGCCCTCGGCTTCCCCGGCGCCGAAGACCTCGCGGACATGTTCGAGTACTACCGCCTCCACATCCCCAGCCGCGCCAAAGACATCGAGACCATGCACGCCATCGACCCGAACGTACAGAGCTTCGACACCTGGGCCGCAAAGAACGAGGAGAAACTGCGGGCGACGCTCAGCTGATCGCAACGGTCTTCAGTGAAGCGAAGGAGACTCCCCTCCCGTCATCCTGAGCGGGAGTTTCAGCATGTGCGCCATTCTCGCGCCGTTCGGTGAATGGCGGGTTAATCACTGAGAGGAGCGCCGGTCTTCGACCGGCCGGCAGATTGCGGCAACCAGCAACCAGCAACCAAACCCTCACTCCAGCCGGTACCCGAACCCACGCACCGTCTGCAGATGCCGCGGCGCTTCCGGGTCGACTTCGATCTTGCAGCGCAACCGCCGGATGTAGACCGCGAGGATCTTTTCCGAGATCTCCTCGGTCGAGCCCCACACCGCCTCCATCAACACGTCGCGGGCGACGTTGCGGCCGTGGCGGAGGGCGAGGTAATCGAGCACTTCGAACTCGCGCTGGCTCAGCCGGGCTCGTTCGCCGCGCACCGTGGCGTCGCGGATGGCGCGGTCGACCGACAGGTCGCCGAGGCGCAGCACGTCGTCCGGCTGGCGGTCGCGATTCAGCTCGCCCGCACGGCGGAGCTGTGCGCGGACCCGCGCCACCAGCTCCCCGACCCGGAACGGCTTGACGATGTAATCGTCCGCCCCCGCTTCCAGGCCGACCACCACGTCGTCGAGATCGCCGCGCGAGGTGAGCATCACGATCGGCGCCGCCGTTCGCGTCCGCAGGAGCCGGCAGACGTCGACGCCGTCGCCGTCGGGCAGCATCACGTCGAGCAGGTAGAGGTCGTACGGATCGCGCTGTGCCGCCGCGACGCCGTGGGCCTTCGTCCCGTAGCCATGCACGACGAAGCTTTCCTTCGTCAGCGCCGCCTCCACGATACGGCGCGTCAGCGAGTCGTCGTCCAGTACGAAGATGCGCGCCTGCGCGGCCTCCGGCACCGCCTCATGTTACGCCCGGTTCGCCGCCCGAGTCCCTACGGCACGATCACCTGTCCGGTCTGAGTCCCGGTCACGCTGCGCACGTATGCAAGCGCCACCGCCGCCGCCGGAAGGCCATGCGAGGTATCGCTGCTTCCCATCTCGATCAGCGTCTCCGTGACCCACGGCGGGCTGACGACGTTGACGCGAATTCCGCGCGGCGCCTCCAATGCGGCGGCGCGGGTGAAGCCTTCCAGGCCGGAGTTCACCAGGCTGATCGCCGCACTCCCCACCATCGGCGAGCGGCTCAGGATGCCGCTGGTCGTCGTGATCGATCCGCCGTCGTTCACATGCGCGAGCCCGTAGCGGACGACATTCACCTGTCCCATCAGTTTGTAGCCGAGCGAGATCGCGAAGTCTTCGTCCGAGAGCTGATCGAGCGGTTTCCACGCGCCACTCCCGGCCGCGCTCACGACCGCGTCGATCTTGCCGGCCTGCGCGTACATCTTCCGGATCGATTCCGGTTCGCGGATGTCGACGTTCACATCGCCACCACTCCGGCTCGCCCCGATGACTTCATGCTCGCCCGACAATGCTTCGACTATCGCCCGCCCAATCGTGCCGTTCGGCCCAATGACAAGAATTCTCATAAGGCGAATCGTATCCGAGACGCGGAGGCCTCCCGTCGTTCCCCGTCGGTCCCGGATATACGATCCGCATCCATGGATCCGCTCACTCACACCCTGGTCGGTGCGAACCTTGGCGCGACGCGGCTTGCGGACAAAACGCGCCTTGCGGCTGCGGCGTGCGTCATCGGCGCCAACCTGCCGGACATCGACTCCATCCTCTACTTCACCGGCCACGACGACCTCGCCCTCGGCTTCCGGCGCGGCTGGACCCACGGCGTGCTCGCCCTGCTCGTCCTCCCGTTCCTCCAGACCGCGCTCCTCCTCGCGTACGACAAGCTGCGGCCCCATCCCACCCGCAAAGCGAGCGCGCGGTGGCTGCTCGCCGTGTCCTTCCTCGCCATCCTCACCCATCCCTTCCTCGACTGGCTGAACAACTACGGCATGCGCTGGCTGATGCCGTTCCGCGGGACCTGGTTCTACGGCGACTCGGTCTACATCATGGATCCCTGGCTCTGGCTGATCCTCGGCTGCGGCTGGCTCGCCCCGCGCCGCGCGAGCTGGTGGTCCGTCGGGGCGCTCGCGATCGTCGCCGCCCTCCTCGCGAACATCGTCGCCAAACGCTCGACCGATTACCTCCCGGTCGTGGTCCTGGTCGCGGTCGTTCTCCTCGCTACACTCCTCTGGCGCCCGCGCGCCACCGCGCACCGCTTCGCCGTCATCGCCCTGATCCTCGCCTCGGCGTACATCGCCGTGCGCCTGACCATCCACGCATACGTGGCGAACGAAGTTAGGCGTGAGACCAGCGCCGCCGCAGTGATGGCGGCCCCGCATCCGATCGACCCCACGCGCTGGGACATCGTCGTCCGCACCGGCGATCACTACCGCTACGGCCGCTGGCTCCGCGGGCGCCTCAACCTCGCCGAAGACCGCCTGCCTGTCGCGAAACCGTCCCCTGAATGGACCGCCGCGCAGAATCACCCCTCCATCCGCGGCTTCGTCACCTGGATGCGCTTCCCCTGGTACGAAGTCGAGCGCACCCCGACCCACACCCGCATCCTGGTCCACGACGCCCGCTACGCCGTCCGCCGCCGCGCCGGCGGAGGCTTCGGCGGAGTGGTCGTCGAGATTCCACATAGCGAACGGAAAGGCCCACATCAGTGACCCACATCCGCCTCGCCCGCCCGTCCGACCGCGAAACCCTGGCCGCCATGCGCGCCACGCTCTGGCCCGACGGCGATGTCGCCGAGCACGCCCGCGAGCTCGACGCGCTCCTCGGCGGCACCGGCGCGACGGTCTATCCGTACACGATCCTCGTCGCCGAGACGCCGGAAGGGGACTTGGCCGGCTTCGCCGATGTGACACTCCGTTCGTACGCCGAGGGGTGTGATCCTTCGCGGCCGGTCGGCTATCTCGAAGGATGGTTCGTGCGCGAGGACCTGCGCCGCCAACGCATCGGCGCCGCGCTCCTCCAGGCCGCTGAGCAGTGGTCCCGCGACCAGGGCTGCATCGAGATGGGCTCCGACACGTGGCTCGACAACGAGCTGTCTCAACGAGCCCACGAGCGTCTCGGCTTCGAAGAAGCCGACCGCTGTGTGCACTATCGCAAGACGCTGTGAGCGGGGAGACGACGGGAGGCCTCCGGCGGGCGGGCCCGGCCCGCGGCGTTTGTTTTCGCCTGGACCGCGTTTCGAGCGACTAACGCGCGTTCAGCCTATGGCAACCAACGCCGCGGGCCGGGCCCGCCCGCCGGAGGCCCCCCGTCGTCTCCCTCGTGCAGCCCGCATACAATGCGTCCTCCCATGCATGCACTGCTGCTTGTCGCGCTCCTTGGCGCCGCCGCTCCATCCGCCGAAAGACCGATTGCCCTGACCGGCGCCACCATCGTCGACGTCTCCGCGTCCGGAACGAAGACCGCCGACATCCGGGACGCCGTCGTCGTCATCCGCGGGAACGAGATCATTGCCGCCGGGCCGCGACGGAAGACGAAGATCCCGGCGGATGCGCGGATCATTCGTGCCGATGGTGCCTACATCGTCCCCGGCTTGAACGACGTCTTCGCGGGACTCAACAGCCAGGCCCAGGCCAACGCGTATCTCTACATGGGCGTCACCTCCATCGTCGGCTCCGACGAGCCGGGACCGCGCGGCCGCCGCGGCGCGCTCATGATGAACGCCGCGCCGAGTCCGCGCGTGCGGCGCCTCGGTTTCATCCACGGCCTCAAAGAAGGAGCCGGCGGAGAGTGGACCGAACGCACCACCGCCGAGGTCGGGGCGCAGATCGACGAAGTCGTGGCGGAGGGAGCGAAAGTGCTGCTCCTCCACTACCGCCTCACCCCCGCACACGTACGGCTGGCCGTAGCGCGGGCGCGCGAGCTCGGACTGGCCACCATCGGAGAGCTCGGCCGGACCACCTACACCGAAGGGATCGAGCTCGGCATCGACGCCTTCGTCCACACCCGCCGCTACTCCCTGGAGCTCGCCTCTCCCGAACTGCGTGCCGCCGTCGCGAAGGAACCCTTCGGGCCCGCCCGCACGACCTATTACGAATACCTGGCCGCCATCGATCCCGACGCGCCGGTGGTGAAGGCATGGGCGGCGCGGATCGCCGGTTCGCGCGTCGCCCTCATCCCGACGCTGGCCATGTCCTGGCTCGACCTCCCGCAACACGACAACCCCTGGAAAGAAGAGATCGCCGCCATCCTCGACCCCGCCGGCATCCACCTCCCGGCCGACCGCGAAACCGGAGCCTGGAAGCAGGATCCCGGCATCCCGGCCGGCAGTTCCGCCAACCTCTTTCGGGTCGAAGAACGTTTCGCCCGGGCCGGCGCCCGCTACCTCGCCGGCAGCGGCAGCAGCGCCTTCGGCACCCTCCCCGGCATCTCCCTCCACCGCGAGCTCTCGATCCTCACCGGCTTCGGCCTCACCCCGAGACAGGCCCTCGCCGCCGCCACCAGCAACGTCGGCGAAGTGTTCCACTGGCCGCGCGTCGGCCAGGTCAGGAAGGGCTTCGACGCCGACCTGCTGGTCCTGGACGCCGATCCGACCAGGGACATCGCCAACCTGAAGAAGATCCGGATGGTCATCAAAGACGGCTCGATCGTCGACCGCGAAGCGTTACGGAAGATGCCGGCGAAACAGTAGGTACAGCTCCAGGAAACAGGTGGCCGGTGCCGGCGCCAAGAACTTGCTGGAGCCGCCGAAGGCGGCGAAAGATCTGTAGGCCCGGCCTTCAGGCCGGGTAAAGCAAGTGCCCGTCAGGCGAGCCCGCGTAGCGGGCGACAGAAAAGAACGTACTGCGCGGCGGGTGTTCTGCCGCCCGCTACGCGGGCTCGCCTGGGGGCGCGTCGTGGAACCCGGCCTGAAGGGCCCGGGCCTACAGATCTTTCGCCGCCTCCGGCGGCTCCCGCACCGAGGTCTGGCCGTCTATTTCCGGGGAGCTGTGCTGAGAGGTTCAGTCATCGCCCGATGCGCCGCCGCCTCGGCGTGGATGACCGTCGTGTCGAAGACGGGTACCCGCGAGTCCGCCTGCGCGACCAGGAGGCCGATTTCGGTGCAGCCGAAGATGATCGCGTCGGCGCCGCGGGCGACGAGATCGTCGATGACGCGGCGGTACGTCGTCCGGGACGACTCCTCGGTGCGGCCGAGGCAGAGCTCCTCGTAGATCACCCGATGTACCTCCGCGCGGTCCACCTCGCCGGGAACGAGCACCTGCAGGCCGGCCTCCTCGAGGCGCTTGCGATAGAAATCCTTTTCCATCGTGAAGCGCGTCCCCAGCAGGCCCGCGGTACGGGCGCCGGAGCGGAGAACCGCGGCAGCGGTCGGGTCAGCGATGTGGAGCAGCGGAATGCCGATCGCGCGTTCGATGCGGTCTGCAACGACGTGCATCGTGTTCGTGCCGATCACCAGAAAGTCCGCCCCGGCGCGCTCGAGCGCCTGTGCGGCCGCTGCGAGCAGCTCCCCGGCCTCGTCCCACTTTCCGGCATGCTGCAGCGCCTCGATCTCCGCAAAGTCGACGCTCCAGAGAACGATCCGCGCCGAATGCAGACCGCCGAGCACCCGGCCCACCGTCTCGTTAATGACCCGGTAATACGGGATCGTCGACTGCCAGCTCATCCCGCCGAGAAGGCCGATGGTCTTCATGAAGTCACGGTCCGTCGCTTCTCCGCACCCGCGACGAGACGGGACGTCGAAACCACCGCCCGCTTGTGTGTTCCTCGTCCGACCTCGCCCGCGTCGTCCGCGGCCATCACCTCGAAGAGATACAGCTTTCCCTCCTGCCCGACATACCGCGCCGTGGCGGTGACGCGAGCCCCGACCGGCGTCGCGGCGGTGTGCAGGATCTCCACCGTCACGCCGACGGACAGCTCATCCCCTTCCAGGTACGGCCGAAGCACGCGCGAAGCCGCCACCTCCATGAGCGCGATCATCCGCGACGTCGAAAAGACGGCCGGGAACCGGTCCGCCGCATCGTAGAGAAGCACGCTCGCGAGGTCCGTCTCCGTGACGAGGATCTCTACGGTGGCAACAGCGTCGACTTCAGGGGTCTGCATACGCGGACATTCTGATTTCTCCGGCGCCTGTACGCCATATCCGGGCCTCGCGATGGGAGACGGTATCGAGTCCCGGAGGTAGTGTGTCTTGGGTAGAGGACAGTCCAGAGACTCCAGGAGGTAATCTGTCGCGTCTGGAGGACAGTGCAGGGAACTCCCGGAGATAGTGCAGCACCTGTTTGAGGTAGTGCAGCACCTCTTCGAGGTAGTGCAGCATCTCTTCGAGGTAGTGCAGCATCTCTTGGAGGTTGTTAACCTCCCCGCCCATGCTCCGAATCCGCTCCGAAGCTCCCGCTGATATCTCTGCGATCCGCCTGCTGAACGAGCTTGCGTTCGGTCAGCCGAACGAGGCGCGGCTGGTGGATGCATTGCGGGAGGCGGCGCGGCCGTTTCTGTCGCTGGTCGCCGAGATCCACGGCGAGATCGACGGCGGGATCGTAGGGCACATCTGCTTCTCACCGGTCGAAGTCGAGCGGAGCGATGGCCGGAAGGTGGAGATCCTCGGGCTGGCGCCGATGGTGGTGCTTCCGGAGCGGCAGAATCAGGGAATCGGCTCGAAGCTGGTGGAGGCCGGGCTCGATGCCTGCCGCGAGGCCGGGTATGGCGTGGTCATCGTTCTGGGGCACCCGGAGTATTACCCGCGCTTCGGCTTTGTGCCGGCGGCGCCGCGCGGGCTGGTCTCCGAGTACGACGTGCCGGAGCCGGTGTTCATGATGACGGAGCTCGTTCCGGGTGCCGCGGCCGAGGTGCAGGGCGTGGCGCGGTATCACGAGGCGTTCCGGGACGTGGAGTGAGTACACTGCCTCCAGTCGATGAAAGGCTGTGCGCGTTCCTGCATCCTCCTGCTCCTCGGATGGGGCGCCGCGGCGTACGCGTTCTACCTGTACTTCGTCAGCCTCCGCGACTTCGGCCCTCCGATGTACTGGGCGTCAGCGATCGCCGGGCTGTTGGTCGTCGGTGCCATCGGATATGCCCTCGGCATCGGGACGGCGCATCGCGAGCGGAAGATGCTGCTCGATGCCGTCGCCGGGACGCCCCCCGAGGATGGGCAGTGGGCGGCGGTCAGCGGCACGATCCAGGCCACGAGCCCCCTCACCGCGCCGCTCACCGGCGCGCGGGCGGTGCTGTACGAATACCGCATCTCGCGCATGGTGCGGGCGCGCAAAGGGGGCAGCTCCGAGGTGGTGTATTACGAAGGGAAGGCCCTCGCGCCGAGCACCATCGCCACGCGCCAGGGGAGTGTGCGCCTCCTCTCCGTCCCCGCGCTGACCGACATCAAGGCCGAGCCGCTCTCCTCCCCGGAAGCGCTGAAGAACGCGAAGCAGTACGTGGCGCGAACCTCATTCGCGATCTACGACACCTCCGAAAAACGGACCGGCCGCCTCGAGGAAGAGTGGACCGACGACGACGGCCAGTTCCGGCAGGACCGCCGGCACCTCGCGGCCGGCGAGGTCACCGACGACCTCCACTTCCAGGAAAAGCACGTCAAGCAGGGAGAGCCGGTCTGCGCCTTCGGCCTCTACTCCCGCGAGCGCGGCGGCCTGATCCCGCACCCCAACTGGGCCAAACAGACGCGCATCGTCCGCGGCGACGCATCCACCGTAGCCGCAGGGCTCCGCGGCCGCATGATCCGGTACTTCATCGGCGTGGCGGTGTGCAGCGGCCTCGTTTACGGGATCGTGCGGCTGTATCGATACCAGACGGCGACGCTGCCTTGATGGAGCGCCGGTCGAAGACCGGCGCTCCGAGAGTAAGATTCGCCCGCTGAGGCCGAGAACCCGATGATCGAACAGGAACTTCGCACGCTGATCGCGAATCACGAAGCCGATCGTGTCGAGTTCACGGTGTCGACGAACGACACCCACAAGTTTTCGGAAGCAGTGTGTGCGTTTGCGAACGACCTTCCGAACCGTGGGATGCCGGGCTATCTGATCGTAGGTGTCACCGATTCCGGCTCCATCGCGGAAGCCCAGGTCACGGACGAACTGCTCCGGAATCTGGCCGCCTTGCGGAGTGACGGAAACATCCAGCCGCTTCCGGACCTGAACGTCGAAAAAGTCGCTACCTCGGAGGGTGAGGTCGCAGTGGTGACGGTCCAGCCGTCGCCGCTACCTCCGGTTCGCTACCGCGGCCGGGTTTGCATCCGCATCGGGCCGCGTAAGGGATACGCGACCGAGCAGGAGGAACGCCGGCTCATCGAGCGCCGCGTTTCCCACGCCCGGACCTTCGACGCCCAGCCGGCGCTCGGCAGCTCCATCGAGCACCTCGCGCTGCCCCTGTTCCTCATCGACTATCGCGGCCAGGCGATCGCGCCCGAGGTGATCGAGGAGAACAACCGGCCGATCGAGCAGCAACTTGCCTCGCTTCGTTTTTTCGACCTCGGACACAGTTGCCCGACGAATGCCGGGATACTGCTGTTCGGACTCGACGTTCGCGCGTGGCTTCCGGGCGCTTACGTTCAGTTCCTTCGGATCGACGGCGATTCGCTCGCGGCGGACGTACTCAACGACCGCGAGTTTTCCGGCGACTTACTGACTGTGCTCCGCGAACTGGACGCTCTGGTCGAAGCGCAACTGACCCAGTTCCCTCTCCCCGCGACGACTTTGCGCGAGCGCACCGTCGAGGCCTATCCACGGGTGGCTGTCCGCGAACTGCTGATGAACGCGATCATGCACCGCGACTACTCGTCGACCGCGCCGCTGCGCATCACGTGGCTGTCGGACCGTGTCGAGATCCAGAGTCCCGGCGGACTTTACGGTGAGGTGTCGCCGGCGAACTTTCCCCGGCAGACGAGTTATCGAAATCCGGTGGTTGCCGAAGCGTTGAAGGCGCTCGGATATGTGAACCGTTATGGCCGCGGCGTACTGCGTGCGCAGAAAGCGCTCGAGGAGAACGGCAGCCCGCCAGCGGCGTTCGAGTTCGACGCGGGGTATGTCCTGGCGACGATCCGGAGACGGACGTGAAACCGGTCGCGTTCTTCAATACCTCGGCGGGTGTTGGAAAAACCACGCTGGTTTACCACCTGGCCTGGATGTTCGCCGAGCACGGCGAGACAGTCCTCGCCGTGGACCTCGATCCTCAGGCGAACCTCACGAGCATGATGCTTCCGGAAGATCGGCTGGAGGTGTTGTGGTCAGCCGGTGAACACCCACGGACGATTTTCGGCGCAGTGCGCCCGATGATCCGCGGCCAAGGGGAGGTGATGACTCCGCACATCGAGACGGTGGACGCGCGGCTTGGACTGGTCGTCGGAGATCCGTCTTTGTCGACCCTCGAAGAGACACTGTCCGACGCGTGGCTCCACTTTCAGTCCGATGCGCCGGCCTTCCATATGGTGACGATGTTCTCCCGCGTAGTGCGCCAGGCAGCCGAGGCCTTCGGCGCAACGTGGGTGTTGATCGACACCGGGTCGAATCTTGGCGCGATCAACCGGGCTGCTCTCATCGCGAGCGAGTCGGTCGTGATTCCACTCGGTCCCGACCTGTTCTCGCTGAAGGGTTTGGGTATTCTCGGTCCCGCCCTTCGCTCCTGGCGAACCGAATGGGTCGAGGCAGTTTTCAGGCAAACGAATCCCGTCTATTTGCCTCCGGCGTCCATGGAGCCGCTCGGCTACGTGGTAATGCAGCACGCATCATGGAAGAACCGCCCGCCAATGGCGTATCAGCGCTGGGTCGAGCATTTTCCGCTGGCGTATCGCGATTCGGTGCTCGACGCGCGGGCAGGCTCATTGACGCCGTCCGCAGATCGCGATCCCTATTGCCTGGCGATGATGAAGCACTACCGAAGTCTCCTACCAATGGCGATCGATGCGAGAAAACCGGTGTTCCTCCTGAAGCCGGCAGACGGAGCGATAGGAGCACACTTAGACGCAGTCAGGGGTGCCAACCTGGATTTCCTTGAGTTGGCACGACGCATCGCGCAGCGGTGCGGTGCCTCGCTCGGCTGATCGAACCACTCCCCTCACCTTCTCCGCCGTAACGGCGCAAACGCCAGGGCCACTCTCTGTCTCGCCCGCTGTAGACGGATGGCGACCGGCCGCCATCTGCGGCTTTGGGCGAGGTCGTCGAAGAGGGAGTAGGCGACGGGGGTCACCAGCAGAGTCAGGAGCAGAGACAGCGACTGGCCGCCGATGACGACGATGGCGATGGAGCGGCGTTCTTCGGAGCCGGGGCCGGTGCCCAATGCCAGCGGCAGCATGCCGGCGACGAGGGCGAGGGTGGTCATGAGGATGGGGCGGAGGCGGTCGCGGTTGGCTTGCAGGATGGCGGCTCCGCGTTCCATGCCATGGGCGCGCAGGTTGTTCATGTGGTCGACCTGCAGGATGGAGTTCTTTTTCACGACGCCGAACAGGACCAGGATGCCGAGGGCGGAGTAGAGGTTGAGGGTGCTGCCGGTGAGCCACTGGGAGAGCAATGCGAAGGGGATGGCCAGCGGCAGGGAGAGGAGGATGGTGACGGGGTGGATGGTGCTCTCGAACTGGGACGCCAGGATCATGTACATGAAGATGACGGAGAGCAGGAAGGCCCAGAGGAATTCGTTGAAGGTGCGCTCGAGCTCGCGGCCGCGGCCGGTGACGGTGGTGGTGTAGCCGGCGGGGAGGCCCATTTTGACGATCTCGCCGCGCATGGCTTCGATGCGGTCGGCGAGGGCGTAGCCCGGGGCGACGCTGGCGCTGACGGTGACCTGGCGCTCGCGGTCGAGGCGGTCGATGCGCGACGGGCTGACGCCTCGCTCGATGTCGACGACGTTGTCGAGGCGTACGAGGTCGCCGCTTTCGCTGGGGACGTAGAGGCGGCCGATGGCGGCGGGGTCGTCGCGGTTGGCGCGCTCGACGCGGAGCTGGACGTCGTAGTCTTCGTTCACCGAGGCGTCGCGGTAGCGGGTCACTTCCTGGTCGCCGCCGACCATGACGTTGAGGCTCGTGGCGATGTCGACGGTGGAGACACCGAGGTCGGCGGCGCGGGCGCGGTCGATGTTCGCGCGCAGCTCGGGCTTGTCGAGCTCGAGGTTGGTGTCGACGTCGTTGAAGCCGGGGAGTTTCTGGGTGCGCGACACCAGATCCTCGGCGTACGCGGCGAGCTGCTCGATCTCCGGTCCTCGGATGACGAAGTTGATGTCGGAACGGCCGCCGGGGCCGAAGTTGAAGGAGGGCGGGTTGCGCGGCGCGACGCGGATGGGGGCGAATTTGCGGGTCCGCTTGCGGACTTCCTGCATCACGTCCTGCGCCGAGTAGTTGTTCTGGAAGGCCTGCCATGGCTTGCCGCGCTTCAGCGAGCGCCAGAACTTGGTGAACGAAAGGGTCCGCTCTTCGTGCGGCGCGATGCGTACGTAGGCACTGCCGTTCGAGGTGGCGCTGAGGAAGCCTCCGCCGGCGGAGGAGAGGACGAGCCGGACGCCGGGCGTGTCGACCAGTTCCTTTTCGATCTGGGTCATGGCCTCGTTCATCGCGGCGAGGCTGGTCCCCTGCGGCGCGTTGATGCTGACGTCGAATTCGGCCTCGTCGACGTTGGTGGGGATGAACTCCTGCTTGACCGCTTTGTAGAGCGGGATGCTGGTGAGGATGACCGCTACGGCGATGATCGCGACCGCCTTGCGGTTGCGCATGGAGAGCTCGAGCATGCGCATGTAGAGGGCGTCGATGCGGCCGTAGAAGCCGGCGCGCGAGCCGTGGCCGCCTTCGGCGTCTTTCGCGCCGAGGAGGCGGGAGCTCATCATCGGGGTGAGGGTGAAGGAGACGAGCAGCGAGACCATGATCGCCACCGCGGCGGTGATGCCGAACTGGTAGAGGAAGCGGCCGGAGATCGACGACATGAACGAGACCGGCAGGAAGATGACGACCAGGGAGAGGGTGGTCGCGAGGACGGCGAGGCCGATGTCTTTGGTCGCCGCGGCAGCGGCTTCCATCGGCTTCATTTTCTTTTCTTCGATGAAGCGGAAGATGTTCTCGAGGACGACGATGGCGTCGTCGATGACGATGCCGACCATGAGCACGAGGGCGAGCATGGTCACGCTGTTGAGGGTGAAGTCGAGGGCCCACATCATGCCGAAGGTGGCAATGACGGAGGCGGGGATGGCGATGCCGGCGATGACGGTGGAGCGCCACGAGCGCATGAAGATGAGGACGACGATGCTGGCCAGGATGGAGCCGAGCACGAGGTGGATTTTGATCTCGTGCAGGGCGGCTTCGATGTAGCGCGACTGGTCGCGGATGATCTCGGTCCTGATGTCGGACGGGAGCTGGGCCTCGATCTTCGGAAGCACGGCCTTGATGCCGTCGATGACGGCGATGGTGTTGGCACCCGACTGGCGGCGGATGTCGAGGGTGACGGTGGGGACGCCGTTGAGGCGGGCCAGGCTGCGCTGTTCTTTGGTGCCGTCTTCGACGCGGCCGATGTCGCGAATGCGGATCGGCACCTGCGGGTTGTCGGTTATCGGTTGTCGGTTGTCAGTGGACTGTGCTGCGGTTGATGCGGCCCCGCCGGATCGTGTGGCGATGACGAGGTTTTCAAATGCCGCGGGCTCGGTGTAGCGGCCCATGGTGCGGAGGGTGAGCTCCTGGCGGTCGGTAGTGACGTTGCCGCCGGGGAGGTCGGCGTTCTGGCGGTCGAGGGCGGTGCGGACGGCGGTGATGGGGAGTTGGTAGGCGGCGAGGCGGTCGGCGTCGACCCAGACGTTGATGGCGCGCTCGAGTCCACCGACGACGCGCACTTCGCCGACGCCGCCGATGCGCTCGAGCTGGACGCGGACGGTCTTGTCGGCGAGCTCGGTGAGCTCGCGGATGGAGCGCTCGCCGGAGAGGGCGATGGTGAGGATCGGCGAGCTGTCGTTGTCGAATTTGCTGACGACCGGCGGGTTGGCGTCTTCGGGAAGGCGGTTGATGACGGTGGCGACACGGTCGCGCACGTCCTGGGTTGCGGTCTCGAGGTTGCGGTCGAGCTTGAATGTGGCGATGACGTTGGAGGTGCCGGGCCCGGAGACGGAGCGAAGCTCGTCGATGCCGTCGACGGTGTTGACGACTTCTTCGATCTGCTGGGTGATCAACGACTCGACTTCTTCCGGCGCCGCGCCGGGAAGGGAGGTGCGGACGCTGACGGTCGGCAGGTCGACGGAGGGGTAGCGGTCGACGCCGAGCTGCGCGTAACCGGCCGCGCCGACGACGACCAGGGCAAGCACGATCATCGAGGCGAAGACGGGCCGGCGGATGCAGATTTCAGCGAGCTTTTGCATTGGAGGCGGTTATCAGTTGTCGATGGTCAGTTGTCCGAACCTGTGGCGCAGGGACGACACGTTTGGCGAGGGCCGAGCATCAGGTGTTTCTGCTGCCGTAGGCAGCAAAAGATCTGTAGGCCCGGCCTTTAGGCCGGGTAAAGCGTAGATGGATTCTGGAGTCCGCGTAGCGGGCGAAAGCCGAGAAACGTGCGACCGGTCTTTTCTGTCGCCCGCTACGCGCGCTCACTTGCCGCGCGCTGGTTGTACCCGGCCTGAAGGCCGGGCCTACAGATCTTTCGCCGCCTTCGGCGGCTTTCGTGGGTTTCGTCTGATCGATCGCTGCGCCTCGCGCGCTGCTGGGCCTCAGGATGACATCCTTGTTTCGCTCTCTCACTTCGTCACCACGTCTTGCCCCGGCCTCAGATTCACCGGGTTCAGCACCACCTCATCGCCCGTCTTCACTCCGCTCAGGACCTCCACCCACGCGCCAGCTCTGCGGCCGGTGGTGACCGGCTTCTCCTTCGTCTTGCCTTTTTCGACGAGGACGACTTTTTCGATGCCGGCGAAGGTGACTAGGGCTTCTTTGGGGATGGCGAGGGAGGTGGCGGTGGTGTCGGTCAGGATGGTGGCGCGGGCGAAGGAGCCGGCGCGCAGGGTTCCGTTGTTGGGGATGTCGGCTTCGATCTGGAGGACGCGGGTCCGTTCGGTAATCGTCGGGCTGATGCGGGTGACGCGGCCGGTGTAGTCGCCGGCGGCTCCGTCGACCGCGAGCTGGACGTTCTGGCCGATGCGGATGCTGGCGGCGTCGCGCTCCGGGACTTCGGCGCGGAAGCGGAGGGGGTCGATCCTGACGATCTCGGCGACCGGGGCGCCGGCGCTGAGGAATTCGCCGATGGAGGCGATGCGCTGCTGGACGACTCCGTCGAACGCGGCATAGATCCCGGTGTCGGCGAGCTGCTGCCGCGCCAGCGACACTTCGGCGCGGCGCTGGGTGGCGACGGCCTGGCGGTTGCGGATTTCTTCGAGGGCGTCCTGGTAGCGGCTCTCGGCGACACGCGACTGGGCCTGGACCTGGTCGAAGTCGGCTTTGGAGATGACGCCGTCTTTGAGGAGGGCGGAGTAGCGCTCGCGGCTGGCCCGCGCTTCTTCGAGCACGGCCCGCGCTTCGCGCACCGGAGGGGTGTCGGTGGGGTCGACGCTGTCGCTCGCGCCGTCCGTCGGCAGGCCAAGGCGGACACGCGCCTGGGCGAGTCCGGCTTCGGCTTGCTGCAAGCGGATGCTGTAGTCGGTCGGGTCGATGCGGGCGATGAGCTGGCCGCGGCGTACGCGGCTGCCGAGGTCGACGGCCATCGATTGAAGGCGTCCGGCGACTTTGGTCCCGGCGGTGGCGCGGTCATAGGCGTCGAGGGTGCCGTTGACGAGGACGGAGGTGCCGAGCTGGCGCTCTTCGACCCGGCCGGTCTGCACCTGCTTCGGGGCCTGCTCGCGCTTCTTTTCCTGGGCGGATGCGGAGGAGGAGTCGTCACCGCCGCAGCCGGCGAGGAGGACCAGCACGGCTGAGATTGCAATACGGTTCAAAAACGAAGCGGGCATCAGTTAGCAAGAAACCTGCTCTGACGGCGCGTCCGTTCCAGCAGAGTCATGAATGGCACCGGCATGTTACGAACAGCGGGGCTCCGGGACCGGCAATTACGGTAGGAAAGCGACGACAACCACCCGCCCGCCGGAGGCCCCCTGGTCGTTCCCCCTGGGCGGGTGGCTGTCGTGCTTTACTACGGGCATGATCGTCCATCTCATTGA
>DASPHC010000161.1:0-27401 GCA_035629865.1 Thermoanaerobaculia bacterium | reverse complement strand
GAAGGCGGCGCCCCGGACCGCCGGCGTCGCCGCCGGCCGGTCCGCCCACGTCCTCGTGGGCCGCTCTTGCGCTGAACGTGAATGAAGTACGACAAGCCGCCGAAGGCGGCGCTACGGTCCGCCGACCTTCGGTCGGCAGTCTCTCGCCCGGAACGCGAAATACCCACGTAACACCCCCACGTAACACCACGTAACGTGTCACACCCTGCGACAACGGAACGTTCCGGCTAAACACAACAAAGGAAGCCTGTTACCGCGCACACCCCCATGGCAGCCGGGTTGAAGGAACACCCGCCGTCCATGGCCTCACCCAACGCCATTGCTGCTGTCGGCCGCGCGATTCTTTCGATGCTCGCGGCTGCGGTGCCGAAGCCGGAGTTTGCGGGGGCGGCGTTTGAGCTGTATCAGTCGAAGCATCTGCAGGCGCCGATGGAGGAGGGGGTGGGGCTGTATCTGTATCGCATCACTCCCGGCGGGTCGGTGCGGAATCTGCCGCCGCGGGTGGGGATCGACGGGCGGCGGTACCGGCCTTCGATGCCGATCGATCTGCACTATTTGCTGATCTGTTACGCGCGCGATGCGTTCAAGCAGCAGCGGCTGCTCGGGTGGGCGATCCGGATGATCGAGGATACGCCGCTGTTTCACGCGAGCCTGCTCAATCAGTACGGGCCTGAGACCGATACGTTCGGGGAGAACGAGTTTGCGGATGTCCTTTTCGAGACGATCTCGATCCAGGACATGAGCTCGATCTGGGATGCGGCGAAGACGCAGATCCAGCCGTGTATCGCCTACGTGGTGCGGATGATCCCGATCGAGTCGCAGCTCGAGATGATCGAGGCCGACCGGGTGCAGACGCGCGTCTTCGATATGGGGAAGGTGTCGGCGTGACGGCGGTGACGGTGCTCGAGCGGCTCTCGATGGTCTGTCCGCTCGGGGTGCGCTTCCGCGACGAGGCGACCGGTTCTTACATCGCCGACTCGCTCTCGGTCGTGGTCTATCCGGCGGAGCAGCCGGAGCTGCGGATCAGCGGCGTCCCGAATCCGAGCAGCATCTTCGTCTTCCGGAACCTGCCGGGGATGCGCGAGGTGGAGCACGGCAGCGGCGACTCGGAGTACTGGAGCGCGCAGACGCCGCGCTTCGATTTCGTCCTGGAGGTCGTCGACCGCGCCGGGCGTTACCTCCCCTTCCAGCTTCCGGTCCAGCTTCCGCAGCGGCGCATTCTCGGGATCGAGCTGACGTCGCCGCTTTCTTCACCGCTCTCCTTCCAGGTGGGGAACGAAGAGGGGTCGCTGCCGCTCTTTTCCTCGGCCGCCCGCCCGGCGGTCGACGGGATGGGGGTGCTGCGGGCGCAGTTGCTCGACGCCGGCACGGAGCTGCCCGCGGCGTGGGCGCTCGTGGAGGCGAAGGCGGGGGAGCAGCGGCTGGTGACCGGGATGGCGGACCGGGAGGGGCGGGTGATGCTGCCGCTCTTCTATCCGAAGCCGGTGATCACGCTCGGCTCGCCCGGCACCAGCAACACCCCGCTCACGCAGCAGACGTGGGCGGTCGACTTCACCGTCCGATACCGCCGGCGCGAGCCGGTCCCGGAGATCCCCGATCTCGTCGACGTCCTCACGCAACCGGTCGCCACGGCCTGGGAGCAGATCTCCCCGCTGACCGGGTGGACGCAGGCCACGCTGCAGTTCGGGCGGGAGCTGCGTCTGGCCACGGCTGCCGGAGGCGCAGGGACGTCGGCATTGCTCATCACCCCGGCGGGGTCGCCGCCTTGAACGCAACGAGGAGAACGGAATGCCAGAATATCTAGCTCCAGGCGTCTACGTCGAAGAGGTTTCGTTCCGTGCGAAATCGATCGAAGGCGTGAGCACGACGACGACGGCGTTCGTCGGGCCCACACGGTACGGGCCGATCGAGCTCGTCCCGGACGTGATCACCAGCCTCGTGGAGTTCGAGCGCATTTACGGCGATCGCCAGCCGCTCGACTTCGGCGGGGGTCCCATCCATAACTACATGTGGCACGCGGTCCGGATGTTCTTCGAGAACGGCGGGAAGCGGCTCTATGTGGCCCGCGTGTTCGCCGGACGCGGCTCGGTGGAGACGCTGAACTCGCCGCTCCCCTCGCCGCTGACCGCGCCGATCTTCTCCGACGGGGTGGCGATCTCGGAAAACACCGGGAGCCTGCTGGTGTGGGCGCGCTTCCCCGGCTCCGGCGGGAACATGCAGGTGCGGATCTCCCTCACGGCCGGGCCGAACGTGTACGACACCGGGACGGCCACTCTGCGCGGGGTGGTGGCCAACGAGGTCGTGATCGTCAACTCGACCTTCCCTCCCACGCACGCGACCACGCCGAACCAGGCCACCGCCGGCGCGCCGGACGTCTGGTGGACCGAGCAGTTCTTCAACGGCACGTCGATGCAGTGGCGCCTGAACAACGGCAGCGGGACGAGGGCGCTCGACAACACCATCGACAACATCCGGGTCGTGACCGCGAACGTGACCATCATCCCGGACGACCCGAACATCGCCGCGTTCGTGTATCAGGACCTGGCCATCGACTCGCGCCACCGCCGCAACGGCGCGGACGACTCGCTGGCCGGCCAGTTCGCCGCCAACCAGCCGTCTCTCGGACGGGCACGCTCGATCCCGATCGTGATGGACCTGAGCGGCTTCGCGAACGGGATCGGGATCGTGCAGCACCTGCTCACCCTCGCGCCGAATCTCGGCGGGCACCTGAAGAACCCCGTCTCCAGCGACGACCAGCGCTCGCACACCTTCCAGCTCACCGGCGGCGACGACGGCGCGCTCCCCGGCCCGATCGACTATCAGGGCGTCGGGGGCGATCCGAGCTCGAAGGTGAAGAGCGGCCTGAAGGCGCTGGAGGACATCGACGAGGTCTCCATCGTGGCCGCTCCCGGCTCGACGGTCGGCCACAACGCCTCCCCCATCGCCACGAGCCGCTCGATGGCCATCCTGCAGGCGGTGGTCACGCACGCATCGCAGATGCGCTACCGCATCGCCGTGCTCGACTCCGGCAACGACCAGACCATCGCCGACGTGCGGGAGATGCGCGGGAAGATCGACTCGACCTATGCCGCCTTCTATTACCCCTGGATCACCGAGTTCGACCCGGTGACGCAGAAGGACGTCAACCTGCCGCCGAGCGGCGCGGTGTGCGGGATCTACGCGCGCAATGACATCAACCGAGGAGTCTACAAGGCGCCGGCGAACGAAGTGGTCGACGGGGCGATCGGGCTGGAGAAGATCCTGAACAAGGCCCAGCAGGACATCCTCAACCCGCTCGGCATCAACTGCTTCCGCTTCTTCGAAGGACGCGGCTACCGGCTCTGGGGGGCGCGCACGACGAGCTCGGACCCGGAGTGGAAGTACGTCAACCTGCGCCGCTACTTCGCCTATCTCGAGCACTCCATCGACAAGGGCACCCAGTGGGCGGTGTTCGAGCCGAACGGGGAGCGGCTGTGGGCCAACATCCGCATCACCATCACCGACTTCCTGTTCAACGAATGGCAGAACGGGGCGCTGCTGGGCGACCGCGCGGAGAAGGCTTTCTTCGTCAAGTGCGACCGCTCGACGATGACGCAGAACGATCTCGACAACGGGCGGCTGGTCTGCCTGGTCGGCGTCGCCGCGCTCCGTCCCGCCGAGTACGTGATCATCCGCATCGGTCAGTGGACGGCCGACCGGAAAATCTAAGGAGATTTGAGCCATGGCCGATCGCGACCGACCCTACATGCAGTTCAACTTCCTGGTGAACCTCGGCGGCGGCACCGATCCGGGGTCCGTCCAGGGAGGGTTCCAGGAAGTCACGGGCCTCAGCACCGAGCTGGCGCAGCAGGACTACCGCGTCGGCAATGCGCCGCACAACAACACCCAGAAGCTGACGGGCCTCAACAAGGCCGCCGACGTGACGTTCAAGCGGGGGATCATCAAGCCCGACGCGCTCTTCGGCTGGCTGAACGAGGTGCGCGAAGGGGCGGTCAACAACCGCCGCACCATCACCGTCGAGCTGCAGAGCGAGGACCACCGCACCGTCGCCCGCTGGACCCTCAACGAGGCCCGCCCGCTGAAGTACACGCTCGGCGCGCTGAACGCGAAGGGGAACGACGCGGCGATGGAAGAGCTGGTGATCGCGTACGAGCGGCTGGGAGTCGAGGCGGTATGACGCTGACTCGGCCGCTGCCGGGGATCCGTTTCGAGGCGAAGGCGCGTCCGCTGAACGACGTGCTGCCTCGGATGGACATCCCCGTCTTCGCAGGCTTCGCCGCCACGGGGCCGCTGCATCTCCCCGTGGCGATCGAAGACCCGGGCGGCCTGATGATGATCTTCGGGGGCGAGGTCGAGCTCCCGCGTCCGTTCGGAGCGCGCGAGCCGCGTTACGCGCATCTCGTCCCGGCGGTCCGGGAGTTCTTCCGCAACGGCGGCCGCCGCTGCTGGGTGATCCGGGTCGCCGATCCGGAGACCGCGGTGGCGAATTCGTTCCTGGTCCCCGGCCTGGCCGACGCGGTGCTGCGCAATCCGGTGCAGGCGTGGGCGCGCTCGGAGGGAAGCTGGTCGGACTCGCTGCGCATCAGGACGAATCTCGTCCCGGTGCCGCTGCAGTTCGAGACCTTCGACCTCAACGGCCCGCGGCTCGACCTGCGGATCGCATCGACGCGCGACGTCACGGCGGGCGATCTGCTCCGGCTGACCTGGTCGCCCACGGTCGCGCTCTATCTCTTCGTCACTTCGATCGAATACCCGGAGCCGCGCCTCGCGCGGATCGCCGGAACGCCGCACTGGGCGACGCTGCCGGCGCCGCTCGCGCTCCCACCCGGCAACCCGGCGGTGGAGCGGCTGACGTTCGACCTGACGGCGCGGCGGGAGAACGAGGCTCCGCTCCGGCTGGGCGGACTCGGATTCGCGCCGGCCCATCCCCGTTACTTCGGCGCGCTGCCGACGGACGCGCTGCTCTTCGCGGACGAGCCGGAAGACGGGTGGCCGGAGCTGTGGCGCGACGCAAGGACACCGCGCTTCCCGCTCGCCGCGGAGCTCGACGAGACGTTCTATCTTCCGATCGGCATGACCGCCCTCTTCTCCGCCGAGGCGGAGCCGGAGAAGGTCAGCGGCACGGAGCTCGTGCGCGACGGACTGGCGAGCTTCAGCGCCGACCTCTTTCTCGACCCTCACCTGCGCGACACGAAGGTTCGCGATCTCCTCGGACAGGCGAACGCGCTGCGCTACCAGGCCGGCTTCGCCCTGACCGGCATTCACGCCGCCCTCGGCATCGAGGAAGCGACGATGCTCTCGGTTCCCGACGCCGTGCATCGCGGCTGGGTGGAAGACTCGGGCGGCGGGATTGCGTCGCCGCTGGCGTCGTCGCCGCTGGAGCATCCGGAGTTGTTCCGGTGCTGGGAGTCTGTGTCTCATGGGACCGATGGGACGGATGAGACGAATGGGACGGATGGGGGCGCGAAGCGGAACTTCTTTGTTGACTGCACGGCTTTAGACCCGATTGCGGCGCCGTTCCTCTCGGCGACGGAGCCGGACGGTGGCACGTACGACGTTACCTGGACGCCGCTCGACGGGAGGCTCGACGAGTTGCAGGAAGCGACGTTGCCGGATCTTTCCGACGCGGCTACGGTCTCCATCGGCTCGAGCGGCACGTTTGCGTTCATCGGCCGTCCTGCGGGCGACTACTTCTACCGGGTACGCCGGCTGCTCGGCTCGCGGACGAGCGAGTGGTCGAACGGCGTCGCCGTGCGGGTCGGCAGCATCAGTGGCTTCGTCAGTCTCGACGACGATGACGGCGACGACCCGCATCTCGTGACGGTCCACGAGGCGATGCTGCGCATGTGCGCCGCGCGCGCGGACATGGTGGCGCTGCTCTCGCTGCCGCGGCACTACGACGAGCGCCGGGCCATCACCCACAGCACGGCGCTCATGACCAGCCTCGAATCGCAGGCGCTGAGCTACGGAGCCCTCTGGCATCCGTGGCTGATCGGCCGCGACGACGATGCCGGACCGCTCCGGGCCACACCGCCCGACGGCGCCACCGCGGGTGTGATGGCCCAGCGGGCCATCTCCCGCGGCGCGTGGGTCGCGCCGGCGAACGAGCCGCTGCGCGGCGTGGTGGCGCTCACGCCCGACATCGCGCTGCAGGCGCGGCAGGCCTTGCAGGACGCCGCGGTGAATCTCATCCGCCGCGATCCGGCCGGCTTCCTCTGCCTCGACGCCGACACGCTCAGCGGCGACGAGGACGTCCGGGCGCTGAACGTGCGCCGCCTGCTCATCCTCGTCCGCCGGGCCGCGCTCCTCACCGGCAACGACTACGCGTTCGAGCCGCACAGCATCACCCTGCGCAACACCATCAAGCGCGGCTTCGAGTCGATGCTGTCGACGATGTACCTCCGCGGCGCCTTCGCCGGCCGGAGCGCGAAGTCGGCGTACCAGGTCGTCACCGACGAAACGGTCAACACGCCCCAGAGCACCGACCAGGGACGCTTCATCGCCGAGCTGAAGATCGCGCCTTCCCGGCCGCTCTCCTTCCTCACCATCCGCCTGCTCCAGCGCGGCGAAGCGTCGACGGCGGAGGAGGTGCGCTGATGGCGGAGCCGAAGTCGGTCTATCCGTTCAGCGCCTTCAACTTCGACGTGCAGATCGAAGTGAAGGGGCTCGACGTCAAGCGGGTCTGCGACGGGCAGTTCGCCGAGTGCGACGGCCTGGAGATGACCATGGACGTCAAGACCATCCGCGAGGGGGGCAACAACGTCTCGCAGATCCGCCTCATCGGCGGCGTGAACTACGGGCAGGTCACGCTGAAGCGCGGCATGACCGCGAACAGCGTCGACCTCTGGGACTGGTTCGACGCCCAGCAGCTCGGCACGCCGGCGCAGCTTCGGAAAGACATGCGCGGCGAGGCGACGATCGTCCTCAAGTCGCCGAACCGGGAGAAGGAGCGCGTCAAGTTCATCCTCCGCAAGTGCCTCCTCACCAAGCTGAAGGCGCCGGCGCTGAACGCGAAGGACGGAATCATCGCCATCGAGGAGCTGCAGCTCACCTACGAGTCGATGTCGATCGAGCGGGGCGGAGGGCTGGCCGATGCCTGAGCAGCAGAAGATCGCCAGGGCCGAGCTGCATGAGCTCGACACCGCCTTCGCCGAGCAGATCAACAAGGACAAGGCGACCAAGGTCCAGTTCAACCCCGACTCGCTGAAGGTTGCCTTCGCGAACCAGATCCAGCAGCCGCAGGGCGGCGGCGACCAGGGGGGCGCGCAGGCGCAGCAGTTCGTCGGCGCCGGCTCGACCAAGCTGACCTGCATGCTCTGGTTCGACGTGACCCAGGAGCTCGGCGAGGCGAAGCCCAACGACGCCATCGACGTGCGCAAGTTGACCTCGCGGGTGGCGTACTTCATCACTCCGAAAGGCGAGCCGGAAAACGCGCCGACGAAGTTCATCCCGCCGGCGGTCCGCTTCCTCTGGGGAACGTTCCAGTTCGACGGAATCATGGAGGCGATGGAAGAGACCCTCGAGCACTTCTCCGCCGAGGGACGGCCGCTGCGCGCGTCCGTGGCCATCACCATCAGCCAGCAGAAGATCACCACCTTCGCCTTCAACGACAAGAACGTGGTCCAGCCGCCGGGCTTCAAGCGGACGGCCGGCACGACGCCGCAGACGCAGGCAACCGAGGACTCGAACCTCCAGTCGATGGCCGCGTCGCAGCCGGGCGGCGACGGCGGAAGCGGAAGCAGCAGCGACGGCGGCGGGGGACGCGACTGGCAGAGCGTCGCCTCGGCGAACGGCATCGAGAATCCGCGCCTCCTCGAGCCGGGGCAGTTCATCGATTTCCAGGCCACGACGCCTCAGATCCTGACGGAGTGAACGAATGCCGACCGTGATCAACGACATGACCATCGAGCCGAAAGCCGCACCTCCCAAAGAAGGGGAAGCGGGAGGTAAAGGAAGCGGCGGCGGCGCCAAGGGCGGACCGGAGCTCGAGCGCGAGCTCGACAAGGTCCACCGCCGGGACCACGACCGCGCGCTGCGCATGTGGGCGCACTGAAGAACCAGGAACCGAGGAGAAGAGATGCCGGGCGGAAACAGCGACAAGATGAAAGCGACACGGCCGTCGATCTACGTCGACGGAACCGAGGACGCCGGTCTGTCGCAGGGCCTGCTGCGCATGTCGGTCCACGAGACTGTCCAGGGCCTCTACCGGGCCGAGCTCCGCTTCGGCAACTGGGGACCGAAAGACAACGAGATCGGCTTCCTCTATTTCGACCGGAAGAAGCTCGACTTCGGGAAGTCGCTCCGGCTGCAGCTCGAGAAAGACGTCCTCTTCGACGGCCGGGTCTCGGCGATCGAGGCGGAGTTCGGCGAAGGGGCGAGCCCGGAGATCTCGGTGCTGCTCGAAGACCGCCTGCAGGACCTCCGGATGACCCGCCGCACGCGGACGTTCAGCGACGTCAGTGACAAACAGGTCATCGAGAAGATCGCCAATGACCACAGCCTGACCCCGAACGTCGAGATCAGCGGCCCAACCCACAAAGTGCTGGCCCAGGTGAACCAGAGCGATCTCGCGTTCATGCGCGAGCGGGCCCGGGCCGCCGGCGCGGAGCTCTGGATCGACGACCGCAAGCTGTTCGCGAAGCCGCGCACGGCACGCAACTCCGAGCCGCTGAAACTGAAGTACGGCTCCGACCTCCGCCACTTCACCGCCCTCGCCGATCTCGCCCACCAGCGCACCAGCGTCACGGTCTCCGGCTGGGACGTCAGCGGCAAGAAGGCGATCACGTCGAAGGTCGACGAGGCGGCGGTGCGCAACGAGCTCGGGAACGACTCGAGCGGGGCGAAGCTGCTCGACAAGGCCTTCGGCGCACGCAACGAGTCGGTCGCGCACACCGTGCCGCTCACCGTCGATGAGGCGAAGGCGCAGGCGGAGGCGTGGTATCGCGCGGCGGCGCGGCGCTTCCTGGTCGGGCGCGGGATGGCGCAGCCGAACGCGAAGCTGCGGGTCGGCGCCTGGGTCGAGCTCGACGGGCTCGGCAAGCTGTTCAACGGCAAGTACTACCTCGCCGACGTCCAGCATCTCTTCGACGGACCGGGGGGATTCCGGAGCGAGTTCACGGCCGAGCGTCCCGGCCTGGGCGGGAGCGCATGATGGACACCCTCTCGCTCTTCGAATCGCTCCTCACCAGCCGCGATGCCTCCGGCCTCGGCGGGCGCTGGTACGGCGTCTACACCGGCATCGTCAGCGACATCAACGACCCCGAGAGCTTCGGCCGCGTGAAAGTGACGTTGCCGTGGGCGCCCGATACCGGCGGCGACAAGTACGACGCCTGGGCGCGCCTGGCGACGTTCATGGGGGGCGACAACCGCGGGAGCTGGTTCATCCCCGACGTCGACGACGAAGTGCTGGTCGCCTTCGAAGGGGGCGACCCGCGCCGGCCGTACGTCGTCGGCGCGCTCTGGAACGGCAAGGACAAGCCACCCGAGTCGATGGACGGCGGCGGCAAGAATTTCAAGAAAGTCCTCCGCTCGCGCAACGGCGTGAAGATCACCCTCGACGACAAGGACGGGCAGGAGCAGTTCATCGCCGAGACGCCGGGCGGCCAGAAGATCACGCTCAAGGACGGCCCCGGTGTCATCGAGCTCGCCGACAGCAACGGCAACTCCATCAAGATGGAGGCGAGCGGCATCACCATCACCACCTCGGCGTCGATGACCATCAACGCCAGCACGATGACGGTCAACGCGTCGTCGGTGACCGTCTCCGGTCCCACGACGCTCAGCGCCACCCTCACCGTCGGCGCGAGCATCACCACGCCGTCGATCACGTCCGCCTCCTACACGCCCGGCGCGGGGAACATGTGGTGATGACGATGGAACGGCACATCGAATGGACGTCGCCCGCCGCGCTGTGGGACCAGTTCAACGGTCCGACGTCGGAGAGCCAGCGCCGGGTCTTCCGCACGCCGGCCATCCTCCGCTTCGCCACCGACGACTTCATGAAGGATTTCATCAGCGTCATGGAGAACGACCCGCGGCGCGTCTCCGGCCTGCTCGCGGTACCGGAGACATGGCGCAAACCGGCCGCCGAGACCGAGGTTCCGCGCGTCCAGGGCGGCCTGATCGGCGCGCTCCACCGCGCGCGCACGGCCGCGGTGCGGAAGATCGAAGCGCGGCAGGGCATCGTCCGGACGAACGTATGGAACGAGGCGCCGCCGGCGCAGCCGCTGAAGTTCTACCAGCCGGCGCACCAGCGCTACTACCTCATCACCGCGGCGCTGGTCTGCCGAACGGTCGGATTGCCGGACCGCGCCGTCGACACGACGCAGCAGGAGAAGGCGACATTCGTACTGCGCATGCTCCAGCCGCCGGCCGGGACGCTCGTGAATCCCGACCCGGCGAGCTGCGGCGAGCTGGCCCACGTCAACGGCGAGTGGAAGAGCGTGACCGACGGCGCGACGCTCGTCGAAGGAGAGACGCAGTATCCCCTCTCCCCGTTCAGCTACGCCGAGGTCGACGGACGGAAGCGCCGCGTCTACAACGGCCTCATTCCCGTGGCGAAGCGCGAGGAGCTGATCGCCGCAAAAACGCCCGCTCCTCCCGGGACCACCGGCACGCCGCTCGCGCCGGTCGACGGCCGGCAGATGATGCTCAAGACGCAGGTGCTCGGGCCGTGGGCGAATCTCACGGACGTCGCCCGGCTGTCGGCGAAGCAGGTTGCGTCGACGCCGGAGCCGGCGCCGGATCTCGTTGCCCGTGCGGCCGCCATCGCGGCCGCGCGGAAAGTCGCGAACGAGCAGATCCAGACCGTCTCCTGGTTCATCCTGCTCGATCTCGAGCAGTGGCTGCTCGACAACCTGCCCGACGTGCATCAGGCGGTGATCGACAACTCGTCCGCCGAACTGGACGGCGCGCAACTGGCCGCGTTTCAGGCGTTGCAGGGGATCCAGCGGAACGGCTCGTCGCTGGCCGGGGCGATGAACTCCATCCGGCCGAGCAGGAAGATGCTCGAGACCGTGGTGCCGGTGTACCGCGCAGGCTCGGCCGACTGGCCCACGTTCCTCTTCCAGTTCGTCACCGCCACCCAGGTCGATTTCACCACCGACGCCGCCCAGCGCGCATCGCTCGAGGCCGCGCTCGTAGCGGCGCTCCCGCAGCCATTGCCGGGCGCCGTCTCGATCGCGCCGCGCCAGGCCGCACAGGCCAGCGCGACCATCCATCGCTCGCCCTGGTTCACCGTCCGCTGCGTCTTCGAGCGTCCGAACTGCACCGGCGTGAAGCCGGCGGTGGTGAGCGATCCGACGGCGTCGTTCCAGATGGCGGCGTTCTTCGATCCCGACGCCCCGGCGCGGCCGGTCCGGATCGCCATGCCGGCCGACACGACGCCGGCCGGGCTGCGCAAGTTCGACAAGAACACCGCCTTCGTCATGTCCGACGTGCTTTGCGGGCAGGTCGAGTCGATGAAAGGCCTTTCCTTCGCCGACCTGATCATGGCCGTCCTCCCCTTCCCGCTGCACAAGGACCTCGGCATCAACCCGAAGTCGTGCGGGCCGGACGGCGACCCCGGCGGCACGGTCTGCTCGTTCTCCATCCCGATCATCACCATCTGCGCGCTGATCCTGCTGATGATCATCGTGAAGCTGCTCGACATCATCTTCTTCTGGATGCCCTTCTTCCAGATCTGCCTCCCCCTCCCGAAGTTCGACGCCAAGCTCGAAGTGAAAGCGGAGATCGGAAACTGACATGGACGCCGGGAAACTGTACGGACGCGGCATCGCCTTCCCTCCCCACGTCGGAGCCGACGGGCGGATCGCCTGGTCCGAGGGGGAGACCAACATCCGCCAGAACATCGAGATCATCCTGCGCACCGAGGAGCGCGAGCGGCTCAACCTCCCGACCTTCGGGGGCGGCCTGCGGCGCTTCCTCTTCGAGCCCAACACCGTCACCACGCGCTTCCAGATCCAGGACCGCATCACCCGCGCCCTGCAGCAGTGGGAGCCGCGGGTGATCGTCTCCTCGGTCGACGTCGAAGAAGACCCGCGCGATCCGCAGTCCGCGGTCGCAACCGTTCACTACCAGCTCGTGGCCACGCGCGCGACCGCCGAGGTTTCGCTGCGCGTGCGCCTCGGAGGATGAAGGCATGCCCATCACGCTGCCGAAGATCGACGACCGCCGCTACGACCAACTGGTCGACGAGGCGATCTCGCGCATTCCGGTCCACACGCCGGAGTGGACGAACTTCAACCGCAGCGATCCCGGCGTCACCCTCATCGAGGTCTTCGCCTTCCTCACGGAAAGCATCCTGTACCGCGCCAACCAGATCCCGGAGCGCAACCGGAAGAAGTTCCTGCAGCTCCTGCGCATCCCGCTCAATGCCGCCACCGAGGCGCGCGGACTGGTGACCGTCACCAACGGCGTGGCGTCGACCAAGCCCGAACCGGTCGTGCTGACCGAGGGAGTCGAAGTGCGTGCCGGCGAAGTGCCGTTCCGGACCACGCGCAGCGTCGACGTGCTCCCGGTCGAAGGGCAAATCTACATCAAGCAGAAGGTCACGGACGCGAGCGGCGACCTGCTGAAGTACTACCAGCAGCTTTACGCCTCGTACCGCGGCACGCCCGCGGAGATCACGCCGCAGCTCTACGCGTCCGTGCCGTTCCCGACGCGCGACGGGACGCCGGTGGCGCTGAGCGACACGGTCGACAACTGTTTCTGGCTGGCGCTGCTCGTGCGCGACAGCGACGTCCGTTCCGGCGTCACGCCGGAGCTGATGCGCTCGCAGATCGCGAACCGGACGCTGTCGCTCGGCGTCGTGCCATCACTTTCCGAGAGCCAGGCGACACTCCCCTCAGGGCGCGCGTTCGCGACGAAGGCGAGCGTCTCGATCAAGGCCGACACGCCGAATGTGCCGGCCAGCGGCGGCCTCCCCGAGGACATCACCCAGCGGACCGCGGAATACCGGCCAGCGGATGTGAAAACCGATACCGACCTCCTGGCCGTCCCCGGCGTCGCCGACATCACGCTGCCGGGCGCGTCGCTGCTCCGGCTCTGGGACAACATCGACCCGCTCGAGTCGGGCGTGAACGAGCTGCCGCCGGCGATCGAAGACCCGACCGTCGAGGCGCGCCTGATCACCTGGGTGCGCATCACGCTCACCTCCGAGGCGACGGCGAGCTTCCTCTGGATGGGCATCAACGCCGTGCCGGTGACCCAGCGCGCGCGCGTGCTGAACGAGCTGCTGCCCAACGGCACCGGCGAGCCCGACCAGCTCGTGCGCCTCTCGCTCGCCCCGGTGCTGCCGAGCTCCGTGCAACTCAACATCACACACCTCGGCACGACCAACCGCTGGTTCGAGACGCAGGACCTCGCCACCGCGGGCGCGGAAGTGCCGGTGCCCGATCCGCGCATCCCGCCGGGAGGACGGCAGCGGATGCAGACGACCGGGCTACAAGCCCGAAGCGCCGAGGCGAAAGTCTTCACGCTGAATGCGGAGGCGGGAGAGATCCGCTTCGGCGACGGCGAGCGCGGCGCGCGTCCGCCCGCCGGCTCGACGATCCGCGCGACGTACGACTTCGCCGTCGGCTCGAAAGGGAACGTCGGCACCGGCTCGATCACGACCTCCCCCGCACTTCCCGACGGCTTCAAGGTCGCGAACCCGATTCCGACCTGGGGCGGCGCCGACGCCGAGTCGGTGCAGCAGGGGGAGAAGCAGATCTCCCGCTACCTGCAGCACCGCGACCGTCTCGTGACGCGCGAAGACTTCGTCTCCATCACCCTGCGCACGCCGGGCGTGGAGATCGGCCGCGTCGAGGTGCTGCCGAACTATCACCCCGATTTCGGCGGCGGCGAAGTGGCCGGCGTCGTGACGCTGATGCTCATCCCGGCGAAAGACCCGCAGCAGCCGGACGCGCCGCTGCCGCGCCGGCCGTTCCTCGACGCGGTCTGCCGCTATCTCGATCCGCGGCGGCTCGTGACCACGGAAGTCGTGCTGCGGGGGCCGAGCTACCAGGGCGTCTGGATCTCGATCGGGATCAAGGTCGCGCCGGGGTTCAACGAGTCGGAGATCACAGAGGCGGTGAAGGCCGACATCACGAAGTTCCTCTCCCCTACGTCAGGTGGAACCCAGCAGCTCCCGACCGATCCGTCGCAGATCTTCGCCAGCCGCGACTCCGCGCCGAACGGGTGGAAGCTCGGCAAGCCGGTGGTGGCGCTGGAGCTGGCGGCGGTGGCGAACCGGACGCACGGCGTGGAGTTCGTCGAAGGGGACGTGCTCCTCGGCGATGCCGCCGGCGCGCCGCGCACGCGGATCGACCTGACCGGCCTGCAGCTCCCGCGCATCCTCGGCATCTCCGTGGTCAACGGACCCGCCGCGCCGCTCGAAGATCTCCTCGGCGGCACGACCGGCGCGACCGCCGGCAGCTCCACGCAGACGCCCACGTTCGTGCAGATTCCGAAGCTCAGCGAGGGGTGCGGCTGATGGACGTGAACGGCACCCGCTTCCACCTTCTCCTCGGCCGCGACGACTGGGGGAGCCGCTGCACGAACGCGGAGGGAACGACGCGTCTTGCCGACATCTTCGACGCGTCGAAGAACGGCGGCGACGCCGACTTTTCGTGGGACGAGCGCCGCAGCGAGCTGACCCTCGGCAGCCGCGTCTTTCATTTCACTCCGGCGAGCGGGAATCGCAGTGTCGACGTCTCGGATCGCCGCGGTGCGGCGGCCGACGCGTACGGCAACGTCTATTGGATCGACGAGAGCGGCACCGAGATCCAGGTGCACTCCGCAGGCACGCGGGTGACGTCGCACTTCTGGTCGTCACTGGACGGCTGCGCGACGAAGCCGACCAGCACGTTTACACCTCTTGATGCTCCGGCCATGCAGCAGATCGCGCTCTCCGGTCTCGCCGTGACGTCGCTGCACTACCTCGTCGTTGGGACGCTCGACCCGGCGGGGCTGCTGGTCTTCGATCTCCATCGCGGAGGCGAGCCGCGGCAGCTCCTCTGGCCGGTCGCCTTCGCTCCCTTCGACCTCGTGGCGACGAAAGACGGTGGCGTCTGGGTGCTCGACACGCCGTCCGACGCGGCGTGGTCGCGCGCGTGGCGTCTCGACCGGACCATGGGCGTCGTCCCGATCGGCGGCGACGCGTCTCCCGCGCCGGTGGAGACGTTCCACCCGCTCGACGAAAGCGAATCGCGCTGCAAGCTGCCGTCGTCGATCGCGCTGGCCATGGCCCGCTCGCTCACCATGAACCGGGCCGTGGCGATCGAAGTCCTGCCGGACGACTCGATCCTGGTCCTCGACTCGCCGCCGCTCGAGAAGTTCTCGCGGGTGGTGCGCATCACGCGCGACGGCACGGTCACCGAGGACTCGACCGAAAAGGCGAAGAGCCTCGTCGAAGAAGCGAAGCGCCCCGAGTTCCAGCTTCGCGGCCACGACTTCGTCCTCTTCACGCGCGACGAGCGGCAGACGCTCTACGTCGCCGGCAGCGAGGGCGACCAGGCCGTGGCCTTCCGTCTCGACACGGAGAACAACCAGCTCCAGCTCCACGCGCTGGCGGAGTTCTTCCCGATGCGGCTCTTCGGCGCGCGGGGCCTCATCGCCGGAGCGGAGTCGCCGCTCTACGACGCCCAGGACCGCTGGGTGCCGCTCATCGAACAGCGGCGGCAGCGCTTCGCGCACGAATCGCTCCTGCTCATCCCGAACCTCGACGGCAAGCAGCCCGACTGCGTCTGGCACCGCCTGATGTTCGACGCCTGCATCCCGCCGGAATGCGACATCGTGGTCGAGAGCCGCGCCACGAACGACCCCGCGCAGTTCGAGCTCGTGCCGTGGAGCACGGAGCCGCGGCTGCTGCGGCGCGTGACCGGCTCCGAGCTGGCGTGGTCGAACGACACGCGCGAGGCGGGCATCGACACGTGGGAGCTGCTCTTCCAGCGCGCCACCGGCCGCTACCTGCAGATCCGCCTGACGCTGCACGGCACCGGCCGCAGCTCGCCGCGCATCCGGGCGCTGCGGGCGTGGTACCCGAGGTTCTCGTATCTCGACCACTACCTCCCCGACTGCTACCGCGAGAACGCCGACTCGGCGTCGTTCCTCGACCGCTTCCTGGCGAACACCGAAGGCTTCTTCACGAACATCGAAGACCGCATTGCGGCCGCGCAGTGCCTCCTCGACACGGCCTGCGCGCCGGCGGAGACGCTGGAGTGGCTGGCGAGCTGGTTCGAGGTGGCGCTCGACCCGGCGTGGGACGAGGAGAAGCGCCGCCTCTTCCTCCGCCACGCCGCCGACTTTTTCGAATGGCGCGGCACGATGCCTGGGCTGATGATGGCGCTGCGGCTCGTCTCGGAAGACTGTGCCGATCCGTCCGTCTTCGACATCGAACAGCAGCGCCGCGCCGGCCCGCGCATCGTCGAGCGCTTCCGCACCCGCCGCCTGCCGGGCGTGCTGTTCGGCGACACGAGCGCGGTCACCGAGACCGGCCTGCCGCTGCGTCTCATCCGCGACAAATGGGAGCCGGCGGCCGGCGCCGCCGACCTGCATCGCCGCTGGGCCGAGTTCACGGAACGCCCGGGCGCCCGTTACCCGATCGTGGCGCCGTCGTCGCCGGACGAGCGCGCGCAGTGGATCGAGTTCTCGCGCTCCACGCTCGGCTTCGTCCCTTCGGCGACGGAAGCGGACACCGGGACGTGGCAGGAGGTGCTCCGCCGCCGCTACAGCACGCTCGAGTCGCTGAAGACGGCCTGGCAGACGGCGCATACGTCGTGGGGCGAAGTGCGGCTCTTCAGGGAGCTGCCGGCGCGCGTCGAGGCACTGCGCGACTGGGTGCACTTCGAGGGGCTGGTCCTCACCGCCGCTGCCGCCGCGCACCGCTTCACGGTGTTCCTGCCGCAGGAGACGCTCGGCATCCGGAAGCGCGAGCAGCTCCTCGACCTCGCCCGCCGCGTGATCGCGCTGGAGAAGCCGGCCCACACGACGTTCGACGTGAAGTTCTACTGGGCCTTCTTCCGCATCGGCGAGGCCCGGCTCGGCGACGACACGGTGGTCGATCTCGGCAGCCGTTCGCCGGAACTGCTCTCCCCCTTCATTCTCGACCGTAACTATCTCGGCTCCGGCTGGCTCGGCTCGGGGCAAGGACGTTCGTCCTCCAACTGCGGCTGTCCGCCATCGACCAAGGGAGGATCCCGATGACCACATTTGCCTCCGTCGCATCGTCGCTCGAGGCCAAGGCGCCCGATGCGACGAAGCACGTCAACTACTCGCTCGGGATGGTGCTCGGCGTCGACGACTTCAACCAGGAGTTCGCCTACCTCGCCGGGCGCGATCGCTGGCTGGCCCGCGACGCCATCGGCTACGGCACGCTGTGCGGCCTGCGCATCCAGACCGAGGTCGTGGCCTCGAAAGGGCCGCGGCTGACCGTCACGACGGGCAGCGCGCTCACGCCGCGCGGACAGCTCGTCTGCGTGAAGCCGGCGCAGTGCGCGTACCTGAACGACTGGCTGGCCGCGAACCAGAGCCAGGTCGCGCCGCTCCTCGGCTCGCCGCTGTCCGGCACGATCGACCTCTATCTCACGCTCTGCTACCGCGACTGCCCGGTCGACCTCGTGCCGATCCCGGGCGCGCCGTGCCGCGCCGAGGACGAGCTGATGGCGCCGTCGCGCCTCGTCGACGACTTCTCGCTCGACCTGCGCACCTCGCCGCCCGACCAGAGCGAAGAAGACGTGCTGCGCCAGTTCGCAACCTGGCTGCGCACGCTCAACTTCGGCGAAGGCGGCCCGATCACCTCGCCGGAAGACTTCGAGGCGATGCTGCGCGACTCGATCCAGGTCGTGGGGGGACCGCTGACCTCTCCGCTGACATCGCCGGTTTCGTCGCCGCTCGACGGCGGGGCGGCGCTGGTCTTCGGATCGCCGCTCATCTCCGTCAACCTCAACCCCGGGCTCGCGCAGGAGTATTACCGCGCCGCGTTCCGCGTCTGGATCGAAGACCTCCGCCCCAAAGTGCATGCCGTCTGCGCCTGCAGCGGCGGATGCTGCGGCGGCTCGAGCCACGACATGCCGAAAGCGGACGAGTGCCTGCTGCTCGCGCGGGTCTCCGTCCCGGTGATCCGGACCTCCGGCAACTGGGTGGTCGACGACCTCGGCACGATCGAGATCGACGAGTCGCGCCGGCCGATGCTGCTGCACCTGCGCATGCTGCAGGAGCTGCTCGGCGGCACCGGCGGCGCCAGCCTGGGAGGAGGTCCGACGGTCGTCGCCGCCGGCAACGTCGGCGTCACGGGCGCCCAGCTTCCGGTGTTCAACAGCCTGGCCGCGACGAAGATCGACAACTCGCGGCTGCGGCTCACCTTCGGAGGCTACGTCCGTCCCGCTGCGTCGCCGCTGGCCGGATCGCATCAATACATCGTGAAGGTGCTGCCGCATCTCAGCGCCCTGGTGAACCCGATGGTGGTCCTCGAAAGCTTCGACGCCACCGGAATCGTGCTCCGCGTCACGCGCGCCGGGGCGGTGCTGCTGGTCAATCAGCTCGAGGCCCTGAGCTTCTCCGTCGAAGTGACGAGGATCGGATAGGAGACGGCGATGGCAAGCAGCCTTTTCACCCCGATCCTGAACGACCGCACCCGCGCGCCGAACTTCTTCAACGGCCGCCTGCTCACCGGCGAGGCGATGACCGACGAGCAACGCGCCCAGCGCACGGCCAACGAGCTGCTGGCGCAGGCCGTCGGCGACGGCGTCGCGTACGGCCTCGAAGTCTCGCCCGGACCGACCACCGTGAATACAGCCGACCATCCTGTGGTGAGCGTGAAGTCGGGCGTGGCGATCAACCGCCGCGGCGAGATCCTCTACCTCGGCAATGACACGCACGTGGAGCTCGTCCGTCCGACCGATCCGGTCCCGGAACCGAACAAGATCTTCCGCGCCTGCGTCCCGGTCACCACCGGCACCTACATCGCCGACGCCGGCGTCTACCTGCTGACCGTCTCCTCCATCCGCGCCGGCAACGGCCTGACGCAGGTGAGCGGCCTCGGCGACACCCCGGCCGGCTGCAACGTCAAGTACGTCGTCGACGCCGTCGAGTTCCGGCTGCTGGAGCTGCCGGTCGACAATGCATCCCTCGGCGACGTCGCCCGCCTCCGGAACCTCGTGGCCTACCAGTGCTTCGGAGTCAACGACCTCCCCGACTTTGCCACCGACCCGTTCGCAACGGCCACCGAGCCGCACACACTGCTCGACGACATCCGCGGCACCACCCTCACCAACTGCGACGTCCCGCTGGCGATCCTGTACTGGACGGCGACCGGCGGGATTCAGTGGATCGACCTGTGGGCGGTGCGGAGGAGGGTGACGACGGCGATGACCGCCTCCCCCTCGCTGCTCGATGACACGCGGCTCGCGGTGTCGGAAGCCATGCGCGAGCAGTTCCGGATGCACCTCGGGACGATCGCGACGTCGACGACTTACTCGGCGATGACGAACTTCCGGTGGCTGCCGCCGGCCGGGCTGGTGCCGCTCTCGAGCAGCAGCGGTGCGGCCGGATTCGACGTTCAGAATTTCTTCGACGGCAAGACCTGGAACCGCCACATCACCTGGCCCTCGCCGGTCTACATGGAAGGCGGCATGGTCGAGTCACTGCTGCGCGAGTCCTCGCGTCATCCGCCCGTGGATCTCGAGGACGAGGAGATGATCTGGCTGTACTCCGTACGCGAAAACATGCGGGCATTGCACACCGGACAGACGGTTCAGCCTTACGTCGTTTTTGCCAACGCCAACCTGCCGTACTACGGCGAGGCGCGCATCCATCGCGCGCACGTCAACTACGCAAATTTCGTTTAGCGCGGCAACGCGCAAGAAGGAGCGTCCATGACCACGACCCAGGTGAATGCGGGCGATCTGATCACCGCGGAGTTGATGAACGAAATCCTGACGCGCCTGGGGCAGCACGACGCCCTCCTCGGGCAGATCGGAGGAGCGGGACCCCAGACCATCGTCGTTCCCGCGGTTTACGGGCGGACGCTCACGGACGCGCGGGCGATCATCACCGCGCCGACGGCACAGCTCGCGTTCGGCTCGGTGATCGACGCCGCCGGCAACGTCGTGAATCCGAACCTGTCGCAGTCGCTGCTGCTCCCGGTGATCAGCCAGATGCCGCCGGCCGGGACGCGCGTCGCTCCGCAGACCTCGGTCGATCTGCTGGTCGCCGCCACCTCGCCGTCGGGTCCGAGCCAGCCGCTCCCGTCCGTCAACAGCATCACCCAATCCTCGGCACCGGTGAACAGTGAGATCGACATCTTCGGTGCGAACTTCGCGTCATTGTTCTCCCTCAACACGGTCCGGTTCAACGGGCAGCCCGGAACCGTATCGGCCACCAGCAACACGCAACATCTCATCGTCAGGGTGCCGGCCACGATCCCGGGTGCGCCGAACGCCCCGGGCGGACAGCCGCTGGCAGGTGTCGCGGTAAGCGTCGCAACGCCGGCGGGAACGGCAGCAAGCAGTCCCACCATCACCGTGACGGCCCCGGTTCCGACGGCGCCCACCATCACGGCGACCAACCCGGCACCCCCGAACCCGGCCATCGTCACCGGGTCGCTCGTGATCACCGGCACGAACTTCTCGGCCACTCAGGGACAGAACAGCGTCACCATCGACGGACTGAACGCGCCGGTGACCCTGGCCGGCCCGACGTCGCTGACCGTGACGGTGCCGCTCATCTCGGGCCTCAACACCATTCCGAGCACTCGAAACAACGTCCCGGTCGTGGTCCGAGTCTCGGCGATCGCATCGAACACGGCCACGATCAACGTGACCCGCCTCAGTTAGCGTACGGAGGAACAAATGAACATGCTGCGCCGTCTCCTTTTCCTCGCCGTAATCGCGACGGCTCTTGCCGGCGCCGCGTATGGCGACGTTCTCGATTTCAGAATCCGCCTGAACAATCACATCGGCATGCCGGCCGCACGGGTGCTGGTCACGTTCGAGCTCTCGGGCGCGCCGGCAGGCTCCACGCTGTCCATCGAGGGCGGACCGGCGTCGGGCCTTCCCGCGGTCATGCTCGACGGCGGCGACCAGACCACCGCCGTGATCCCGGCCGGGGCGAACCAGGTGCGCATCGAGTTCCTGGCCAACAGCCAGTTCAACGCCGGGAGCTACTGCACCCTCAAGGGGGGTGCGACAGGGTCGAAGGACGTCGACATGACCCTCACGACGCCCGCCGGAGTGGCCGTCAACGCATACCGGGTCAACACGTACATGGTCGCCAGTACGCTCGATTGCGGAACGCCGCGCAGACGGCTGGCGGCGAATGAGGCCACCATCACCAAACCGGACAACACGCCACTCACGATAGACGACAAGGGGCGCCACCCGGTCGACGTCATCCTCGTGCTCGACGAGTCGGGAAGCATGAGCCTCCTGCCGCCCGGAGCGGTGGGAGGGGACACACGGTGGCAGATCCTCGAGAAAGCGGTAACGGCTTTCGTCAACCGGTGGGAAGTCATCGACGCACCCGTCGGAGCGAAGGAGTGGTCCGAAGACCGGATCGGGGTGGTGTTCTTCACCACCAATGCGACGAACCACTCATTCGGGGGAAGCTTCTTCAAGACCCGCGGCGCGGCGGCGCCGGGCCCCGGACATAACTGGCAGGACGTCATCGGCGCGCTGGCAGGCCACGGCCCCTCGAACCTGACCGCTCTCGGCAAAGGCATCAACAACGCGCTGGATCAATGGATCCCGATCGCGCCGCCGAACCCGAAAAACGACGCCTCGTTCGTGATCTTCACCGACGGCATTCAGAACGTAGACCCGCAGATCACGACACTGGCCGCCACGACGATCCAGCAACTGGTCCCCACCGGAGGCGGCGCGCCGGTCGAACTGTACAAACACGCCATTCCGATCCACAGCATCGCCTTCGGCATGCCGGACAGTCCCCAGGTCACCCTGCTGGACCGCGTGTCGCAACAAACCGCCGGAGCGCCGATGCAGACCGCCGACGCGTTCCCTACGTTCAACGATTTCGCCAATGCCCTGGTGGCAATCCTCAAAGGCGGCACGATCTCGCTCGCTCATCGCAGCCAGGACACGCTCACCGGAACCGTCGGACCGCTGGTGCCGGTGGAAGTCGACGGCTCGGTACGGCGGGCGGTCTTTTCGGTCGAGTGGCTCGGCGGCCGGGGCAACCGGCTCGACCTCCAGGTCTTCCCTCCAGGCGCCACGCCGGGACCGACGGACCCCGGCCTCACGCCGACGCAACGCGCTGACGACCCAACAGCGTCGGTGGTCCAGGGATTCGACATCCCCGGCGCGGGTCCGGCAGGAGTGTGGCAGGTGCGGGTCGCGCGCCGCGGCGACGTGGCCAGCGTCCTTCCTCCTGTCGAGTACAACCTCTCGTCGCATCTGCACGAAGGCCGGCTCAGTTATCAGATCTCGTTCGACGAGATGGATCGCGGGACAGGCGACCCGCTCGGCGTCCGCGCCGAGATCGCCTATGACGGCGTCCCGCTCGACGCCCTCCCGCCGAACGCGGTTCGGGTTCGGATCGCACGCCCCGACGAAACGCTGGGGAACATCCTTCACAAGAGGGTGATCGATATCCCGGGTCCGAGCGGCTCCGATCCGACGACTCCCTACGATCGAAAGGTCGCGGCCCTCGCGGGCGAGGTTTTGGATCAGGTCACGCCGAAAGACGTGAATACGATCACGCTCACCCATGCGGGAAACGGCGTCTATACCGGCAGCTTCAGCGACACCAGCGTCGCGGGGCAGTATCACTTCGACGCCATCCTCGACTGGAATGACCCCCGGACCGCGAGGATTCACCGCGTGGAGCGGATCGAGCGCGCGTTGAAGGTGAACGCCGACCCGGCGAGCACGGAGATCGACGTCACTGCCGTCGCCCCGCCCGGATCGTTCGTCGTCCGCGTCACGCCTCGCGACCGGTTCGGCAATTATGCCGGGCCGGGATACGGGGACCGCTTTGTTGCAACCGCTGCAAACGGGACGATTGCCGGTCCGCCGGTCGATACGAATCAGACGGGCGACTACGTCTTCCGTATCGATAACGTCCCGCCGGGAGAAAACCCGAAGATCGACTTCACGTTCGATAACCGGCCTGTCGGCAGCACGACCGGTGGCGGCGGAACTTCCGGCGGCCAGTGGCGCGTCTTCGTCGACGCCGGCTTCAACTCCCCCGACAGCAGTGCCGTCGACGGAAAGTTCAGCGTCAACGCAGGCATCGAGCGGATGTTCACCAGCAACTGGTCCGCCGAAGCGATCGTCGGGTATCACAGCTTCGACGCGGCCTTCGTCGATCCCGACATCTGGCAGCTCTCGGCGAACGTCAAGTACTTCTTCGGCACCGGCGCGATGCGGCCGTTCATGAACGGCGGCGTCGGTGTGTACCGCGTCGATCCGCCGGACGACACGGAGTTCGGCATGAACGCCGGCGGCGGGCTGCTGTACCAGCTCAACCCGAAGCTCGGCGTTGAGGGAGTCTTCAACTACCACACCACCGACTCGGTCGACTGGTCGACGTTCCAGATCGGACTGCGCTGGGGCCTCTGATGAGCTCCACCACGATCGGGCAGGTCCGGATCCGGACCGACACGGACGACGCCCTCGCCGCGCGGATGCGCGGCGAGGCGGCGCTCCGCGCGCTCGATCTCGAGCCCCCCGGCATGCCGGCCCGGACCATCCTCTGCATCCGGCACCTCCCCGACCCGCTGCCGGGCGGGCTCGATCTCCGTTCTTCCCACGCGCCGCGCGCCACCGACTGGGAGCGCGCGGCGCGCAACGCCATCCGCGATGCCTTCCATCGCGCCGTCCGCGCCAGCGACGGCCCCGTCCCCGCGACCGCCGATGCGGTGCTGTTCGACGACCGGGCCGAGCTCCTGGCCTGTGCGGCAAGAGACCTCGTCCGGACGAACGGCGGCTGGTGGTGGCGCAACGTCATCCGCGGCGGCCTGGCCTACGTCCACGTCGTCCGCGAGTGGCTCCGCGCGCCGGAGTACGTCCCGGCCGCGCTGGAGATGCTCGTCGCCGGCGGTGATGCCGTCGCTTTCGTGCGCATGCTGGAAACGCAGCAGGCCGTGGACCTGACGGCGAACGTGCTGCGCGCGCACGCACTGGAGCCGCTCGCGGCAGAGATCGTACGCGCACTCGCCGTCGCTCCCGCAACGGCCACCCCGCCCCGGACCCCGGCGCTGCCGCCAACGCTGCAGCGCCTGGTCCCGGAGCTCGTCACCAGCATCGCCACGGCGCCGGTGCTGGCCGTCGAACAACGCATCTTCGCGGCCGTTGCGCTGGCGCTAAGGCGCGCACCAGCGGTGGTTCGCGGCGCAGCGTTCGTCCATGAGATTACGGCGTGGATTGCCCCACCGGAGGCGGCCAAACCGCCCGTTCCGCAAGAAGAGCAGCCGCCCGTTCCCCGCACCCCCGCACCCAAAGCCACCATCCCACCAGGCATGAACCCCATGGGTCCCATAGGTCCCATAGGTCCTATAGGTCCCATCAGTCCCATGGGACCAATGGGACAAATGGGACCCATGGGACCTATGGGACAAAAACAACCCACACCACCGCCCCCCACCGCGCCCTCCTGGGAGCTTGACCTCAAGCCGCCGCACCACGAAGCCGGCGTACAAACCGTTCCCTCGCCGCTCCTCGAATCCGGCACCGTCATCGACTCCGGGCACGCCGGAATCTTCTTTCTCCTCAACGTCGCCATCGCCCTCGGCCTCTACGATCCTTACGGCCGCGAGACTCCCATCGACCTCGATGTCTGGGACTTTCTCGCCCTCACCGGACGCGCGCTCGTCCCTGAGATCATCGAAGACGACGTCTGGCCGCTCCTGACCGCGCTTGCGAACCGCACCGAAGAAGACGATCTGCCACCGCTCGACGAAGAGCTGCTCGCCCGCGTGCGCGAGTCGCTCGCGCTGGTGCTTGCCGCTGACAGCAACGCGGAAGATCCGGCGGCCTTCGTCATCCGCCGTTCCGCCCGAATCACCCTCTCTCCCGCCCACATCGACGTCACCTTCTGCCTCGCCGCTCACCCGATCGAGATCCGCGTCGCCGGCCTCGATCGCGATCCCGGATGGATTCCGGCCGCAGGACGCCATGTCGACTTCCATTTCGATTGAGCCGCCTGCAAGCGGACAGAAAGCCGCGGCGGCGCACTTCCGGCTGTGGTTCCTCGCGGCGGTCCTGCACGTCCTCGAGCAGCTCACCCGCAACCTCGGCTCGCTCGACGAAGTGCTCGAGCAGTTCCCCTTCCTGCGCGACTACCTCGAGGAAGTCCCGGCCGAGACCGGCGCTGCCGGCTGGCTCGCCGCGATCCGCGAGTGGGAAGCGCAGACCGCCGCGCATCTCCCGATCCGCGCGTTGCGCGACGCCCTCGGCCTCGACGACCGCGCCGTCACGCTCTTCTTCGCCATCGGCCTGATCGAAGAAGACCCCCGCTTCGGCTTCGTCATCGAGTGCGCGCAGCCGGTCTCGCCGCAGCAGCATCGCCCGACCCTCGGCCTGCTCACCTCCTGGTGGCGCGAGGCCGCCAACGTGCGCGAGTCGATCCGCCTCCTCCTCGACAACGGCCTCGTGCAGGTCATCAACGCCGACGCGCCGCGCCTGCAGTGGGTCTTCCAGAGTCCGCCCGCCGTCTGGGACGCCGTGCGCGGCGAGATGCCGCCGATGCCGGCTCCGTGGCTCACTTTCACGCCGCGGAGCGAGCTGCCGTCGCTCGAGGATCTCATCCTCTCGCCCGACCTCCGCCGCGCCGCCTCCGCCATCCCGGCGCTCATCGACGCGGGGGAAGTGAAGGCGCTGATCGTGCGCGGCCCGCAGCACAACGGCCGGCGCTCCATCGTCCGCGCCATCGCCGCCGCGCGCGACCGGGGCGTGCTCGAGCTGCGCGGGCCCGTGAAGCTCGACAGCGACCGCTGGCCGCTCGTCGGCGCGCTGGCGACGCTCGCGAACGCCATTCCCGTCATCGTCCTCGACCTCGGCCTCGGCGAGACCTGCGAGATCCCCGCGCTCCCCCGCTTCCGCGGGCCGGTGGCGGTGGTCATGGGACGCCACGGCGCGGTCTCCGGCGGCGCGGTCGACGGCGCGGTCACGCTGCTCGTCGAGATGCCGGGACCGGAAGAGCGCCGCGCGTTGTGGCATGCCTCCCTTCCGGCGCAGAACGGCCAGGCCGGGGCGCTGGCGGCGCACTTCCGGATGACCAGCGGCAACATCCGCGGCGCCGCCCGGCTGGGACGCTCCTACGCGCTTCTCGACGGCCGCCACCACATCACCACGAACGACGTACGCATCGCCGGACGCTCCATGCATCGGGAGATGGAGACGCTGGCCACGCTCCTTCCCACCAGCGGCGGCTGGGAGAACCTGGGCGCGCCGCGCGAGACGATCGAAGAGCTGCAGACCCTCGCCAGCCGCTGCCGCAACCGCGAAGAGCTGCGCCACCACGTCGGCATGACTCTCGGCAGCCAACTCAATTGCGGCGTGCGCGCCCTCTTCGCCGGCCCGAGCGGTACCGGCAAGACCATGGCCGCGAAGCTCCTCGCCTCCACCCTGGAGATGGACCTCTACCGCCTCGACCTCGCCTCCGTGGTCAACAAATACATCGGCGAGACTGAGAAGAGCCTCCACCAGCTCTTCTCGCGCGCGGAGGAGCTGGACGTCGTCCTGCTCATCGACGAAGGGGACGCGCTGCTCACCAACCGCACCGCCGTCTCCACGTCGAACGACCGCTACGCCAATCTCGAGACCAACTTCCTGCTGCAGCGGCTCGAGTCGTTCGAGGGAGTGCTGATCGTCACCACCAACGCCGCGAACCGGATCGACTCCGCGTTCCAGCGGCGGATGGACGTCATCGTCGAGTTCCGCATGCCCGATCCGCACGAGCGGTGGGCGATCTGGCAACTGCATCTTCCCGTCGATCACATGGTCGCCTACGACTGGCTGCAGGACGTCGCTCTCCGCTGCGAGATCAGCGGCGGCCAGATCCGCAACGCCGTGCTGCACGCGTCGCAGCTCGCCCTCGACGAGCGGCGCGCGGTGGCGACGGTGGACGCAGCGCGCGCGGTCGAGCGCGAATACCGCAAGAGCGGCGCCGTCTGCCCGTTGCCGCCGAGGGGCTGACGCATGGGCCGCTCCTCCCTCGCCCGCAAGCCTTTGCCGCGACCGTCGCCCGATAGCGACCCTCGCTACAAGCGCGTGATGACGCAGCTCGAGCAGGGAACGGCGAAGACGAAGGCCCATCCGCCTGCCTCGAAGAAAACCGCCGAGGCGGCGAAGGCAGCCAAGGGTCCGCCGAACGAGAAGATCGCCGGCGGCAAGGCCAAACAGGTCGACAAGATCAAGGAAGCGAAGGAAGGGAAGCCGGAACAGAGCTCCTTCCTGGCGATGCTG
>DASPHC010000160.1:0-39327 GCA_035629865.1 Thermoanaerobaculia bacterium | reverse complement strand
GCGGCGGCGACAGTGAGCGTGAGGTTCTTCGAGGCCGACTTCTGCGGCGTGCTGCTGTCCTTCACTGCGACTGTGACGGTGAACGAGCCCGAGGCGGTTGGCGTGCCGAAGAGCGTGCTGTTGGCGTCCATCTGCATTCCGTTCGGCAGCCCGGTTGCGGACCAAGTGTACGGCGTGGTGCCGCCGGTCGCGGCCAGTGAGGTGTTCGCGCCATACCCCACGCCGACCGTCGCTGAAGGCGGGTCGAAGGCCGTGCTCGTAATGGAGAGCGGTTGCGTCGCTGTGGCGACGGTGAAGGGGAAGTTCTTCGAGGCCGTCTTCTGCGGGATGCTGCTGTCCCTCACGGAGACGACGACGGTGAAGGAGCCCGAGGTTCCCGGGGTGCCCGACAACGCACCGGAGCTGGCGTTCATCGACACGCCGTTCGGCAGCCCGGTTGCGGACCAGGTGTACGGGATGGTGCCGCCGGTCGCCGCCAAAGGTTGTCGTGTTTCGTATCTAACTCCGGCAATGGCCGTTGGCGGGTCCAGCGAGACCGAAGAAATGGACAGTGTTGCCGTTCCTGATTCCGTCACCAAGACGGACCGCGTTACCTGTGAGCTCGATAGATATCCAGCGCGGCTCGCGTTGAAAGTGATGCTGTACGCGCCGGCAGTTGCACCGGCTGGTACTGTGGTCGTGTAGTTTGTGACGCCATCGGCGTCCGTCAGCGGCGCGAAGACCGCCTGATTCTTCAAGGCATCGAAGCCGGTGACCTCAACTCCGCTCAGCGGCGTATCGTTGCCACCCACAACAATGAGTTTGTAGGTCGCCGACAGTCCCGCGCTCAGCGTCTGCGTCGCGCTGGGTGCGACGCTGGCGATGTTCAAGGCAAATGGCGCTGTTACCACTTTCACATACCGGGTCACCTGCGCGCTCACACTGCCTTGCAGGCTGGCCGTGAACGTTATGCCGTACGTTCCCGCTCCAGTGGCGAAGGGCACCGACATGGAGTGGCTCGTCTTTCCGTTCGCGTCGGTCGGATCCGTGACAAAGCCCTCGTCTTTAAGATAGTCATGTCCGCTGACCGTCGCGCCGCGTATTGGCAGATTGCTGTCGTCGACCACGGTAATGGTGAAGACCACAGGAACCACGGTCAGTGCGGGAACTACTGTCTGATTGGCGACCGGTGTCACGACGGCGCTCAGGCTCAGGGGATGCTCTCGGAGAGAGACTTCGTGGCCATCACGGGCGAAATATCGAATGTCCCTGGGGCTGCGATCGGCAAGTCCGCTTGTAATGACACTTTCGTAAGGACCATCAAAGTGGGGGCCGGCACCATAGGCCTCGTTGGCTCGATACCTGTTCGTCTGCCATGGCCCTGATCGACCTTCCAGAAGCCGGTCCAGTGTGAAAAGCCGGCTCACTTCGCCGTTCCCAAGAATCATCGACGTGAAAAGATCACGGATCCAGCCATGGCGATTCAGCTCATTCTCGCCTCCGGATTGCTGAAGGAACCCAACAGAGAACGCCTCTGTGGCCGTAGTTGGAGTGGTCGCACTGCCGGCCAGATTGCTACTGTGAAATGCAATTGAGAAGGCTGAGTGTGCGCCGAAATCAATCGTATCATTTGGATTGTATTTGGAGCCGACCGTATCTATCGCCGGATCCAGACCCACGATGAGGTTAACGCGACCGATTTCCTCGGCAAGTTCATCGGCGATATAGGACCCCCAGCTATGTCCAATGAGGTTGAGCGTCTGTCCGGAGAATCCGTAGTCTTCTAATCTTCTTGCGGCCCATTGGCCGATCGGTTCGATCCATTGTTCGCCCTTCGAAAAGCCTCCCCAAAAGAATGTTTCCCGTGCGGCGCTCTCCCAGTCGAGCAAGAGCACTTGATGGTCGTGGTTCTTCTGCTTGATTGCCTGAGCGATTGCCTGGATCTCGCGTGTCCCGGCACTATTTAACCGTCCGTGAATGACGATCCACGTTGTCTTGGTGACGTCAATCTTTGCTCCGCCGCTGGGCTGTAGGATTTCGATCCGCACAGGCGTGGTCTTGCTCGGGTCGGCAGGGAGTGGCACGTCGCCTACCAATATCGAAGTGGACAGCGCAGCAACGCTGATCTCTGTGGACGACCGATCGAGGGTCACGCCGAAATGATTCTGATCTCCATTAGTGATGCTGACCTGGGCCGAGCCTCCGCGCGGGAGCCAGTCTTCCAGCGATAGCGCTCCGGGTACTCCGGAAAGTGTCAGCACGCCGTCGACGACATCGATCTCTGTGAACGGGGCATCGTTGATCGATGCGGTGACCGGGAGCGTGAAACGTTCGTACGGAGACCGCCTGGCTAACATGATGACTTCACGATCGGCGGCCAGCGATGACACGGCACGCCGCCGCACGTTGGTGAAGGCGAATCGCAGCCGGTTGAGTGTTCCAGGGGCCTCCCCGGCCTCGACCGTGACCGTCGTCGTGGCGGAGGCCGTTCCACCGGCGCCTGTGGCCACCAGACTGTAAGTCGTCGTTGCGGACGGACTGACCGGCACCGAGCCATTTGCCGGGAGCGCCGCGCCGGCGCCGCTGATCGACACCGCGGCGGCGTTCGTCGTAGACCAGCTCAGCGTTGCGGATTGTCCGGCCTGGATCGTCGGCGGATTGGCGCTGAAGGTTGAGATTTGGGGATTGGTCGCGGCTGAGGAAACGGTCACAGTCTTCGTCACGGCGTTCGCGCCGCTCGTGTTTGAGGCACGGAGGCTCACCGTATACGCACCTGCACTGCCGTACGTGTGCGTTGGGCTCCGCGCCGTGCTCGTACTTCCGTCACCGAAGGCCCATTCCCATGCCGTGGGAGAGCCAGTCGAAATGTCGGTGAAGGCAACGCTTTGGCCGGCGATTGGTGACAGCGGTGCGAGCGTGAAGTTTGCGGTGGGAGGTGTTGGGACTATGCCAACACCGCGAAGGGCGAGACGTGCGCCGAACACGGCGTTGTACCCGGCTTCGTAAGGCCCCGAGTAGTCGCCTGAAAAGGTGGCGTAGCTGGAATCTTGCTCGTGAAAGGCTGTGGAGGTTCCGCAGGTCGTGAGGCGTGTCACGCCGATCACGTCACCCTTCTGCACCGAAACGGGGGGTGACAACGTGACCGTAAAGTCCCGCGTTGAGACGGTAAATGGCCCCCTCTCGGCAACCATCGCCAGGTTCGTCCTGGGACGAAAGAACTTGATTTTCAGAGCGTTGGTGCAACCTGCCTGCGACCAATAAGCGTGAACGGATGTGACGAGTCCTGTAGCGGTTGCAGGAGAAGAAAGATCGATTACAGTGCTCGCTGAGCCTGGACTCGATGTGTTGGTGTCTGGTACACCTGAGAAGTCAGCACCGATCGTGAGCGTCTGAGAAAAAAGCGGCGCTGTGGAGAGAAGCAGGGCGACTGTCAACGCAAGGATGATTTGGCGCATTTTGTTCATTTCTGTCGATTTACGGCACTCATGCTATACCAGACGCGCGTCGCTCTGTGAGCGTGGCGTTCTCGCGGCTTGGTACTCGGACTCTGGCTGCGTCTGCGAGCAAACATGTTCCGCGATTGGGGTAAGGTTGAACCGCCGAAGCAGTTAGTTAGTATCGAGGAAGGGGGAACGGTCGCGAAATCTCCGCCGGGTGATCAGAAGGGGACGAGTAGCGGCTGACGGAACTAGCGCGGAAGCGGAAGTGATCGGTGGTGACGCGCTCCTAGCGTACTTGCGAAGCTACGGAAGCAACGTAGACAGCACGAGGTCTCCGCGGCGCCCGGAGCGAATACCTGAATGGCCTTCATCGTCACCGAGAAGGCGATGCAGATCACGAAGTCGGCGGCGTCGAGGATCTGCTCGATCTCCGGATCGTGCCGGAACACATACTGGAGCACGATGCCGGCCAGTGCCAGGACGCACAGCGCCAGCATGAACAGTTGATACAGCGGCATCAGGCTCGGCGCGCGCTCGGTCATGCGCTTCTCGACCCGGTGGCGATGAAAAAGAGGCGACGCCTCCCATGACGCGAATCGGGGTCGGCGCGGACGGAGCGCCGACGTCTACGTCGGCCGGTCCGCCGACCTCCAGGTCGGCACGTGGCTCATTCCCGCCGAGAGCCTGCCGCCCTGGAGGTCGGCGGTCCGGCCGGTCCAAGACCGGCGCTCCGTCGCGAAAAGAGGCGACGCCTCCCATGACGCGCATCGGGGTCTTTCGATCGGGAGGCTCGCATGAACACATTGCTGCTCGTTGCCGCCGTGGCGGCGGTCACGACTCTCGCCGTTCTGCTGTGGATCGCTCTGCGCCGGCTGGCCGAGGAAGTATCGCGGACGCGACAGGAGACGTATTCGTCCGCGGCCACGCTGCGCCAGGAAGTCAGCGCCGCCGTTACGGCGCATGGAACGACGCAGCGTCAGGATCTCGAGGCCATTCGCGCGCAGGTGGAGACGCTGACCGGGTCGAACGAAGTCCGCATCGACGCCGTGCGACGCACCGTCGACGAGCGTCTGCGCGAGATTCAGGCGACGAGCGCGCGCGAGCTGCAGGAGATGCGCGTCACGGTCGACGAGAAGCTGCAGGGCACGCTGACGCAGCGCCTCGGCGAGTCGTTCGCGCTGGTCACCGAGCGGCTCGAGCAGGTGCACAAGGGACTGGGCGAGATGCAGACGCTGGCGAACGGCGTCGGCGACCTGAAGAAGGTGTTCTCGAACGTCAAGGCGCGCGGCGGCTGGGGTGAGGTGCAGCTCGAGACGCTGCTCGAGCAGATGCTCTCGCCCGAGCAGTACGAGCGCAACGTCGTCACGAAGGAGCTGAGCCGCGAGTCGGTCGAGTTTGCGGTGAAGTTCCCCGGCCGGGGAGACGTCCCGCTGCTCCTGCCGCTCGATGCGAAGTTTCCGGTCGAGGACTACCAGCAGCTCGTCGAGGCGCACGACCGGGGCGATGCCGAGGCGGTGGAGGCGGCCGGGCGCCGGCTCGATGGCGCGGTGCGCAACTCCGCGAAGACCATCCGCGAGAAGTACGTCAACCCGCCGGTGACGACCGACTTCGCGATCATGTTTCTGCCGACCGAGGGACTGTATGCCGAAGTGCTGCGCCGTCCTGGACTGGCCGAACAGATCCAGCGCGAGTGCGGCGTCCTCATCGCCGGGCCGACGACGCTCACCGCGATCCTCAGCAGCCTGCAGATGGGCTTCCGGACGCTCGCCATCGAGAAGCGCTCCAGTGAGGTGTGGCGCCTGCTCGAGGCGGTGAAGAGCGAGTTCACGAAGTTCGGCGGGGTGATCGAGAAGGTCAACCGCAATCTCGAGACCGCGCGCAATCAGATGGATGCGCTGGCGACACGGACGCGCGTCGTGAGCCGGAAACTGCGCGACGTCGGCGAGCTGCCGGAGGCGGACGCGAAGCTGCTGCTCAAGCTAGCACCGGCGGCGGAGGAGGATGATGAGGCCTGGGTCGAGGCGCAGCCGTGACCCTCGTGATAGAGCCGATTGCGCGCGAGCTCGAGGCCGCGCGCCAGCGATTGCTCGATCTCACCCTCCGCAACCGCCTGCTCAACTACCGTCCCAACGCGTTGCGGAGCATCCGCGTCACCGGCGAGCTGCCGGCAGAGATCTACGACGCGCTGGTGCTGCGGGAGAAGGCGATGGAGTTCCGCGCCGACAGGACCGTTGCCGCGGCTCGCGATGACGGCTGGTCGGCGCAGACCGCCCTCGAATCGCATCACACGGACCGTTTTCTGCAGACGCCGCACGATCAGGACTCGTTGTCGAAGAAGCTCTTTCGCGTCTATCACGAGGGGCGCAGCGCGGTGGAGGAGCAGGGCTACACCGTCGCTCATCTCGCCATCGGCTTTCTCGAATGGTTCGAGAGCGACGCCGGCGAGCAGCCGCGGCGGGCACCGCTGCTGCTCGTGCCGGCGGAGCTCGAACGCGTCGGTGCAGGCGACTTTTCGAAGGTGCGGTGGACGGGCGAGGACGTATTCGCCAACATCTCGCTCGCCGCGAAGCTCGTAGAGCACGGCGTGACCATGCCGCCGTTCGAGCCGCCCGAGGAGAAGAGCGGTATCGATGCATGGCTGCAGCGCGTGGTCGAAGCCATTGCGCGCAAGCCGCGCTGGCGCGTGCTGTCGGAGGTCGTGCTCGACTTCTTCAGCTTCACCAAGTTCGTGATGTTCAAGGACCTCGATCCCTCCACCTGGCCGAACGAGCGGAAGCCGCACGATCACCCGCTGCTGCAGACGCTCTTTCGTCCGGCAGGCGAGCCGGAAGACGGCGGGTTCGACGCGGACGAGATCGACGCGAAGCTGAGGGCGCGCGATCTGTGGCACGTCATGGATGCCGATCCGTCGCAGATCGCCGTCATCGAGGACGTGAAGGCCGGGCGCAATCTGGTCGTGGAGGGGCCGCCGGGAACGGGGAAGTCGCAGACGATCACGAACCTGATCGCCGAGACGCTCGCCGCGGGCCGTACGGTGCTGTTCGTGAGCGAGAAGATGGCCGCGCTCGAGGTGGTGAAGTCGCGCCTCGACGCCGCCGGCCTCGGGCCGTTCTGCCTGGAGCTGCACAGCCGCAAGTCGAACAAGAAGGCGGTGCTCGCGGAGCTCCAGCACTCGCTCGAATCGAAGCCGCCGGCGGCACTGCCCGAGCCGGAGGAGCACGAGCTGCTCCGGGACGACCTGAATCGCTGCGTCGGCGAGCTGGCGATGCCCGTCGGAGCGTGGGGGCGGACGCCGTATCAACTGCTCGGGCTTCGCGAGGCGTCGCTGGAAGTCACCTCGGAGGGCTTCATTACACCTCCGGCGATCGCGAATGCATCGGCGCTCGGCGACGCCGAGGTGGCCGCGGCGGAAAACGCGTTGCGCGAGCTGGCGTACATCCTCCCCTCGGTGCATCCGATTGCGGCGCATCCGTGGCGGGCGAGCAGCCGCCGCGCCATGGTTCCGGGCAGCGAGCAGGAGATCCGGTCGTGTCTGGCGCGTGCATCGGAGGCGACGCGTGCGTTGATCGACGAGGCGGCCGCACTCGCGCGGGAGAGCGGAGTGCGGGAGCCGTCGAGTCTCGCCGGAGTCGGCGGTGCGATGCGCGTGGCCGAGGTGGTGGCCGGCGGAGGGACGCCGACCGAGGCGGCGCTGCTGCTCAGCAGTGAATGGAACGCGGCCAATCCCGCGGCTGGGGAGCTGATCGCGCGCGCCGAGGCGGTGCAACACGAACGTGCGGCGCTGGCGCGCACGTTCCGCGAGGAGGCGCTCGAACCGGGCATTGCCGCGGATCTCGACGAGTTCGGCCTGCTCGCGACGCGGTTCTTCCGCATCTTCAGCGGCCGCTATCGTGCGCTGCGGCGGCAGCTCGCATCGCTCTACGCCGGCGACGCACCGAAGCCGCACCAGATGATCGCCGACCTGAGCCGGCTGGCGGAGCACCAGAGCACGCGCGGCGCGCTGCGCGGCGATCCGCGCGGCCGGGCTCTGTTCGGGGCGCGGTGGCTCGCCGATCGGAGCGACTGCGCCGCATTGCGCCGCTTCGCCGAGTGGATCGTCGTCTTTCGCCGCGAGCTGCTCGCCAGTGCGCTGACGCGCAGGGCCGTGGAGATTGCCTCGGCGCGTATCGACGGGAACGCCATTCGCGCGCGCATCGAGGCCTTGCACGCAGCATCCGCAAGCGGCCGCGAGGCGTTGCGCGCACTGGCCGGCGAACTGTGTGTGGAGGAACTGCCCGAGACGGCACCGTTCACCGCGATCGCCGCGCAAATCGACCAGTGGCAGCAGCAACTGCCGTCGCTCTTCCGCTGGACGCAGTTCAACGCGGCGCGGGAAACGCTCCGCGGCACCGCGGCGGCGGTACTCGAACCGTACGTCCTGGACGACTCGATCGATGCGGATCGCCTCATCCCCTTCTTCCGGCTCGCGCTCGCCGAGTCGCTGCTGCGCGTGGCCTTCGCGGAGCGGCCGGCTCTCAGCCATTTCCTCGGCGAGCTGCACGAGAAGAAGATCGGCCGCTTTCGGGGGCTCGACGCCGCGCTCGCGGCCATCCAGCGCGCGCGTCTCTCGCGGCGGCTGCATGCCTCGCGGCCGCAGCTCGGCGGCGGCGCGTCGCCGAACTCCGAGGCCGGCATTCTCCTCGGCGAGATCCACCGCAGACGCGGCCACATGCCGATCCGCAGGCTGCTGGCCCGGGCCGGCTCGCTCATCCAGCGCATCAAGCCCTGCTTTCTCATGAGCCCTCTCTCGATCGCGCAGTTTCTCGATCCGCGTACCGCGCGCTTCGACCTGATCGTGTTCGACGAGGCCAGCCAGGTGCGGCCGGAGGATGCCCTCGGCGCGCTTCTGCGCGGATCGCAGCTCGTGGTCATGGGAGACACGAAGCAGCTTCCGCCGACGAGCTTCTTCGATCACCTCGCGGCCGGCGACGACACCCAGGAGGAGGACGACGCGGCCGCCATGACCGACGTGGAGAGCATCCTCCATCAGTGCGCGCGCAGCTTTCCGAGCAAGACCCTCCAGTGGCACTACCGCAGCCGCCACGAGTCGCTGATCGCCATCTCGAATCTCCACTTCTACGAGAACAAGCTGCGCATCTATCCGTCGCCGATCGACCGGTCGGACGAGATCGGCCTGCATTTCGTGCATGTTTCGCGCTCCTCGTACGACATCGGCAGGACCCGCACGAATCGCGTGGAGGCGCAGCTCGTCGCCGCCGCGGCACTCGAGCACTTCCGCCGCTCGCCGGACAAGACCCTCGGTATCGGCACGTTCAACCTCCCGCAGCAGCAGGCCATCCGGGAAGAGCTCGAGCTGCAGTTGCGCGCGCATCCCGAGATGGAGGCCGCAATCGGCCGCGCGCGCGAGCCGCTGTTCGTGAAGAACCTGGAGACGATCCAGGGCGACGAGCGCGACACGATCCTGATCTCGCTCGGCTACGGGCGCGATGCGAGCGGCAAGCTGTCGCTGAACTTCGGCCCGATCAACAAGGAAGGGGGCGAGCGGCGGCTGAACGTCCTGATCTCGCGCGCCCGCGAGAAATGCGTGGTGTTCGCGAACTTCACCGCGCAGGATCTCGTGCTCGACGGGACGACCGCGAGGGGGATGTTCGCGCTGAAGGCGTTCCTCGAGTTTGCCGAGACGCGTCGCCTGACCGCCCAGCATGCGGTGGATGACGATGAAACGCCGGCGTTCGAAGACGCGGTCGCGCGAGTGCTGGAGCAGCACGGACATGTCGTGCGGCGGCGCGTCGGCTGCGCGGGCTTCCGCGTCGATCTGGCGGTCGTCGATCCGGAGGAGCCGGGCCGCTACGTCGCCGGCATCGAATGCGACGGGCCGAAGTACTACGACACCCGCGTCGCGCGCGACCGTGACCGGCTGCGCCAGCAGATGCTGGAGCAACTCGGCTGGTCGATTCACCGCGTCTGGTCGATCGACTGGTACCGCGATCGCGACGAGACGGTTGCGCGACTGCTGCAGGCGGTCGAGACGGCGAAGAGTGCGCCGCGGCAAATCGTAGCGGCGCCGGTGATCGTGGATCTGCCGGTCGCATTCGCGGAAGAGACGCCGATCGAGCTCGTGCCCATCGAGACAGTCGTGGACTACGAGATCTGCCGCGAGCTGCGGATTCCGGCCGGCGAGGAACTGCATCTCGTCGCGCCGGAGCTGCTCGCGGCCGCGGTCGAAGACGTGGTGCGCGTCGAGGGGCCGGTGCACATCGACGAGGTGGTCCGCCGCATCCGCACGATCTGGGGATTGCAGCGCGCGGGCAATCGCATCCGCGAGGCGATCGACGGCGGCGTCCGGATCGCGATGCGCAAGCAGGCCGTGGCGCGCGACGGCGACTTCCTGCGCCTGCCGCATGCGCCGGTGATCGTGCGCCGTCGCAACGGCGACCCGCCCGCGCGTGTGGAACTGATCTCGGACGCCGAGCTGGCCGAGGCGGTGCAGCTCGTCCTGCGCAGCGAGTTCTCGACGCCGCGCGAGGAGTTGATCGACGCGGCGGCACGGCGGGTCGGCATCCAGGTGACGACGAGCGGTGTCGCGTCGCGGCTGAGCGGCGTCATCGAGACCGAGGTGCGTTGCGGGCGGCTGGTGCTCAACGGCGGCCTGGTGCGCTCGGCGCTGCGATCGACTCGTACGTGACCCGCTCGATCGACCAGCGCGTTGCGATCAGCGCGCGCCGGGCGCGCATGCCGTCCCATTCGAGGATCGAAGGATCCGGAAGCGGCTCCTCGGTCGAGAGAAGAAAGTAGGTGTCGATGCCGTAGGGCCGCGTGATGCGGAACGCGCTCGGAGCGCCGAGGTCGATCGTGGCGGCGGCGGATTTCCCGATCGGAAAGCGATTCTCGACCGAGCCGGTCCTCGGAAAGACGAGACGGCTGTTGCCATGGCTGTCGACGACGAAGACGTAGTAGTGTCGGCGCGTGAGTTCCGCCGGCAGCGGCTCGGATGCACGAAGCACGATGCTATGGAGGCGGTTGCCGATGACGGTTGCGTCGCGAACGAGTTGTCGCGTCTTCTCGTCGCGGACCGCGAGGCGATAGAAAGTCTCCATACCGGGTGGCGGCGTGAGGGTGAGCCAACTGTGAATGCGCCGGAGGGTCACGAGGTCGCGCCGCAGTTGCATCGGCTCACTCGTCCAGGTGGTTCGTGGCGGGAAGCCGCTGGCGAGGCGGTCGCTGTTGCCGGCGAGCGGACGGGCCCAGGCGTATTCGACGCGGTTGCGGACGTAGTTTTGGTCAAGGCGGCCGGTGAGGAGGTAATCGGCGTCTCGTGAGTCGTCGACGAAGGCGATTCCGTCCACGCCGGCGACGGCCTTTGCTCCAACGTCACGGGTAGCGGGCGGTGCCCAGACGCGCAGCGGCCGACCCTGCGGCGCGGCCCAGCCGACGACTTCGAGCAGCGTCCCGGAGCGAATGTTCGCCGGGAGCGCGGACTTCATGCGTGCGACGCTGCGGCCGAGGCCGAGGAGTTGGGTGACGCGCAGTCGGGAGCGCCGGTCTTCGGGCGGCGCCAGCTCACTCCCGGGCGCCAGGCCATGCGCCCAGCCGCCCTGCAGAATCACGTCGCCGTCCGGCTCCACCCTCTCGACGGCAACGACGTGGCGGTTCGGAGGCGGGCCGGAAGCCCGCACTGCACCGAGAAACGGCCGCTGCCGCGCCTCGGCGCGTCCAAGCATTGCCGGCGACTGGTACGCTGTTTCGCCGCGCAGCCGCGCCTGCGCGCGAAGAAACGTGTTCTGCGCCGATTCGCCGGCCACGGCATCGCGCATGGCCCGAATCAGCGCCCAGGTGAACGCGCCGTGCATCAGGCCGTCGTCGCCGCGTGCTTCCCAGGCCGAGTCGCGATCCTGTGTCGAGGCGAAGACCAGCGCGCCTCGCTCGTCGGGCCGCGGTCCGTAATTTCTTCGATCGACGATCGGCGGCGCCGGCGCGATGCCGCGCGGGCGTTTGCCCACGCCGCGGAACCCGCCTCCGCTGTGGCAATGGTCCAGAAGGAGGGTCAGATGCGCGCCGCGGTCGAGGATCTGATTGAAGCGCCCGCGCAGCTCCTTGTCGCGGATGTCGGCGGCGCCGCGGCGCGAATCGGCCGGAACGATCGACTCGTCGAGCCGGTCGGGTTCATCGGACGCCGCATTCGGCACCTGCGCTCCGTGTCCGGCGAAGTAGTAGACGGCGACGTCGCCTTTCCGCGCCGGCCGGACGAGGTGCTGGTCGATCGAGCGGAGGATCTCCTCGCGCGTGGCCTGTTGATTCGTGAGGGTGATGATGTTCTTCCGGTCGAAGCCGTACCGCAATACGAGCATCTCGGCCAGGATGCGGACGTCGTTCGCCGTGCCCTGAAGGTCCGGCCAGCCACGGTGCTGCTTCGGACCGGCGGGCGGCAGCGTGGAGGCGGTGTAATCGTCGATGCCGATCAGCAGCGCGCGCTTTGTGGGCTGCGCGGTTGTGGGAATGGCGAGCAGTGCGATGAAGGCGAGTTTCGATAATTGCATCGGCAGGCGCATCGATATCCTCAGAAGCTGTGAAGAGTTTGTAAGTAGCGAGCTAAACCCACGCCGCCGTAGGCGGCGGAAGATCTGTAGGCCCGCCCTTCAGGGCGGGTATCGTGCGGCCCACGAAGCGAGTCCGCGAAGCGGGCGATGGAACAGGGGATGCGCGAAAAACCTACGCTGTCGCCCGCTTCGCGGGCTTGCCTTGTCTTCCTCTTTACCCGGCCTGAAGGCCGGGCCTACAGATCTGTCGCCGCCTACGGCGGCTGGGGCGGATCGCTCTTGCGAGGCCTCCAGGGCGATTTCTTTAGTGAGCATGGCTTTCATAGCCCCTCACCGGCAGGGTGGTAGCGACCGCGCCTCGTCCCGCGTGGTCGCGCCGTAGGTCCAGAGCCCGCCCCGCGGGTCGCGATAGACCACGGCGCGAAATCCGCGGTCGTGTGCGAACTGTTCGGCGCCGAGGAACGCGTTGTAACGGCCCGTGCCGTAATGAATCGACTCGACGAGGTCGTCGTCGAATTGCGTTTCGATGGCGATCAGGAGAACCCGGCAATCCGTTCCGGCGGCGACTGCCTGAAGTTTGTGCTCCCTGTGCTGGCGCGTGAACTGGTCGGCGGCCACGGCCTCGCGACGGACCGGCTGCGGATTGCAGGCGATGAGCGCCAGCACGAACACCGATCCCATGAACCATTGCATGGCGTCTCCTCTCGAAGAGACGGTTCGCCACCGTGGCGATGGCGAACCGTCGAAGGCGGGGAGGGTCAGGGGATGGGGTCGGGCTTGACCGGCGGGCAGATGACGCGGTCGAAGAGCGAGCGGCCGGGCTCCATTCGCAGGCGGCTCAGCAACTCGGAGCTGCTGGAAGGATGAACCGCCGTCCAGGCGACCTGCGGTACGGTGACGCCGTCCGGCGCGCCGGCGCGCGGAACGAGACGGGCCTCCTGCGCGGGCGGCGTCTCGAACAGCTCGTAATACATCTCGAAGTGCTTGCCGACCTGCGGCGCGTCGTTGTCCGGCGAAGCGGGCGGTACGAACGGCGGCAGGTTCAGCACGGCCACTTCCACTTTCCCGCTCGCATCGGGGGAGAGCGTCATGGTCCGGCCGGTGCTGCCGTCGTGCCGGGTCTCGACGAAGTCGATGCTGTCGCCGGTCACTTCGATGTCGAGGCCGACCCAGCTCGTGATGGCCTGCACGTACGACGACGTGCTGCCTGTGCCGTCGAGCCGCTGGAACTGCACCGGCGTGACGTCGCTGCCGAGACGGGCGATGCTGTAGGTGTAGAGATCGCCGCTGTCGATCTTGAAACGCGCCGCCACGATGCCCGGCGGAACGGTGTCGAACAGAGCGGAGTCGAACAGGTTGGAGTCGATGGTACAGCCGCTGCCGCAGAGCGATCGCAGCGCGGGGATCCAGGAGAAGTCGCCGCGTGAAGCGGACGTGGCCGGGATGATCTCCGGCTGGCCGTTCACGGTCCCGCGCACGTCATTGCGGATCTGGAGCGCCGGCAGGTTCTCCGCGCCGCTCGACTTCTGCACGGCGATGTCGGCGCCCGAGATCACCCACCCGCTGCCGTTGCCGAGGGCGTCGGCGAGGGAGTCGAGACGTTCGGACGAGGAGAGGTCGCGGAAGATGTCGGAAGCAATGCTCGTGTCGTCGTCGACGCAGGCGCCGCTGCAACTGCCGGCGCGTGCGAGTACGTACGGCTTGTGCGGCAGCATGGCCGAGCCGTCGGACGTGTGATAGTGGTCGGAGCGGAGCAGCAGGACCGTGACTTCGGTCCTGTTTTCATTGGGGATGAAGGCCATCAGGCCGGTGAACAGAATTTTGAGAACAAAGGTGCTCACTGCTTGGGTTCTCCAGTGCGATCGGGCGCGGATAGGGGGACGCGGCGTAGCCGACGACCTGAAACGCTGCCCAGTGCATCGCGGTCATTGTGGGTTCTTGTTTCCGGAGCATCCCGAGTTGCGCATTGCGCAGCGCAACTGCCACGTCGTCTCCGTGCCGATAGTGACAATGGAGTGACACGAGCAGCTGCTTCGAGGAGGCGTCCTGGACGTCCCACAATGTACCGACGACCGCCGGAACCCTCGCTCCGATGAGCGGCCGGACCAGAGGAGGGAGACCCTGAGGACCGAGGGAGCCGCCGCCGATGGAGCTGCACGCGCCGAGGACGACGAGCCGCGTGCGCTCGAGCACCGGCAACTCCTTCATCAATTGTTCCGCGCTCAATTCACCCGACTCCGCTCCGTCCGGCGCGAGCAGGAGGCGCGACTGCCACGGCGCTTGCGGACTGGCCAGGCCGTGGCCCGCGAAATGGATGATCCCCGCGTTCCTCGCCTTTGCCAGAAAGCTCCGCACGGTCGCGGCGGTATCGGTGAGCACCTCGGCGCCGGGGTAGTAGTCGCGTTCCAGCTCCGCCACTTCCTCTTTAGCGTGCACCAGCCGTTCCGAAGGGAGTGCGGGGTCTCCGACAGGGAATGCAGGGTCTCCGACGAGGAGGACCGGTGGATTGCGATCGTTTGATAGTTGCCGGTTGCGTGCGAGTGCGTACAGGTACAGCGACGTGCTGCCGGCGGTGGCAATGCTGGCCCGCTCGATCAGATATCCCTCATCGGCCGTTCCGACCAGACCGTTGAAGGGGAAGCCGTACATCGGTTCGTCGGGCACGATGACGATGCGGGTCTTCGACGCGCCAGCCAGCTTCAAGGGCTCGCGAAAGAGCTCGCCGTACGCGCCGCGCATTGCCTTCGTGAAGAGATCGCTCTGGCCGCCGGCCACGGCCGCGATTGCATTCCTCATCCATCTGTCGACCTGGTCTCTCGTAGTGCGCTGGGAGACGGGAACCACTCGCTCCCGCATCACGACCCAGGTAAACGTCCGCGCCGGCAGCACCAGGTATTGAAGAATGACCGTGTCTTCCGGCAGGAGGGCGTGGGCCTGCTGGAGATCGGCGACCGTCTCGATGGGGCGGAAGCCGGGGGTTGCGGATCGGGATTGCAGGAGGATCTGCATCGGCTCGAACGCGCGCGCCAGCTCGGAATAGACGAATGCGTTCTCGAAATCGCGGTCGGCAATGCGGCTTTCGATGAGCTCGCGATACATCTCCCGGAAGCGGGAAAAGTAGGGATCCCAGAGAGGCTTCGCCGCCAGCCCCGGGCTGGCGGCGAGCGCTCCCTGCACTTCATCGCGCAGGATGGCCATTGCGGTGGCGAGGTCGCCATCCGCCCGCGGGTCGCCGGCCTCGCGCCACGCTGTCGCGCGCTGGAAGTGCAGAATCGCACGGTAAGTGGAATCCTGGTCTTTCGCGAGCTCGATTGCCTCGCTGAACGCCACCGCGGCCTCGGCCGGACTTGTTTTCAAAAGGGTCTGCCCGCGGACTTCGCGGATGCGCATGCGAAACAGATCGCGATCCAGCGGTTTGTCTACGGCCTCGGCGAGGGCTTCTGCCGTTGCCAGATCCCCTTCGGCATCGGCGTTCTGTCCAAGCGCCACGTGAATTTCAGCGCGTGCGCGTAACGCCACCACGAGCTCGCGGTTTGCACCGGGCCGTGCACTGGGCGTCGCGGCGTTGACCACCCGTTGGACGTCATCGACCGCCGCATTCTGGTAATGAAGGGCGACGACCGGATGACCGAGCTGTCGGGCCGCCATCGCCGCGGTGCTGTGCGCCAGATTGCGCGCATTCGTGTCGGCGATGTGCTCCAGAAGGCTCACGGCGCGGTGTGCATCCCGGAACGCCGCTTCGATGTTGCCGATATAGCTGTAGTTTGAGCTGCGACGGTTCAGTACCCTGGCGGTTGAAGTCGGTTCGCCTTTCGCGAACTCGAGCGCCCGATCGTAGTCCGCGTACGCCTCGAAAAGCTTGTTGTCGAACTCCAGCAGATTCGCGCGCCACGAGTGAATGCGAGACGCCAGCTCGCGATACTCCGGCTTCAGATGAGGGAGGGTCGGATCGAGGATCGCGATCTCGCGTTCGCTCGCCGAAGCGTAATAGCGCGCGGCGAGGTGAAGCGGGTTGCCCGCGCGCTCGAGCAGGGGGACGGCGCGGCGGTACTCGCCTTTCTTCATTGCAGCGAGCCCCTGTTCCAGGGCCTCGGGGTCTCTGGTCCGTTCCATGGCCTCGACCACCGCCATCGGATAGTGCTCGCCCGCGGTGGCGAGGGCGGTTGCGAACAGGCGCGCCCGCGCGCGGTCGCGCAGATCGGATTTCTCGAACAGTTGCGCCGCATCGGCAGGAAACGCGCGCACGATCTTCGACAGCGCGGCTGCGTCGCGACGGTCCAATGCCTGTTGGACGTCGTTCGGCTTCCACTCGCGGAGAGGATCGGGCCGTCGTTCCAGCCGCCTTCGATTTTCAATGGCTTCCCTGGACCGGCCGGAATCCTGTCTCGCCACCTGGTTCCAGGAATGGATGGCTTCCCTGGTCAACCCGAGCCGTTCCTGTATGAGCGCGCGATCGAAGCCTTGCGCGGTTTCCAGGGCGCGCAGGAGCTCGACCGGGTCGGTAATCGCGGCGAGATCGGCTTGAGCCTGTGGCCGCTTTTCCCTCCCATCGGCTGGATTGGGGTCTTCTTGATTGCAGGCCATTGCGGCACTGCAGAGGAAAAGGACGATGCAGACCGGTCTTTTCACGTGTTCCATACGATACGCCGTTCGCGACAATGGGTGGCAGCAATGACCACGCGAGACGACGGCGAAGAGCGCGCCGACCTTTTCCAATTGCTGTGGAAGCGGTACTACGCGCGCATGTTGCGCTACTTCAGTCACGTGTTCCGTCTTTCCCCCGCGGATGCTGAGGACATGACCCAGGACTCCTTCCTCCGCTTCTACCGAGCCATGGACGAATACCGCGGCGAAGCGGAATGGGCGTTGCTGGAAACGATCGCGAGGAACGTCGGCTACAACCGCGTGCGCTCCGTGACGACGGCCAAGCGTGGCAGCATCCGGCCGGAGCCGCTCGGCGACGCCGAAGAGCGCAATGATCCGGCCGACCCCAACCAGAGGCATCCTATCGACACGATGATCGAGACCGAGCGGCTGCGGCGAATCCGGGAGGCCGTCGCCGAGCTCCCGAAAGGGCAGCGGCAGTGTCTGCAGCTACGGCTCGAGGACTTCAGCCAGGAGGAGATTTCGCGGGCGCTGCGAATCTCGATCGTGGCAGTGAAAGCGCGCATCCGCGATGCAAAGCGGACGCTCCGCGAACGGCTGGGAGACGAAGGCGCACTCCCGGAGGAGTAACTCATGACGAACAATTCTGAATGGCAGGAAGCGAACCGCCGGCTGATGGCGGAGCAGCGGGAGAAGCTCGGCGAGCCGCCGACGGCCGAGGAGATGCTGGCCTACAGCCGCGGCGAGCTCGATGAGACCGAGGAGGAGCGCATTCGCGACCTGCTGGTCGCGTATCCGGAACTGGCGAGGATGTACGCCGCGCCGTTCCCGGAAGAGGCGGAAGCCGGTGTATCGGACGACCGGGTTGCGGCCGGCTTCGAAGAGCTGCGCCAGCGTCTCGGCGGGTCGGTCGTTCCGCTGCGCGCGCCGGTGCGGCGCTACCTTCCGACGACGATCGCCGCGGCATTGGCGCTGCTCTTCTTCGGCCTCTTCGTCCAGGCGGAAAGCCGCGCACGGAACCAGGAGCGCGGCCGCCTTCCATACATCCTCGGCGCGCCGCAGGTGCTCAACTCTGACCCCAACCGCGGAGTGGGAAAGCCGACCCCTCTGAGCAAGGACGGAGAGGCGTACCTGCTCCAGCCCTATCTGATCAACCAGCCGCGGTATCCGCACTACAGCATCGAGCTGAACGACGCCGGTGGTGTGGTCTGGACCAGCCACGCTGCCGAAGCGGCTGCAGACGACTCGTTCCAGATCGTCATCCCTCATGACTTTCTCCGCGCCGGCGGCATCTATCAGTTGCGTATCTTCGGCATCGACGGAGAAATGCGGCAGCGTCTCGGCTCCTACGACATGGAGGTGCCGGAGGAGTGAAGCGCGGGTGCTTCTCGGTTCGTGTGGGCTCCATCAGCGGCGTCCTCGCCAAAGACAAATAGGGCTGATCGGACAAATAGGGGTGGGCGGCTATGGGTCCTATGGGTCCTATAGGTCCGATGCCCCTACGCCGGCGCCAACCCGTCCACCATCGCGGTGAACGTCTTCACGATCGACGCGTCGTCGAACATGTCCGGCTCGCGGTTCCGCTCCGCCAGAACGCGGTCGCGGACCATCCCCTCGGCGCAGCCGAGCATGGCCGAGAGCATGACCTTCGGCTCGATGTCGGTGCGGAACGAGCCGTCGTCGCGGCCGCGCTGGATCAGCATGTCGAGGACCTGCAGGAACTGCACGAAGCCTTTCGACAGGAGCACTTCGTGGGAGTTGCCGCGCATCCGGCGGCCTTCGAAGAGGAAGAGGAAGGCGATGTCGTGGTCGCGGCTGAAGGCCTGGATCAACAGCACCAGGATACGGATGATCGCGTCGCGGCCGTGTTTCGCTTCCTGCACGTGCAGTTGGACCGCCTCGTTCAGCGGCACCCAGGAGTCGTTGAAAATGGCCTCGAGCAGCCCCGCCTTGCCGCCGAAATAACGAATGAGCTGCGACTCCGAGCTCCCGGCCTCGCGGGCGATCGCCGCGGTCGAAGTCTGCTCGTATCCGTTCTTGGCGAACAGCGTTTTGCCCGCCATGAGCAGGCGCATGCGGGAAGTCTGAGTGCTGTCTGCGTCGTGCGTCGTCACTGCCTCGCCAGCCTACGCGCGGACGGTTACCGGGTCAAGGTAGTGGTGCCACTAGCCCGTTGAGGGGCCGAGGGCCGAGGGCAAAGGGCCGAGGGCACACCCGCCCGCATCACGCGACACCGAGGGAGGGCGGGCCCTTGGCCCTTGGCCCTTGGCCCTCTGCCCTTGGCCCTCAAATCACTGCGGCGACACCACCGTCACCTGCTGCGACTCATTGTTCGTCACGCTCACGTATGCCCAGATCGACCGGCTGCCGCCGTCGACTTCCACGCGGACGCTCTCCCGGCCGGCCAGCTCCGGAATGTTGCCGAGGAAGTCGAGGGTCGCGTTTTCCGGCTGCATCGGAAAGTCAGGGGAGCCGGGATAGGGGCGGTCCACCGTCCCGACGGCGATGTCGCTGCGGCGCAACTGCGCCGTCGTGCTGTGCAGCAGCTCGCCCGCGAGCGAATGGAAGCGGATCGTCACCGGCGTGCAGCACGTCAATCCCGCCGGCAGCGCGTAGACGCGCAGCGTCTGGCGGAAACGCGGCTGCAGCGGTACGTCGAAAAGCTGCACGCGAGTCGCGAAATCGCGCTCGTGGACCACCGGCAGCTCCGTCCCCCAGCTCAGCCCCTGCCGGAAGGTGTCGCGCACACGGAGCGAGAAGCGGAGCGCGTCGGCTGCCGGACGGCGAACATGCATCAGCCAGTTCGGCTCGCGCGGGAAGCCGGTCGTCGTCGGGATCCCGTTGACCCGGCCGGGGAGGATCTGGCTCGGCCCGATGCACAGCACGACCGAGTCGCAGACGAAGTGGGCGTAGTCGACCTCCGGCTCCATCTCGATCAGATTGCCGTTGAAGACGGAGCTGTCCACCTGCCACACCGACCCGAAACCGCCGGAAACCCGCTCGTCCGTATGCGACGGCAGCAGTACCGTCTCGTACTGCGCGGGGGAGACGTACGTGAACACCGAGGGACGGACTACCTCCTGCGAGCCGATACGCACCTTCACGTCCACGGGTCCGACGCGGGCTCCCGGCGGAGTGATCGCCAGCAGGGTCGTCCCGAAGACCTTCACCTCCGTCGCCTCGCGGTCGCCGAAGAACACCTGCGCGTTTGCGCACGTCGTCTGCGTACAGGTTGGATAAAAGACGGTCGTAACCAGCCCGCCCGACAGCCCGCCCCACGCCGGCCCGATCGCAAACGCCGGCTCCGTCCCGGCCACGGTGAACGATCCGGACGTCAGCCGCCGGACGACACCGTTCTCCTGCAACCGGACATCGACGTGATAATCGTCCGCCGCCAGCGCCGGCATGGCGATCCGCGCGATCAGCGGCGTCACCACCGTGTCCCCCTCCGCCTCGGCCGCCATCGTGATGACGATCTTCCCGTGCGACGGCATGAATACATCCCGCACCGCCGGCAGAGACGCCGTCGGCCAGAACCCGCTGACGATGATGTCGAACGGCTGCCCGGCCTGAGGCGCCGGCGGGTCCGGCCGGACGCCGAACGCCTGGGCATGTGCGGAAGAGACAGAGAGTAGGAGAGCGAGGAGAGGGAAGAGGCGGCGCATGAGGCAAATAAGTTATCACGGCTTTCTCTGTCGTCGAGGCAGGGCACTGCGCGAGGCGCCGCCATTGATCAAGAGAAACCTACGAAGCCGCCGTAGGCGGCAAAAGATCTGTAGGCCCGGCCTTTAGGCCGGGTACAGCGCGAGAGGCAAGGCAAGCCCGCGTTAGCGGGCGACAGAAAAGAAGCGTGCGGACGACCTTCTCTGTCGCCCGCTTCGCGGGCTCTCCGGGGGGGGCGCTCGTGTACCCGGCCTAAAGGCCGGGCCTACAGATCTTTCGCTGCCTACGGCAGCAGACGCATGGCGACTTCCTGGCGCGTGGTTTCTTAGAAGCCGCAGGGATCTCCCCATGAACGGGAATCCTGGCGGCGAAGGATCCCCTGAATTGAACGAGTCGCGTGCCGCCGGAGGGGGTCCTTCGCCTTCACGTTTCCGCTTCGTGGGGAGATTCCTGCGGCTCAGGATGACATTGGAGGTTCGGACAACTTTTCGTTACAATCCGCACGCACCTTCCCCCTCGCAGTACCCAATCCAACTTCTTTTGCGGAGGATACCCATGCGTCTTCTGACCCGGACCCTGCTCGCGCTCTGCCTGCTCGCGACGACCTACGTCCATGCCGGCGTCCATGCCGCGGCCGACGCCGTCGAGTACGACGACTGTGACGCCAACTTCATCGCGTTCATCGGCTCGAGCGCTTACCAGTTCTCGCCCGGCCATGACGGCGAGCTCGGGACGGTGCGACTCTTCGGCATCCTCTCGTACCAGCGCGCCGCGCACGAGGGACGCCACGGAGCCGCGTTGTGGCAGCTCCGTATCGACCGCGCCTCCGACGGCGCGCGCGTGTTCACCATCGACGGCCGCGCGCACATCGGGAGGGAAGGGGCCGCCGTCGCGGAGCTGACCTGGGACGGCCGCGACGACCTCGGCCGCCTCGTTCCGGCCGGCGCCTATCGCTACACCTTCGTCGCCCGCTACGAGCGGGGCGTCAAGGAGCGCCTGCGCGCCCGCACGTACGACGAAGCGTTCGACTCCGACGAGGCCCTCGCCTCCAGCGACGAAGTCATCGTCGACTACAACCTCACCGCCGACTCCTCCCGCAACCTCCGCTTCAGCGCCAACGCCACGAGCTGCCAGGTGCAGCAGCACGCGCCGCTCGAAGCCGGCTTCGGCTACAACTTCTACTACGGCTCCACCCACGCCCACTCCAACTGGTCCGACGGTGGACATCCGACCGGCGCCTGCTCGTCCGGCAACGCATACGGCAGCGGCACGTTCAATCCCACGCAGGTATTCGACTACGCGCGCAACACCGCGGGCCTCGACTTCTGGGTCGTCAACGAGCACAACCACCTCATCCAGGATGCGCTCGCAAACAACGGCACCGTCACCGAAGCCAACGTGAAGCAGCGCTACCAGGACGGACTTGCAGCGGCGAACGCCGCGACCGTGAACGGCTCCTTCGTCGCCATGTACGGCATGGAGTGGGGCGTCTCCTCGAACGACGACCAGGGCCACATCACCTTCATCGAGACCCCGAAGCTCTTCGGCTGGGAAACCTGCACGACCTGCAACGGCCCGAATCCGGAGTGCACGCCCGGCACGAACTGCTACTTCGACGTCTTCACCCCGAAGCGCTACGGCTACCTGCAGGCCTACGCGGCGTCGGTCGCCAATCCGTCGAGCGCCGGTGCGCTCGGCATCTTCAACCACCCCGGCTCCGGCAACTTCGACAACTTCGCCTTCAACGCCAACGCCGACGATGCCATGCAGGGCATCGCCGTCCGCAGCGGTCTCGCCTTCGCGACGGCCACCGACTGTGCGACCGCGAACGTCGGCGCCTCCGACTATTCGATCCGCTGGAAGGAAGCGCTCAACAGGGGCTTCCACGTCGGGCCGGTCGCCGACCATGACTCGCACTGCAACAACTACGGCATGGCCCTGCCGACGCGCACCGTCTACCTCGCGCCGTCGCTGACGAAGGCCAACCTGCTCGCCGCACACCGCGCGCGCCACTTCTATGCCGCCGAGGATCCCAACGTCCAGCTCGTGTTCCGCACGGGAGACGGCACGCGGGTGATGGGGGACATCTTCAACTCCGCCGGCGGCGCCACGCTCGTCGCCAACATCTACGACCCGAACGGCGAGGCCGTGACCACGCTCGAGATCTGGCGCGGCCAGATCGGCGGCGGCGTCCCCGCCGCGCCGTACGCGACGTACTCGAACCAGTCCTCGGCGACGGTCGTCGAGACCCTGACCTCCGGCACCTACTATTACTTCGTCCACGCCGTGCAGGCCGACGGACATGACGTCTGGTCGTCGCCGATGTGGATCACCTACACCACCGGCGGTGGCGGCGGCGACACCACTCCGCCGGCGGTCTCGCTCACCGCGCCGTCGATTGGCGCGACCGTCTCCGCAACCGTCAACGTCGCCGCGACCGCCAGCGACAACGTCGGCGTCGCGCGCGTCGAGTTCCTCCTCGACGGCGCCCTGCAGTCGACCGACACCGGCTCCCCCTACGCCTGGAGCTGGAACAGCACCACCTCCTCCAACGGCGCACACATCCTGACCGCACGCGCCTTCGACGCCGCCAACAACTCCACCACCTCGACCGCGGTGAGCGTGACCGTCAGCAACGGCGGCGGCGGCAGCGGCGCCAGCGTCGCCGGCTGGAAGATCACCCAGGCCAACTCGACGGCCGAATACCTCATCCCCGCCGGTACGATCATCCCTGACAACGGCTACCTCGTCGTCGCCCGCCAGGCCGACAAGGCCGCCTTCGAGAGCTACTGGGGCGTGACCCTCGGCGCGAGCACGGTCTTCGTCAACTCCGCAGGCGCCATGCCGGTCATCAACGGCAGCGAGAACTACACCCTCCGCAACGCCGTGCTGACGGTGGTCGACGGCCCGAGCGCCTCGCAGCCCGCGGCTGGCGCGCGCACCCTCCAGCGCACCGATCCCTGCGTCTCCACCTGGAACACCCTCGTCGAGACCTCGTCCAACCCCGGCAGCGGTGCCGGCGCCGGCTGCAACGGCGGCGTGAAGATGAACGAGATCTCCGACGCCAGCGGCACCAACAACTACATCTACGAGTTCATCGAGCTGCACAACGACTCGACCTCCGCGCCGGGCGACACGACGGCGCCCACCACCTCGATCACCGCCCCGGCGAACGGCGCCACCGTCTCCGGCACGGTCTCCGTGACCGCCAACGCGTCCGACAACGTCGGCGTGACCAAAGTCGAGTTCCGGCTCGACGGCGTACTGCAGTCGACCGACACCAGCTCGCCATACACCTGGAGCTGGAACAGCACCCTCGCCACCAACGGCGTGCACTCGCTCACCTCGAAGGCCTACGACGCCGCCAACAACACCGCCACATCGGCAGCGGTCAGCGTCACCGTCAGCAACGGCGTGCCGATCAACATCGGCGGCTACTCGCTCACCCAGGCCAACGCCACACTCACCTACACCATCCCGGCCGGTACGACCATCGCCTCGAAGGGCTACGTCATCATCGGCCGCAACGCCACGAAGGCGCAGTTCCAGACCTTCTGGGGCGTGACGCTGGCCGCGAACGTCATCTACCTCAACGCCGCCGACACCATGCCGCAGATCAACGGCAGCGAGACCTACACCCTGCGCAACGCCTCCAGCACCATCCTCGACGGCGCCACCGTGGCCATGGCCTCGGCGGGCGGCGAATCGCTCAAGCGCCTCAACGGCTGCGGAGCCGCCAACTCCGCGTCGAGCTGGAGCCGCACCGCCTCCTCGACCGCCAATCCCGGCACCGGTGCCCCGGCCGCCTGCAACAAAGGCGTCTACATCAGCGAATTCTCCGACGCCCTCGGAACCGGCAACTTCATCTACGAGTACGTGGAGCTCTACAACGATAAGTAACAAGTGATGCGGGGCCGGCCGCCGGCCGGCCCCGCACGAGCCCGCCGGGTGTAGACTGCCGCCGGTCCAATCAGCGATGTCCCGGCGGCTCATCCTCGTCGCGGTACTTCTCTTCTCGTGCGCCGCCGCGGCGCGTGAGCGCGCGGTCCTCGTCTACCCCAAAGAGCGCACCCTCTTCCGGCGCATCTTCTACACCTCGCACCAGAAAGCGCTCCGCGCGCAGATCGCCGTCCGCTACGACATCGAAGTCCACGAACAGGTGGCGACCGACGAAGCTCTCTTCGCCCTCGACATCGACGGCGCCAGACTCCTCGTCCTCTCCGCCCACGGCGATCCCTTCTCCATGTACCTCGCCGGGAAAAAACAGCGCACCCTCGACTCCACCGACCGCGAGCGCCTGACCCGCTTCCTCGACCGCCTCCACCCCAACGCCACCATCGTCCTCCAGAGCTGCCACACCGGCCGCGGCTTCGCCCACCTCGTCAAAGAAGCCGCCGGCCCCAACCGCCGCGTCATCGCCGCAAGAGGCGAGATCCCGTGGAACGGCCTTCAGATCACGTCCGTCGCGCCCTTCGACGCGACGATCCGCTGCCAGGATGGTGGGCGGTTGTGGGACTGCACGTTACGGTTGCAGTAGCGAGGTATGGGGTATGGGGCATGAGTGGGTGAATGCTCGGCGTGTCCAATCTCGCGAAGCAGCAACAATAAATGTGATCCTGAGCCGCAGGATTGATCCCATAAACCGCACGCATGAAGGCGAAGGACCTTCCAGTGGGCAACCTCAGGGAAGTTTGGTCCGGGGGAAGGTCCTTCGCCTTGACAACGCTCTTCGCGGAGATTCACCCCGAAGGGGTACCGGCAAATAGCCGGTGGTTTCGCGCGGAGCGCGATACCACCGGATCCGTCGATTCCCCATGTGTGCACCCCGGAGGGGTGCCGGCACCCCTGCCGGGGTGCGCCAACCATCGAACGTTCATTCCGGTGGTATCGCGCTCCGCGCGAAACCACCGGCTATTTGCCCGAACGCCTCCGGCGTTCTGTCATCCTCTCAGGTTCAGCGCCCGCGCTGTGAAAGCGCTCGGATGACATTCGTGTTTCTGCTGCTTCAGAATTGACGCTGCCCGCGCGCTCCCCACTCATACCTCATCCCTCGTACCTCGTACCCGCCCCCCGCGATATCCTCCCCCCTGACATGCGCTTCAAGAAAAGCCGATTCGGGCCGCGCCTCGTTGCGGCCGCGAAAACCGAGCAGCATTACCGCGACGTCCACGTCTTCATCGGCGGTACCGGCGCCGTCGGCGGTGCGGCGGCGCTGCAGATGGTGACGATGCTCGAAGAGATGATGACCATCCAGCCGCCGGCCTCGCCCGACGACGTGCCCGTCCTCATCATCACCGGCCGCTCCGACGACGAAGTGCGCTCCTTCGAATCGCGCCTCAGGCGCTTCACCCGCACCCGCTGGGGTGCCGGAACCGCGCCGCGCCACTTCGAGCACGGCTTCCTCTCGCCGGGCGGCGTCTACCTCGCCGTCTCCAGATTCGAGCTCCGCCCCATTCCCGGACTCGAAGTCGTCACCGACGCCGATGCCCACTCCCGCTCCGCTGCCGTCGACGAGTTCCTGCGCGTCGTCGGCGTCGACCGGACGAAATCGAAAGAGGAGATCGGCGACGCGCTGATGCGCCACGTCCGCGCCTCCCGCCCCATCACCTCCTACCTCGAAGACCGCCTGGTGCGCCTCCGCGACTACGGTCCCAAGCCTTTTCGCTCCATCCTCCTCGGCTTTCCGCTGCCGTCCATCATTGCCTACCAGACCGGCGGCCTGAAGGACGTGGCCAACGAGCTCGGACTCGGCGGCGACTTCATCGCCTCCGTCCGCGATGCCTTCGAGAGCACCTTCGCCGACGACCTCAGCGCCGTCGACAAAGAATGGCAGGCCCGCGTCCTGGTCGCCCACACCACCGGCGTCGGCGGGATGTACGACGAGTCCGCCGATGGGGAGACCACGATCCGCCTCGGCTTCGCCCACGCCGCGCGCGACGAGTTCCTCCGCACCAAGCACGTCGAAGCCGAGCACCTCACCAAAAAATACGCGGAGCGCGGCGTCTACATGCTCGTCACCGCCGCCGCCATCGGCATCGACGAAGTGCGCATGCGCGAGCGCATCCCGCTGCACGGCGTCATCGTCAAGGCCCTGCGCGACGCGCCGCACGAGCTCTTCCGCGGCTCGCGCGAGCGGAAGCAGTACATCCAGGTCTTCAAGCCGACCACCGTCCGCTTCGCCGCCGAAGGGAAGCCGAAGCCGCTGCACTTCAAGAAAGGGGAAGAGCTCCGCCCCGAGAACGCCATCCGCAGCGGCGAGAACGGCTTCTTCTCCGTCTCCAACGCCGACGCCCTCTACCGGGTCATGAAAGTGGCCTCGGTGAGCGAGCTCGGACACGTCCTCGCCAGTGTCGGCCTCCTCGGCGACGACCCGAACGTGCCGTGGTTCGAGGGCGGCATCTGCTTCTATACCGAGACCGCCAATTCAAACCAGGTCTTCGACTTCCTCTACCAGCCCACGCTCCTGAGCGCGCAGCTCAGCGGACTCGAGCCGATCGCCCTGCAGGACCTCGGCTCCGCCAAACATCAGGCCGAGCTGCATACCCTGGGGCTGCTGATCCTCCTCCACCGCCTGCGCACCCTCGACGTCGACGCCATCGACGAATATCCCGACGACTCCTTCAACGCCCGCCGCTTCTTCCTCGACAACTCCCGGCCGCTGACCTTCCGCGACGTCGAGCAGTGGGACCTCGACACCCTGGCCCGCGACCTCCGCACCCTCGTCACCGCCGACAAGCCGGGCCAGCTCCTGCCACTCAAGCCGCTCATCGACCCCAACCAGTTCGGCCCGCGTGACGAGGCCCACATGGCGGTGATGAAAGTCGTCCTCGACGCCGTCTTCGCCGTCACCTCCCTCGGCTCGCCGATCGTCGTGGAAGACGACGGCGGCACGCCACTCGCCCGCACCGGTTACTGGATCGCCCCCCTCGGCGACATCGTCACCGACGACGACTCCCTACGCCGCCTCTTCGCCGAAGGCCACGCCAAGGCCAGGGCCGATTGCACGCTCGAGGAGTACCAGTCCTTCCAGATGGCCGTGAACGGCTTCATCGACCTCCGCCCCCACGCCATCCTCTCCAGCGTCAAGCTCGCCGCCGACATCACCGCGGGTACCGTGACCGAACATCGCGACCACGAATCATTCGTCCAACGCCTGGCGTCACTCGAGCCGTACACCTTCTTCGCCACCTGCGGCCTCTTCGCCATCGTCCACCGCCTCCGCGCCCTCGGCCGCATGCTCTCCCAGGCCCGCACCGACCTCGGCACCATGCAGGACTGGATCTGGACCATGCGCCGCGACCCCCGCGGCCACACCGTCCTCGTCCCCGGCGTCGTCGAAGCCCTGCGCATGATCTCCGAAGCCCAGGAAAAAACCACCGGCACCGAATGGCTCGACGGCATCTGGGGCTACGAGCGGAGATTCCCCGCGCAGCGGGCGCAGGAGATCATCGACCACGTCCAGTCCCGCGCCGCGAAGCGCTAGAGAGGAAGCAACTGATGCTGACGCGGATCGCAAATGGCCGGACCGACCTGGTGCTCGACCACATCGCCGGCGGGCATCCGGCGAATGCCACCGACGATAACGGCGTGTCCCTGCTCCAGTGGTGCGCCTACTACGGGGACGTGAGCGCCATCCGGATGCTGCTCGCCCACGGCGAATCCCTCGAGTCCCTTTCGCCGTCCGCCCTCAACGAGGCTGCTTTTCACGGTCACTGGAAGCTGTGCGAGTTCCTCCTCGAACATGGCGCCGACGCGAACCTCCCGCTCGCCGATACCGGCGAGACCCCGCTCCACGCCGCCCTCTGCACGCCCGACCGCACTGCGCACGACCTCGTGCTCAAAGTCCTCCTCGCCAACGGCGCCGATCCGAACCGCGTTACGAAGCCCGGCGTCGAGACCGGCGGCTTCATGCGCGACTGCCGGACGAAGGGCGAGACCCCGCTGCACCGCGCCGCCGCCTTCGGCACCGAAGAGACCATCCAGCTCCTCCTCGACGCCGGAGCCGACCTCCAGGCCAGAGATGCGAGCGGAGACACCCCGCTGAGCTGGGCGAGCTGGTACGTCCGCCCCGACGCCATCCTCCGGAAGCTCCTCTACGGTGACTTCCGGATCCATCCCGGCCGAAAGCCGATGAAGGTCTCCCTTCTGGGGATGCCGAAGAGATAAGTCCTCCTTGCCAACGGCGCCGACGTTGCTCGCCACATCAACCACGCCGTTCATCACATCAACGAAGCCGTTCACCAGGTCGACGAAGCCGTTCACCAGGTCACCGACGCCGTTCACCAAGTCGACGACGTCATTCACCAGGTCCGCGGCGTGGTTCACGAGGAGAACCGAGTGAATTTTGAGGTGGCACCACCTCGTGAATCACGTCAACGACGTGGATTTTCAGGTTGTACCACCTCAAAATCCACGTGGACCAACCTCAAAGCGGACGTTTTCGTGCCTTTCATGACGCCGGCGACGCCGTCCGCGACGTCGATCTTGTCCCGGGATACGTCGAAAATGTCATTTATGAGGTCGTTCTCCTCGTCCACGAGGTGGACCAACCTGAAAATTCACGTCGTTGACGTGGATTTTGAGGTTGGTCCTCGTGGATTTTCAGGTTGGTCCTTGCTGCGTCAGGGAGACCGGCGGCTTATGCGCGACTGCCGGACCCAGGGGCGAGACCCCGCTGCACCGCGGCAGATCCGGCTTTGTCGCCGAACTGCCTGTGCTAGATTCGAAAAGATGAAGCGACTCTGCCCGAAATCCGGTGACGAGCTCACTCCGATGCCGCGCGGTGCGTACAAATGCGGGGGCTGTGGAGGGATGTTCGTCCCGAGGATGACGATCGAGCTGGTGACCGAGGAGAACGTCGCGCCGGCGGTGCAGGAGAGCCACGACGCGCAGACCGGGCGCTGCCCGCTCGACCGCTCGATCCTGAGCCGCGCCGAGATCGAGATGGGGGCAGACGCTCCGCCGATCCACCTCGAACGCTGCGGCAGTTGTCAGGGCGTCTGGTTCGATGCCGGCGAGTGGTCCGCCCTCGCCGAGCGCCACCTGCTCGAGCAGATCGACGAGTTCTGGACCGCCGAATGGCGCGCGAAGCAGCGCCGCGAGCGCAACCAGGCCAGCCACGACCGCCGTCTCCGCGAGACCTTCGGCCCCGAGCTCTACGAATCGCTCCAGGACATCGCCCGCAAGCTCAAAGACCACGACCGGCGCTCGCAGGCCCTGGCCTTCATCCGCGAGGCCAGCAGCTAAGTACCAGGGGAGAGGGGCAACACCCCTGTGGTTTGAACAAGTTACACTTCATTGCCTTGGTTTGTTGCCCCTCTCCCCCCGCCGGGGAGAGGGATGTGCGGCGCCTGCGCGTGGCACATACCATGTCCTCGGCCACAATCTGCTGTTTGCAATGATCGTTGCCGGTTGGGCCGCGTTCCTGGCGCGGGGGCGGCGGTGGCTCACGGCGGGAGTTGCGTTCGTGGCGGTCCACCTCCACCTGCTGGGTGATCTGGTGGGGTCGCGCGGACCGGATGAGTATCAGTGGCCGATTCCGTACCTGTATCCGTTCTCGGCCGAGCCGCAGCTCACGTGGGCAGGTCAGTGGCACCTGAATGCCTGGCCGAACATCGCGTTCACGGCGGCGCTCATCGTCGCCACCACGGCATTGGCGTGGGCTCGTGGCTATTCGGTCGTGAGCCTGATGTCGTCGCGCGGCGATCGCGCTTTCGTTGACGTATTGCGACAGCGGTTTGGCCGCCGGCTGATTCAGCGGGACTGATCCTCCCGTAACCTCCCCGTCATCTCCGGCGATTACCGTACTATCAGTCATCGCCGATGGGTCTGATCAGTCGTCAAAAGCTGCAGATTGGCTTTGCGCTGGCCGCGTGCGTGGTCGTCGCCATCGTTGTGGTGTCTTCGCTCAGTACGGCGGAGTCGGCGGAGGCGAGGCGGCAGGTGGTGCATACGCATGAGGCGATCTCGACGCTGCAGGAGATCCTGGCGGAGGTCGAGGCGGCGGAGACGGCGCAGCGGGGGTTTGTGATCACCGGGGGGAGCGCGTTTGCGGTGGAGTCGCTCAACGCCCGGCCGCGCATCGCCGACTCGCTCGACCGGCTGTCGCGGCTGGTCAGCGACAATCCGGCGCAGGTGGCGCGGGTGCAGCTCCTGCGGCTGGCCATCGACGCAAAGCTGCAGCAGGTGCAGCGGATTCTCGATGCCCGGCAGGTGAGCTTCGAGACCGCCCGGGCGCTGGTCGCGAGCGGCGCCGGGACGATGACGATGGACCGCGTACAGACGGTCATCCAGGCCATGCACGCCGAGGAATCGAGACTCCTGACGCTGCGGCAGGAGCACGAACGATCGCAGACCCGGCGGGCCACGCTGCTCGTGCTGGTGGGCGGCCTGACGGACCTGATCCTGCTCGGGTTCGTCTTCGTGGTCGTCCGCCGCGACCAGCGGTTGAGCAGGGAGCTGGCCCGGGCAATGAGCGACGCGCGCGATGCCGCGGTGCACGCAGCCGAGGTGCGCTCGCAGTTTCTCGCCAACATGAGCCACGAGATCCGCACGCCGATGAACGCCGTCATCGGCATGAGCGGGCTGCTGCTCGACACGGAGCTCGATGCGAACCAGCGCGAGCTCGCGTCGACGGTGCGCACCAGCGCCGACGCGCTGCTCACGGTCATCAACGACGTCCTCGATTTCTCCAAGCTGGAGGCGGGGAAGCTCGCGGTCGAGCAGCACGACTTCGAGCTGCGCCCGTCGGTCGAGGCGGTGATCGATCTCTTCAGCGAGACCGCGCACCAGAAGAAGATCGCCCTCGGCATTCTCTTCGACCACAACCTGCCGCGCCGCGTGCGCGGCGACGCGGGGCGCATCCGGCAGGTGCTGACGAACCTGGTCGGGAACGCGATCAAGTTCACCAGCCGGGGAGAAGTGATTGTCCACGTCGACCTGCGCGAGCGGCGCGGTCCCACGACGGTGGTCCGCTTCGCCGTGCGCGATACCGGGATCGGCATCGCGGACGAGGTGCTGCCGCAACTCTTCCAGCCCTTCACCCAGGCCGACGCCTCGACCACGCGCCGCTTCGGCGGCACGGGCCTCGGCCTGGCGATCTCGAAGCAGATCGCGGAGAGCATGGGCGGAACGATGGCGGCGGAGTCGAAGCTGGACCAGGGGTCGACGTTCTGGTTCGACGTCCCGCTCGAAGAAGCGCACATGGACGAGGTGTCGCGCGAGATCTCGCTGCTGTCGCTGCAGCAGGCGCGCGTGCTGGTGGTCGACGACAACGCCACGAACCGGCGCTTGGTGCGGCACAACCTCGCCGCCTGGAAGATGAAAACCGAGGAGGCGGCGAGCGGTGGAGATGCGCTGGCTCTGCTGCGCGAGGCGGCGAAAGCGGGGGTGCCGTTCGACCTCGTGCTCACCGACATGGACCTGCCCCAGATGAACGGCGTGGTGCTGTCGCGGCTCATCAAGTGCGACCGCGACCTGGCGGGGACGCACATCATCGTCCTCTCCTCGATGGCCAACCGCATCGAGGCCGGGGTGATGCGGGTGGCAGGCATCGACGACTGCCTGACCAAGCCGGTCAAACAGTCGGCGCTCTTCGACGCCATCGCCAGTTCGCTGTCCGGCGCGATGCTGCGCGAGCCGGAGCCGGCGGAGCGGCGTGCGGCGGTGCCGGTGCGCAGCGACGTCCGGCTGCTGGTCGCCGAGGACAACCCGGTCAACCAGAAAGTGGCGCTGCGGCAGCTCGAGAAGCTCGGCTTCGCCGCCGATGCCGTGGCGAACGGAGTGGAGGCGGTGGAGGCGGTGAGCCGCACCGATTACGCGCTGGTGCTGATGGACGTGCAGATGCCGGAGATGGACGGCTTCGCCGCGTCGCGCGAGATCCGCCGGCGCGAAGACGAAGGCATGCACGTGCCGATCGTGGCGTTGACCGCGAACGCGATGGCGGGCGACCGGGAGCGCTGCCTCGCGGCGGGGATGGACGACTATCTCTCGAAGCCGATCGTCGAGGCCGACCTGGCCCGCGTGCTCGATCGTTTCCTCGCCGGCGCGAGCGCGGCCGTTGAAGTGCCGGCGATCGACGACGCCGTGCTGGAGGGGCTGCGCGACATCGCCGACGGCAGCGATGATTTCGTGAAAGAGATCGCGCGCCTTTTCCTCGAGGACGCACCGTTACGGCTCGCGGAGATCCGCAGGTCGGCGGCAAACGGAGACGCGTCCGGGGTAGCATCGGCGGCACACGCACTGAAGAGTGGAGCGGGGAACATCGGCGCGGAGCCGGTGCGCCGCCTTTGCGCGGAACTGGAAGCGGCCGGGCGGTACGGGCGGGTTGACGGAGAGAAGGTCCGGCAGTTGGCTGCCGAGTACGGAAGGGTGGAACACGAGTTGCGAGAGATGGTGGCCAAATGACACCCGAAGACGCGGGCCTTACCGGGCGAAGCATTGCGCTGGTGGGGCTGGAGTCGAGTCAACTTCTGCTCGTCTCGGCGGCGCTGGAAGCGGCAGGCGGCACGTGCCAGGCCTTCGGCCGCACGCCGGAGCCGGCGAAGCTGCGGGACGCCGACGTGGTCGTGACCGGCGGCGCGACGGCGGCACTGGCCGCGACCGCGGGCGTGCCGCTGCTGGTCATCGGGCAGGTCGCGCTCGAGGCTCCGCATGACTTCGTGCTGCCGCCGATCCGGAGCGACGAAGTGATCGTGCGCGTGACCCGGCTGCTCGATCGCCGTCCGCCGCGCCTGCTCACCGCCACCGGGATGCCGGTCGTGCTGACCGCGGACGCCGATCCGGCGACCACCGCGATCGTCCGCGCGGTGGTGACGCAGAACGGGATGTCCTGCCACGTCGCGCGCGACGGCAAGACCGCCTTCGACCTCGCCCGCGAGCTGATGCCGAGCGCGATCGTGCTCGACGTGAACATGCCCATTCGCAACGGCTTCGAAGTGCTCAGCGCCCTTCGCGGCGAGCCGCGCACGGCGTCGATCCCGGTGCTGATGCTCACCTCCGTGCAGCAGGAGGCCGACGTGGTGAAAGGCTTCCGCCTCGGCGCCGACGACTACGTCGCCAAGCCGTTCAACCCGATGGAACTGCTGGCGCGCATCAAGCGTCTCGTACGGAGAGCCTGAGCGTAAGGGGGAGCACATGGGGCATGCCATGCTACCCTCCGCGAGTCACGCTATGAGATCCAGGTCCCTTCTTCTCGTTTCCTTTTTCGCGCTCTTCCTCGTACTCGATGCCGATGCCCAGGGACGCCGCCGTGCAGTCCGTACTCCCGGGCCCGATTGCACGTTCACGCTCTCCCCATCGTTCAGCAACCCGGTGACCGAGGCGGGGCTGACGCGTGCATCGGTGCTGGTGCTGGGCTCGCCCGGATGCGATTCGTGGGCGGCGTACTCGACCGCCGGCTGGGTCACGATCGACCGCGACCCCGCCACCGCTTACATCACCGTCCAGCCGAACGACACCGGCGAGACGCGGGCGACCCAACTGACCATCGCCGGGCAGCCCCTCGACATCGTCCAGAACGCCGATTCCGGACCCATCTCGCCGCCGACGCTGCCGAACGTGATGCAGAACGGCTCGTTCCACCTCGACCTCTCGCACTGGAGCTGGCAAACCCGCTTCCCGAACGGCGACGGCGTGGCGACCTGGACGAGCCTCGACGCGAACGGCAGCATCGCCTCCGGGTCGATGCACATGACCGACACCACGGCGAGCACGCAGGCGTTCTCCCAGTCGCAGTGCCGCCAGACCGCGCCCGGCTGGTACGACTACGGCTTCGCCGTACGCGCGAGCTCGCGGACCGGCGTCCGCGCCATCATCGCCCTCCTCGAGTTCGACACGCCCGACTGCAGCGGCAGCTATCCCGCCTACAGCGTCAAGCAGGTCCAGGTCGCCGAACCGGGCGTCTGGGAAGCCCACACCTACACGGAGTACCTCAACGACGACAAAGTCGCGGTGATGCTCATCATCGGCAGCTATGCCCGCCAGGAAGGCGTGCAGGAAGTCTGGCTGGACGACGTGTTCGTGAGACCGCGGTAGCGCCAACGCCCGGGGGACCGACGAAGGGCCTCCGGCGGGCGGGCCCGGCCCGCAGCGTTTGTTTTCGCGCGAACAGTGTTTCGTACGAAGGCGTGCGTTCAGCCTATGGCAACAAACGCCGCGGGCCGGGCCCGCCCGCCGGAGGCCTCCCGTCGGTCCCCATGCGTTCGCCAACTCAGGGCAGCGCCACGTCGTTCAAGGCGAACGCGTACCGCACCACATTCTTCGACGTCTTCATGCTGATCCGCATCTTCCAGTCCGGCTCCGGCTTGCCGGCCCAGGTGGAGAGCAGCGTCATCCCTTCCTCGTCGCGCATCATCACCGGCTTCACATCGCCTGCGGCGTCGACGTAGGAGATCTCCTGAATGCGTCCCTTCGGGTCTTTGACGCGGGCGAGCAGCTCACTTTCCTGAACGCCGAGGAGCGACTCCATGAAACTCTTGATCATGTTCTCCAGGTCCTCCCCGGCGAACCCCATCTCCGCGTACTCCTTCTTCTTCGCGTCGGCGCGCTTCTTCTTCTCCGCCTCCACCTGCGCGGTGGTCAGCAGCGCGATCTCGACGCCGTTCGCCTTCAGCGCCTTGTGCGTGAGCGGCTTGCCGGCGAGGGAGAGGAACTTCGGGATCTCGGCGACGCTGCTCGCATCCTTCCCCGGCATGAACAGCTCGATCTCGCCGCGGACCTCCTTCACCTTCGTCGCCTTCCGGTCGGGGTTCTTCAGCGTCACCGACACCGTCACCGGTGTCGACGGATCGGCTTTCCCGCCCAGGCCGGCGCGGTGGTTGGTCTCGAGCTCCGGCTCTTGCGCCTCGGGGTCGAGGAGGTCGCGACCCGTTTCGTCCACCGCCCGGGAGATCAGCACGCGCGATGCGGCCACTTCCAGGGTGGGGACTTTCGGCAGCTCGAGCGAGATCGCCAGTTGCGCGAAATGGCCGTTGGTGCGGCGGTCGTTGACCTGCTTCACGGCGACGTCGACCGGCTTGCTCTTCTCCTGCGCGGCGGCGGCGACGGTGAACAGGACCAGCGTGGCAATGAGGATCTTTTTCATGGCAGCTCCACCTTCAGATCGAACGGGACCGAGACGCGCGACTTGTCGGTGACGAGCATGAATTGCAGCGTCGCGTTCTCCGGCGGCGCCTGCGACGGCTGCAGGGTCATCAGCGACGACTCGCCGCGCGTGCTGAGGCCGCGAGTGGTCATGTGAAGCGGCTGCCCGTCCTCGCCGAGGATCTCGACGCGGTAGATGCGGTCGAAATCGCTCTTCTTGCCGGACAGGACGACCGACCCCTCGGGGAGGTCGCCGTCCATGCCCTCAAACGCCTGCGCGAGCTCGACCAGCATTTCCACTTCTTTCTCCGATGCTCCCTGCTTCCGCGCCTCGGCTTTTGCGGCCTCGATGTCCTTCGGACTCGGCTTCCGCGCCTTGAGGGCCGCGGCGTAGCCTTCGCGGGAGAGGGGAGTGAGCTGCAGCTTCGCGCTCTTCAGCGCCTTCGCGTTGAATGGCGCGTCGAGCTTCGCCAGCGCCTTGTCGATCTTGAAGCTGGCGTTCGGGTCGCGGCCGGGGACGTAGAGCTCGAGCGTTCCCTTGATGCGAACCGAGCCCGCCTCACGCGACGGCTGCTGGACCGCGAGCTGGAGCGTGCCGTTGTTGTAATCGCGCGGCGTGAAGTCGGGAGGGGAGGTGGACGTGCCGGTGAGCACGTTCCCCCGATCGTCCTTCGCTTCCTTGACGATCACCCGCGCCGCCGAGGCCTTGTCGAGCCCCGTCCCGTTGAGCTTCACGCGCAGCTCGAGCGAGCCCACCATCTGGAACCCGCCGGTGTCGGTACTGGAGATGCGATTGTCGATGACATCGTCGACCTCGACGCTGACACCACTCTGGCCGAACGCCCCCGCCGCCAGAAGGAGAAGGATCCCGAGCCGTAAGCCTGCCCGCATGCCTCACCTCTTTCGTTGTAGGAGGCGAAAGATAATGCCGAACGGGCGGGAAGGCTGTGAGCGGGATCACGGAGGGGTGGGAAATTCGCCTGGGGTGTAGCCGCGGAGCGGCGAAAGAATGTAGCCCCGGGCGTGAGCCCGGGGAAAACGGCGCGGATGGAAGCAAGCCGCGGAGCGGCGCATGGTAGCCGCGGAGCGGCGAAAGAGTGTAGCCCCGGGCGTGAGCCCGGGGAAAACGGCGCGATGGAAGCAAGCCGCGGAGCGGCGAAAGAACGAATCGTGGCAGGTTTCGTTCTTTCGCCGCTCCGCGGCTTACCTTCGGGGCCCGGGCTGTCCCAGGGCTTACGCCCTGGGCTACATTATTTCGCCGCTCCGCGGCTTCCACGCGCCGCTGCGCGGCTACCGGGACACTCCGCTCCGCGGCTGCGGGGGGACGCGCCGCTTTCCGGAGGCCGCGCCGCTCCGCGGCGATCCGCCTACGCCAGCCTCACGTACTCATAATCCACCGGCAAATTGTTGATGCCCCGATCCGGCGGGGCGATCCACGCCGCCACCTTGCCGGGATCCAGCACCGGCTGCATCAACGAACGGACGAAATCCTGGTCGGCGGGGGTGGGGATCCAGTGCGGCAATCCGGCGGCGAATGCCTCGGGGGCGATGGGGTTGCCGGCCGGGTCCGTCGGGATGTTGGCCCACGTGCCGACCGAGCGGCGGAAGCGCGCGCTCGGGAGGCGCAGCTCGAACTGGATGCCGCCCTTCTCGATGATCTTGTTCCAGCGCTTCACGCCGTTCTCGCAGTCGCGGATGTAGGAGGTGCGCATCACCTCGTTCATGCCGTTGCGCATGGAGATGGTCTCGCTCTTCACGCTCCCCTTGCCGTCCGGCACCTCCAGGGTCAGGTCGCCGTTGGCGAGGTGCTCTTCGTAGAGCGACTCGTCGGGACGCCCTTTCAGGCCGTTGGCGAAGTAACTGGCGGCGTTGGAGGAGATCTCGGAGCCGAAGAGGTCGAGCGCGGAGCTGAACCAGAAGTTCATGTACTTCTGGATCGTCAGCAGGTCGATGGCACCGGCGGCGCGGACCTTCAGCGGGTCGTCCGTCTTCAGCTCGTTCATCACCTCGACCGTCCGGCGGACGACGCGGCCGATGCCGGTGTCGCCGACGAACATGTGGTGCGCTTCCTCGGTGAGCATGAACTGGCAGGTCCGCGCGAGCGGGTCGAAGCCGCTCTCGGCGAGCGCCTTGAGCTGGAACTTCCCGTCGCGGTCGGTGAAGTACGCGAACATGTAGAACGACAGCCAGTCTTCGATCGGCTCGTTGAACGTGGAGAGGATGCGCGGCTTGTCGGCGTCGCCGGAGTGGCGCTCGAGCAGACCCTCCGCCTCCTCGCGGCCGTCGCGGCCGAAGTAGGCGTGGAGGAGGTAGACCATCGCCCAGAGGTGGCGCCCTTCTTCGACGTTCACCTGGAAGAGGTTGCGGAGGTCATAGAGCGACGGCGCGCTGCTGCCGAGCGCGCGTTGCTGCTCGACCGAGGCCGGCTCCGTGTCGCCCTGGGTGACGATGAGGCGGCGGAGGGTCGAGCGATGCTCGCCCGGCACGACCTGCCACGCTGCCTCGCCGATGTGATCGCCGAAGCCGATGGTGCGGTTCGGCTTCGGCTCGGCCAGGAAGATCCCCCAGCGATACTCCGGCATCTTCACCATCCCGAACGTCGCCCACCCCTGCTGGTCGACCGAGGTCGCGGTGCGGAGATAGACGTCGTTGTTCTGGAAGACCGCCGGACCGAGGTCCTTCCACCAGTCGAGAAAGCGCGGCTGCCAATGCTCCAGCGCGCGCTGCAAGGTCTTGTTCGTCGTCAGGTCGACGTTGTTCGGGATCTTCTCGTCGTAGTTCAGAGACATGTTGTCCTCGCTTCGCGGTTGTCCGTTGTCGGTTGTCTGTCAGTCAGCCGTGATGCCGGTCATGTCGCGAACGGTTCGGACAACTGACAACCGACAACATCAAATCCGTTCCCAGGAAAACTTCGGTTTCGTTCCGCTTCCAAACAGCTTCAATGCCCCTTCTTCGCCGACCGCGTTCGGCCGGATGAAGATCCAGTTCTGCCAAGCCGAGAGGCGGCCGAAGATCTTGGAGGCGACGGTCTCGCGTCCGCCGAAGCGGAGGCTGGCCTCCATGCCGGTCAGGGCGTCGGGGGAGAGGCTGGCGCGCTCCTCGATCGCCAGGCGCAGCTCGTCTTCCCAATCGAGATCGTCGGGGGCGAAGGTGATCAGGCCCCCCTCCAGCGCCTCCTCGGCGGGGATCGGCTTGCCGGCCCGCTCCTGCAGCTCCTCGGTCGCGCCATACGTGCCGCTGAACCGGGTGGCGAGGCGCGTCAGGCCGTTGACCATCTCGTACGGCCCGAAGTTCATCGCGCTGAGGGCGACGCTCGGACCGCCTTCTTCCGCGCTGGCGAGCATGTACGAGCGGTCGGCCGCGAGGGCGAGCTCGAACAGGGTGCCGGCGAACGCGGAGCCGGAGTCGATCACCGCGTAGATGCTGCGCGACGAGACGTCGAGCCGCGCCAGCGTCCTGCGGAGGAAGCCGACCGTCTCGCGGACGAACCAGTTTTCTTTGTGGCGGTCGAGCGCGCCGTCCATGCGCAGGACGCTCTCGATTGCATTGACAGGCGCCTCAACGGCGCCGCGCGTCTTCAGGATCCAGATCCCCGCATCGCGCACGTTCGTGCGGAGATTGAGGATCGCATCGTCGAGCTCGCGGGCCATCGCCAGCGGCCACCACTGCGCACCGCGCTCCACGATCGCGTCCAACTCCTCCGGCTCGTCGGCGGCGGGGCCGGTGACGGTGATGGTGATGGTCCGGGCGTCCCTGTCGATGGCGACGTCGACGTGCTCGTAGTGGAAGCCGGCGTCGTCGACCGTCCGCTTCAGCGGCGTGAGAGCCACGCCCTGCGCGTCCTTCGGCCGGTCCGTCTTCGCCGCGAGCGCGAGCGCCCGTTCTTTCACTTTCTCGGGGAAGAGGCGCGGCGGCACGACGTCGTCGACGAGCCCCCACTCCTTCGCCTTCTTCCCGCCGAAACCTTCAGCGGTCGTACAGAAGACGTCGGCGAGGTCGCGGCGGACGCGGCGCTTGTCGAC
>DASPHC010000159.1:0-37654 GCA_035629865.1 Thermoanaerobaculia bacterium | reverse complement strand
GCCCGACCCTGTACCAGAGCGGGCTGCCCAGCACGCGACGGCTCGAGCTGGTCTCGGCGAAGCCGCTCCGCAGCGGCGCGGTCGCCATGCACTACCGGCGCGCGCGCTGACTCAGAGCAGCCCCATCGCGCCCAGCTCGCGAGCCAGCGCGTCGTCGGGAGCCTCTCGCCGCGCAACACGGCGTACCCGCTGCACGAACCCCCGTCTCGAGCATGACCGGCGGTGCAGGGTACGGTGCAGGGTGCAGGGGATGGCGGATGCAGCTACGCGGAAGAGGTGCTTCTAACACCGCCGCGCGACGCTCCATCGCCGCGAAGATGGTGGAGGCGGTCCCCGCCCGCCTCTGCCGCGGCAGCGTCGCCGGAACTTCCCACGAAACACCCCGCGGATGCGGTCTCGGGCCTCACCAATCTCACCCTCCACTCTGCCCGGGCAGGGGCCCGGCTTCAAAAACTTACGCAGCACTCTGCCGCGGAAGGCGTCGTCGCCGAACGGTCCGATGAAACGCTTCGCGGATGCAGTCTCGGGCCTGCCCGGGCAGGCGTCGGAGCATTTCCATAGAGGCCGGACCCTGCCCCGGCAGAGGTCCGGCCTCAAAACTCAGGCTGCACCTCTGCCACGGCAGAGTGACGCTTCTGTCCGTGCAGAGGTCGGACTGCCTTTTTGTAGGATCACCTCTGCCTGGGCAGAGGTCAGACTGCCTTCCGGGAGTATCACCTCTGCCCGGGCAAAGATCAGGCCCCATGCGTGAAGTGATCCGGGGTCTTGATCGCGGCCCCCGATTTCGCGATTGCCACCAATCCCGTCATCCAGAGCGAGGAGGGGTGGGTGTGAGTGAGCGAAGGGATCTGGGCGACGGAAAGTGAGATGTGTGCGGCGTGCGATTGACGGGAATTGCGGTCGCGGGTGTTTGAACCGTTGGCCGTCTGAATGCGTTCGCACTCCGCCCACGCGAGGGGACGACGGGAGGCCTCCGGCGGGCCGGCACGGCCGGCAGCGCTTGTCGAAGCACGCGCGGTCAGGAGACGCACGATTCAGGCGACAGGCGTGCGTTCAGGCTAGGCCAACCAGCGCTGCCGGCCGCGCCGGCCCGCCGGAGGCCTCCCGTCGGTCTCCTCGCGTGGGCGGCGCTAACTCCAAAACTCGATGATGCGCTCGATCGGCTCACGTTCCTTGAGAATCGTCATCTCGGATCCGTCGTTTCGATAACCGACGACCTTCGGAATCTGCCGGCTGTTGTATCGCGACCACATGCCGAGCGTGTAGGCGCCTGTGTCGCGAATGACGATGTAATCCCCCTCCTCGATGCGCGGAAGTGTGACCTCTCGCTCGAGGAGATCGCCTGCAAAGCAAAGGGGGCCGGCGATCGCGTAAGTCTCCAGCGTCTCCTCTGGTTTGATCTCTCCGCGGCTGTCGGCGACGAAGATGTCGTGATGCCAATCACCCGGCGTGTAACACTTTCTCAGGAACAGATCCGCCCCGACATGAACCATGGCCGTGCTGATCGGCGATCCTCGTTTGACGTACTCGACTCTCGACGCGACCCAACCTGTGTTGGCGTAAAGGTACCGGCCGAATTCGGTGATCAGCCGCAGTGAGCCGTCGAAGAGTTGGGGGAAGGTTTCTCGAAGCTGGGAAGCGTATTGCTCCATGGAGTACGGCGCCACGTTCCGGTGATAGGAGACGGGAAGTCCGCCGCCGAGGTCGAACACGGAGACTCGACGATCGAGACCGGCGGATTTCATGGCGCTGTTCGCATCGTCGACGAAGTCGAAAACTCTTCCCACTCCGTCGAGGAGCATTTGCGGGGAACACCCCTGAGACCCGATGTGGACATGGACTCCCGTCATCCAGTCGTACCGGAGGAAACGATCCAGCAGTTCCTCACGGCAGTCGAGCAGCGGGACGCCGAATTTGGAATAGTGCGCCGCGACGCTGGTCATGGCGATCTTGCCGGTGCCCACCTGTGGGTTGATGCGCACACCCACCGAGCCGCGATCGGGGACGCCGCCCGTATTCCTGATGCGCGCGATGCGATCGAGCTCATCGATCGAGTCTGCGTTGACGTGACAGCCCAGGGTGAGCGCGAAGACTAATTCGTCGGCCGTCTTCGCCGGCGAGTCGAAAACGATCATGGCCGGGTCCGCGCCTGCATGAACGGCAAGATGCAGTTCCGGGAGCGATGCCGCCTCCAGACCGCAACCCATCGCGACCACGCGGCGAAGAAGGCGGAGCAATGGATTCGCCTTGATGGCCGCCGCGTGCAGGGTATCCGGGGGGAATTGCGCCTGAAGATCGGAAAGCCGGGACTCGAGCGCGGAGATGTCCTGAAAAATCAGCGCGGTGTCCGCAGCCTGGGCGATTCGCTCGTCGGCGAGAGCACGTTGAAGGACTTTGCTGAGCGTTTCGTCAGGCGTGGCCGCGATCATCGTCGAAAGGCCAGCTCCACCGGATCGAGGATCTCCACGCGAGACAGTCTCGCCTCGAGAGACAGTCTCTCCACGAGCTTTTGCGTCGCGACGCTTTTCAGGGTATCGAGGATCTTCGGGATTTCCGTGCATCCGGCGACGATGCATTCGACATCCGGATTCGCCGACAGGAGCTCCTCGAGCACCGCTGCGCCGTTCTCCGCCGCCGCCTTCCAATCGAACGCCTTGACCCCTTCGTAGATCGCCCGCATCAGCATCCGCTGCAGCCGCTCGGACGGCTCGACGTAGGGAATCCGTGCCTCCGCGAGCCGCCGGGTATAGATCCGGCTGAGCCGCGTTCCTTCGGCGCTGAGGATCAAAGCCGGTCCCGAGCGCCGCCGCAGCGCGTCGACGACGCAATCCACGAGAGAGATCGATCGCACGCGCTCGTTCCCGGGACGCGCGGCGCCCTCCGGCAGAAAGGCATGGGGCAGAAAGGCATGGGCCGCATTGCACAGCATCACGACGTCGATCGCCCCGTGCGGCGTGATCACCCGGTCGATGGCCGCCTGCCGCGCCGCGTCGAGCATGCTGACGAGCACCTGGTGCTCCATCGAGACTCCGGTCGCCGAGCGCGCATCCGCCAGAATCGCCTGCGTTCGATCGGGGATCGAGCAAGCCTGCAGGAGAACGATCTCCCGGCTCTCGCCGAACAGCGAGCATGCCCTGGCGAAGCCCTCCGCGCCTGCCAGCGGACCCATGCCGCCCAGCAGTACGAGCGGCGAGCCGGTGGCGCGCGGCGGCCGCAGGGCGAAGATCTCGGCGGGAAAATCCTGGTCGCACACCTCTTCGCCCCGTACCCGCCGGCGGACCGCGGCCGCCGACAGCCGGCGGATGTACGACTGGGTCGCCTCGATCGCCTCGCCGCTCCGGACGAATTCGGTGCAGGCGCCGACGGCGAAGGCTGGCGCGACTGCGCCCGGCGTCGCAAACGGCGTTGACGTTCGATTCATCGGAGCGGGGGATGCTAACGTCAGCGGCGATGTCCGTCAATGCGTCAGGCGGAACCGTTCACTCCGCTGTTTGCGGCAGTGGCTCACGCTCGCAGCGATTTTCGTGTTCGCAACCCACGTATTTGCAGGCACTTGCATTTTGCATGTGTCCAGCCTTTGCGGCGGCGACCGGCCATCTGCTTCGCGACAACGTCGCAGGGCGACGATGATGATGAGGGATGACACAGATCCTGCGCCGGAGGCGCGACAGAGGGTAGCCGGTCGCAAGCCGAAGGCGCGGCCACCGGTAATGGACGTGATGAAAGCGCGCCCGGGCAGGGGCGCAAGAGCACCCTCTGGCGCCCCTACCGGGGCGCAAAAATGCTGGGGTGGTGATCCGGTGGCCGCGCGCTTCGCGCTTGCCACCGGCTACCCCTCTTTTGGTCCCTTCGGGACGCCGTGTCATTAGAAGCGGAGGGTGGATGGGTGTGAGGGAGCGAAAGGATCTGTACGACCAAAACTGGTTCGACGGGCGCTCTGCTCCAACGCGCAACCCTGAATCTCACTTTTGGTCGCCCAGTTCCTTTCGCTCCCTCACGCCCATCCACCCTCCGCTCAGGATGACGGTAGGGACGGTCACGGACGTGGCGAGCGTTGGTCTTGTCAGTGCGACCTGCCCTGGGAACGAGCAACGTCCCCTTCCCGCGACCCGCCACCGCAACGTTCCGCTACCGTTGCCGCACCGCGGCACGCAACCCGTCCTTCATCTCCGGCGGGGTCTTGCTCCAATCGAGATCGAAGTTCTGCGCCGGGAGCTCCCAGGTGTAGCCGCGCAGCAGGACGACCGCGAAGACACACATGAAGTACGTGGCGAAGTCGAGGCCCGGGCAGCGGTGGCCGGTGACGGGCCCCGCGCCTTGCGGCGCGAACGCATGCTCGTGACGTTTGTCCTCGGCGCGCCCGGGGGAGAAGCGGTCGGGATCGAATTTCTGCGGGTCGCTGTAGACGCCGTGGCCCACGTGACTCGGGGTCACGGCCCACATCACCATCCATCCCGCGGGCACTGTCACGCCGCCGAACGTCATCGGCATTTTGGTCTTGCCGAAGACGGCGGGAATGATCGGGCAGAGCCGCTTGACCTCGTTCACGACCTGGAGGAGGTAGGGCATGGACGCGAATCCTTCCAGCGTCAGCGCACCGGTTCCCGCGACTTCCGCGCTCAGTCTTGCGCGGACGTCCGGGTGGCCGGTCAACTGCTTGACCATCGCCGCCAGCTCGGCCCAGACGATGAAGCCGGCGATGACGACGTGATGGAGCTCGAGCGCGGCGTCCTCGTCGCTCAATGAGCCCGACGCGAGGATGCGCGAGAGGCCGTCGTTCGTCGGGACGCGGCGCCGCTCGCGCACGACGCGGCGGAGCACGTCGAAGATGCGATCGCGCGCCTGCAGCGCCTTGCGATAGCGAGTGCCGGGGATGTTGATCGGCAGCGTCGCGAACCCGGCGGTCAGCACGCCGTAATCGCGGCGAAGCTGATCCATCTCCTCACCGCGGGGCATGCCGATGACCGTGCTGCAGATCACCTCGATCGCCAGCCGCTTCATCTCGTCGACCCAACGGATCTCGTTTTCCTTCGACCATCGCCCCGCGTAATCCTGGGTCGTCTTCCCGATGATCGGCAGATACGCGGCAAGCGCGTCGCGTCCGAACGCCTGCAGGACCGTGCGCTTGCGCGCGGCGTGCGCTTCGCCGTCGAGCAGCGGAAGGCTGCGGCCGCCGAAGAGCTCCTGCACGTGCGGCGGCATCGAGCCCTCGCGCATGACGATGGCGGGATCGATGAACGCTCCCGCGGCGTCGGCGCCGGCGATGACTGCCGTCTTCCGTCCGAGAACGCTCGAACGGAAGATGCGGCCGTGGGCCGTCAGGCGCTCATCGATGAAGCGGAACGGGTTCTTCGCGAAAGAGAGAGTCTCGCCGAGGAGCGGCATGCCGTCCCGGCCTGGAGGAAGTGAGCTCATATGAATCAAGATACGCGCGACGGGCCCGACCGGTCGTGTCGGCCGCTAGTGGGGAGTACGAAAGATGGAAGGTGCTGCAGAAACCAGGATGGCACGCATAGACGACTTCGAGCCGGGGCAGCACGTCACATTCACGAAGACCTTCACGGACGAGGACGTGCAGCGGTTCATCGCCATTACCTCCGATGTGAATCCGCTCCACGTCGATGACGCGTTCGCAGCGAAGACGCGCTTCGGCCGCCGCGTCCTGCACGGAATGCTGACCGCGTCGCTCTTCTCGACCATGGTCGGAATGCTGCTGCCCGGCACGGGAGCGATCTATCGCTCGCAGACGCTCAACTTTCTGCGTCCGGTCCACGTCGGCGAGACCATGACCGCGCATTTCGCCGTCCGCTCCGTCGACCGCGCGAAGCACCGCCTCGTCATCGATGCATGGATCGAGAACGAGGCGGGAGAGCGGGTGATCGAAGGAGTGTGCGAGGCGGGATTGCTGCGCTGAACGATGGAGTCGTCACAGCTCCTTGATGACGCTGGTTCGACGCGCTAGGAGCAGTTCGTGTCGCCAACCGCCGAGACGGTGTGGTAGATGCCGTCGGGGCAAAGGTAGAAATAGCCGGTCTGCGTCTGGCCCGTGCAGCACTCGGTGTACGTCTCCTTGATCCACGTGCCGCTGAGATTGCCGTGGGAGATGTAATTACCGTTGCAGTAGTAGGTCTCCCATCCGACCGGCTGCTGCGACGCGTTGTAGTAACGGATGGTGACCTCGTACGTCGTCGGTACGCTATAACCGCCCTCGCAGTCGTAAGGGAGGGGTGGCCCCAGGGGTGGGTCGGCGGAGACGGAGAAACAGACGAACATAGAGACGATGAGGACGCGAAGCAGAGAGCGCATTGCAGAATCTCCTTTCAGTTCACCACTGTAGGACGATTGCGGCGGCCGATCGGCGCCGATGGGATGAAGGCACTCCCCGGCGGGACGAAGCCTCGCGGCGGCGGGACGAAAACTCCCCCTTACGGATTCACCGGCTGATCTCGAAGTCGGCCCGGCGTTCCAGCGTTCAGAAAAACGAAGCTCTGAACCCCCCAATCCTCCGATTGAAGATCGGTTGCTCGGATGGCTCCGCAGCTATTGCGTGGGATTACTTCCCGATCAGCTCCCGCAGGATCTCATTCGCCAAATCCGCCTTCGCTTTCCCGCGCGTCTCTTTCATGAGCTGTCCGACCAGGAAGCCGAAGACTTTGTCCGCGCCGTTGCGGTACTGGTCGACCTGGGCGGCGTTGTTGGCGATGACGCGCTGGGCGGCTTCGCGGATGGCGGCGGGGTCGTTGATCTGGGAGAGGCCCTTCTTTTCGACGATGGTCTCGGGCGCTTCGCCGGTGGCGGACATTTCGTCGAAGACTTCTTTGGCGGCCTTGCCGCCGATGGCGCCGCTGTCGATGAGCTGGATGAGGCGGCCGAGGGCGGCGGGGGTGACGCGGTAGGCGTCGAGGTCGATCTTCTGTTCGTTGAGGACGCGCAGGACTTCGTTGCGGACCCAGTTGCCGGCGGCGCGGGGGTTCATCGACTCGATGGCGGTGGCTTCGTAGAAGTCGGCGACGGCGCGCGAGGTAACGAGGACTTCGGCGTCGACGAGGGTCATGCCGTGCTCGCGCTGGTAGCGCTCGATGCGGGCATCCGGGAGGGCGGGGAGGGTGGAGCGGACGTCGGAGATCCAGGCTTCGTCGATCGCCAGGGTCAGGAGGTCGGGGTCGGGGAAGTAGCGGTAGTCGTGGGCTTCTTCTTTGGAGCGCATGACGCGCGTTTCGCTCAGGGTGGGGTCGAAGAGGCGGGTTTCCTGGGTGATGGCGCCGCCGGATTCGAGCACGGCGATCTGGCGCTCGATCTCGAAGTCGATGGCGCTGCGGAGGAAGCGGAAGGAGTTGAGGTTTTTGATCTCGGTCCGCGTGCCGAGCGGGCCGCCGGGACGCCGCACGGAGACGTTGGCGTCGCAGCGCATGGAGCCTTCTTCCATGTTTCCGTCGCACACTTCGGCGTACATGAGGATTTGGCGGAGGCGGGTGAGGTAGGCAGACGCCTGTTCAGAGGAGCGGATGTCGGGATGGCTGACGATCTCGATGAGCGGGGTGCCGGCACGGTTGAGGTCGACCAGAGAGGCGTCGCGTTCGTGGAGCAGTTTCCCGGCGTCTTCTTCCATGTGGATGCGCAGGATGCGGACGCCCAGGACGTTGCCGTGGCTCGCCAGCGGTTTGTCGAACTGGGAGATCTGGTAGCCCTTGGGAAGGTCGGGGTAGAAGTAGTTTTTCCGCGCGAAGATGGAGCGTTCCTGGACTTCGCAGCCGGTGGCCAGCGCCATGCGGATGGCGAGTTCGACGGCTTTGCGATTGAGTACGGGCAAGGCTCCCGGATAGCCGAGGCAGACGGGGCAGACCTGGGTGTTGGGAGGAGCGCCGAATGCGGTCGCGCAGGCGCAAAAGATTTTGGTGCGCGTCAGAAGCCGCGCGTGGACTTCCAAACCGATCACAGCTTCCCACATGCCGGGCGGATTATAGGTCGCTGTGCGGGAACACCGGGGAACGACCGGGGGGCCTCCGGCGGGCGGGCCCGGCCCGCGGCGTTTGTTGCCATAGGCTGAACGCGCGTTAGTCCCGCCGAACGCGGTCCGAGCGAAAACAAACGCTGCGGGCCGGGCCCGCCCGCCGGAGGCCCCCTCGTCGTCTTCGGGGTGTTCGCGGACAGCGAGATACAATGCGTCCAACCTACTCCCATGACCCGCACTATGTTTTTCCGCTGGTGGAAGGCGGGTTTCATCGCCATCGCCGTGCTGCTGCTCATCGCGGCGGTCGCGACGCGACCGTTCGACGAGACACAGACCGCGCTCGTCATCGCGGTGCTGGTACTCCTGGCGACGTTCCTGCGCATCGACGCCGGGGACGCGTCGATCGGCTTCGAGGCCGCGGTGGTTTTCGGCGCAATCGTAGTCTTCCACAGTCCAGCGGTCGTCCTCGTCGCAGTGCTGATCGGCGCCGGCGGGCATGCGGCGTACCGTTCGCTGGCGGAGCGCGCGTGGAAGATCGAGCCGTTCTACAACGCGGCGCTGCTCGCCGTGTCGTACGCGATCGTCGGGCTTTTGTACTCGGTGGCCGTGGCTCCGGACGCCAGGCCGTCGGCCAAGATGGCCGGCTTCATCCTGCTGCTGGTCGGCTACATCGGCCTGCATCTATTGTTCGTCGCGGCGCGGCGCTGGTTCGAGGAAGATCCGTCGCCGATCGACTTCCGCCGCATCCTGCTCTTGGAAGGAAAGGCCCTCCTCTTCGTCACGCCGGTGGTGGCGATCGAGGCCATGCTCTATCCGGCGTGGGGGATCGCCGGCTTCGCCGTCGCGTTCGTCCCGGTGCTCATCGTCGCGTACAGCATGCGCAACGAGACCGAGGTCGCGCTGCAGAATACCGACCTCCTGCGGCGCAACCGCGAGCTGGCCATCCTGACCGAGAGCTCGACGCAGATCCTTTCGGCCGAGACGGACCACGAGACGCTGACGCGGTTGATGTCGCTGCTCTCCAAGCTGGCGAAGATGAAGGCGTGCGCGGTGGTGACGTGGGAGTCGAACCCCGACGTCGCAGGCACGGTCTACCGTTTCGGCGAGTGCATGCCGACCGACCAGGACATCCTCCGCTGGGTCGACTCGGCCGGTTTCGCGCAGTCGGCGCCGAGCCGCGCTTTCGTCTTCCAGAGCGACATGCGCAAGTTTCCGCTCTCCCTCGGCAGCGCCATCCAGGTGCTGATCGGCATCCAGACCCCGGAGGTCATCTACGGAATCCTGCTGTTCGAGACCGAGGACCTGTCGATCCTGAAAGCGGGCTCGCTGAATCTGTTGACGCTGCTCGTCAACCAGACCGCGCTCTCGCTGCAGGACCAGCTCCTGCGCCGGGAGATGCGCGAGAAGACGATCCAGCTCGAGGCCAATGCCGCCACGATGTCGGCGATTCTCGAGGTCTCGAACTCGCTGATCGGCCAGTTCGACATCGACGCGGCGCTGACCCGCATCGCGCTGGCGATCCGCAAGGCCCTCGGCTTCGAGAACGTCGTCTTCGCGCTCTTCGACGAGCGGAAGGACGAATACGTCCGCCGCGCGCAGGCGGGGATGGACGACGTCTGGGAGGAAGTGCGCAAGAAGCACGTGTCGACCGGCGAGATCGCGGCGTACTTTCATCCCGAATTCCGGGTCTCCAATTCCTACTTCGTGTCGCACACCGCGCTGCGCAAGAGCGAGCACGACTTTTTCGTCCACCCCGAGGATGCCGACGACGGGTTCCTGATCCCGGACCTGTGGCACGAGAACGACATGCTGCTCGTGCCGCTGATGAGGGCCGAGCAGATGATCGGCTACCTCTCCGTGCGCGACCCGCACGACCGCCGCATCCCGAGCATCGAGAAAGTGCAGACGCTGGAGGTCTTCGCCACGCAGGCCGTCACGGCGCTGCAGTCGGCGCGGCAGTACGAGGAGATCAAGCGCCTGACGTTCATCGACGCGCTGACGCCGGCCTACAACCACCGCTACTTCCAGGAGTCGCTGTCGAAGGAGATCCACCGCCACTCGCGCAACGGCCACGAGATGGCGCTGGCGATGCTCGACATCGACAACTTCAAGAAGATCAACGACTCGTTCGGCCATCCGGTGGGGGACGAGATCCTGAAGGGGCTGGTCGAGGAGCTGATGACCAACGCGCGCGACTCCGACGTCGTGGCGCGTTACGGCGGCGAGGAGTTCGCGATCATCTTTCCCGACACCCCGGCGCAGTCGGCACGCGACGCCGCGAACCGGATGCGCGAGATCGTGGCCCGTCGCGTCTTCCCGCTCGCCCAGGTCGACCGGACGCTGCACATCACCGTCAGCGTGGGTGTGGCGGTCTATCCGCGCGACGGAATGACCAGCGCCGACCTGATCTCACGCGCCGACACGGCTCTCTACTTTGCGAAGAAGAACGGTAAGAACCAGGTGGCCATGGCCGCGGATGTGAGTGCGGCCGAGGCGATGTAGTCCTGTCATCCTGAGTCGCAGGATTGATCCCATGAGCAGCAAGCATGGCGGCGAAGGACCCCCTGCAGTTGAACGCGTCACGTGCAGCCGGAGGGGGTCCTTCGCCGCCATGCTTTTGGTATGTCGGAGCAATCCTGCGGCTCAGGATGACAGGGAAGGAACTGAGATACCCTGACGCCCATGTTGCGTACCTTCGCTGTTGCTCTCCTCACACTGGTCGCGTTCTCCACATCCGCGCAGACGCTCGATGCGCGGGTCGCCGCCGAGATCCCGTCCCTTCTCGACACCTACCGCACGCTGCACGCGTCGCCGGAGCTGTCGCTGCAGGAGGCGAAGACGTCGGCCTTCCTGGCGACGCGGCTGCGCGAGCTCGGGTATGAGGTCGCCTATCCGTTCGGTAAATACCGCGACCCGAACGCCACGTGCTACGGCGTCGTTGCCGTCCTGCGAAACGGGAAGGGGCCGATGGTGCTGGTGCGCAGCGACATGGACGGCCTGCCGGTCACCGAGCAGACCGGACTTCCGTACACGAGCCAGAACGCGGGCGTGATGCACGCCTGCGGACATGACGTCCACATGACCACGCTCCTCGGCACGGCGAGAGTGCTGGCCGACCTGAAGTCGCAGTGGCGCGGGACGGTGATGCTGATCGGCCAGCCGGCGGAGGAGATCGTCCGCGGCGCGAACGGCATGCTGGAAGGTGGTTTGTACGAAAAGTTCGGCCAGCCCGACTTCGCGATCGCGCTGCACGACTGGGCCGCGCTGGAGAGCGGCAAGATCGGTTACCGCGCGAACGCGTTCATGGCCGCCACCGACTCTCTCAACCTGGTCATCCGCGGCGTCGGCGGCCATGGCGCCGCACCGCATACGACGAAAGACCCGGTGGTGCTCGCCGCCGAGACCATTCTCGCCCTGCAGAGCATCATCAGCCGGGAACGTCCGCCGCTCGAGCCGGCGGTGATCACGGTCGGAAAGATCGACGGAGGGACGAAGCGCAACATCATCCCGGACGAAGTGCGGCTGTACCTGACGGTCCGGACGTTCAACCCGGAGGTGCGGCGGCAGGTGCTCGAGTCGATCCAGCGCGTGCCGAAGGGACTGGCGATGGCGGCCGGACTGCCTGACGACCGCGCACCGGTTTACGAGCACCTGGCGGAGGAATCGGTGGAGGCGACGTTCAACGACGCCGCGCTGACTGAGCGCCTGGCCGCGTCGATCGGCCGCGAGCTCGGTGCCGCGAACGTGATCGAGATCCAGCCGGCCATGGTGAGCGAAGACTTCGGCCGTTTCGGCCTCGGCGGTAAGATTCCCACCGTCCTCCTCGCCCTCGGCGCCGCCGATCCCGCCGCCCTCGCCGCCGGCACCCAGTCCGGCCTCCACTCCAGCAAATTCGCCCCCTCGGATCCGTCGATCGTTTTGCGCACGGGCGTGCGGGCGGCGGTGAGTGCGGTGTTGGATTTGTTGAAGAAGTAGCCGTTGGTGGCGGTGCCCTGACTGGCGCCGCCGGAGGCGGCAAAAGATCTGTAGGCCCGGCCTTCAGGCCGGGTAAAGCGTGGAAGGATCTTGAGCCCGCGTAGCGGGCGATAGACTAGAAACGTGCGGACGGTCTTTTCTGTCGCCCGCTTCGCGGACTCACCTGACAGGGACTCGCTGTACCCGGCCTAAAGGCCGGGCCTACAGATCTTTTGCTGCCTACGGCAGCAGGGGCCGGCTACTTCTCCTCCCCATACCTCTTCACCGCCGTCGCCAGCTTCACCCCCTTGGCGAACCGTTCCCTCACGTACACCCCGTTCTCGAAGCGGTACACGGTCACGCTGCCGTTTTCTTCGAAGAAGAAGCGGGTGCCGACGGCGGTGGCTTTGAATGTCACCGTGCGGCGGCCGTCGTTGGAGAGGGTGCGGAGGAAGAGGGCGATGTTGTGGGGGATCTGGTCGGGGGAGACGTGGACGACGGGGGGCGGGGTCTTCTTTTTCTGGGTCTTCGCGTTCTTTTTCGGCGCGGCGGCGAGGAGCGGTAGGGTGAGGCAGAAGAGGACGATCGAAGCACGGCGCATGGCCGGCATTATGCAACCTGAGCCGCTGAGGAGACACAGATGCCACGCGACATGAAAGAGCCGCAGAGCTATGGCAGCGGCGAAGACTGGGTGACCGGCAAGACGGGGGGCAAGGTCAACCCGCAGGCTTCCGTTCCGCCGCCCGAACATCGCGATTTCTATGAGTCGCGTCGCGAGTCGGAGACTTCTGCTCCCGATCAGGGCGGCCGTACCCCGGACCAGCAGCTCGCCGAGAGCGCCGAGCCGGCCGGTCACGCCACCGGCGCGTCCGATCCGGTCAAGAAAGTGACGGCGGACGAGGGGGGATCCAAGCGCGATTCCTACTTCCGGAAACGCGATTACGAATAGGCAACGCATCGCCCGGTTGTGATCCAGCGCACACAGTCACGTGCGGGACGCGTTACCATGATTCACGCGTCCCACCGTGCCCACGCCCGATTCACTGCTCGCCGCTGGTACTTATTCGCCGAACGCGCTCACGTTCGCGACGGCTCTGGCGTCGCTTGCCATTCTGATCCTCGGCCTGGCCGTGCTGACGCGCGGCCGCGGGATCGCGCCGAGCCGGCTCTTCTTCGTGGTCACACTCGCCGCGGCCGGCTGGCTGGCCGCGTTCTCGGTCATGTACGCCGCCGGGAACGCGGAGGTCGCCCACTTCTGGGCGCGGGCCGGCTATCTGTTCGGCGCGCTGATCCCGGCCGCGGTCTTCCATTTCGCCACGACGCTTTCCGCCCGGCGGAAGGGATACCGGCTCCCGGTCCTCCTGTTCTGGCTCGGCTGTGCGGGAGTCGGCCTGCTCGGCCTCTTCTCCAAACTGCTCATTCCCTCGGTTCGCCGGTATGCCTGGGGCTATTACCCCGCCGGCCGGCCGTTCGGCGGGCTGCTGGTCCTCTGCTTCACCGCCATCATCATCGCCAGCATCCACATCTTCTGGCGGATGTACCGGGACGCGGAGGGGAATGGACGGGAGCGCGCCGGTGCGCTGCTGCTGGCGTTCGTCCTCGGCTCGCTCGGGATGTTCGACTACCTCCCGTCGGTCGGCATCGACCTGCAGCCGATCGGCTACATCGCCGCGCTGGCCTTCGTGATCGTCGCCGCCACCGCAGTGTGGCGCTTCGAGCTCTCCGACATCACCCCGGAATACGCCGCCGGCCAGATCCTCGAAACGATGAAGAGCGCGGTCGTGGTGAGCGACATGGAAGGACGCATCCGCGTCGCCAACCGCGGCGCCGAGCGCCTGCTCGGCTACAAGCCGGAGCAGCTTCGCGACTTGCATCTCCGGCAGATTCTCGAGCCGAAGGAGAACCTCACCACCGGACAGATCATCAACAGCATGGGCGTCCTCGAGCACCCGATGGTCTGGCTGGCCCAGGATGGCTCCCGCATCGACGTTCTGGCCGCGTCGTCATTCCTGCGGGACGACGACGGACGCTCGGTCGGCGTGGTCTACGTCGCGAACGACTTCACCGAGCGCAAACGCGCCGAGCAGGCGTTGCGGGAGAGCGAGCATCGTTACCGCACGCTGTTCGAGATGAACCCGCTGCCGATGTGGGTGTACGACCTCGAGAGCCTCGCCTTCACCGCGGTCAACGAGGCCGCGGTGCGCCACTACGGCTACTCGCGCGACGAGTTTCTCCGGATGACCATCCGGGACATCCGCCCGCCGGAAGATCTCCCGGCTCTCGAAGAGGCGCTCCGGCAGATCGACCTGCGGCGCGGCGCGCAGTTCCGCCACCGCACCAGCAACGGCACGATCATCGACGTCGAGGTGACGTCGTTCGAGTTCGTCTCCGGCCGGCGCCGCGCGCGCCTGGTGATCGCCCAGGACATTACCGCCCGCAAGCGCGCCGAAGAAGAGTTGCGGCGGAGCGAAGAGCGATACCGAGACCTCTTCGAGAATGCGAACGACATCGTCTTCACGACCGATCTCGAGGGATGCATCACCTCGATGAACGTCGCCGGCGAGAGCGTGAGCGGCTACGCGCGCGAGGAGCTCCTCGGCCGGCACATCCACGGGCTCCTGGTGCCGGAGCACGTCGAGCGCGCCCGCGAGGCGATGGCCAGGAAAATGCGCGGCGACGCTGCCTTCACCTTCTATGAAGTGGAGATGGTATCGAAGGACGGCCGCCGGGTCCCGCTCGAGCTCAGCACCCGCCTCGTCACGCGCGACGGCCAGACCGTCGGCGTGCAGGGGATGGCCCGCGACGTCGGCGACCGGAAGGCGAACGAGGCCAGATACCGCCTGCTGTTCGAGCGCAACCTCGCCGGCGTCTACCGCACCACCACCGACGGCCGCATCCTGGACTGCAACGATGCCTGTGCACGCATCTTCGGGTACGAGTCGCGCGACGAGATCCTGAGCGCCGACGCCAACGACTTCTACTTCGACGACGCGGAACGCGACCGGGTCGTGCAGATGCTCCGCGACCAGCAGCAGATCAGCAACCTCGAGCTCCGCCTGCGCCGCCGCGACGGCTCGACGGTCTGGGTGCTGGAGAACGTCAACCTGCTCGACGGCGAGGTGCTGGAAGGGACGATCTTCGACATCACCGACCGGAAGCACGCCCAGGAGCAGATGGAGTATCAGGCCTACCACGACGCCCTGACCGGCCTGCCGAACCGGCTCCTGTTCCGCGACCGCATCACCGTCGCGCTGGCGCACGCGCGGCGCAGCACCCGCGTCAGCTCGGTCATGTTCCTCGATCTCGATCAATTCAAGCTGGTCAACGACACACTCGGCCACACCGTCGGCGACCGCCTCCTGCAGGTCATCGGCACGCGGCTGGTCACGTGCGTGCGCGCCGAAGATACGGTCGCGCGGATGGGAGGCGACGAGTTCACCATCCTGCTCGCCGATCTCGGCGACCGGCGCGGCGCGGCGGCGGTGGCGCAGAAGGTGATCGACGCGGTACGCCATCCGGTAATGGTCGACGAGCACGAGCTCTACGTCACCACCTCCATCGGCATCGCCATGTTCCCGGACGACGGCCAGGACGCGGAGTCGCTGCTCAAGAACGCCGACCGGGCCATGTACCGGGCCAAGGAAGTCGGCCGCGACAACTATCAGTACGTCACGCCGGCCCGCTTCGACGCCGCGGACGCGCGGCTGGGACTGGAGCGGAAACTGCGGCTGGCGCTCGAGCGCGAGGAGTTCCTCGTCCATTACCAGCCGATGGTGGAGATCGCCACGGGCCGCATCGTCGGCGCCGAGGCGCTCGTGCGCTGGCACCAGCCGGAGGCCGGCCTGATCCAGCCGGAGGAATTCATCCCGATCGCCGAGGAGACGCAGCTCATCGTTCCCCTCGGCGCGTGGGTGCTGCGCACGGCCTGCAGGCAGATGAAGATCTGGCACGACGCCGGGCATGTGTGGCTGCGCGTGGCGGTGAATCTCTCGCCGCGGCAGTTCCAGGACCGCGATCTCGTCGCGACCGTCGAGCGCATCCTCGCCGAGACCGAATTTCCTGCGCCGCTGCTCGACCTCGAGATCACCGAGTCGACGGCGATGCAGAACGTCGACCTGTCGCTCGCGACCATGAACCGTCTGAAAGAGATGGGCATCCGCATCTCCATCGACGACTTCGGCACCGGCTATTCGTCGCTCAGCTACCTGAAGCGCTTCCCGATCGACACGGTGAAGATCGACCAGGACTTCGTCCGCGACCTCACCAGCGACGACGCGGCCATCATCTCCGCGGTCATCTCCATGGCCCGCGCGCTGAACCTGCGCGTCATTGCGGAGGGAGTGGAGACGGAGGAACAGCTCGCGTTCCTGCGCCGCGAGCAGTGCGCGGAGATGCAGGGATTCCTCTACAGCGAGCCGCTCTCTCCGGCCGAATTCGAGAAAGTCCTGCGTGCCGCGATACACGGAGTCTCCGCCGCGCCGGTGAACCGGTTGAGGTTGACATTGGAGTAACCGCCGTGCAGTATCCCCGAGCTTCAGAGGCGGTGAGATGACCAGTGAGCAGTACCGGCGCGTCCTGATCGTTGACGATGACACTGATGTCCGGCGCATGCTCGCGGTGGCCCTCCGTCAGCGCGATCTGACGATCGACGAGGCGGCCGGTGGACAGGCAGCAATCGACCTCCTGCGCCAGCATCCTTACGCGGTCGTGCTGCTCGACATCCTCATGCCGGGCGCGGACGGCTTCGCGGTGCTCGACGCCATCGACGCCGACACCGCACTCTCGCCGGTCGTGCTCGTGGTCACCGGCGCCGATCGCGGAGTCCTCGATCGCCTCGACTCACGCCGCATCCACGGCGTGGTCCGGAAACCGTTCGATCCGCACGAGCTCGCGGGCGTCGTCGCTGCCTGCGCCGACATCCGCGGACGCAGCACCTTCGAGACCATGGCCCTGGCGGTGGTGTCGGGTGCGCCGCTGATCGCGCTGCTCAAGCTTTAGCGGCTTCGCGTTGTCGGTTGTCGGTTGTCAGTTGTCCGAGCCGGTCACCCTTCACACGCGGCGCAGCATCTCCGCCAGAAACAGGATCACGCCGCTCGCCAGCAGCGGTCCGCGGATGAATTGCGGTCCCTCGTCGCCGACGCACTGGCGGACCGCGCCGAACAGGGCGTCGACCTCGAACGGCTTGGCGACGACGCCGCAGACGGGGTATTGGCGGACCCGCTCCATCTCGCCGGCGGAGAGGGAGGCGGTCACGATGAGAACGCGGGAGAGGATCTCCGGCCGCTCTTCCTGGAGATAATCGAGGACGCCGTAGCCGTCGGTGACCGGCATCCGCAGGTCGAGCAGCACCGCGGCGTAGGTGCGAGACTTCAGTTTTTCGATCGCGTGCGCTCCGTCGAAGGCCACTTCGACGGTAAAGTCGCTTCGCAGCAGCGCCGTGACCAGTGTGCACGTCGCCTCATTGTCATCCGCGAGGAGGACAACCGGTTTTTCCAAGATGGTCTCCGGACGTTGGGCGTTTTGGTTGGGCGGATTGTACCCTATGGACGTTGCATGGATCGTGAAGCGAAGAAGCTGAAGAAACACTTCGAGAAGCGGCTGGCCTACGACGAGATGAAATCGAGAAAACAGGCCGGGAAGGTCCGACGTGCGTTCCGGAAGGAAAAACCGGATGTACGCGGGCAACGCGTCACCGAGGACAACTGGGAAGCGCTCCTCGACCAGCACGGTCAGGCGCAAAAGCGTCCGTCGCTGAGCGACCTCCTGGAGCACCTCGGCCCGAACGCGGAGACCGTCTTCCAGGGCGACGACGACGACCGGGAGGGGAGTGGCATCGTCTTCAGCGTTTCCAGCGGCCGCTGCCGCGTGCTGCAGGACGGCGAGGAGATCGACGCCGTCGTGCCGCCCGAGGTGGCGGTACGGCAGAAGAGCGCCCTCGCTGTGGGCGACCGCGTCCGGGTGAGCGACGAAAGCGGCGTCTGCAAGCTCACCACGATCCTGCCGCGCCGTACCATCCTGGCGCGCCCCGACCCGCTCCACAAACACATGCAACGGCTCATCGCCGCCAACGTCGACGTGGTCATCCACGTGGTCTCGCTCAAGTCGCCGCCGCTGCGGCCCCGCCTGATCGACCGCTTCCTGATCGCCATCCAGCGCGGCGGCGCGCAGGCGGTGATCTGCGTCAACAAGGTCGACCTGCTCACACCGGAGGAGCGCGACCGCGAGCTTCCGAAGCTCCTGCCGTACCTCGACCTCGGCGTCCCGGTGATCGGCTGCTCGGCGGAGACCGGGGAAGGGCTGGAGCAGTTGCGGAAGGAAGTGGAGGGGAAGACCTCGGCGCTGGTCGGCCACAGCGGAGTCGGCAAGTCGTCGATCCTCAACGCCCTCGACCGCTCGCTCGACCTGACCACCAATACGCTGAACCGCAAGCGCGGCACCGGCCGCCACACCACCACCGCCTCGACGCTCTACGACTTCGGCGGCGGGACGTACCTGATCGACACTCCCGGCATCCGCGAGTTCGGCCTCTGGGACCTCGACCGCGAGTCCTTGCGCGACTACTTCCCCGAATTCGACGAGCCGAGCGAGTCGTGCCGCTTCACCGACTGCACCCACGTCCACGAGCCCAACTGCCAGGTGAAGGAGTTGGTGGAGGCAGAGGAGCTGTCGCCGGCCAGGTACGAGACGTACGCGAGGCTCTGGGAGGATCTGGGGTAGCGTGGCCGCCAGCGACCGATGGGACCAATAGGACCCATGGGACAGATGGATCTGGGCAGTGACTCAGCTCATCGGTCCCATGGTGTCCCATCTATCCCATTCGTCCCATCGAATCACCGCCTCTCTGCTGCCGTAGGCAGCTAAAGATCTGTAGGCCCGGCCTTCAGGCCGGGTAAAGCGGAGTGATCGTCGAGCCCGCGTAGCGGGCGACAGACGAGAACCGTGCGGACGGTCTTTTCTGTCGCCCGCTACGCGAGCTCACCCGGTGGGTCCCGGGTGTACCCGGCCTAAAGGCCGGGCCTACAGATCTTTAGCTGCCTACGGCAGCAGAGGCCATGATCGGTTGATTCCGTTGGTCTTCTGAAGGCGTTCTGCTTCGGATCTCGTCATGTGCAGGTTGCTGCACATCACCAAGGGGTGGCATAAGTTCCATATCCATCACACCCCAGTTAAGGGCGCCCTCCAATTCAACAAGACCGGCTGAAGCCGGCAGGAGGGCTTATGCGTCGTGTATTCAATGGGATCGGTCGGGGTATGGCCGCGGTGGCAGTGCTTTGCATTCTGGCGATGCCGGTTCAGGCAAGACCAAACGATGACGACTCGTGGTTCGAGATGAAACGCTCGAAGATCGTCAAGATGTTGAAGCGGCTCGGCGGAATGGTCGGATCGCTGGGCGATGGTCTGAGCGATCCGCGTCCTTAATTCGGAAGTGTGAATTCGAGCGTCGGGTCGGTCCGCAGTGCATCGATGTAGGCGTGTACGTTGCGAACGACCTCGGGAGTCGCGCTGCTCGCCGCAATCGCGTCCTTGAGATACGCGAGTGCGGCGACAGCGCGACGATCGAGGCCAGCGCGTGAGAACTCGTGCACCAACGTCTCCGCAAGGTTGCGAGCTTCGTCGACCGCGCCAAGGACAATCTGTGCTTCGACGACTCCAAGACCGCAGAGCCCCGCTTCCTCGATGAGGCCGCGCTTCAGGAACCTATGCCGCGTTGCTCGAAATTCGGATACCGCGTCTTCGAATCGGCCGAGGTGCAGCAAGGCCGATGCAGCACCATACAGTGAGCGAACCGCTTCCATCTCCCGTCCGAGACGTCTCAGGCCTCGTGCTGCTTCGATAAAATGAGTCCACGCCGCGTCGGCGTCGCCTCCGTGGATTGCACACCAACCCAATGCCATCCGCGCGATCGGGACGAACGCCGGATCGCCGGCGAGGAGCGGCGTAAGGATCTCGCGCGCGGCGGGATAATCGCCGCGCCGGACGTACAGGTTGCCCTGCGCCAGCGTGCACTTCGAATACAACCGCGTGTCGTCATGCGCCCGAAAGACGGCGACGCATTCCGCCAGGATGGCCTCGGCCTCGTCGAACCTACGAAGATGTTGCAAAGCGGTCGCGCGGACGAAGCTGACGATTGCCTGGTCGTGCGCAAGTGCGCCGTGTGTTGCGAGGTCCGCGGCAGCGCGATCGAGTGACTTCAGCCCTTCTTCGTAGCGGCCGAGATAGCAGAGCGCCTGTCCATGATCCTTCCAGGCTGTAGAACTGATCTGTGCGAGAGTAATGCACGGATACTCGTCCTGAAGCATCGCAGCGATCGCGAGAGACAACTCGGCGATTCCCAGGGCCTCTAAGGGATCGCGGTCCAGACGGGTGTCGATTTCCCGGCTGAGCGCCTGCAGTGCACCGGAGGTCCGCAGTTCCACTCTCCCGGCAAGAAAGCGCCACGCCCCGCGAGGCGTTTCTCGAAGAACGCGGGAGACGAGATCTTCGGCGGATTCGTGCTCGAGCCGCAGTTGCCGTCCGGTCTCCCGGAACTCCGCGACTCGCCTCGGGTCCCGGACGCGACGCCGGGGGAACAGGAGGACCTTGTTGTGATCTTCGTTCACTTCCGGCGTCCTTTCTCCTGTTCTTTGCGCGTGTAGAGCTGCTCGGCGCGGCGGAGGCACTTGGTGATGAGCTTCTGGGCGTACTTCGTCTTCACGCCGAGGCGGGTGGCCACTTCCGCGATCGTGCAGCCTTCGAAGTAACGCATCTGGAGGATCGAGCGGTAGCGGGGCGAGAGGCACTCCAGCGCCTCGCGGGCCGCGAGCTGGTTCGGGAGACTGTCGAGGATATAGAGCGAGGCCGGGTCGACGCGATCGAACTCCGCGTCCAGCTCCGCGCTGCGGGTACGGTCATTCAGCCGCCAGTAATGACGGCTGGCGTAACAGATCGCGCCGATCAGCCACCGGCGCAGATCCACCACCGAGGCCGACTTGCGGAGATAGCTGATCAGCACATCGTGCGCGAGCGACTCCGCGTCCGTTCCCGGCACGCGGAACTTGAACTCCGCGATGTCGACGAGCAGGTCGAAATACTGGTCGTAGACCGCCTCGAACTGCTGGTCGTCGGCGTGCGCTTGCGTCCCTACGGTCATGGTGGCGTACCCGATTTCGACGCACGTTAGCACGGCCGGAGGTAGGCAAACATGGATTTCCGCACACTCCTTCAACAGGAGGGGTGAAGTGACGCCCATGCGAGTCAGGATTCGTGGAATCAGGAACTTATACGTTCTGAACGTTTATCGCGCGGGGAGCGGCACCGTCATCGCTGCGCGTCGCGTGTCGCGGAAACCGTTCGCGCCGCTCGCCGCCGGCGACGCCGTCCGCGCCGCCCGCAAAACGCTCCGCGTCACCGCCGTCGCGGTGCGCGTGGAGACGAAGGAGAACGCGGTCGAGCACATCCTCGACGTCTTCACCAGCCCCGCTGTCCGGAAGCGGACCACGCCCGCAGCGGTGGCGGCGAACGTCGTTCCGATGCCCGCCGGCGACGACTCGGTCGTCGCGCAGTTTCTCCGCTACCACGTCCTGGTCCGGCGATTCGACGGAGACCCCGACGCCTGGCTCGCCCAGCTCGACCCAGGAGACGGAGACGGCGGCGATGTCCGATTCGTCCGCTGGATCCGCTCCCGGCTGCGCCAGGATCCCGCGCTGATGACTTCCATCCGCGCCATGGTCGACGCGACGCCGTTCTGGCGGGCGGCGGAAGCGTAAAGAGGCGGTGACGGGCGCCGTCCGGCGTCACGACTTGGCTTTGTTATTGTAATGACGCCAATCGTGCTCCGGATCCGCAACGGAGCGCTGCATCAACGGCAGTGCAGCAATCGCAGTGCAATCAACGGCAACTCAACGACCCAACCAGGAGAACGTCCATGCACCATGCGATCACCCGAGCCGCCGCGATCCTCGCGGGCTCCCTTCTCGCCAGTGGCGCGCTCGCCGAGCGCCCCCGTATCCCGAACGAAGTGAAGTATAAAGACAGCAGCATCGCGAACGCGCGCGGCCGCTCCGGCAGCGCGTCCATCGAAGCGCGTGCGCTTCTCGGAAAAGACGGCCGCACCGTCATCGACGTGACCACCGGCTCCCTCGACGGCACCACTGCCGCCCCCGGCAATATCGAGAGAGTGCAGGTGAAGATCCCCACCGGCGGCGATCCCATCACCCTGAATCACAACCATCTCACCGGCGGCGGCACGTTCTCCACGACCGTCGAGGACGCCTTTCACGGCGACACCCTCGGCCTGCAGGCCTGGGTCACCGGGATCGACCCGAACCGCACCGACGTCGTCAGCGTCGACGAAGTGGTGAAGCTCCGGCCCGATCTGGCCGTGCTCTCCGTTTCGGCAGTCCCGCACGCGCTGATCGGCATGCCGGCCAGCGTCGCCGCCACGGTCGTCGAGAAGAACGGTGAAGTCGGCGCCCGCGGCGACTGCGTTCTCTACGCCGACAACGTCGAGGTACGCCGCGCGCCCGGGATCTGGGTCGATGCGGGCGGCACCGTGACCTGCTCGTTCATGACGACGTTCGATACCGCCGGTCCGCGCCAGCTCCGGGTCGCCGTCGAGCAGGTCTCACCCGGGGACTACGACACCGCGAACAACTCCGCAGCCGGCCAGACCCACGTCTACGCCACGGCCGACGAGTTCCCGGAGTGGTACACCACGGCCACCGAGCTGTTCGAGTCCTTCATGTTCCACCAGACCACCTCGACGTCCGACCGGTTCCGCGAGCAGAGCGAGTTCCGCCAGACGAACGTCTCCTACGGGGTCCTTCGCGGGCCGGTCAACATCCCCTCGTTCCGGATCACCGGCACGGTCGAGACCGACGGCGAGCTCCTCTACTCGGCGGAAAACATGGAGAGCGAGCTGGACTCGCCGCCGCCCTGGTTCGACAGCCCGGGGTGGCTCAAGTTCTGGGGCGATCACTTCGACGGCCACGCGATGGCGTTCGGCTTCGGTGCGGACCAGTTCACCCAGGTCATGCTGCGGCGCATCGCTGGAGACGTGACTTACCGCGAGGAAGGGTGGGAGTCATCGCCCGCGGCTTACTACACCTTCAACACGGACGAGAGCACGCATTACGGCGGCCCGATCCCGCGGCGGTTCGGCGAGACCGTCTCCTTCAAGGTGACGGCTTCGGACGGGACCAATATGTGGATCCAGGACCAGTCCCAGATCCAGATGCAGCCGTTCAGCAGCGCTGACATCATCCCGTGGAGCTGCTTCACCCACCGGTTCCGCGGCGTGATCTGCACGGAACAGCGAATCATCCAGGAAGGGACGCACGGCTACGACGACCAGACCCGCCATTGATGCGCGGTCATGAGTGCGGCGGCACCAGCCGCCGCACTCCGGCGTCGGGACGACCTACGGTTCGGGCACCATTACCCGGACCGGATACGCGACTCCCAGCGTACAACCGGCCGAATCCGAGATCAGCACGAGCACCGTCACGTCCGCTTCCTCGCGAGGCTTGCCGGTGATCTTCCCGTTGGCGTTGAGATGCAGACCGTCCGGCATCTCGCCGTCGATGATCTCGAAGTGATACGGCGCCGTGCCGCAGCACACCTCGATGTCGAAGTTCGCCGGATCGCCGACGAAGAACGCCGGCAGGCTCTCGGTGACAGTGGTCAGCGTGCACTGCGCCTCGGCGACGCCACAAATGGCCGACATGGCCAGGAACATCACGATTCCGATGATCGCTTTTCTCATCTATCGCTCCTTTTTCCGTAGTGACTCTGCGAATCGCCCTTATGGTACGGCTGCCGGGCCTGAGGACGGACCGACCAAGTTGGGAAACAGGTCCGGACGCGGCGTGATAGGTTCCGGCCCGTATGACCGAAGAGGAGATCGTTCTCAATCCGCGCGAGGCGGGCTGGTTCCGGCTCGACCTGGAGCAGTGGTTCGGCAACGACAATCCCGTGATCCTGGAGATCGGGTCGGGGAAGGGGCGGTTCCTGATCGCCACGGCCACCGAGCAGCCGGACGTGAACGTCATCGGCATCGAGAAATCGCTGCATTACCACCGCGTCATCCGCGACCGCATCCTCAAGCGCGGCCTGCGCAACGCCCGGCTCATCAACCACGACGCCTTTCTCGTCCTGCAGAAGATGATCCCGGACGCCTCCATCGCCGAGCTGCATGTCTACTTTCCCGACCCCTGGCCGCGGAAGAAAGAACAGAAGCGGCGGATCATCCGCCCCGAAGCGCTGCAGGAAATGCGGCGGGTGCTCGTCGCCGGCGGCTTCGGGATCTACGTGACCGACCACCAGGAGTACTTCGAGGCCGCCGCGCCGCACGTCGAGGCCGAATTCCGCTCCGAGCGCCGCATCCCCGGCCCCGACGACCCGCCGCGGACGAACTACGAGGCGAAGTATCGGGAGGAGGGGCGGCCGATCTTCGAGATCCGGTTCTGGAAGTAGACAAGGTCATCGGTTGTCGGTTGTCAGTTCAGAGCCACGGAACGCGAACGCCACAGACAACTGACAACCGACAACCGACAACATCCTTCATAATCCTCTCGTGCGCATCCTCGGTGTCGATCCAGGCTCCGTCACCACCGGCTTCGGAGTGATCGACTCCGAGCGGGGGCGGCTCAATCTCGTCGAGCAGGGAGCCATCCGCACGCGCCGCGGCGCCGAGTTGGCGGAGCGCCTCGGGACGATCCACGACGGGTTGCGCGAAGTCATCGCCCGGACCCGGCCGATCGCGATCGCGGTCGAGACGCCGTTCGCCGGGAAGAACGTCAACAGCCTGATCCAGCTCGCCCACGCCCGCGGGGTCATCCTCCTCGCCGCCCGGACGGCCTCGCTGGAAGTCTTCGAGTACGCGCCGCGCTCCGTGAAAAGCGCCGTGGTCGGCTACGGCGGCGCCGAGAAGGAGCAGGTCGCGAAGATGGTGCGCATGCTCCTGCCCGGCTGCGCCGCGCTCGAGCTCTCCCCCGATGCGTCCGACGCGCTCGCCATTGCGATCTGCCACGCGCACACCGCCGGCATGAACGCGCGCATGAAGATCCGGGCATGAGCACGTCGCTTCCCGAAGAAGAAGCACTGGAGTCCGAGAGTCGCGCACCCGAGCAGGGGCGACTGGCCCGCACCTTCAGCGCCCTGCAATACCGCGACTTCCGGCTGCTCTGGATCGGCGCCTTCCTCTCCACGACCGGCACCTGGATGCAGACCGTGGCGCAGGGCTGGGTGGTCCTGACCATGACCGGCTCGCCATTCCTTCTGGGCGTGGACGGCTTCCTCTCCACCGGCCCGATGCTGATCTTCTCCCTCTTCGGCGGCGTGGTCGCGGACCGCTTCGACCGCCGCAAGATCATGCTCCTCTCGCAGTATCTGCAGATGAGCTTCGCCTTCATCCTGGCGGCGCTGATCTTCTCCGGGAACGTCCAGGTGTGGCACATCTTCGTCCTGTCGTTCCTGACCGGGAGCGCGCAGTCGTTCAGCGGCCCCTCCTACATCTCACTGCTGCCGCTGCTGGTGAAGCGCGAAGACGTCCCGAACGCCATCGCCATGAACTCGATGCAGTTCAACCTGGCGCGCGTCATCGGCCCGATCTTCGCCGGCGCCGCCCTGGTGGCGTGGGGCGCCGCGGTCTGCTTCCTGGTCAACGGACTCTCCTTCATCGCCGTGATCATCGCCATGCTGATGATCCGCACCCCCGGACCCGACGAGCGGGCAGAGAAGCGCGGCATCTTCGACGAGATGAAAGACGGCTTCCGCTTCGTCACCAGCCGTCCGAAGCTGGTGGTCCTGACCTTCCTCGCCTTTGCCGGCACGTTCCTCGGCATGCCGATCGTCACCTTCCTGCCGGTGGTCGCCAAGTCGATCTTCAACCTCAACGCCAGCGGCTATGCCTGGATGATGACCACCTACGGCGTCGGCTCCGTGACCGGCGCGCTGATGATCGCCGCCACCGGCCATGCCGCCCGGAAGGGGAGGATTGCCCTCGCGCTGCAGCTCGCCTTTGCCTGCCTCCTCATCGGTTTCGCCTTCTCCCGCTCCCTCCCGCTCTCCCTCGGCATCTCCTTCTTCGCCGGCGCCTGCATCGTCGGAGTCATCTCGCTCTACAGCTCCCTCGTCCAGCTCACCGCCAGCGACGCCATGCGCGGCCGGGTCATGTCCATCTTCATGCTCGCCTTCCGCGGCGGCATGCCCCTCGGCAACCTGATCGCCGGCTACGTCGCCCAGCGCTGGTCCATCAGCGCCGCCCTCAGCATCAACGGCGCCGTGCTGGCGGTGGTGGCGCTGTTCTTCATCATCAGAGGGACGAAGCTGGACGAGTGAGTTGGACAGCCTGCGGAGGCGCTCCCGGAAATTCACCGCGCCCGTGGCGAGCATTCCGCCCGTCCACCGGCAACTTGTATAGAATCCCGCCCCGCGGCGCACGATGTGCATTTGGGCCGTACGGAAACGATGGCAAAAGCAAAGAAAGAAAGCAGTTCCGCGGTCGCCGATCCGGCATGCGCACCCGAGTGGTCCGATCTCCTGGAGGAGATGATCTTCATCCGCCGCTTCGAAGAGGCGACGGAGCGCGAGTTCCGGAAAGGCAAGATCGGCGGCTACCTGCACGTCTATATCGGGCAGGAAGCGATCTGCTCGGGCATCATCAGCGCTCTCAATCCGGGCGACGCCGTCTTCTGTGGGTACCGCGACCACGCCCAGGCGATCTCGCTCGGCTCCGATCCGAAGAGGGTCATGGCCGAGCTGTTCGGCAAGGCCGCCGGCATCTCGAAGGGGAAGGGCGGCTCGATGCATCTCTTCGACGCCGAGCATGGTCTCTTCGGCGGCTACGGCATCGTCGGCGGACATCTTCCGCTCGCCGCCGGCGCCGCGTATGCGCTCCGCTACCAGGAGACCGACCGCATCGTGGTCTGCTACTTCGGCGACGGGGCGATGAACATCGGCTCGTTCCACGAGGCCATGAACATGGCCGGTCTCTGGGGCCACCAGGGGATGTGCCCGATCATCTTCGTGATCGAGAACAACGGTTACGCGATGGGGACGAAGCTCGAACGGCACTCCGCGCTCACCGACCTCTCGGCCCGCGTCCAGGCGTATGACATTCCGACGGAGAAGGTCGACGGCCAGGACATCTTCGCCGTGCGCGGCGTCGCCGACCGCGTGGTCCGCCAGGTGCGGGAGACCGGCAAGCCGTACTGCATCGAGGCGGTCACGTATCGCTTCAGCGGCCACGGCGCGGCCGACATCCTCCAGCCGTATCGCCCCAAGGAAGAAGTGGAGAAGCACCGGCAACGCGACCCGATCGTGATCCTCCGGAGCCGTCTCGCCGAGGTCTGCGGGCTTTCCGACGAAGACGTCAAGGCGATGGACGAACGGGCGGTCGCAGCAGCGGCGAACGCGGTCCGGTTCGCCGAGGAGAGCCCGGTGCCCGAGCCGGAAGAGCTGCTGACCGACGTCGTGGCCGAACATGGTCCGCACTGGGTGCGCGAGGACGAGACAGACTGATGGCTGAGAAGAGTTACCGCGACGCGATCCGCGAAGCGATGATGGAAGAGATGGACCGGGACGAGAAGGTCCTGATCCTCGGCGAGGACATCGGCGTCTACGAGGGCACGTTCCGCATCACCGCGGGCATGCTCAAGAAGTACGGCCCGAAGCGGATCATCGACACCCCGATCGCCGAAGCCGGCATGATCGGCACCGCGGTCGGCATGGCCATGTTCGGCCTCCGCCCCATCGTCGAGATGATGACCATGAACTTCTCGATCGTCGCCGCCGACCAGATCGTCAACCACGCCGCGAAGGTGCGCTACTTCTCCGGCGGACAGGTGGACGTGCCGGTGGTCGTCCGCGGTCCGCAGGGCGCGGGCGTGCAGCTCTCCGCGCAGCATTCGCAGTCGCTGGAGTCGTTCTACGGACATTTTCCCGGCATGCACGTCGTCGCTCCCGCCACGCCGGCCGACGCGAAGGGGCTGCTGAAGACGGCCATCCGCGGCAAGGACCCGGTGCTATTCCTCGAGAGCGCCGCGCTTTACGGCATGAAAGGGGAGGTGCCGGACGATCCGGACTTCACCGTGCCGTTCGGCAAGTCGCGCGTGGCGCGCGAGGGGAAGGACGTCACCGTCGTTTCCTACAGCCGCATGCTGCAGCTTTCGCTGCAGGTGGCGGAGAAGCTATCGCAGGACGAGGGGATCGAGTGCGAGGTGATCGACCTCCGTTCGCTTCGCCCGCTGGACATGGACCCGGTCTACGCCTCGGTGGCGAAGACCCACCGCGCCGTAGTCGTGCAGGAGCAGTGGAAGCCGTATGGCGCCGCCGCGGAGATCTCGGCCAGCATCACCGAGGCCATGTTCGACGAGCTCGACGCGCCGGTCGCACGCGTCACCGGCGAAGACGTGCCGATGCCGTACGCACGCAATCTCGAGCTGCTGGCCACGCCGCACGGTCCGGAGATCATCCACGCGATCAAGAAAGTGATGTACGCGAATGGCTGAGATCATCATGCCCAAGGCGGGCGATGCGATGACCGAAGGGAAGCTCGTCCGCTGGTACAAACAGCCGGGCGATCCTGTGAAGCGGGGAGAGGCGATCGCGGAGATCGAGACCGACAAGGTCAATCTCGACCTGGAGGCGGAGGAAGACGGCACCCTCGGCGCGCACGCCGCGAAGGAAGGCGACATGGTGGCGGTCGGCAACGTGCTCGCCCGCATCCTCAAGGAAGGGGAGAAGGACGACGCGCCGAAAGCGGAGCCGAAGCCTGAACCGAAGCCGGAGGCCAAGCCTGAACCGAAGGCTGAATCCGAGGAGCCTCTCCAGCGCCGCGCCACGGACAGGAAGGAAAGCGTCAAGCACACCACCGGCGAGTATCAGGAAGCGATCGAACAGCGCGGGCCGCGCCGCGACCGCAGCGCACCCGAAGCTCCCGACGCAGCCGAAACGCCGCAGGGCGAATCGGGAGACCGCAAACGTTCTTCCCCGCTCGCCCGCCGCATGGCCCGCGAGATGGGCGTGAACATCGAGAGCGTGCAGGGGAGCGGTCCGCGCGGACGCGTGGTGGCGGCGGACATCAAGAACGCCGGCTCGCAGCCCGCGCCCGCAGCCACATCGGCTCCGCAGGCGAAAACGGCGAAGGCGCCGGCGCCGGCTCCTCTCGCGGCAGCGCCCGCGCTGGAGACGAAGATCATCCCGCTCTCGGCGATGCGCCGGACGATTGCCAAGCGCCTCTCCGAATCGACCGGACCGATCCCGCACTTTTACCTGACCGCCGACTATGACGTCACGAACCTGATCTCGGTCCGGCAGCAGCTCATCGAGATCAGCGGCGTGAAGGTCAGCCTCAACGACTTCATCATCCGGGCGATCGCGCTCGCCCTGCGGCACCACCCGGCCGTCAACGCGAGCTGGGGCGACGACGCGATCACGCAGCACGGCGAGGTGCACGTCGGCGTGGCCGTGGCGACGGGCGACGGGCTGATCACGCCGGTCATCCGCAACGCCGACACGAAGACGGTCCCCGATATCGCGACCGAGGTGCGGGCGCTGGCCGACAAGGCGAAGAACCGCCGGCTGAAGCCGGATGAATATCAGGGCAGCACGTTCACGATCTCGAACCTCGGCGCGTGGGGGATCGAGGAGTTCACCGCGATCATCAACCCGCCGAACGCGGCCATCCTGGCGATCGGCACGGCCGAGCCGCGGGCGGTGGTGGACGGGAATCGCCAGATCGTGGTGCGCGACCGGATGAAGGTGACGATGTCGTGCGATCACCGGATCGTGGACGGCGCTCTCGGCGCCGATTTCCTGAAGACCCTGCGCCAGTACATCGAGCAGCCTCTGCGGCTGGTCGTCTGAACGCTTTCGGGCGGTAGGTTCCAGGGAACGACGGGGGGCCTCCGGCGGGCGGGCCCGGCCCGCAGCGTTTGTTGGCCTAGCCTGAACGCGCGTTAGTCGCACGGAACGCGGTCCGAGCGAAAACCAACGCCGCGGGCCGGGCCCGCCCGCCGGAGGCCCCCCGGTCGTTCCCTGTAGATTGCCGCCGTGAGCGTGTTCTGTTTAGAATGGCCACCACAGCAGCACCAGAAAGGCCGGGCGTACCACGCGCCCGGCCTTTTTTTTGCTCACGAAGGAGTTTTCATGAAAGCAATCGCCCTGTTCGTCTCCTGCGTGCTTGCCATTTCGGCGGAAGCCGCATGCACGCTCAACCTCCAGAAAGAAGACCTCGGCCGCGGCGAGCGGTGGGAGCTCAGCTGGGACAAAGTCCCGGGTGCGACCGGCTTCATCCTCGAATCGCCGCGCACCGATCCTGACACCGGAACCGTCACCACCCGCAGGCGCGACGTTCCGATCGAGGCCGGCACCCGCGTCGTGACCGAGGTCTCGGTCAAGACCTCGCAGAACCTCACCATCCCGTACCGAGTGACCGCCGTAGGCGTCGCCGACTGCTCCGGCACGATCGACGTCACGTTCGTCTCGAGCGTCGTATTCGAGCGGATGACCCGGAAATCGGTGATCCCGCTGGTCGGCTCCGCGCGCGGTGCGAACAACTCCAACTTCAAGACCTCGCTCCGCCTGCGCGGCACCAAACGCAACCAGCGCGGCATCCTGCTGTTCCATCCCGCGAACGTCCCGGCGCGCGACAGCGATCCCGTGCTGACGTACTCGCTGCCGACGACCAGCGACGTCATCGTGTACGACGACGTCGTGGCCGCCTTCGGCGCGACCGGACTCGGCTCGATCGAGATCATTCCCGACTTCAGCTCCGAGCACGGCTGGACCGTGCCGTACGCGGAAGTGCGGCTCTTCAACGTCGACGCGACCGGCACCTACGGCACGCTGGAAGCGCAGACCCAGGCCATCGACTTCCTCTCCGGAAACCCGGACGCCATCACCTCGCTGATCCTCACGACGCCCGGTCCGGAGCTGCGCGTGAACCTCGGCGTGCGCGCCTTCGAGGAGACGATCGCCACGATGAAAGTCTCCCGCAACGGCGACGTCATCGCCTCGCGCGACTGGCCCCTCACCCGCGACTTCCTCTTCTTCAACAGCGCCCTCGCGTCGACCGGAATCACCCCGCAGCCGGGCGACCTGATCACCATCGAGATCCCCTCCGGCGGCGGCGTGCCGATGTATTCGCTCACCGACAACCGGACCAACGACCCGGCCCTCTTCATGCCGCCGACGCGGATTCAGTTCGACGTGGGTGCGGCGGACGTGGGGTTTTAGGGCTGAACGCGCTGAGTACCGCTCCCCGGAAATAGGTGGCCGCTCGCTGGTGCAAAAGAATCCGACGAGAGCCGCCGAAGGCGGCGAAAGATCTGTAGGCCCGGCCTTCACGCCGGGTCACCCAGCGCCCCTCAGGCGAGCCCGCGTAGCGGGCGACAGAAAAGCACGTCAGCGCGGGATCATGGCCTGCGTCTCGGCCGCCGTGCGCCGCAGTTCCTCGCGTATATCGGCCGCTTCCCGGCTGAGAGTCTCGCGTACGCCGGTGACGCTTTCCGCGACGAGCTGGATTTCGTGGCGCAGACGTTCTGTGGTCGTCACGAAGAGGTGGCGGGTGTCGGCCATCGATTCCTCGAAGAGGCGGCGGTTTTCGGCGACCGACTCATCGAAGTGGCGCCTGTTCTCCACCGTATGTTCCTGAAGCAGGCGTTTCAGCTCGTCGTCCGTCACAGACTGCATTTTAACGCTTCCCTGCTTACCGGCCCAGTTGAAGAAACTTGTCACGCTCTTATCTCATAAGGCATATGCTCTATTGGCGATTACTTATTCGCCAAAGGAGGCTCTGAGATGTCCAAACGTGCCCTGCTTTGTTTCGTCGCAGCCGCTGTTGCTCTCGATCTTTCCGCGCAATGCAACTTCAATTTCAAGAAAGTCAACCTCGGGGATGGGGACCGGTGGCGGCTGGAATGGACTCGCGCGGCGGGGACGGCCGATCCATACCTGCTGCAGGAGATCCGCACCGTCAACGGCAACACGATCAGTGAGTATTTTCAGGTCACCGCCAATAGCCAGAGCGCCGGCCGGTGGGACGTCAGCCTGACCTCGACCGATACGACGACGAGGCGCTACATCCTCCAGTCGCAGGGCGGGCAGCCGTGCGGCGAGGAACTGGAAGTGACGTTCGCGGCCGATCCCGACTTTACCCGCCTGATGCGGAAGTCGATCGTCCCGCTGGTCGGCTCCACGCCCGGCAACAACGGCGCGCTGTTCAAGACCGAGCTCCGTCTGCGCGGCGAGACCGGCATGAGCGGCCGTCTGGTGCTGCATCCGCTCGGCAGGCCCGGAAGCGACGCCGACCCGCAGATGCGGTATGAGTTCCGCGCCACGGACAACGGCGTGCTGGAGTACGAGGACGTCGTCGCGCAGCTCGGTGTGACGGGGCTCGGCTCACTCGACATCATTCCCGATCCCAGCCCGGCCGGTCTCTACATCGTGCCGACCGCCGACGTCCGCCTGTACAACGTCGCCGATGGCGGGACGTTCGGCACGATCGAGACGCAGACGCAGGCGTGGGACTTCTTCGGTGCCCGGCAGGGCAGCATCAAAGCGCTCATCGTCACAGTGCCCGGACCGGAGTTGCGCCTGAACATCGGCTTCCGCACGCTCGAAGGGACGGGTGTGCTCATCTTCGCGTACCGTGGCGGCCAGTTGATCGCATCGGCCAACCCGACGCTCGAAGGGGATTACCTCTTCTTCGCCAGCGCCGAAAGCATTCTCGGGGTGACGCTGATGAAGGGGGACACGATCCGGATCATGGACCCCGACGGCGGCAGCATCCCGATGTATTCGCTCACCGACAACGTCACCAACGACCCGGCGCTGTTCGTCCCCCCGACGCGCGTGCTCACCGACGTCACCCATTTCGAACAGGAGTAGCTCGCATCCCACTGGTCCCATCTGTCCCATGGGACCAATGGGACCAATGGGACTGATGGGACTGATGGGACAATCGCCGGCCTTGTGAATAGCCAGGCTGGTTTGTGGGTTACACTACTCACATCCCCGAATGCCGAGCACTCACGAGCTCCTCATTCTTCTTGTCGCCATCTTCGTGCTGTGGTTCCTGCTGAAGCTGGCGCGTCTCGCGATCCGCGTGATCCTGTTCATCATCACGCTTGCGATTGCCGGAGGAGTGCTCTGGTGGTTCTTCATGAGGTGAAGCAAAAGTGAGCGATCGCAAATACAAGCATCGTGGTTATCAGGACAGCGGCGGCGGATTCGGCTCCCACACCGGCAACAGCCAGCGGCAGCAGCCGAGAGTTTACGAGCCGCAGAAGGAAAGACTCGAAGACGCGCCGCGCGGCCGGACTGCCGGCGGGTTCGGTCCCGATGCCTTCAAATGCAACAAGTGCAGCCACATCCGTCACAGCCTCGGCGAGTTCACGTCCGCCGACACCTGCGCGCAGTGCGGCGCTGACCTCCATACCTGCGGCAACTGCCGCTTCTTCGACACCACCACGCTGTGGGAGTGCCGCGAGAACATCCCCGTCCGCGTCGTCGGCAAGCAGGTGAAGAACGAGTGCACCTTCTTCCAGCCGAAGATCGTCAAGGACCTCGCCGCCGACAAGGGAACGAAGCCGATGTCGGAGAACGACGCCAGAAAAGCGTTCGACGCGCTGTTCAAGAAGTGACTGCGTCGCTGATTCTCAGAATCATTCTCTGCATCCTGTCGGGCGTTCTGTTCGGCTGCTCCTTTCCCGACGTCGCCCAGGGTTGGCTTGCGTTCCTCTCGCTCGCGCCGCTGCTGGTGGCGATCGTACGGGCGAAGAGCGGCCGCGAAGCGTTCGTCCTCGGGTGGATCGCGCAGACGACCGCGTGGCTGATCATGGTGCCGTGGGTCGTGCGGGTGATGTCGCACTACGGCGGGCTGCCGTACGCGATCGGCGTTCTCCTGTTCGTCGCCATGTCCCTCGTCCTCGGTCTCTACGGCGCGCTTTTCGCCGTGCTGGTCAAGCGCCTGCGGCTCGACATCCGGTTCGCGCCGTGGCTGCTCGTGCCGGCTGCGTGGGCAGTGGTCGAATACCTCCGCACGTTCCTCCTCACCGGCTTCCCGTGGAACCTGATGGCCACGGCGATGATCGACTATCCGAGCCTCATCCAGATCGACCGCTTCGCCGGCCCTTATTTCGTCGGTGCGCTGGTGGTGTTTCCCTCGACCGTCATCGCCTGGTGGATCACGCAGCGGCCGATGCCGATCGTCCGCGTCTTCGTCGGCGGCGCGCTCGGCATCCTGATGCTGGTGTGGTGGGGGACCGGCCTCATCGCGTCGAAGCTGAACGCACGGCCCGGCACCGGGCCGGTCATGACCGCCGCGCTGCTGCAGCCGAACATCAGCCAGGAGATGCGCTGGGACGAGTCCAATCTCCTGGAGATCTACCAGAAGATGATCGGCATGACGATCCAGGCCGCGAACAACGGCGCGCAGGTCGTGATCTGGCCCGAATCGACGGTTCCACTCTCATATACGCAGACCGACTTTTTCCGCGATGAGCTCGAACAGCTTTCCCGCACCCACGACATCGACGTCATCCTCGGCTCCGTGGCCATCGACCCGGCCCGGCCGAACCGCCTCTGGAACTCGGCCTTCCTCGTCAGCGGCGGCAGGACCGCCGGTCATTACGACAAGATCCGCCTCGTTCCGTTCGGCGAATACGTGCCGCTGCGGCGTGTGCTCTTCTTCGCCGAAAAGCTCGTCCGCGCCGTCGGCGAATTCGAGTTCGGCACGAACGACCGGCCGCTGAGCGGCAAGTACCGGTACGGCCCGGCGATCTGCTACGAGATCGTCTACCCGCAGATCACGCGAACCCAGATCCGCAACGGCGCCGACGTCCTGGTGACGATCACCAACGACGCCTGGTACGACGGCACGTCCGCCCCGGCCCAACATCTCGCACAGGCCCGCCTCCGCGCCGTCGAAGGCGACCGCTATCTCCTCCGCGCCGCCACCACCGGCATCTCCGCCTTCATCGACCCGACGGGCCGCCAGCTCGAAGCGATCCCGATGGGGAAGGACGGCATCATCTACGCGAAGTTCCACTCCAGGACGAGCATCACGCCGTACGTGCGTTTCGGCGACTGGTTTGCGTGGGGAGCGATTGCCGTGGTACTCATCGGCGTATTGAGGAAACGCAAGACAAACTAAGTCCGTCGTCGATTGGTCCGTTCCTCAGCGCGAGAACTGCCAGACAACCGACAACTGACAACTGACAACCAATCATGAACGACGATACCTTCCGCGACATCGAGTCCCTCCGCGACAGAATCCGCCTCGTCCGGAGCTATCTTTGACCTAGCCTCCGCACGCAGATCGCTCGACGAGATCGAGCGCGAGATGTCGGCCCACGGTTTCTGGGACAACCCCGAGAACGCGCAGGAAGTGGGACGCAAGCGCGCCCGCGTGGAGAAGCGCATCCAGGCCGGCGAGTCGATCGACACGAAGAGCGAAGAGCTCGACGTGCTGCTCGACCTTCACAAAGAGGGGGAGAGCGTCGAATCCGACATCGACTCCCTCATCAGCAAGCTCGAGGCGGAGCTCAACGGCATCGAGCTGACCATGAAGCTCTCCGGCGAGCACGACCTCCGCGACGCCATCCTCAACATCCACCCAGGCGCCGGCGGCACCGAGTCGCAGGACTGGGCCGAGATGCTGCTGCGCATGTACCTCCGCTACGCCGAGAAAAAGGGGTGGTCGACGGAGATGCTCGAGTATCAGGGCGGCGAAGAGGCGGGCATCAAGAGCGCCACCATCATGGTCCGCGGCGACTACGCGTATGGCTATCTCAAGGCCGAGGCGGGCGTGCACCGGCTCGTGAGAATCTCGCCGTACGATGCGGCCAAGCGGCGCCACACCTCGTTCGCCTCGGTGATGGTCATGCCCGACATCGACGACACCATCACCGTCGAGATCAACGACAAAGACCTGCGCGTCGACACCTACCGCTCCTCCGGCGCCGGCGGCCAGCACGTCAACGTCACCGACTCCGCGATCCGGATCACCCACATGCCGAGCGGCATCGTCGTGACCTGCCAGAACGAGCGGAGCCAGCACAAGAACCGCGACACCGCCATGAAGCTCCTCCGCGCGCGCCTCTACCAGCTCGAGGTCGAGAAGCAGAAAGAGGCGCAGACGAAGCTGGAAGGGGAGAAGAAGGAGATCGGCTGGGGAAGCCAGATCCGCTCCTACGTCCTCCAGCCGTATCAGCTCGTCAAGGACCTGCGCACCCAGTACGAGGTCGGCGATCCGTCGCGCATCCTCGACGGCGACCTCGATGAGCTCATCGAGGCCTACCTCGCCGCCGCGGCGCGAAAGACCGCCGAATGACGCGCGTCGCCCTCTTCACGCCTCTTCCTCCGGCGAAGAGCGGCGTCGCGCATTACTCGTCCCTGCTGCTGCCCGCGCTCGCGCAGCATGTTGACGTGCGGGCGTTCGATTCGTTGGAAGGTTACCGCCGCGCCGACTTCGACGCGGTGATCTACCAGCTCGGCAACAACCCGCATCACGAAGTCATGTACGCCGAGGCGATGCGCGAGCCGGGCGTAGTCGTGCTGCACGACCTCGTGTTGCATCACCTCATCGTCGAGCTGACGCTGGCGCGTGGCGACGCCGAGGGATATGTCGAGGCGCTGGAGGCAAGCCATGGTGCGCCGGGTGCGGCGTGGGCGCGAGGCCGCGCCGCCGGACTGCACAGCGAGATGGGCAACTTCCTCCTGCCGGCCTCGGTCGACATCGCCCGGCGTGCAACCGCCGTGATCGTCCATAACGAGTACGCGCGCGACCGGCTGCGTTCGTTCGGCGTCGAAACGCCGATCTACGTCGTGCCGCATCCGTTCGTCCGCGAGACGCGGGTGTTCGACCGCGATGCCTTGCGCGCGCGCCACGGCCTGACGCCCGGGCAGCGCGTGATCGGCTTCTTCGGTTTTCTCACCTCGGCCAAGCGCGCCGAGGTCGTGCTGGAGGCGTTCCGGATCGCCCGCGAGCGCGATCCGCGGCTGGCGCTGCTGATCGTCGGCGAGCCCGCCCCGAACATCGACCTCGAAAAGCTGCGCGGCGAAGGGATCGTCGCGACCGGCTACGTGGCCGACGAAGACTTTTCGTCGTACTACGCCGTAGCCGACCGGCTGGTGAACCTCCGCTATCCCTCGGCCGGCGAGACCAGCGGCACCCTCATCCGCGCCTTCGACGCCGGCAAGCCGGTCGCCGTGAGCGACTACGCCCAGTTCGCCGAGTTTCCGGAGACCTGCGTGTTCAAGGTGCCGTTGGGGGCAGGGGAGGTGGCGCGGCTGGTGGAGTTCTTTACCGCCGATCTGCCGGATGTTGCGCTCGCGCAGCGGGCGTGGCTGGAGAGGAACGCCACGCTCGAAAGGACTGTCGCCGGGTATCTGCAGGCGCTTGCCCCTTCGCCGCGCGAAGCGCATTCCGTGATCACCGAGGCCCTGCCGTTGTTCCCTCGGCTGACCGTGGCCGAGGCTTCATTGGTCCCATCTGTCCCATTGGTCCCATCTGTCCCATCGGTCAATGGGACCAATGGGACCCATAGGACCAATGAGACACATAGGACCAATGGGACACATGGTCACACCAACCAGAACATCCGCATCACCATCCGCAACGATGGTCCGGCGACCATCCGCACGCGCACCTACGGCCAGCCGGAGTACCGCCTCATCGCGAAGCTCTTCACCGCATCCGGCGAGCAGGTGCAGGACCGCTGGCTCGCACTCCCGTGCGACCTCACTCCCGGCGCGACGGCCACA
>DASPHC010000158.1:0-15822 GCA_035629865.1 Thermoanaerobaculia bacterium | reverse complement strand
GTCGTTGATCCCCTTGAGCACCGAATTCTGCACGCCGTCGAGCACCGACATCACCACCACCAGCGCGAGCGTGCCGAGGATGACGCCGATGAGGGTGAAGAGCGAGCGCAGGGGGTGCGCTTTGACTTCTTCGTAAGAGGTTCTTACTGATTCGCCGATCTGCATGGTTCGCTCGCTTTTCGCTTCGACTGTTGTCGGTTGTCAGTTGTCCGAACCGGTCTCGCCTGGACGGTGCCGTCAGCCGAGGAATGGCAGATCACCGACAACTGACAACGGACAACATCTCTCTACTCTGTTCTCAATGCCTCGATCGGATTCAGCCGGCTGGCCCGGATGGCCGGGTACATCCCGAACACCAGTCCCGTGCCGGCGGCGAAGATCAGGGCGTTCATGATCACGCCGGGGGTGATGATGGCCGGGTTTTCTGTGAGCATGGAGATGCCCTGGGTGAAGAACTTGCCGGCGAAGATGCCGAGAATGCCGCCGAAGATGGACACCAGGACCGACTCGGTCAGCATCTGGAAGAAGATCTGTGCCGGGGTCGCGCCGACGGCCTTGCGCGTGCCGATCTCGCGGACGCGCTCGTTGAACGACGCCAGCTGGATGTTCATGATCACGATCCCGCCGACGAGCAGCGAGATGATCCCGCAGATCATGAACGTGACGTCGTACATCTTCCCTTCGCTCTCGTTGCGCTGCAGGTTGGCCACACGCGAGAAGACCTGGTAGTCCTTCGTCCCGTGCTGGCGGAAGAGCACGCGCTCGATCTCCTGCACCGCTTCCTTGTGGCGCTTCACGTCCTTCATCCGCGCGTGCATGAACGAGATGCGCCCCTGTTCGAGCGGCTCGCCCTTGCGCGTCATCATGGTCGTGAGCGGGATGTACATGTTCCGGTTCATCCACCGGAGGGCGTTCCGCTTCTGGTCGAAGCTGAAGTACTTCTCCTCCATCACCCCGACCACGAGGTAACCCGCACCGTTGATGCTGATGGTCTTGCCGACCGGATCGTCGCTGCCGAAGAACTCTTCGGCGCGGGTGGTGCCGAGGACCACGACGCGCGCGGTGGACTGCAGGTCGAGGTCGGTGATGAAGCGGCCTCGCTGGACGTGGAAGAAGCTGATCGGCGAGTAGGCAGGGGTGACGCCCATGACGTCGCGCGCCTTTTCCTTCGCGCCGTAGCGGATGGTCATCTGGTCCTGGGAGACGGGAGAGACGAGGTCGATCTCCTTCCCTTCGGCCCGCAGCGCCACCGCGTCGGCGTAGGTGAGGCCTTTCGAAGCGAGCGCCTTCGCGTCGAGCGTGATCTTGCCGGTCTCCTTGTTGCCGATCCAGATGCGCTCGATGCCGCCGCTGACGCGGTAGAACTTCATCGACGCCTCTTTGCCGGCGACGGAGAGGGAGAAGGTGGCCACGATGGAGCCCGCGCCGAGGATGATGCCGAAGAGCTGCAGCAGCGTGCGGCCGAGGTGGTCCTTGATGTCGCGGATGCCGTCGATGATCGCTTCGAGGATGAGCACGGCGCTAGTCCTCCATCTCGCCGCTGACGACCAGTCCGTCGACGATCTTGATGCGGCGCTGCGTGCGGGCGGCGATGGCCGGGTCGTGGGTGACGATGACGATGGTCTGCCCCCCTTCGGCCACTTCTTCGAAGAGTCGGATGATGTCGTTGCCGGTTTTCTGGTCGAGGTTGCCGGTCGGCTCGTCGGCCAGGATCAGCGACGGCTTGTTGACCAGCGCGCGGGCGATGGCGACGCGCTGGCGCTGCCCGCCGGAGAGCTGGTTGGGACGGTGCTTCGCGCGCTCCTTGAGACCGACGCGGTCGAGCGCTTCGAGCGCGCGGGCCCGCCGCTCATCGCTGTCGATGCCGGCGTAGAGCAGCGGGAGCTCGACGTTTTTCAAGTTCGTGGCCCGCGGCAGCAGGTTGAAGGTCTGGAAGACGAAGCCGAGCTTCTGGTTGCGGATGCGCGCCAGCGCGCCGCCGGAAAGCGCGGCCACGTCCTCGCCGTCGAGCCAGTAACGCCCTTCGGTCGGCGAGTCGAGGCAGCCGAGGATGTGCATCAGGGTCGACTTGCCGGAGCCGGAGGGGCCGATGATGGCGGCGAACTCGCCGCGGTCGATGCGCAGGTCGACCCCGCGCAGCGCCTGCACTTCGTTGTCGCCGGCGTCGTAAGTCTTGACGATGCGCTCGAGCTGGATGAGCGCTTTGTGCACCTTCTCCGCGCTGGGAGGCTCGGGCTCGGCACCACGCCAATTTTCGAACTTGAATACGGCACTCATGGTTGCTCGCTCCGCGTGATCGGTTGCTGGTTACTGGTTGCTGGTTGCTTGGGAGTCAGGGCCTGGACGACAGGGCTTGCGGGTGCTGGTTGTGGCGCTGGGAGCTCCTGGCCGTTCTCAAGAACGCCCAGACAACCAGCAACCAGCAACTAATCGTCGTCCTCGTCCTGATCCTTCTTCGTCAGGGTCGGGTCTTCGAGCGCCACTTCCTCGCCCAGCTTCAGGCCGCTGACGATCTCGACGCGGGCGTTGTCGGCGAGGCCGGTGACGACCACGCGCTTGTCGAAGAACTGCTTCCAGGCGTCCTTGTCTTCTTTGCCGGACTTGTCGTCCTTCTTCTTCTCGCCCGCTTCGGCGAAGGCTTTCAGGTCGACCGCTTTCTTGACGAAGACGATCTCCTCGTCATCGCGCTTGAAGACCGACTCGACCGGGACGGAGAGGACTTTCGACTTCTTCTCGCCGACCACTTCGATGTTGGCGGTCATGCCGCTGCGGAGCTCTTTCCCCTGCGCGTCGAGGCGGATCTCGACGTCGAATACGCGTACCTTTTCGTCGATGCGGACGGCGGGGGCGATGCGGTCGATCTTCCCCTGGAACGAGACCTTCGGATAAGCGTCCAGGGTGACCTTGACCGGCATGCCGACGCGGATCTTGCCGATGTCGACTTCGTTGACTCCGGCCTTGACGATCATCTTCGAGGTGTCGGCGACGCTGAAAAGCACCGTGCCGGCGTTGAAGGAAGAGACGCCGGAGGTGATCGACTCGCCGATCTCGACGTCCTTGGTCAGCACGACGCCGTCCATCGGGGCGACGACGTTGGAGCCGCGGAAGTCTTTGGCCGACTGGCCGATCGGGATGCCGCTCTTCTCGACGAGGTTGTACTTCTCACGCGACTTCTCGTACTCCTGGCGCGCTTCGAGGTACTCGGTCTCGGCGTCGCGGGCCTGTTTCGGGGCAAGCAGGCCCTGCATGAGCAGCTTGTTGTCGGCTTCCCAGTTCTTTTTGGCTTCCGAGAAGCGGATCTCGGTCGACGCCACGGAGTTCTTCACGTCCGCGAGGTCCTGGGCCTGGCTGAGGTCGGGCTCGACGCGGGCCAGCACCTGGCCGCGGCGGACGACGTCGCCGTCGCGATGGAAGATCTCCACCACCTTGCCGGAGATGGCCGATTTGACCTCGACCTTCACTTCCGGCTCGACGGTGCCGACTTCCGTGACCTTGACCTGGACGTCGCCCACTTCCGCCTTCGCGGTCTTGATCGGCGACTCCGGCGGTTTCTTGTCCTTCCCGTTGGCTTTGATGGCGACGGTGGCACCGATGGCGATGACCAGTGCGATGACCGTGAAGATGGTGATTTTCCGTTTCCGCTTGGCGCTCATTTGTGATCCTCCACGAGCTTGTATGGAGTCTGTAACGTGCGCGCGGGGAAATGGTTGCACGTTGGGTTGTTACAAGTGTCCGTTCAGGCGAGGGCTCCGGCCTCGCGGGATGTTGTCGGTTGTCGGTTATCTGCCATTCCTCGGCTGGCGGGGACCCGTCATCCGACAGGAAGGGGCATTCCGGACGATCACGTCGTCCGGGCGAGAACGGCTTGGACAACTGCCAACCGATAACCATTACAGCGCTTCGAGCTGGGTCTTGGGGTAGCTCGCCGCATCCACCTTCGGATGCGCCTCCGCCACCTTTCCCTCTTCGTCGATCACGTACGCGATGCGCCTTGCGTACTCGTCCTTTGCCGAGTCGGCGGCTCCGTAGGCGAGGCCGATCTTGCGCTCGGTGTCGCAGAGGAGGGGGAAGTTGAAGCCGAACTTCTCGGCGAAGCGCTTGTTTTCGGCGGGGCTGTCGAAGCTGACGCCGAGGATGCGGGCGTTCTTTTTCGCGTACTCGCTGTTGAGGTCCCGGAACCCGGAACCTTCCTTGGTTCAGCCAGGGGTGTCGGCTTTCGGGTAGAACCAGAGAACGACTTTCTGGCCCCGCAGGTCGCTGAGGCGGACCTGGTTGCCGTTGTGGTCGACGACGTCGAAATCAGGAGCCTGTTCACCGGGTTGAAGCATGCGTCCCTCCCCTCGGAAGATCGTCTGCAGGATGCCTTTGACTGACACGCGCGTATTGTACGGGACGTGAGCCTCGAGGACTGGAATGCACGCTACCGCGCCGCCCGTGAGGAGGCCGGCGAGAACGACGAGCTCGACACCGAGCCGGCAAAACTGCTCGTCGAGGCAGTCGCCGACATCGCCCCCGGCCGCGCTCTCGACCTCGCCTGCGGCGCCGGCCGCAACGCGATCTGGCTGGCGCGAAACGGGTGGGAGGTGGTGGCGGTGGATGGGGCGTCGGAGGCGATCCGTCTCGTGCGCGAGCACGAGCCGCGGGTGGAGGGGCGGGTGCTGGACCTCGAGACCGGTGCGCCCCTGCCCTTTGAGGACGATTCGTTCGACCTCGCCGTCATCCTCTATTACCTGCACCGACCTCTCTTCGCTGAGGCGCGGCGCGTCGTTCGCCCCGGCGGGTTGATCGTAACCGCGGTCCGCACGCGCGGGATCAACCCGCGGTTCTGCGTAAGCCCCGGAGAGCTGGTCACGTTCTTCGAGGGATGGGACGTACTGCACCAGCGCGATGGGGAGATCGCGGAGGTGGTGGCGAGGAGAAGCCAGTAATGATCCGTTTCCATGTTCGCCTTGCCGCGCATGGTCACGGCTTCGCGCACGCCCTTCCCGGCCGGGGTGGTCGGGGCGACGCTTGCGAGAGATAGCCGCTCCCCTTTCGGCAGGTTGCCGAGGTGGTTTTCGACCAGGGCGATCGTCTTCGCGACGTTGACGTCGCCGACGATGGCCAGGATCAGGTTCGCGCCGCTGTAGCGGGCCCGGTGGAAGGCGCGGAGGTCTTCGGCGCTGGCGGCGTTGAGACTCGCGACCAACTTCTCGCGGCCGGCAACAACAGTCCGTGTCTGCAATGAGTGAGGTCGCTTACGGTTCGTCGCACGGCCGCCCACCTTTGGTGTGAAGCTGGCACGGCCTGGCTTCGGCCCGGCAGCCGAGCTGCCTATTTTGTCGCCAGCGTGACGGCGTGTGGCGGTTGCAGATCGCGACTTGGTCCGAACGTCATTTGCGGCAACCGCCGCGCAGCTTACACAAAGGACGCTAGGCGGAGAAGAAGTCGTCGCGTAAAATGACATGGGTCACGCGATGAAGTTCGAGGATTTATTGCGTAGTGAAGCCTCCACGATTGTGAACGAACTGAATCAGTTATACGGTTCAGTTCAGATTCGGCAACTGCCAGAAATGGTAGATGCGATCGATGCCTTCCTGCCGCAGTACGTCGCGAGCCGCCTGTACGCCAACTGCGGTGCCGTCGTAGTCGGTTGCAAAACGCAAACGAGCCATCCCAGCTCGTGGCTAAGCGCGAAAGGCCTCGACTTTGAGATCATTGCCGGGCCGAGGGTGGGCATCTACGAAGAGTTGGACGTGGCATTTCTTCGTCGCGATTTCCCGCGTCAAACCGCCGTGATTTCCGCTGCACCCGTTCGTGTCGCCGAACCCGGGCGGTATAAGGCCGTCGCGATCGAGATGTCCATGGGTCTAGGGGTCAGGGACGATGAAGCGGGCCGGTTCGTAACTGAGATCCTAGCATCAGCGTATCGTTGGATCGCCGAAACAATCCGAAAGTTAGTTCGAAGGGAGGAGTCTGATCTCGTCCTTGAAATGTACGCTACGTTTCGCGCCGCATGCATCGATGACCATCTTCGGGACGCAGTTGTGTTCGGCGCGGTATCAAAGGGCCGTTCTGTTTACCTAGTCGATAGTGGCTTTATCACCCATGCAATGGCGCTTGCGGCGGCCCAAAGCGCTGCTGTCTTGGAAACGCCCGCGCGAATTGTGGCGGAGATACTGAATTCAGATATACCGTACGAGCTTAGCTTTAGTAAGGATGCGATCCAGAGTACACGACGCATTTTTGATCTTCGACGCACAAAATACGAAGAGACGAAGGGCCCTCTGCTGCCGCGCGCTGAAGCGATTATCATTGGATCGGCATCCGTTGCGGCCTTCCCCATTGTGCGTGAGGGTGAGGGGATGCTTGTAGCGGTTGCGCCCGTGAGCATGAAGCAAAGCCTGGAGCGGACCTTGACGAGATTAGGTCCTACGCTCTCCGAGCGATTCACGGCGCATCGCGGCTTGATTGGCCGAATATTAGAGCGACTCAATAAGGGCGTTTCACCCTTACAAACTGCAGGCGACCTCGCATTTCTGACTGGACGGTTCGCTGACGGATGGTTTGGGCGCCAATAATCGCCTAACTACTCACTGCAGCGGATGGCGGTCCGTTGCCGCGTTTTATGTGAGGGGACGATCGAAAAACCGGCATGTCCCACCGAGAAGGGCGTGGTAGTGCAGAGAAATTGAGAAGTGAAAGAGCCAGCACCAGCTGTCCTGCGTATATACGGCTATCTATACTCAGGCATGGCCGAGCGAACGAAGATCTTCACCAATGGCGGCAGCCAGGTAGTTCGCCGAATCGTGCCGATTCCCGGACGATCAGCAGGAGGTTCTGGTTCGCCGCGTCGGGAAGCGGGTCATCCTCGAATCGGCTGATGAGTGGAGCAGTGATTTCGTGAGTGCGCTCGGTACCTGGGACGAGGAGATCGAACGTCCGCGATCCAAGCCTGTCTCGAAGAAGAAAGACCCGTTCGCATGAAGCCAAAGTTCATGCCGGACACCGACAGCGTCAGCTTCGCGCTGCGAGGTCAGGGCGGCGTAGCCGCGCGAATTCTGGAGCATCGGCCCTCGGAGATCTGCATCAGCGCCGTCACGCTTGCCTGCAAGCGGCTTAGCGGAACGCGGTTCACCGATCGGAGAGCTCGATACGCTGATCGCCGCCCATGCGATCGCGTTGGACCTGACGCTCGTTACGAACAACGCAGAGCATTTCGAGCGCGTCCCCGGATTGGACCTCGACAACTGGGTGTAGCGAGTCGAGACCCCATGACTCGCGAGTCGAGACCCCATGACTCATGGGTCGAGACCCCATGACCCGCGGGTCGAGACCCCATGACCCGCGGGTCGAGACCCCATGACCCGCGGGTCGAGACCCCATGACTCGCGGGTCGAGACCCCATGACTCGCGAACCATGACCCCGCGACTCCCGCGGGACCACGCGCTCCGCTCCCCGCAGTTCAGCAGATGCCGGCGTTGAACGTCGCCTGGCTCACCAGATAGGCGACGCCGTTGACGTACTTGTAGTAGGTCGTCTTGAGCTCCTGGGTGTCGCAGTCGTAGGTTACGACCTCGGACCAGTCGCCGGACTGCTGGCCGGTGTAGGTCCAGCCGAACAGATAACAATTTTTGTGGGCGTGCCCGACGTAGGTCAGTGTGCCGTTGCAGCCGGTGTAGTAGTAGATGTCGGTCTCGGGACCGTTCACGGCCCGGACCGGACCGGTGACGAGCAGCATGAGCGACGCAATGAGGAGTGTCCGGACGATAAGCTTTCGCATCGATATTGTTCCTCCCGGATGGCTGGATGGCAGCAGGGTATCACGCGGTATCTGCCGGTGGATGTCACCGGCGAGTGTTCAACCGCTCATGCGCTTTCGAGGGGGGCGGCTGGCCGGTTAGCTGGGTGGTGCGTTCGCCGTGCGGGACGCGGCGGCGGAGCGCGCGCGAAACCATTCGGCGATCCCCTCCCTAGTGTCGGCGGGAAGACTGTTTGAGATGTCAGGAGAAGATGGATGCGGATACTCGGTTTGGTCCCTCAGTTGCGCACGACAGATCTCGCCGCGTCGATACGCTTCTATACCGGGAAACTCGGGTTCACCGTGGATTTTCAGTATCAGGACTTCTACGCCGGCATTCGCGCAGGCAACCACGTCTTTCACCTCAAGCAGGTAGACGAGAAGGATCCGTCCATCGACTTCGTCGACGCCGGCGACCACCTCCACATCTATCTGGAGGTAGACAACGCGTCAAACGCCGCAGAAGCCCTGAAGCGAAATGGTGTACCACTCGTGCGCGAGGTTCACGACACCGCATGGGGGACTCGCGAGTTCACCATCAAGGATGATCAAGGACATACCTTGTACTTCGGTGAAATTCCTCAATCGACTCGAGCAGCGTCGCCAGGCGGTTAGTCCGGCTGATTCACCGCGGGCGAAGTGGGGTTCAGACCTTCGTTCTTCTCCGGGCGCTCCACGCGCGGACGCACGGTGGCGATGAATGGAGCCACGCGTCGCTTCGATGCGCGGACGACCGATTCGCGAGGACCGCGGTCATGCGCCGTTAGGGGTAGGGAGAGGCCTCCCGGCCTCCCCCTCCCTCCGAACCGGACTGGCAGATCTCCCGCATCCGGCTCTCCAGTTGGTGGTCCTGTTCGGGATAGATGCGTACACGTGGGACTTGCGTCTCGGTGAAAGAAGTCTGACGTGCTGGCAGTTCCTGCCGCTCTGTCACCAGAGCCCATCTACACCGGTTGCTCCGCGATTGGACGCCTACGAGCACGGTCTGCTCGTAGCTCTCGTGTTTCTAGCCTCTCGGCAATATACGATTCCCGTCTTCCCGCTTCGCTTCCGATCCACCTTCCTACCTCCCTTTGCTCCACGCCCGTTACAGCGCTTCTCAGCTCCTATGGAGGCTCAGTCACCCGTCTGCCTTTCACTTGCGCAGCTGCGGGGATCCCCGATTCACCACACCTGAATCTATTCTGTCGTTCTGTGCCCAACCACCCCGTGCCTTCCTATGTCCGCGCATCGCACTCGTTGTTTCCGCGTTCTAGGAGCATCCGGTGAGTCCGGCCCTTCCAGCCAGAATCCCACCGGTTCTCTCGGCTTCGCCATTCGTTCGCAAGCTCGCCAAGACACAAGGCCGAATCGACTTTCTCCTCGTACGGACCGACAGACTCGCCTACTTCACGGTTGCTCTCCACCCCGTCTTACGACGACGCAGTTACCTTTGGCTTTCAACCAGTCGAGTGTTTGGTTGAGAGTATTTCCACCTCCTCTTCAGGTGCGCTCTCGGGCGCACGAACGCCGACGTCGCGTCGGCTGATCCGGCGGCGTCTCGCCGGCGTACGGCGTCTCGCCGTAAGGGGAGCGACAAATCATTGCTTAAGCTCGCGCCATTGACCTCGCGCAGACCTTCTGTTCTGTTGCCCGCTACGCGGGCTCGCCTGGGGGCGCGTGGTGGAACCCGGCCTGAAGGCCGGGTCTACAGATCTTTCGCCGCCTTCGGCGGCTCCGCCGGCAATGACCGGCCACCGATTTCCGGGGAGCCGCACTCGAGGAGAGCGGCCCGTAAGCCGAGGAATGGCAGACAACCGCAACGGACAACCGACAATATCAAGTCACGGGAACAGCGGCGGCGGTACGCGGCGCTTGGTGGCTTGTTCGAACGCGTAGGCCAAGCGCAATAGCGTTGGCTCGCTGCAGGCCATGCCGGTGAAGCTGACGCCGAACGGCGTTGGTGCGGCGTTGAAGCCTTCGGGGAAGGCGGGGGTCGGGGCGTTGGGGATGGTGGCGAAGGGGACGATCACGGTCGGGTAGCCGGGGCGCGCGGCGACGTTGGCGCCGAAGCCGCCGGGGAAGAGGAGGGCGTCGAGTTTCCGGGCTTTCATGACCTCGTCGATGCCGTGTTTCGCGGTGAGTTGGAGGTCGCGGGCGCGGTCGGCGTTGTAGCGTTCCCGGAAGAGGTCGAGGTCCATGGCGTTGGAGACGTCGAGCAGCGACTGGCCGTATTTGATCGCACCGAGCTTTGCGTGGTCGTTGTTCCACTTGCGCAGTTCGGTGAGGGATTTGACCGGGGCTTTGTCGCCCAGCGACGCCAGCCAGAGGTTGAAGTCGCGCTCCATGCCGTAGGCGAAGTCGATCGAGCAGTCGCGCTTTTTCACGTCGTCCATGTTTCCGCAGATGCTCCAGAGGAGGAGGTTGTTCTTCGGGTCGGGGTCGACGACGCTGGGGATGTCGGCGGGATCGACGATCACCGCGCCCTCTGCTTTCAGGACGGCGATGGCTTCGTCCATCACCTTGCGCTGATCGTCGTTGAGGCCGGCGCGCGGTGTCTTCGCGCCCGGAGGGGTGATTTTGTCGTAGTAGTTCGCGCGGGGGATGCCGATGCGCGCTCCTTTCAACCCGTCGCGGGAGAGGTATCTGGTGTAGTCGCGCTCCGGCGTGCAGCCGTCCTCGAACGGATCGTTCGGGTCGTCGCTCTCCAGGACGCCGAGGAGGATGGCGGCGTCGGTGACGGATTTGGCCATCGGGCCGGGCGTGTCCTGGTCGGCGGTGATGGGGATGACGCCGTAGCGGCTGATGCGGCCGACGGTCGGCTTGACGGCGGCGAGCATGTTCGCGCTGGCGGGGCTGAGGATGGAGCCGGAGGTTTCGGTGCCGACGTTGGCGGCCCAGAAGTTCGCGGCGGTGCCGGTGCCGGAGCTCGAGCCGCCGGTGTTGAGCACGGGACGGCCGTCGGCGGTGGCTTCGCGCGGATCGCGGCGCGGGTCGTAGGGGTTGAAGCCGTAGCCGTTCAGCGAGTTGTAGTTGTTCGGCATCGGGGTCGAGCCGCCGGCCACCCAGTTCGCGAGCTCGGTCATCTGGGTCTTGGCGAGGATGATCGCCCCGGCCTCGCGCAGGTTCTTCGTGAGCGTCGCCTCGTACGGTGGGACGAGCCCTTCGAAGGCCAGCGCGCCGCCGGTGGTGGGCATGTTGGTGGTGTGGATGTTGTCCTTGAGGGCGACCGGGATCCCGTGCAGCGGCCCGCGCACTTTCCCGGCCGCACGCTCGCGGTCGAGCGCATCCGCTTCTTCGAGCGCGCGCGGGTTCACGGTCATCACGGCGTTCAGCCGGTCTTCGTAGGTGGCGATGCGCACCAGGTACTGCAGCACGAGCTCGCGCGAGGTGACGCGCTTCTCGCGCAGCGCCTGCTGCATGTCGGGGATCGAGGCCTCGACGACGGAGAAGGGTTTCTGCTGCGCGGAAGCGGCGATCGCGAACAGGAGAATCGCGAGGATGCGTTTCATGGAGGGGATTCTACGTGGGACCGATGGGACCTATGGGACGAATGGGACTGATGGGACAGATAGGACGGCCTATCCGTCCTATCTGTCCTAGAGAGTCCTGGAAAGTCCTATTCCGGTACTTTGTCCAAGTCACCCGCCACGATCGTGTGCAGCCTGTCCGCGAAGAAGTGCTTCTTCGCCGCGGCATTCACTTCCGCCGTCGTCACGGCGCGAATCCGGACCGGGAATTCGTCGAGGTACTTCGGGCCGAAGCCGAACTTCTCGGCGGTCACGAGGGCGGCGGCGATGCCGGCGTTGGAGCCGAGGCCGACCTGGTAGTTGCCGGCGAAGAAGCTCTTCTGGGCTTCGACTTCGGCGTCGGTCACGCCCTCCCTGGCAAACTTTTCAATCTCTTCCATCGACGACTTCATCGCTTTCGCCAGGTTCTGCGGGGCAACGTTGACGTTGAGGAGCCAGATGCCTTCGAGCTGGTCGCTCCAGGCGTAGCGCGACTGGAGGTTGTACGAGAGCCCCTCGGTGTCGCGGACGCGGCGGCCGATGCGGGAGGAGAGGGAGTTCTGGCCGAGGGCGGCGTTGGCGATCAGCGCGGCATCGTAGTCGGGGTCGGTGCGGCGCAGGACGCTGGCGGTGCCCATGATGATGTTCATGTTCGCCTTGCCGCGCATGGTCACGGCCTCGCGGACGCCCTTCCCGGCCGGCGTGGTCGGGGCGACTTTGTCGAGGGAGAGGCGCTCCCCTTTCGGCAGGTCGCCGAGGTGCTTCTCGACCAGGGCGATCGTCTTCGCGGCATCGACGTCGCCGACGATGGCCACGATCAGGTTCGCGCCGCTGTAGCGGGCGCGGTGGAAGGCGCGGAGGTCGTCGGCGGTGGCGGCGTTGAGACTCGCCACCAGCTTCTCGCGGCCGGCGGAGTGGTACGGATGATTCTCGCGGTAGACGACCTGCGCGAGGCGCTGGACGGCGCGGTTCTGGGTGTTGTCGTCGGCGCGGAGGACGTCGGTCTCGAGCTCTTTCTTCGCCTTGGCCAGCTCGTCGGCGGTGAAGGCGGGGTTCTTCAACTCGTCGGCGAGGACGTCGAGCAGCAGCGGGAGGTCGCGGGCCATGCCGCTGCCGGTGATGGTGGCTTCGTTCAGGCCGACGCCGTATGCGCGTGCGGCGCCGACGTCGTTGAGCAGCTTCCCGATCTCTTCCTTCGTCCGCGTCTTCGTGCCGCGCTGGAGCATCTTCGCGGTGAGCGCCGGGAGCGCCGGCTTGCCCGCCGGAGCGCCGGTCTCGCCGGCGAGGACGAGGGCGCGGAAGGCGACGGTGGGGACGGCGTGGTTCTCGATGACGTCGACGATGATGCCGTTCTTGAGGACTTTGCGCGTGGTGCGCTGCGCGAACGTACCGGCGGCGGCCTTGGCCGGGGCCGCGGCTTTCGTTTCTGCGGCGGGTCCACCACCCAGGTCGCTCTTCGCCGTTTCGCGGCTCGTTGGGACGGGCGCGGGCTTCGCCGGCGCGCCCGGCACAAACCAACCCACCGTCGCGTGGCCGGGCGTGAGGTGCGCCGCGGCGACGCGCTGTACGTCTTCCTTCGTCACCGCCTTGACGTTCTCGACGTAGGTCAGGAACCACTTCCAGTTGGTCGAAGCGACCGACTCGCCGAGGTTCGAGGCGTAGTTGTACGTGCCGTCGCGGCTGCGGATGACCGCGACTTCGATCTGCTGCTGCGCGCGCTTGAGCTCTTCATCCGTGACGCCGTTGGCGACGACCTCGGCGATGGCGGCTTTGATCGCCGCCTCCGCTTCCTGGTGGGTCTTGCCGCCGGAGAGGGTCGCGTCGATGAGCAGCGGAAACGGATCGCGCAGGGTGTAGTTGAAGGCGTTGACGTTCGAGGCCAGGCCCTTGTCGACGAGGGCACGGTAGAGGCGCGAGTTCACGCCGTCGCCGAGGATGGACGTGAGCACGTCCAGCGGGATGAAGTCGGGGTGCAGCGCGCCGGGACGGATGTAGGCGAGCTGCACGATCCCGACGTTGCCGGGACGCTGCACGACCGCGCGGCGCTCCCCTTCCTGCGGCGGCTCGACGGTGATTACCTGGGGAATGGGCCGGTCGGATTTCTTGAAGCCGCCGAACTCGCGGTCGAAGAGCGCCAGCGCTTTCTCTGTGTCGAAGTCGCCGACCAGGATGGCCTCGGCGTTGTTCGGCCAGAAGAAGTTCTTGTAGTGCTCGCGCAACTGCTCGGTGGTGACGCCTTCGATGTCGGAGCGGTAGCCGATGGTCGACCAGTGGTACGGGTGCGCCTGGATGGCCGCGGCGACGGTCGCCTTCTCGAGCGCGTCGGCGGGATTGTTCTCGCCGATCTCGTATTCATTGCGGACGACCGACATCTCGGACTGCCGCTCGCTGTCGAGGATGAGCCCGCGGCCGAGGCGGTCGGCCTCGATCTTCATCGCCAGCTCGAGCTTGCCGGACGGCAGCGTGGAGTAGCCGTTCATCCGGTCGTACCAGGTGGTCATGTTGGTCGAGCCGAAGTCGGCACCGGCTTCGTAGAGCACTTCCTGGAACGTCTTGTGGCCCTTGGCGCGGCCGAAGTTCTCGGTCGACTTGTTGAAGATCATGTGCTCGAGCAGATGCGCCGAGCCGGTGTTGCCGGGGGCCTCGTTCCGCGAGCCGACGTGGTAGACGACCATGAAGGTGAAGACCGGCGACGCATGGTCCGGCACCAGCAGGATGGTCATGTCGTTCGACTTGAGCCGGTACTGGTCGATGCCGCGGAAGGAGTCGATCTTCTCGACGTTGGGAGGGAGGGTGGCCGCGAGCGAGACGGTGAACAGGAGCGTGGCGAGAGCAAAGACTCGGCGCATGGCGCGGAGTATAGGGCCGAGGGCCGAGGGCTGAGGGCCGAGGGAAGGGCGCTGGAGCAACCGTTCTGTTACTTGTGTCTTCCCCTCGGCCCTCGGCCCTCGGCCCTTTGCCCTCGGCCCTGCTACTTCATCCATTCGAACACCTTGTAGTGTTCACCGTTCATTCCCAGTCTTGTGTAGACCTGTTGTGCGGAGGTGTTGCGGTCGTCGACGTAGAGGCGGATGCCGCGGATCTCCGGCTTCGGCTCGACCAGCGTTTTGATGTGCGCGTAGAGGCCGGCGTAGATGCCGCGGCCGCGGAGCTCGGGGATGACGTAGACGCTCTGGATCCACCAGACCGTGCCGTTGCGCCAGTCGCTCCATTCGTAGGTGATCATCAGGGAGCCGATGACGCGGCCGCCGCTCTCGGCGACGAAGTAGCGGCCCTTGCCCGGATCGGAAAAGACGGCTTCCACTCCTCGGGTGAGGATGTCGCGGTCGAGGTCGAGCTCCTCGGTCTCGCGGGCCATGGCCAACTGGAAGGCGATGATGGCGGCGGCGTCTTCGCTGCGCGCGTCGCGATAATGCACGTCACTCATTGATATTCTCCGCGCGGTGACGATATCAAACGCGACGCATCGCGCCCTGCTGCTGATGGTCGGCTCGGCGATGCTGTTCGGGGCGATGGCGTTCACGGCCAAGCTGTCGTCGGCGCGGCTGAGCGGCTCGCAGGTGGCGATGATCCGCTTCGCCACCGGGCTTCTTCCGGCACTGCTCATCCCCCGCTTCCGCGCCAGCGCCTTCACCTTCCAGCGGATGGACCTCCTCTTCTACCGAGGCTTCTTCGGCGGCGCGGCGGTGCTCTGCTACTTCATCGCCATCGAGAAGACCACCGCCGGCGTGGCCACGCTGCTCAACTACACCTCCCCTCTCTTCAGCGGCATCTTCTCGATGCTGTTCCTGCACGAGAAGATCAGCGGGCGGGTGCTGATCCCGATGCCGGTCGCGCTGGCCGGCGTGTTTCTCGTCGTCCAGGCCAACACCCCGCCCGGCCAGATCCTCGGCTTCGGCATCCTCTGCGGCATCGCCTCCTCGCTGCTGTCGGGAGCGGCGGTCACGGCGATGCGCGCCGCGCGGCAGACCGGGGAGAACTCGTGGGCCGTCTACACCAGCTTCGGCCTCTTCGGCACCCTGCTCACCATGCCCTTCGCCATCGCCACATGGAAGAACCCGACCTCCAGCGAATGGCTCGCCCTGGCGGCAACATCGTTCTTCGCCGTCGGCGCCCAGTTGCTGCTGACGTTCAGCCTCCGCTGGGTGGACGCCATGACGGTGGGGGTGATCTCCCAGCTCGCCGTCATCGTAGCCATGGCTCTGGGCGCAACGTTCATCGGCGAGCGCATCACCACCACCGCCGCAATCGGCGCCGCGCTCACCATCGGCGGGGTGGTGGGGGTGGTGTACGTGACGTCGCTGGCCAAGAAGACGGTGCGGGCGGCGGACGAGGTGGCGCCGGAGGCGTAGGACGATGGGACCTATGGGACCTATGGGACCTATGAGCCCAGCCGCGGAGCGGCGAAAGAATGATAGGGGTAGGGAGAGGCCTTCCGGCCTCCCCCTCCCTCCGAACCGGACGGGCGGATCTCCCGCATCCGGCTCTCCAGTTGGTGATCTTGTTCAGGACTGTCGGACGAGCTTAGATGAACTCACGAGGCTGAAGAGTCC
>DASPHC010000157.1:0-88148 GCA_035629865.1 Thermoanaerobaculia bacterium | reverse complement strand
AGGCGGCCAGCCGGGAGGTCATGCGGCGCGGATTATAGGGTGGGGGCGGGGGAGCGATGGGACGTATGGGACGGATGGGACCTATGGGACAGATGGGGGTCTCATTCGTCCCATCAGTCCCATACGTCCCATCGGTCCCATCACCTTCTCCGCCAGAACACCACATCCCCCTCCGCAAAGTCGGGCGAGAAGTTCTCCTGCAGGTACGCCCACACCAGCGGCGCCCGTTCCGCGTTCGGAATGCCGTCCACCGCGAACCTTGCGTGCGGCGTGACCGGCACCAGTACGGCCCGCACTTTCGGGTTCTTCTCAATCCGGCGGATGACCTCGCGCTGCAACTCCTCGGTCTCGTAGAAGGCGACTTCGTACCAGCGGATCGGGCAGTCGCGGCGGAGGAGGTAGTAGAGGATGCTGCTGTTGGTGAAGTCGAAGAACGTTTCGTCGGGGGCGAGGGACAGCGAGAGGTACTTGCGGACGCCGGCAACGAACCGGGCGTCGCTTTCGTGGAAGAGGGCGCCGCGGGCGCGGGGAACGTCCGGGATTTCGACCCAGGCAGCATCGACCGGACCGCGGGCCTGTCGCATCCAGCCCAGGACGCCGAGGTGCGTGGTGGGGGCGGCGAGGACGACGGCGGCGATGATGGCCGGAACGGCGAGCACGCTGCGGCGGCGCAGCAGAAGCAGGATCGCGGCGGTCACGACCACCGAGGCGACGATGCTGAAGTAGAGGTGGTGGCGCTCGGCGTAGGAGATGCCGGTGAGCACGATCCAGACGCCGAGGAGCACCAGCGGCTCGAGGCGGCGCTTCGCGCGGCGGGTGATGGTGACGCCGACGAACACGGTTACCGCGCACCAGAAGAGATAGAGAAAGACGTCACGGTCGAGCAGCGCCACCAGCACGTCAGGGAAAGCGGGGACTTTGGCCATCGCCTCCGGCGGCGTGAAGAAGTTCATGGTGTAGGCCGGCCCGGCTGCGAGCGTCTCCACGAACGTGCCGCGGACGAAGTCGTCTAGGATGCCGAACGCCGCCAGCCCGATCGCCAGCGGGATCACCGCGGCGGCAATGCCGATCGCGGCATATCGCAGCGCAACCTTTCGATCGCGAGCCCGCACGACCGCGATCACCAGCGTTGCAAACGTGTACGCCCCGAAGTCGAGGCTGGTGATCCCCGCCAGCACCGAGCCGGCGCCTGCATACGCAAAGAGCCGCGGACGCCTTCTCCGCACCGCCGCGGCGATGCACGCCAGCGTGGCGATCGGCGCGAGGAGCCGCAGATTCCCCCGGAACGCTCCCGTGAGGAAGCCGAGCAGCACCGCGAAGAACGCCGCCTCGGCGGACCCGGTCACCGCAAACGCCAGCGCATACAGCGCGGGCGCGACGAGCGTCCCGGCCACCTGCCGCGCCTTCGTCCGCGCGCCGATGTTGACGCCGCCCCCCTTCATCGCCAGGAGGTCGAACAGCCCATCCTCGGCGAGTCCGTGTGCGGGCAGGATGTCGCGATACGGCAGCTCGCCGCGCAGATACTCCGACGCCGGGGCCAGCGAGTGGCCGTCCTCGAAGAAATTCGCCCGCGGTTTCCCCTCGGCGGTCGCAAGGCTGAGCGCGTTCGAGTAGCTGTAGAGCGCGAGCGGGTAGATCAGGAAGACCAGCAACGCCGTGGCGCGGCGGCCGTCGCGCAGGAGGAAGCGCAGCACGAAGGGTGTGACGACCACCAGCGCCAGCGCGTGCCAGCCAAAGTAGCGCTGGTCGCGGGCGAAGAAGCCGGTCTGCAGGACTAGCCCCAGCGGTGCCGCGACGAACGCCAGCGCCGGGGCCACCGGCGAGGCGATGAACGTCACCGCCACCCGCAGCGCGAATACCAGCAGCGCCGCCACGCAGACCGCCGACTCTGCCGGCAGCCACGGCGTGGCGTCGATCAGGCCGAGGAGCGTCGTCAGGAACACCGGGACGAGCACGGCGTCGCGGCGCGTGAAGCGAAGGTCGCGATGCCGCAGCACGACGCAAAGCGCCAGAAGGATCGCGCATGGCACGAACGCCCAGAGCGCGCTCCTGCGCAGCACCGCCATCCAGAGCATCACCAGCGGCGCGACGACCGCCGCATTGCGTGCCCACGTCTCCCCGGTTGCGAGCAACCGCGTCACCGGCCGCAGCACTAGCGGGAAGACGATTGGCAGTAGCATCAGCCCGGCGATCCAGCGGAACGGCCCGTGGGCGTCGAAGCCGAGCGCCTTCGCGGCGCCGGGAAGTTGATCGAGAGGAGCGGGGCGGGTCCAGAAGGTCACGAGCGCGATCGCGACCGCAAGGCCCCAGAGCGCGAATGCAGCGGAGAGGACGGTCTCGCGCCGGGCCGGCGTCAACGCGCCCCCGGCCCCATCGCTTTATCGAGCAGCCACTGCACCACCAGCTCCTCCGCCCAGTAATGGCAGCGCCACGGCGCATCGCCGCCGATGAAGCCGACGTGACCGCCCGTGCGCGTGGTGCGGAAGTCGACCGCCTCCGAGGCGGCCGCCTTCACCCGCGGCAGCACGTGCGGCGGCAGGAACGGATCGTCTTCCGCGTTCAGCGCCAGCGCGGGCGTGGTGATGCGGCCGACGAAGTGGATGGAGCTCGAGCGTGCGTAGTAGTCGTTCGCGTCGGCGAAGCCGTGCAGCGGCGCGGTGGCGACGTCGTCGAACTCCCGGAAGCTGCGCGACCGCAGCACCCGGTCGAGGTCGAGCAGCGGCGAGATGTCGGCGCGCGAGGCCTTCTTCTTCAGCGTCCGTAGGAAGCTGCCGAGGTAGAGACGTCCCGGACGGCTCTGCTCCAGCAGCATCGCCCCGGCGCCGAGGTCGTAGGGGACGGACAGCACGGCCCCGGCGGCCACGACACTCTGGCCGGGATGCTCGCCGAGCCATTTCAGCAGCACGTTCCCGCCGAGGGAGGCGCCGAAGGCGGCCAGCTTGCGGTCAGGGAAACGGTTCGAGAGCGTGCGGGCGACGAAGTCGAAATCACCGGTCTCGCCGGAGTGGTAGAAGCGCGGCCGGCGGTTCGGGATCATCTGCTCGATGTCCTTCGGGTCGCGCGCGCAGGAGCGGAAGTTCATCGCCGTGGCCGAATAGCCGTGCCGGGCGATCACCGAGAGGATGCCCTGCATGTAGACCGAGTACGAGCTCCCCTCCAGTCCGTGCATCAGGATGAAGTGGACCGGCGACTCCCGCTCCGTGCCTTCACCGGAAGGGTCGACATGATCGAGCAGCAGCTCGTCGCCGTCCGGCGTCGTCAGCGACTCGCGCCGGAACGTCACCACCCGCCGCGAACGGGCGAGCCGTCCCCACACCGTCTGCAGATGGGCGTTCGGAAGAAACCAGGCTGGAGCGAATTCGGACATGGCGGTCGGGAGTATGACGTTTCTGCGTAATTCTAAATTCTGTTGGACGCGGTTGTTTACACCCCCCGCGAGCCTTGTCGTGCTTTCATTCTCCAGATGACCCTCCTGGCAGTGGCGGTACTGCTGGCCCAGACCACGGTCTCGGAGACGATCACCGTCACGGCGACGCGGACCGAGACCCGCCTGGGCGACACGCCGGCGAGCGTGGTGGTGCTGTCGAAGGAGACGCTGGACGAGACGGCGGCGCCGACGCTGGACGACGCGCTGCGGCAGGTGGCGGGGTTCACGCTTTTCCGCCGCTCCGGGAGCCGGGTCGCCAACCCGACGGCGCAGGGGGTGACGCTGCGCGGGGTCGGGGCGAGCGGCGCCTCCCGGGCCCTGGTGCTCGACGACGGCATCCCGCTGAACGACCCGTTCGGCGGCTGGGTCTATTGGGGACGCGTCCCTCGCGCCTCGCTGGAGCGGGTGGAGGTGCTGCGAGGCGGCGGGTCGTCGCTCTACGGCAGCTCGGCGATGGGCGGGGTCGTGCAGTTCCTCAGGAGCCAGTCCGCCGGAGTGAACGCGGAGATCTCGACGGGGGCGCAGGAAACCGGGACCGGCTCCCTCTTCGCCGCCGGCAAATACGGGAGCGTCGCCGCCGACTTGCTGAGCACGGGCGGGTACGTGCTCGTACGGGAAGGGGAGCGGGGGACGGTCGACGTGGCCGCCAACTCCGAGCATGCTTCGTTCGAGGGGACGCTCCGTCACGGCGACGCGTTCCTCCGGGCGTCGCACTACAGCGAGTCGCGCGACAACGGCACGCCGCTGCAGGAGAACGACACCACCCTCCGCCACCTCGCCCTCGGCGCGAACGCCGGAGCGTTCGTCCTCCGCGCGTTCGGCAGCGACCAGGATTACTACCAGACCTTCTCCGCCATCGCCGCCGACCGCAACTCCGAGCGGCTGACCGTCGAGCAGCGCGTTCCCTCGCGCGGCGCCGGAGGGAGCGCGCAGTACACACGGGTGATCGGCTCGCGGCACGTGCTCGTCGCCGGTGCGGAGGGGCGGTATGCGGAGGGGCGCAGCGACGAGATCCGCTTCACGCCGGCCGGCACGTTCGAGGTTTCCGCGGGTGGACAACAGCGGACGGCCGCGCTTTACGTCGAGGACCTGTTCGTCCTGCGTTCCGACATCACCCTTACCGCCGGCCTGCGCGCCGACGGGTGGCGCAGTGAAGGCGAAGGCATTCGCACCGAGGAGACGCAGCTCAACCCGAGCATCGGCGTCCTCTGGCGGACGAGCGACGCCCTCACCCTCTCCGCCTCCGCCTACACCGCCTTCCGCGCCCCGACCCTGAACGAGCTCTATCGCGGCTTCCGCGTCGGCAACATCGAGACCCTCCCGAACGCCGGGCTGCAGGCCGAGAACCTGACCGGCTTCGAGGCCGGCGCACGGGCCCGCAACGTACGCCTGAACATCTTCGTGATGAACGTCTCCGACACCATCGCCAACGTCACGCTCAGCGAGACCCCCACCACGATCACCCGCCAGCGCCGGAACCTCGGTTCCACCCGCTCCATCGGCGCGGAGCTCGACGCCGAATGGCGCTTCGCCGCCGACTGGCGCGCCTCCGCCGGCCTCCTTTTTGTCGACGCCACCATCCGCGAAGGGGAACTGCGCGGGAAGCGCATCCCGCAGGTCCCGCGTCACCAGGCCACCGCGCAGGTGCAGTGGCGGCGCATCGGCGCGCAGTTCCGCTGGTCGGCCCCGCAGTTCGACGACGACCGCAACGAGCTCCCTCTGGGCGGCTACTTCGTCGCCGACCTCGTCGCCTCGCATCCCGTCACCCCCGCGCTCGACGTCACGCTTTCCGCCGAAAACCTCCTCGACGAGGACATCGAAGCCAGCGCCACCCCGGTCGTCACCCTCGGCCAGCCCCGCTCCTGGCGCATCGGATTGCGATACCGTCACTGAACATGGCCTGGCGCATCGAAAAGCAGAGCAACGGCAAGTACGCCATCTACTCCACGCGGCTGAAGGACTACATCGTCATCGACGCCGACACCGCCGCGATCGAGGAGATCTACGCGGATAAAGGCGTGAAGGTGTACGTGGCCAGCGCCCGCGCGCAGATCGCGAAGGACTACCGCGTGCCGGAAGAGGGGGAGGCGCTCATTGCCGCCAGCCGCAAACGGGGGAAAACGCCCGAGGAACCGCCGGAGCCGATCGGGGCGACAGGGTTTACGACATAGGAGCGCCGGTCTTCGACCGGCCGGTCCGCCGGCCTTCGGCCGGCAGTCTCACGCACACTGCCGACCGAAGGTCGGCGGACCGGCCGACGGAACGTCGGCGCTCCACTGGTCGGCGCTCCATTAGAATCGCCGCGCCCATGGCCACTTGGCTCGACGCCTACCTCGCCCGGATCGGCTACGACGGTCCGCGTGAGCCGACCCTCGAGACGCTGCGCGTGCTGCACGAGCGCCACCTCTTCTCGGTGCCGTTCGAGAACCTCGACATCCACTGGAAGCGGCCGATCGTCGTCGATGTCGAGCGCTTCCTGAACAAAGTCATCGAGCAAAAGCGTGGCGGGTTCTGCTACGAGCTGAACGGCGCGTTCGCCGCCCTCCTCCGCGAGCTCGGCTTCGACGTCAGCCTGCTCTCCGGGCGCGTCATCACCGAGGCCGGGTCGTATGGACCGCCGTTCGACCACATGGCGCTGCTGGTCCGGCTGGACGATGGCTCCCGCTGGCTCGCCGACGTCGGCTTCGGCCAGTCCTTCCTCGGTCCGCTCAGCCTCGATGTCGAAACCGGGCAGCGCGACCGCGCCGGCACGTACCGCATCGTCCCCGGCGAGGAATGGGCGATGCAGGTGCTCAAAGAGGGCGAATGGGCCACGGAGTACCTCTTCACCCTCGACCCCCACGACCTCCCCGAGTTCGCCCCGATGTGCGACTACCAGCAGTACTCCCCCGAATCCTCCTTCCTCCGCCGCCGCGTCTGCACCCTCGCCACGGAGTGGGGACGGGTGACCCTGACCGACGGAAAGCTGATTACGACCCGGGAAGGGGTGCGGGAGGAGCGGGAGGTGGCGGAGGGGGAGTGGGGGGACGTGCTGCGCGAGACGTTCGGTGCGGGTTACATTCAGAAAGCCAACGCTCCGAGCGTCACGTAAGGGGTTAACGTTTGATCCCTGACACCCTCAGATTTGATCCCTGAGACCTTGAATTTCACCCCTGACACTTCAGATTTGATCCCTGACACTTCAGAGTTGATCCCTGATACTTCAGGTTTGATCCCTGACACTTCAGATTCGATCCCTGATACTTCAGATTCGATCCCTGACACTTCAGAGTTGATCCCTGATACTTCAGACTCGATCCCTGACACTTCAGACTCGATCCCTGACACTTCAGGTTTGATCCCTGATACTTCAGAGTTCATCCCTGCACCCTCGCATTTCGTCGCGACACCCTCGCGTTTCATCCTTCACCCCTCGCCTGCGAAGTCGTAGGTCTTCCGGCTGAAGTCTCGGGGATGGGGCGCGGGGTGTAAGGGCTCGCTCTTCAGGTCCGGGGGTACGATCACACCCGCCGTCTCTCCCTACTCGCCGGCTTCTTCTCCGACTCCTCCCAGGCCTCGACCCCGGCGACGGTGCAGCGGGGGATCTTTTCGCCGAGGGTCTCTTCGATCTTGCGGACCATGGGGAGGTCCTGCCAGGTGGCGATGGTGGCGACGATGCCTTTGGCGCGGCCTCTGGCCGTCCGGCCGGCGCGGTGGACGTAGTCCTCGGTGTTTTCGGGGATGTCGAAGTTGATGATGTGCTCGATGCCGGGGATGTCGATCCCTCGGCCGGCGATGTCGGTGGCGACGAGGATACGGTGCTGCCCTTCGCGGAAGGTCTTCAGGGCGTCGACGCGCTTGCCCTGCGACTGGTCGGCGTGGATGCGGGTCACCGGATGGCCTTTGCGCTCCAGCACGGAGTAAAGCCATTCGGCGTCGATCTTCCGGCGGGTGAAGACCAGGGTCGAGCCGAGCTCCTGCTCGAGGAGGGCGACCAGGGCGTTGCGCTTGTCTTCTTCCTTGACGACGTAGACGCGGTGGGTGATTCCCTCCGCCGCTCCTCCCTCGGGCATGATGTCGACGCGGACCGGGTCGCGCATGAAGTCGCGGGCGATCATCTCGATCGAGTCGGGCATCGTGGCCGAGAACATCATCGTCTGCCGTTCGCGCGGGAGGCGCTTCAGGACGTCGCGGATCTGCGGGAGAAAGCCGAGGTCGAGCATGTGGTCAGCCTCGTCGAGGACCAGGATCTCGACCTTGCCGATGTCCAGGCTGCGGCGCTTCACGTGGTCGAGCAGGCGGCCCGGCGTGGCCACGACGATGTCGGGGCCGGCCCGCAGGGCGTCGAACTGCGGCTTCATCTTGACTCCCCCGATGAGACACGCCGTGTCCAGCTCGTGGTGCTTGCCGAACAGGTCGAGGAAGGCCTTGGTCTGCAGGGCGATCTCGCGTGTAGGGGCGAGGATCAGCCCGCGGACGCCGCGCCCGTGGACGAGCTTCTCGACCATCGGCAGGACGAACGCCGCGGTCTTGCCGGAGCCGGTCTGGGCCAGGCCGATGGCGTCCTTGCCGGTCAGGCAGGTCGGAATGACCGCCGCCTGGATGGGTGTCGGGTGGACGAAGCCGATCTTTTCGATGGTGGTGACGACCTCGGCGCTGAGGCCGAGGGTGGCGAAGGTGGTGTCGAGGGTGTCGACGGGGTGTTGAGGTATGGCTGCTGACATCTATCGGAACACTCTTACATAGATTGCGGCGTTGAGCACGAGGACGAAGATCCCGATGGCGATCTCCAGCTCCCGGGTCAGGCCGGGGGGGTAAATGATGGGCATGATGTAGTGCGCAACGAAGCCGCCGCTGTAGCCGGCGCGCCCCGCCTCGCGGAGGAAGTAGTTCTCCCACTTCGTCAGCGGGCACCACCAGCCGAAGAATTCAATGAGCACGCCCCACGCCGCCGCGGGCAGGTGCAGCCACATCAGGCGCGGCCACCGCAGCACGAGAAACGCGCCGAAGAGGACGAACAGGATGAAAAGGAGGTGTAACAAGGCGACTGCGGTCGCTGCGAGCTGGTAAGACATGCGGCGCATCGGGTGTTACTGGTTGCTCATTTCCCGTGCAGTGTCGCCCAGGCGATGCCTCACAGACAACCAGCAACGTAACGAGGCCCCGCCCGGCGGCCCCTATAATCCCTCGTGATGAAACGGTCCTTCCCCCTGTTTCTGTTCCTCCTGGCATCCGCCTGCGCATCTGTGCGCCAGCCGGCGGGGCCGGTCCACGTCGTCATCGTCGGCACCACCGACGTCCACGGCTGGTTTGCCGGGCACATCGAGACACCCCCGGGCGGAGGGGAGGGAGTCGTGTGGGGCGGGCTGCCGGCGCTGGCGACCTACATCGAGGCGCTCCGCGAGGAGCATGGCGGCCGGGTGCTCGTGGTCGATTCGGGCGACATGTTCCAGGGGACCCTGGAGTCGAACATGTTCGAGGGGGAGGCGATGGTCCGCGGCTACAACCGCATCGGCTACACCGCGGCCGCCGTCGGAAACCACGAGTTCGATTTCGGCCCGATCGGCCCCGAGGCCATTCCGCGCAAGCCGGGAGACGACGCCCTGGGCGCGTTGAAGCGCAATGCCGACCTGGCCATGTTCCCCCTCCTCTCGGCCAACATGGTCGAGAAGGCCACCGGGAAGACGCCCGCCTGGGCGAAGAAATACATCCTGGTCCGCTCCGGCGGCGCGCGGATCGGCATCATCGGCCTCTCCACCCCTGACACACCGAACGTGACCATGGCCATCAACGTCGAGTCGCTGCAGTTCACCGACCCGGTGGCGGCGACGGTCGACTCCGCGCGCGAGCTGCGGAAGGCGGGGGCCGACGCGGTGATCGTGATTGCCCACATGGGGGGCCGCTGCACCGACATGGACGAGCCGCACGGGCTGGTGGCGAGCTGCGAGCACGGCCACGAGGTGATGGGGTTCATGGAGAAGCTCCCCCAGGGGACCATCGACGCCTTCTTCGCCGGCCATACGCACGCCAACATGCGCCATTACGTCAAGGGCGTCCCGACGGTGCAGGGGCTGGCGCAGAGCCGTGAGTTTTCCGCGGTCGACCTCTGGATCGACACCGAGAACAACCGGGTCACGAAGAGCGACATCCGCCCGCACACGATGATCTGCTCGTTCGTCTACGAGGGGACGGACAGGTGCGACCCGCGCACTGCGCCGGAGGGAGCGAAGCTGGTCCCGCGGATGTACGGCGGCGAGCGGATCGTCCCCGACACCCGCGTGGCGTCGGTGATCGAGCCGTACCTGCGGCGCGTAGCCGCGAAGCGCGACGAGAAGGTCGGCATCACCACCGCCGCCGCCTTCACCCGGGCCTTTTCCGGCGAATCGGCCCTCGGCGACCTCCTCGCCGATACCCTCCGCGTTGCCACAGGCGCCGATTTCGCGGTCATGAACTCCGGCGGCATCCGGATGGACCTGCCGGCCGGAGACCTGACCTACGGCGACATCTTCGCGGTCAGCCCGTTCGACAACTACCCGGCCATGGCCATCCTCAGCGGCGCCGAGATCGCTGAGCTGCTGCGGAACACCACCACCGGCGCGCGCGGGATCATGCAGGTCAGCGGCCTCCGCTACACCTACGACGCCTCGAAAAAGGGGTTGGAGCGCTTTCAGAGCGTCACCCGCGCCGACGGCACCCCGCTCGATCCGGAAAAACTCTACACCGTGGTCATGCCCGACTTCATCGCCGCCGGCGGCGACGGCGCCGAGGCGGTCATGAAGAACGTCCCTGCCGACCGCGTCCAGATCTTTTACGCCGCCCCCATCCGCGACACGGTCATCGAACAGCTCCGAAAGAGCGAAGGGCCGCTCGCGCCGGCGGTGGAGGGGCGGATTACCGTGCTGAACGCGGAAACGCGGTAGTTACCTGATGCCTGGTGCAGGTGCGCCGGTCTCCGCAGACGTCCGGCGCAGCCGCTTGACGACCGTCCAAAGCGCCCAGGCGATCAGGACGAGGGCGATCGGGACGACGATCGGGGCGAAGATGGCCAGGACGCTCAGACAGAGCGCCACGACGTCTTCGATCAGGGAGAGGACCGGGTTCGCGCAGCCGAACGTCGTGGCGGTCGAGCCGACCCGCGTCGCCGCCTTCAGGGTGTGAAAGCCGAGCGAGACCGGTGTCCCGATGATGATCCCGCCGATGGCGGCGACGGTCGGGTCGACGTTCGCCCCCGTCAGCGCCGCGCCGGCGGCGATGCTCGCCGCCACGGGCCGGACGAACGTGCCGACGGAGTCGAGGAAGTGGTCGACCGCCGGCACCTTGTCGGCGATGATCTCCACTACGCAGGCGATGATCAGGACGATCATCGCCACGTCGGACGTCAGCCAGTCGAATTTCGAACCGAGCGTGATCCCGGCGATGTGGAACCGCGCCGCCGCGGCGAACAGCAGCAGCGGCAGAAAGGTGTTCAATCCCGTCGATGCCGACAGGCCGAGCCCGAGAAGGGCCGCCAGGGCGATGCTGGTGATGTCCACTGTGATTTTATTTTACGCGGACCCGGTGAGAATGTTGCTGGTTCCTGGTTGCTGGTTGCTTGCGACCTTGGGACTGGCGGGGACGCGCTGCGCCCGCTCCAGCGCCAGTTCCACCTGCCGCTCGAGAAATTCGCGGAACTCGATCCCGACGACCTTCAGTTCCTGCGGCACGAGCGAGCTGGCGGTGAGGCCGGGGAGGGTGTTGGTCTCGAGGTAGTAGATGCCGTCCTCGGCGGCGATGAGGTCGCTGCGCGAATAGCCCTCACAGCCGAGGGCTATGTGGGCGGCGACCGAAGTCTCCTGCGCCTCGGCGGCCATTGCCTCGGGGATGTCGGCCGGACAGATCTCCCGCGTGCCGGCGCCGAGGTACTTGCCCTCGTAGTCGAAGGTGCGGTTCGGATCGACCTCGATCTCGATCACCGGCAGCGCCGCCGGACCGTCCCCGCTGTCGATGACGCCGCAGGTGAGCTCGCGTCCCTGCACGAACTGCTCGATGATGTAGGGGATCCCGCGGGCGACGACCTTCTCGGCCACGTCTTCGGCATCGTCGTTGCGGCCGAGGAAGAAAAGGCCGCGGCTCGAACCGGCGGCGAGCGGCTTGAGGACGAGGCGCTCGTGCCGCGAGAGCATCTCTTCGATCATCGGCCGGACTTCGGCCGCCGTCCGCGCGACGCGCGACTCGGCGAGGCGGACATGGCCTTTCACCATTTCCTTCGCCTGCTCCTTGTCGAACGCCGCCGCGCTGGCAACGGAGCCGGAGCCGGTAAACGGAATCCCGCGTTTCTCCAGCATCTCCTGCAACGGCCCGTCCTCGCCCCCGGTGCCATGCAGGGCGAGCAGGAGGACGGGGTTGTCGACGGGCATCGTATCGAGCGCCTGCTCGAGGTTCGGAAAGATGGCCGGGCGGGCGGGGAGGAAGTCGAGCTCGAAGGGACGCTGGTGGGAGAGGAGGTCTTTGGGGTTGACGTCGTAAACGGCGCCCTCGGGCGCCCAGTACCAGGCGAAAGCGTTGGGGAGGACGCGGACGATGGCCTGAGCCGAGGCAACGGAGACGTGACGCTCGTCGGAGGGTCCGCCGAAGAGGACGATGGTGGTGTGAGTCACGGGTCGCTGCGAGTGCAAGCGGAGCGCCCGCATCCTGTCATCCATCTGTCATCCTGAGCCCGCCGGAGTTCCCCACGCAGCGGGAAGCATGGCGGCGAAGGACCTGGGCGGGAGGGGGTGGGATGAGCGTGCATCGCTCCCCCGCCCCCCAGGTCCCTCGCCGCCATGCTTTCTCCTCGAGGGGGAGGTTCTGCGGGCTCGGGATGACAGGCGTCAATACTTCTGCCCGCACTCCGGACAGAACTTCGGGCTTCCCTCGGCCTCATGCCCGCACTGCTGGCAGCCCCGTTTTGCATTCAACGAGGCGCCGCAGTCGTGACAGAACTTGCCGCCCTGGGTCTTGGCTCCGCATTCGGGGCAGACGGCACCGGAGACCTGCTTGACGTCGCGCTGTTTGGTCCAGTCGACGGTGCGCGCTTTTTCGTGGATCTGCTCGCGGGCGGCTTCGGCCTGGGCGGCGGCCATTTCCTCGTCGAGGTCGGGCGCGCAGTTTTCGCAGAGGCCGGCCTTCTTGTTCCAGCAGATCGGGCCGCAGACCCAGTTGCCGCAGCGGTTGCACTGCTTGAAGGTCGGGGAGATCTCGGTGACGGCTTCCTTGAGCGCCGAGTCGTGGGCGGGGCCGCCGACGGCGCGCTGGACTTCGTAGGCGCTGTCGGCGACGCGTCCGAAGACGCCGCCGAACAGGCCGCCGGCCACGCGGGCCGCCGATCCGAGCATCCCCATCTTGGAGGTCTGGAACGACGACATGTAGCCGTTGTTGCACTTTTCGCAGTAGAACTTGAACTGGTAACCGCGATCGGTGGAGAGGTCTTCGAAGTTGCCGGTAAATGGAATGGCGGGAGGCATGTACTTACTTTAGCATCCCCCCCGCATGACCAGGCAAGACGCCGCAGCGGCACTGCTGTTGATCGCGCTGAGCGTCGGGATGACCTGGCCGCTGGCGCCGAATCTCGACCGGGCCGTCTCCGACCCGGGCGATCCGTACATCAACATCTGGATCCTCGACTGGGACTGGCGGGCGACCTTCTCCGACCCGCTGTCGCTGTTCCATGCGAACGCCTTCCACCCCGCGCGATACTCGCTGGCCTTCAGCGAAAACCTCTACGGGCTGGCAGTGCTGCTCTTCCCGCTGCGGGTGCTCGGGATGGGGCCGATCGCCGCCTACAACATGGCCATGCTGGCCGGCTTCGCCTTCTGCGGCTTCGCCGCGTACCTGCTCGGACGGCGCCTGACCGGGTCGTGGACGGCGGGACTGGCAGCCGGGATCTTCTACGCGTTCGTGCCGTGGCGTTTCGTCCATCTCGCGCACGTGCAGCACATCCAGGGGGGCTGGCTGCCGCTGCTCTTTCTGGCGCTGCTGCGCTACGCGGAGAAGCCGACGCGGAAGCGGGCCATCGCCTTTGCGGCGGTCTTCCTGATGAACGGGCTGACGAACATCCATTTCCTCTTCTTCGGCGCGCTGGCGGCGGCGATCGTGGCGGTGCTGCTGCTGCCGCGGGAGCATTGGCGCGAGCTGGCTCTCGCGACGGCCGGCGCGCTGCTGCTCCTGGCGCCGTTTCTCTATCCGTACGCGGTAGTGGCGAAGCTGTACGGGATGCAGCGCTCGGCGGAGGAGGTGCTCCGCTTCTCGGCCATGCCGCTCGACTGGCTGCCGGGGGTGGAGGAACCGGAACGAAAGCTGTATCCGGGCGCGCTGGCTTACGCGGCGGCGCTGGCGGCCTTTGCGGCGTGGCGGCGGTGGAAGCCGCAGCTCGCCCTTGGCTGGCTGTTGATCGTGCTCGGCTTCGCCGGTTCGCTCGGGCTGAACTTCTTCTTTCACCAGTTCCTTTTCGGCGGGGTCCCGGGGTTCCGGGCGGTGCGGTCACCCGCGCGATGGGCGGTGATCGCCTACATCGGCCTGTCGATCCTGATCGCGGTGGTGACGGCGGTACTGGCGCGGCGGAAGCGCTGGCTGGCGCTGGTGGTGCCGGTCGCGTTGGTGGTGGAGCTGTGGGCGGGGCCGGTGCGCTGGTACATGGCCATCCCCGAGGCGCCGGAGGTCTATCGGTGGCTGGCGAAACAGCCCCCGCGCGCGATCGTGGAACTGCCGATCGGGTCGGCCGGGCCGGAGTATCTCTACATGCTCCGTGCGACGGCGCATGGGCAGCGGATGGCCAACGGCATCTCCGGTTTCTCCCCGCCGCGGTATCACGAGCTGACGCGGCTGTGGAACGAGCTGGATGACCGGTTCGTGGGCGCGTTGCGCGAGGCTGGGGTCGGGCTGGTGGTGGTGCACGCCGACATGCTGGGGGACCGCACGGGGCCGACGAAGGAGTGGGTGACCCGCGAGCTTGCGCGGGGGCGCTTGCGGTTCGTGGGGGGCTTTCACACCCCGATCGAGGGGGATTGGGTGTTTGCTGTTGCGAGGGCCGAGGGCCAAGGGCCGAGAGCCGAGGGAACCCCCCTTGGCCCTCGGCCCTCGGCCCTTGGCCCTTGGTTAGCCGGCAACCCCACCTGCGGCCCCGGCACCATGGGCGCCCTCGACTTTCCCCCGGGCGGCACCCGCTTCGAAGAAGGGCGCGCGATCTTCTCCGGGTGGGTGATCTCGCCCCACGGAATCCGCTCCGTGGACTTGCTCTTCGACAACCACCGCGAGCGCGTCCGCGCGAACCTCGTGGGCGACCGGCACCTCGAGGCGCGTTGTCCCGGGCTGGGTTTCACCCGCACCCGCTACGTGGCCGTCTTCGAGAAGCGGCCTCCCGGCGTCGACCAGAAGACGGACGTGCAGGTCGAGGTGACGGACGGGCGGGGAGAGAGGACGCTGTTCGAGGCGCGGTGGATCAGTTGGGATTGAGGATTGAGAATTGAGGATTGAGGATTGCCCGCCCGCCCCGGTTTCATCCTCAATCCTCAATTCTCAATCCTCAATCCTGCTAGCATCCGCCCCGAACAAAAACAGGAGGATCAATGCGCAAATCACTCATCGCAGGTCTCACGCTTCTCATCGCCACTACCGCCCTCGGCCAGGTGCGCTCTCCGCGCGTCAGCCCGGCTGCGACGCTGACGCAGACGGTCGGGCTGACCGACGTCACCATCAAGTACAGCCGTCCCGGGGTGAAGGGACGCAATATCTGGGGCGAGCTGGTGCCGGCCGGAAAGGTCTGGCGCACTGGCGCGAACGAGGCGACCACCATCACCTTCAGCGACGACGTCTGGATCAATGGCCAGAAGCTCGCCAAGGGCACCTACAGCCTCCACACCACCCCCGGCCCGGACAAGTGGACGATCCACTTCAACAGCGTGGCCGACCAGTGGGGAAGCTACAGCTATGACCCGGCCAAGGACGTCCTGAAGGTCGAGGCGACGCCGCAGGCGGCGGAGCATCGCGAGTGGATGGGCTTCGAGGTGCCGGAGATGACGACCGACACCGCGAAGATCGTCCTCCGCTGGGAGAAGATCGCGGTGCCGTTCACCGTCGACACGAAGTCGACCGAGCGGACCATGACCTCGTTCCGCAACGCCATGAATCCCGACTGGCGCACCCCGTACTCGGCCGCAGCCTTCGCCTTCGAGAACAAGGGCGCCGCCACCGACGCCGAGATCAACGCCTGGCTCGACCAGTCGCTCAAGACGCAGGAGAACATCGCCAACCTGTACCTGAAGGCCCGCATCGCCGAGCGCGCCGGCAACAAGGCCGACGCCATCCGCTACGGCGAGCGCGCCATCGCCGCCGCCAGAGCCGACCAGGCCGACTTTGCGGGCGTAGTGCGCGAGAACGTCGATCGCTGGAAGAAGTAGTAAGCCTTTGTCCCATTTGTCCCATGGGTCCCATAGGTCCCATGGGACGAATGGGACTTATGGGACTTATGGGACTTATGGGACCGATGGGACCGATGGGACTTGTGAGTTGCGTTTCGGCAGCACCAGCTGAAACAGCACCGCCGCCCCGACCCCGACCCCGCACCCCACCACGTTCCACCAGAGCCAGGCCATGTTCGTGTAGAGCGAGCAGAGGATCACGGCACCCAGCGCGACGATGGCGCCGCACAGCATGGCCGTGCCTTTGACGCGCGGCAGGTAGAAGGCGACCAGGAAGATCGCCAGCATCGTGCCGTAGAAGAACGAGCCGACTTTGTTCACCGCCACGATCAGCGATCCGAGCTGGTTGGCGTAGAGGGCGAAGAGGATGCAGAACACGCCCCAGGTGACGGTCATCCACTTCGACAGGATCACGTAGCCGTGATCGGTGAGGTCGCGCCAGAGGAGGCGCTTCCAGACGTCGACCACGCTGGTCGAGGCGAGGGAGTTGAGGCCGGAGGCGGTGGCGGACATGGCGGCGCAGAAGATGGACGCCAGCAGCAGTCCCACGAGGCCGGCCGGCAGGTTCTGCATGACGAAGGTGAGGAAGACGTAGTCGGTGTCGGCGGCGTCGGCCTTGGCGTCGTTCTTCCGGATCAGGTCGGACGCGGCTTTGCGGGTCTCCTGGTCGCGCTGCTGCAGCGTGCGCAGGGCGGCGGAGCGGGTCTCGACCGCGTTAGCGTCGTTTGCGTCCATCGCGGCGACGAGCCCCGTCGCGGCGGCGCGTTTCTGCTCGAACGTCGTCCGGTGGGTCGCCTCGAGGCTCGCGTAGTCGGCGGCGTATTGGCTCGCGCGCACCTTCTCGGTCTGTACGGGGTTGAACGACAGCGGCGGGGCGACGAACTGGTAGAAGACGAAGACCATCGCCCCGACGAAGAGGATGAAGAACTGCATCGGCACCTTGACCAGGCCGTTGAAGAGCAGGCCGAGGCGGCTCTGGGTGATGGTCTCGCCGGTGAGATAGCGCTGCACCTGCGATTGGTCGGTGCCGAAGTACGCCAGCGCCACCATCAGGCCGCCGAAGAGGCCCGACCAGAAGTTGTACGGCGTGGAGAGGTCGAAGGAGAAGTCGATGACGTTGATGCGTCCCATCCGGCCGGCCACGCGGATGGCGTCGACGAAGCCGACGCTCTCGGGGAGGGAGCGGATGGCGATGATCATGGCGATGGCCATGCCGGACAGGGAGATCAGCAGCTGATGGGTCTGCGTCCAGGACACGGCCTTCGTGCCGCCGCTGGCGGTATAGAGGATGACCAGCGCGCCGATGACGAGCGTGGTCAGGTGGATGTTCCAGCCGAGGACCAGCGAGACGATCAGCGCCGGCGCGTAGAGGGTCATGGCCGTGCCGAGGCCGCGCTGAATCAGGAAGAGGATCGCCGTGACCGCCCGCATCCCCACGCCGAAGCGGGTCTCCAGGTACTCGTAGGCGGTGAAGACCTTCAGGCGGTGATAGATCGGGACGGCGGTGATGGAGAGGATGACCATCGCCACCGGCAGCCCGAGGTAAAACTGCACGAAGCGCATCCCGTCGGTGTAGGCCTGCCCCGGCGTCGACAGGAACGTGATCGCGCTGGCCTGCGTGGCCATGACCGACAGCGCGACCGTGTACCACTGCAACTGCCGGTCGGCGAGGAGGTACTGGGCGAGGCGGTCCTGCCGCCGCCCTTTCCACATCCCGTACAGAACGATCGCCGCGAGCGTGCCGGCGAGCACGACCCAGTCGAGAGGCCTCACGCGAACGCCCTCGTGAAGACATAGAACAGCACGACCTCGGCGGCCAGCGCGAGCAGCACCGCGGCGTAGAGGTTGCGCCAGGAACCGAGGATGGGTGGCGGAGGAATCTCAGTCATGGGTGAGAGACGAAATGCAGAATGCAAAATGCAAAATGCAGAATGGAAAAGGGGAGGCGGGCGGGTTTTTCAATTTTGCATTTAGCATTTTGCATTCTGCATTTCGTTCTAAACGTTCTCGAAGCCGATCCCCGGTCTACCTGGCAGACACCAGGTTCACGAACGCCCGGATCGCTCCCGGTACGCCGGCCGGCAACTGCCGCCACCACGCGTAGCCGGTGTAGACGAAGACGCCCTTGCCGTGGCGGGCGACGAGCTGGCCGCCCGGCTTTTCGGGCTCGCCGGGATCGTTGGTGGAGAGGACGGGGGTGTACTTCGCGTCCCATTCGCCGGGGAAGTAGAGGCCGCGCTCCTGGACCCACCCGTCGAAGTCGCGGGAGGTGATCTTGTTCGGCGCGGCGAGCACGGGGTGCGTGGCGTCGAGCAGCTTCACCGGCGCCTCTTCGACGGTGACGCGGTCGCGGGAGATCTTGAACGGGTACGGTCCCGGCACGGGGACGGCGAGGTCGTCGAGGGCGTTGGCGGTGTTGTACTGGACGACCATCGTGCCGCCGTTCTCGACGTACCGCATCAGCTTCTCGTGCGCGACGGCGAGGCGGTCGCGGGTGTTGTAGGCGCGGATGCCGGTGACGATGGCGTCGAAGTGGGAGAAGTCGCCGCGGTCGAGGTCTTCGTCGGTCAGCAGGGTGACCTCGTAACCGACCTGGCGGAGGATGTTCGGGACTTCGTCGCCGGAGCCCATGATGTAGCCGACCCGGTTGCCGCGGCGCCTGATGTCGGCGCGGACGACCTTCGCCGTCGCCTCGCCGAGGATGCGCTGGGCGGGAATGTGGTTGTGGGTGATGTCGACGATACCAGCGTTCATGACGCCGCCCCCTTCCAGGAGCACTTCCCCGAGGATCGTGCCGATGGTCTCGCCGGTGGGGGGCGTCACGGTGAAGCCGGCGCGCACTTCATCGCCCTTCTTCGCGAACTTCACCGGCTGTGACTCCGGCTCGACTTTCCAGCCTTCGGGTACACGGAGGCGCGCCTTCCCTTCGACCGGCGCCGTGGCGCGCATCAGGAGGGTGACCGGCCGCGGCTTCGTTTCCGGGAAGAGGTAGACGCCGGAGGCGAGCTTGACCGAGATCGACGGGACGACGTCGACGTTCCGTACGCGCTCGCCCTGCACCGGGTCGGTCCAGCGATAGACGAGGGGGACGCTGAAGATGAGGGTGTTCATCTCCAGGTCGTCGAGGGTGACGTTGATCGGCAGCTCGGCGCGGTTGTCCGGCCGGCCGATGTCGGTCTGCTGGTCGACCATGTAGAGACCGGCCGACGGTGGCGCGTCGAGCCAGTAGGGCTGCGAGTAGTCGTAGGCCGGCGAGAGCCCGATCGTCAGGTCGGTCTTGACCGGCTTGTTGTTCTCCAGCAGCACGCCGGGGGCCTTGCTCGGTTTTGCGTGGAGCGAGGCCACCATGGAGAGGCGGAAGGGATAGTCGGAGCGGTTGACGACGGTGACGCTGACCGGCAGCTCGCCGCCGGGCGTGATCGAGGAGTCGCCGGCGGCGACGTCGATGGCGATGCCGGCGGTGTCACGGATGACGTTGAGCAGATCCTGCTTCTTCGCTTCCATCCAGGGGCGGCTCTGGTAGCCCCAGTTCGGGTCGGCGAGGAGCTGCTCCATCGCACCGTGGGCCTGGATCAGCAGCGGCAGGACGGCCTGGGGGTTCTTCGGGTCGAAGGTGTCGGCGGCCTGCTTGAAGATCGCGCCGAGCTTCTCGCCGCCCGGATAGCGCGACCACGCCGGGTCGACGCCTTCGAAGAGGTCCTTCTCGGCAGGAGCGCCGCCGCGGTGGTCGAAGTAGTTGAGCAGCGAGCCGCGGCGCTCGGCCGAGCCGAAGCCCTGGCTCTTGTGCATGCTGCGGCTCTCGGCGGCGATCTCGGTGTAGGCGCGGCCGAGGATCGGGTTGTAGGTGCCGAGATCGACGCGCAGCGACTTCGCGACCGCGGGATCGTTCGGGTCGATCGGCCGGCCGAACGAGAAGCGGTTCCAGAAGATCCGCTTCGCCTGCCAGGTGGAGACGTAGCGAAGCTGTTCGGGATACTTCAGCGGGTCGGCCGCAGCGACGAAGGCTTCCTCGGCGAGCATGGCCGAGGCGGTGTGGTGTCCGTGGCCCCCTTCGCCGGTGGAGGGGAAGCGGGTGATGATCACGTCGGGCTGGAACTTGCGGATGGCCCAGACCACGTCGCCGAGGACGTGGTCGTGGCCCCAGATCTTCAGCGTCTCCTGCGGCGACTTGGAGTAGCCGAAGTCGATGGCCCGGGTGAACATCTGCTCCGCGCCGTCGATGCGCCGGGCGGCCAGGAGCTCGTGGGTGCGGATGATGCCGAGGAGCGGGCCCTTCTCTTCGCCGATCAGGTTCTGCCCGCCGTCGCCGCGCGTGACGGAGAGGTAGGCGGTGCGGTACAGGCGGTCGTTGGCGAGCCAGGCGAGCATGGCCGTGTTCTCGTCGTCGGGGTGTGCGGCGACGTAGAGGGCGCTGCCGATGACCCCGAGCTTCCGCACCGCGAGCTGGAGCTGGGCGGCATCGCGGGCGAAGACCGGCGCGGTCAGGAGCAGGGTGACGAGCAGGAGGAGCGTGCGGCGCATGCGGCGGAGGATAGTCGCACAGGGGGTGAGGCTCCAACGTCTCATGGCGGTTACGAAACAGGTTGGGCTGTGAGACTGTTCGCCCGTGACGACGGATTACGACCTCGCCATCGTCGGCGCCGGCGCGGCCGGCCTCACCGCGGCGATCTTCGCCCGGAGGACGGCGCCGTCCGCGCGGATCGTGTTGCTCGACGGCGCGCCGAAGATCGGCGCGAAGATCCTGATCTCCGGCGGCGGCCGCTGCAACGTGACCCACGACGTGGTGCACGCCGACGATTTCAACGGCAACCGGAACGCCGTGGGGAAGGTGCTGCGGACGTTCACGGTGGAGCAGACGGTGGAGTGGTTCGCCGCGATGGGAGTGGGGCTGAAGCGTGAAGAGACGGGCAAGCTGTTTCCGGTAACAGATAAGGCGCGCACTGTTGTTGACGCCCTGCTGCGCGAATGCGAAGGGGTGGAGGTTAGAACCGGGGCAAGGGTGGCGGGTATAGGTCCCATAGGTCCTATTGGTCCTATAGGACTTACCTTGGCCGATGGCACCGCCCTCACCGCCCGCACCGTCATTCTTGCCACCGGCGGCCGCAGTGTCCCCAGGACCGGCAGCGATGGGGGCGGCTATCTGCTGGCGCGCACCCTCGGGCACACCGTCACCGAGGTCTTTCCGGCGCTGGTGCCGCTGCTCGTCGAAGACGGGCACTGGGTCACCACGCTGAGCGGCACCAGCGTCGAGGCGGAGCTCTCCGTTCGCTCCGGCTCCGGGAAGGTGCTGGTGCGGCATCGCGGATCGCTGCTGTTCACTCACTTTGGCCTCAGCGGACCGCTGGCGCTGGACATCTCGCGGCATTGGATCGCTGCGCGGAAAGACGGCGCCAGCCTCGTGGCCAACTTTCTGCCCGGCGAGACGTTCGAGTCGCTCGAAGCGCAGCTCGTGCGGGAGCGGAATCCGCGCGCGACGATCGCCAGCGTGCTGCGGGGACGGCTTCCGGAGCGGCTGCTGGAGACGCTGGCGCAGTCGGGACCGCTGGCTTCACTCACCAAAGACGACCGGCGGCGGATCGTCCGCGCCCTCGTGGAGCAACCGATTCCGGTGACGCGCGACCGCGGGTTCGACTACGCCGAGGTCACGGCGGGGGGGATTCCGCTGAGTGAGATCGACCTCTCCACGATGGCCTCCCGCAAGTGCGCGGGACTCTATCTCTGCGGGGAAATCCTCGACGTCGACGGGCGCATCGGCGGCTACAACTTTCAGTGGGCATGGGCGAGCGGGAGGCTCGCCGGCGTCCATGCTGCGCGTTCATTGCATATCCTTCCTCGCGCATGAGCTCACCAAAGCGTCCAGAAGGAGCTCTTCCCTGGTTCGTCCTCGGCGTCTTCGTGGCGTTGACGCTCCTGGCGACCTGGTATGTCTGGAGCTCGACCCGCGACGCTGACCGGGCGCGCTTCGACAATGCCGTGCAGTCGACCCGCGACGCGATCCAGTCCCGCATCGAAACCTACGTGAACGTGCTCACCGCGACGCGTGGGCTGGTTGTCGCCGATCCGGGGATGCCGCGCGACCTCCTCCGCGCCTACATCCGCAGCTTGAACGTCCACGTCCGCTATCCCGGCATCCAGGGGGTCGGAGTATCGATCCGCATTCCGAGCGAGGAGGTGCGGCAACTCGAAGCGGAGATGCGCAGCGGCGGGTACCCGAAGTTCCGGGTCTGGCCGGAGAGCGAAGGCCCCCTGGTCCATACGATCGTGCTGGTGGAGCCGCAGGACCGGCGCAACGAGGTGGCGATGGGCTTCAACATGTCCACCAACCCGACCCGCCGCGAGGCGATGGAGCGCGCGCGGGACGACGGCCGCCCTGCCGCCACGGCTCCGGTGACGCTGGTACACGAGATGGACGGGCGCACTCCTTCGGGCTTTCTGATCTACACGCCGATCTACGCAACCGGCACGACGCCGCCGACCCTCGCGCAGCGCCGCGACGCGCTGATCGGCTTCGTCTATGCGCCGTTCCGCGCGAACGACCTCTTCCCGCGCGCGTTCGGGTCGCAGAAGCAGCCGGAGCTCGGGTTCGAGGTGTGGGACGGCCAGGAGATGCTCTACCGGAGCACGGGGATCTCCGATGAGCCGCGCTTTACAGACCGGACCACGCTCCAGATCGCGGGCCGGCTGTGGCACTTCCGCTGGGCCTCGCGGCGGGAAGGCGCCGGCCCGGCGCTGTTCTTCGCGTTCGCCACGTTCTTCGGCGGGATGGTCATCGCCACGCTGCTCTTCACGCTCATCCGCGTGCAGATGCGCGCGCGGGAGACCGCCGAGGCGACGGCGGAGCGGCTGCGGCAATCGGAGGGGGCGCTGCAGCGGGCAAACGTCGCCAAGGACGAGTTCCTGGCCACGCTCTCCCATGAGCTGCGCACGCCGATGACGGCGATCCTCGGCTGGTCGGAGATGCTGAAGGAGCCCGATCTCGACGACGAATCGGAGGGGATGGCGGTCGACGCCATCCGCCGCGGCGCCCAGGTGCAGGCGCAGCTCATCGACGACCTCCTCGACGTCTCCCGCATCACCGCCGGCAAGATGAAGATCGAGCCGAAGACGGTGGAGCTCGCGGGCGTCGTGAGCGCGGCGGTGGAGACAGTCCGTGCGCCCGCGCAGGCGAAGGAGATCGAGCTGAGCGAGGAGCTGGCGGAGAAGCTCTGCGTGAACGGCGACGACCGGCGCCTCCAGCAGGTCGTCTGGAACCTGCTGACGAACGCGGTGAAGTTCACCCCTGCCGGCGGCAAGGTGAGCGTCCGGCTGCGCCAGGAAGGCAATCAGGCGGTCATCGAGGTGGAGGATACGGGGCATGGGATCGAGCCGGAGTTCATGCCGTTCATCTTCGACCGGTTCCGCCAGGCCGACAGCTCGACGACGCGCTCGCACATGGGGCTCGGCCTCGGCCTGGCGATCGTCCGGCACCTGGTGGAACTGCACGGCGGGACGATTGCCGCCGAGAGCCAGGGGAAGGACCGCGGCTCGCTGTTCCGCGTCCGCCTGCCGCTGCTGCAGGAAGCGATGTCTGGCGAGGCGGCCCCCGAGACCGTCCGGGCCGACGTGCTGCGCGGCAAACGCATCCTGATCGTCGACGACGACGCGGAGGTACGGAGTTACCTGGTGGCGGTCTTCCGGGCGTCGGGCGTGGACGTCAGCGCCGCCTCCTCGGCGAAGGCGGCGCTCGGAAGGCTGCAGGAGTGGCCGGCCGACTTGGTGCTCAGCGACCTCGGCATGCCGGAAGCGGACGGTTTCGACCTGCTGCACTGGATCCGCTCCTCGGAGATCGAGCGGGTCCGGAACGTCCCGGTGGTCGCCCTCACCGCCTTCGCCATGCCGGAAGACCGGCAGCGGGCGCTGGACGGCGGGTTCCAGGGGTTCGTGGCCAAGCCGGTCGAGCCGGGGGAGCTGCGGAAAGCGATCAGCTCGGTATTGTGAAGTGGTTGTCGGTTGTCGGTTGTCGGTTATCTGCCAGTTCTCAGCTTCGGGTTGGGCTCCGCGAGTGCTGTCCAGGCGAGGAATGGCAGACAACTGACAACCGACAACTGACAACCACTTCACAGTTCCGTAACGATTTCCGCCGATGGTTGACGCGTCAACCATCAGCCCCATACCGTACACTGCTCGTCAGCCCAAGGAGACATCATGAAGAAGATCATCCGCAGCTTTGCCCTGTTCGCCCTCGTCGCCCTGCCGCTGGCCGCGCAGGCTGAGACCGAGCAGTTCGTCATCGACAAGAACCACTCGTCCGCCACGTTCAAAGTCCGCCACATGATGGCCAACGTGATGGGCCAGTTCCGCGACCTCTCCGGCACGGTCAACGTCGACCGCGAGAATCCGGCGAAGTCGTCGGTGGAGTTCACCATCCAGGCCGCCAGCATCGACACGGGCAACCAGAACCGTGACGAGCACCTCCGCAGCCCCGACTTCTTCGACGCCGCGAAGTTCCCGACCATCACCTTCAAAAGCACCGGCGTGGCCGCGAAGGGGGGCAACCTCTACGACGTCACCGGCGACCTCACCCTGCACGGCGTGACCAAGCGCATCGTCCTGCCGGTGCAGTTCCTCGGCTTCGGCAAGACCGCCCGCGGCGAAAAGGCCGGCTTCACGATCGAGACGACCCTCCAGCGCAAAGACTACGGCATCCTCTGGAACCGCAACCTCGACGAGGGCGGCGTCCTCCTCGGCGACGACGTGCGCGTGACCATCGAGCTGGAAGTGGACAAGAAGGTTCCGGCGGCGGCTGCGGCGAAGTAGGTTTCTTTTATTGTGTTTGTGAATGAGCCCTCGCTTCGGCGGGGGCTTTTTGTTGCTGGTTGCTGGTTGTCTGGGCCTTTAGGCCGAACGTGTCAGGCTCCGCGAGCGTGACATCCTGCTGCCGTAGGCAGCAAGAGATCTGTAGGCCCGCCCTTCAGGGCGGGTTCAACGCCGAGCCATGAATGCAAGCCCGCGAAGCGGGCGACAGCACAGCGGTTCTCGCGCGTAGCCTGTTCTGTCGCCCGCTTCGCGGACTTGCCTTGGGTGGGCGGCGCTGAACCCGCCCTGAAGGGCGGGCCTACAGATCTTTCGCCGCCTACGGGCGGCTACGATCCGATGGCCGCACTTGTCTTGACGAGCAGTTCGCCCAGGCGGCGCGGCCCAGACAACTGACAACTGACAACCGATAACAAACAAAAAGCCCCTCCTGCCGGAGGGGCTTTTCGTTGGAAACGCGAAACCCTAGTTGTTCGACTGCGCGACGCAGCTCTCGATTGCACCCTTCTGGGCACCCGTGAGCTGGCCGGACTTCTTCAAATCGTTGAGGAGCTTGCCGACTGCGCTGACATACTGGCCGTGGTTATTGGCGCCGGCTTCGAGGGCGGCGATCTGGTCGGCCAGGGTGCAGCCGCCGGGGAAGGCGATGTTCGGGACGCCGCTGTCGCAGTCTCCGATGATGACGGTGGCGCGGGCGTCGCCGGTCGGACAGGCGTCGTTGTCGTCGGGCAGGCCGTCGCCGTCGTGGTCGGTCATGACGTAGAGGACCACGCCGTCATGGTCGCTGGCCGGGTTCGTCGAGACCGGGGCGTCGGCGTTGGCGTGCGCGAAGTTGACGCCGCGGGCGTACGAGTTGAGGGAGGCGGAGGTGAGGGAGTGGTCGAGCACCTGGACTACCCCTTCGTGGATGTAGGAGTAGCGGTCGCCCGCCGGGACAGTCAGCACCTGGTTGGTCAGGTTGGCGGTGCCGGTGACGATGCCCATCACGTCGACATAGCCGTCGTTGAATTCGAAGGCGTTGAAGTCGCCGGTGATGACGACGCGTACGCCCGGCTCGGCGGTCTGGAGGTCGTTGATGTGGCCGACCAGGTTCTCGGCCTGCGTCTGGCGCTTGAGCTGGACGCGCGCCGAGGTCTCGACGTCGATCAGCGAGCGCTGGTGGACGGCGATGACGGCGATCGGGAAGGCCGCGCCGTTGCCGTTGTACGAGCCCTGCAGCAGCAGCGGCGGACGGTCGTTGAGCAGCGCCGGGGAGCTGGTCAGCGGGTCGATCCAGGTGTCGGCCGCGCCGAGCTGCGTGATGGAGGCAACGCTGACGGTGTCGCGGACGAGGAAGCCGACGTCGATGCCGCCGATGTCGTTCCCTTCTTCGAGATAAGCCACATAGCCAAGGGTGGCGTCGTCGAAGTTCACCTGGTCGGCGAGGTCCTGCAGGGTGGAGAGGTTCTCGACCTCGGAGACCGCGAGCACGTCGGGCGAGCCGAGGTTGTTGCGGATGTGGGCGGAGATCTGGGCGAGCCGCGCCGCGTAGGCGGCCGGCGCCGTGACCGGATCGCCGATCAGCGGGTCGTCGACGTCGTCGAAGAGGCGGAGCATGTTCTGCCCGGCCACGGTCAGCTCGCCGGCGTTGCGCGCGCGTGCGGGGCGCGGATACGGCGGGTTGGTGTACTGGAGCGTGGTCGCCCAGATGCTGTAGTCGCCGAAGTCGAACGCCAGCGGCCCTTCGGCGAGCTGGATCGACGCGCCGCCGATGATCGACGGCGCCGGGTTGCCGAGGCCGGTCGGGTCGACGTCGAAGATCTCCGGGTAGTTCCCGCCGGTCACTCCCGGCGTCCGGAAGGGACGCGACGAGGCGGCGACCACGGTGGTCTCGTTGAACTGGTCGGTGCCGCCGGTGGCGGTGCCATTGGTGACGCGGACCAGCATCCCTTCCAGTGGCTCGAAGTTCGAGTAGCCCGGGGTGAGGGTGAAGTGGGCCGGGAGCGGCATGCTGCTGGCGTCGACCGTGATCACCAGGCCGGAGTTGGTGTACTCGGTGAAGTCGAAGAACTCAGTGACCGTTCCCTTCACGTCGACCTGGTTGCCGACGGCCACCGTCGGGACGCCGCCGGTGAAGACGTAGATGCCGTTCGAGGTGCCCGCCGCGGACCCGTCGGCGCGGAAGTCGGGCGTCTGGATGAAGAAGCCCTGGTTGCCGACCGCGGTGACGATGTTGTCGCGGGTCTCGACGGTCTGGCCGGCGTACGGCGAGACGGCGCCGTTGCCCTGGATCTCGTAGATCTCACGGACGACGACAGGCGGCACGACGATGCCGCCGTGCGAGCCGAGACCGCTGAAGGTGTTGTTGGCGAAGCCGTCCCACTCGATCGCCGGATTGAAGACGTCGAACGGGTTGGTGTCGCCGCTCGTGATCGCCACCTTGCGGCGGATGGTGTTGTCGGCGGTGGAGACAAGGCCGGAGCCCCACTCGGTGCCGGGATCGAAGCCGATCTGGCCGATCGAGTCGACGAGGGCGTTGTCGCTGACGCGCTCGAGCGTGATCGCGTCGTCGCCGTTGAACCAGCTCGACGAGGAATGGAAGACGTTCGCCGCGCCGAGGATCGTCGGATCCGTCGCCGCGGTCTGCGTGACCACATAGGTTGCGCCGGGTGCGATGGTGCCGGCCATCACGAACGTGAGTCCGGCGCTCGCGCTGCCGTTGAAGAACATCCGGATGCGGTAGTTCGAGATGTTCACCGGACTGCCGGTGCCGTTGAAGATCTCGAGCGCTTTGTTGAAGCTGGACCCTTCGACGTATTCAGAGAAGATCAGGCCTGCCTGGCCGAAGGCGGGAAGCGTAAATACACAGAGGGCGACCACGAGCAAAATTCGACGCACGGTTCTCTCCTGACTCGTACTACGGCGGGAATGGATCGGCAGATTGTAGCGCGGCGAATCGACGCCCGTCCGTCAAAATCGCGTGAAGGAGAGGGTGGAAGTCCTTCGGAGTGCGGTGGCCGCAGCCACCGCACCCCGGATTTGGCTCATTTCACGACGTTCAAGGCCCGCTCCGTCGCCTGGAGCAGTGCTCCTGCGCCGACGGGGGCTCCGGTGGCGTGCTTCATCCACATGTCCGGCGGGAGGCTGCCGTAGCGCGACATCCGCTCGAATTCGGCGCCGAGGTTCCCCTTGGCTTCGATGTGCTCCTCGATCTGGAACGCGATCAGGTGGCCGATCGGGTAGTTCGGGAGGTAGAGGAAGTTGTTGACCATGTGCGCGTAGACGCCGAGGAGCACCACGTCCTTCTTGCCGAAGACCGGCGCGTAGTACTTGTTCCAGACGTCCTTGGAGATCTGCACCACGGCGTTCTTCAACTGCTCCGGCGTGGCGTCGGGATGGTCGTACATCCAGTGCCACATCGCCATGTCGACCAGGGCGACGCCGGCGATCTCGTAGGTGCCCCAGAAGGAGTCGAGGGTCTGCAGGGCGCGCGACTCGGCGGTCGGGCTGGAGAGGCCGAGGAGCTCGAGGTCTTTGTGCTGGAAGACGAACGCCAGCGCCTCGGTGAAGGCGGTGTTCGGGACGCCCTGCAGCACGTAGTGGTCGATGTCCTTCAGCGAGAAGACCTGTTCGACGTTGTGCCCCATCTCGTGGACCGCGATGTTGAAGCCCTTGTAGTCCATCCCCTCCTTGCCGACGCGGGTGCGCAGGCGGGGGTTGTCGCCGCGTCGGCCGGAGCCGAGGGCGTGGCCGGAGCCACGGGCCGCGTCGACCTCGATGTTGCGCGCCAGGTACTCGGCCCGTTCCTTGGTGAAGCCGAGCTTCACCAGCAGGTTGGCCATGTCGGCCTTGTAGGCGGCGGCGTTGGGGTAGCGCTTGCGGGTGATCTCGTCGAGCTGCGCTTCGGTGTACGCGCCGCGGGCCTTGAAGCCGTTGTACCAGATGTCGAACGGCTCGAGCTTGCGGCCGAGGCGCTTCTCGATCAGCTTCGCCACGCGCGGCACCTGCGGCGAGGAGACGACCTCTTCGAGCATGTTGCGCACGCGCGACTCGAGCATCTGCCGTCCTTCTTCGAAAGAGCGGCGGATGTGCGTCGGCGCGGTGGGGGAGTAGGGGTCGACGAGCTTCATCGCCCGGTAGGTGGTCTGGATCTTCGCGTAGCGGGTGTCCGGTTCGCGCGCGTTCGTCAGCTTCGCGGGAGCGGGACGTCCCTCGCCTTCGTCCGCGTCGTCGACGACGGCCGGCTTCACTTCGTTGGTGTAGGGGTTCCAGTCGACGTTCGGGTTGTCGACGACGGCCTCGGGGATGCTCTGGTCGACGATCCGCTCCATGACCTTCTGGATCATCCGCTGCTTCGGCAGGCCGGTCTTCGGGTCGATCGAGTAGTTGGCCTTGATCTCGTCGCGGAGGTTCCAGTGCTCGAGGAGGCGCATCTTCGCGGGGAAGAGGCGGGTCCCTTTTTCGTCGAGCAGGTGGTGCATCCAGACGTTGTAGGTGGCGACGTATTGCGACGCTTCCGCCGAGGCTTTCCCTACTTCGAGGTTGACCTCGGAGGGGATGCGCTTGGAGAACGTCATGCCGAGGGCCGCCTCGGCCCATTCACGGCGCGACCACTTCTCGCCGTCGGTCAGCCGCTGCTCGAGCGTGGTCATCGGGAAGTTGAGCAGGGTGATGAAGGCGATCTTGTTCTTGAAGAAGTCGTCGGTGATGTGCGCGCCGGGGGCGTAGCCGGCCAGGATCTCGTCGAACGGGTAGACCGTGCCGATGTCGAGGTCCGACTGCCACTGCAGGTCGCGGGCGATCTCGGTCATGTGCCCGCCGATTGACTCGAGGATGGACTGCAGCCGGCTGAAGAGGGCGTCGAGGGTAACCTGGTCTCCGGCGAAGTGGGTGCGGACGAGGTCTTCGAACGCCGCCTGGTCGCCGTCCTCGGCGCGCCAGAACTGCGCGACCTGTTTGACCCCGCGCTGGATGCGGGCCCGCTGCGCCTCGCCGTACTTTGCGACGAGCTCCGTTTCGAGTTTCTGCATGGATTCCTGTGATTGTGCAAAAGCCGGCACCGTGAGCATGGCCACGAGCGCAGCGGCGGCAAGGATTCGAGACAAAGGTTGTCTCCTTTCTTCACGAATTGTAGTTCGGCGTTGCGTCGCGCTTGTGGCGAGACTGTTGTCGGTTGTCAGTTGTCGGTTGTCCGAACCGGTCTGGCCTGAGCGACCCGTCAGCCGAGGAATGGCAGACAACTGACAACTGACAACTGACAACGATTCTCAAGGCTTCCTCTTCGTGCGATGCGTGGGCGTCGCCGTCCATGGATCCTCCGGCCACGGGTGCCTGGGGTACCGTGCCCGCATCTCCTTGCGCACCTCCTGGTAAGCCCCGTTCCAGAAACTTCGCAGGTCGCGGGTGACCTGAACCGGCCGCCCGGCGGGCGAGAGCAGCGCGAACGTCACCGGTGTCTGCCCTGGCCCGATGCGCGGCGTGTCGGCCAGTCCGAACAACTCCTGCAGTTTCACCGAGGCCACCACCGAGCCGTCGTCCTGATACTCCAGCTTCGCGGTGCGGCCGCTGGGGAGGTCGATGCGCTCGGGGGCGAGCTGGGCGAGCCGCCGTTCGTCGCCGCCGGCGAAGGCAAGCCTGCGCTGGAGCTCGGGGCTGACGTTCTTTCTCGCCCACTCCTCGGAGAGCCGATGCGCTTCGAGCGGATCGGGCGCGACGTTGAATTCCTTGAGGAGCAGGCTGTCGTACCAGACCCGCTTCGTCGCCCGCACGGTGCCGTCGTCGCGGACGGTGTGGATGACGTCTTCGTGCGTCGGCTTCAGCCACTCGCGCTCGACGACGCTGGCGATGCGGACCAGCGCCTCCTGTCCTCCGCTCACGTCCAGAGCCACGACGAACTCGCCGCTGTGCATCCCGCTCTCTTTCGCCAGCACCGCGCCGGTGCCGCTCGACAGCAGCAGCCGGAGCGAATTCGGCTCGCGGCGCATGGCCACGCGGTCGGGAAAGCCTGCCAGCAGCGCGCGCCGGACGTCCCCTTTCCCTTTGGCGAAGCGGGACAGCTCGCGCGCCGCAAAGTCGAGTCGCGGCGAGTCGGCGAGGGTCAGCGCGTCGCCGCTGCCAATGTTGCGGATGTCCTCGGAGAGGAGCGCCACGACGCGCAACGCGTTCTCGCCGCCGTCGAGGAGAACGCGGGCGAGGCGGGGATGCAACGGCATCCGGCGAAGCTGCTCGCCGATCTTCGTCATCCGGCGACCTTCGATCGCCCCCAGCCGCTCCAGCAGCGCGAGCGCCGCCTCGATGCGATGCTCCGGCGGCCGCTCGTACCACTCGAACGTCCGCGGGTCGCCGCCCCAGGCGATGATGTCGAGCACCGGAGAGGCGAGGTCGACCCGCCGCACTTCCGGCTCGCGATGCGGGCGGAGGATGGTCCGCTCGTCCCACAGCCGCGTGGCCCGTCCCGGACCCGTTCGTCCGGCGCGTCCGGCGCGCTGGTCGGCGGAGTCGAGGGAGATCTGTTCGATGACGAGGTGATCGACCGCCGTCTCGGCGTCGAAGCGCAGCACCTTGTGGATGCCGGAGTCGATCACGTCCGTCACCCCTTCGACGGTGAGCGAGGTTTCGGCGACGTTGGTGGAAAGGATGATCTTCCGTTCGCGTGAAGAGGCGAGGGCTCTTTCCTGCGCGTCGACGTCGAGCGAGCCGTGGAGCGGAAAGACGTTCGCCAGATTCAGCTCGTTCCGCGTCCGCTCGATCTCGCGCGCGCCGGGAAGGAAGACCAGCACGTGGCCCTTCGCGTCGCGCGCGATCTCGCGTGTGGCCTGCGCCACCGATGCATTGGGCAGGTAGCGCATGTCGACCGGATGCGTGCGCGCGGCGATGTCGATCACCCGGGCGCCGCCGAGGAAACGGGAGACCGGCGCGGCGTCCATGGTGGCCGACATCACCACCACCGCCAGGTCGTCGCGCGTGTCAGCGGCCTGCCTGACCAGCGCCAGCGCGAGGTCGGCGTGGATGCTGCGCTCGTGGAATTCGTCGAGGACGACGAAGTCGAAGTCGCTCAGCAGCGGGTCTGCCTGCAACCGCGCGGTGAGGATTCCCTCGGTGGCGACGAGCAGCCGCGTGCGCTCGGTGAAACGGCGCTCGAAGCGGATCTGCCAGCCGATCTCCTCCCCGAGCGTCCACCCCCGCTCGGCAGCGATGCGGCGCGCCAGCGTGCGGGCCGCAACGCGGCGCGGCTGGAGGAGGATCGTCCGGCCGTGCGCCGCCAACGCCGGCGGGATGCGGGTCGTCTTTCCCGCACCCGGCGGGGCGATCACCACGGCGCGTTTTTCGGCGCGGACGTGGGCGACGAGGTCCTCGAGATAGCGGTCGACCGGGAGCGGCGTTTGCACTGAAGAGCTGCATTATGGCAACTCGCAACGACGATGAGATTGATTACACCGCGGAAGGCGCCACACCTCCGCGGGAGAACGACGATCCCACCAACGCCGGCTACGACGAGGCCGCCCACAGCGGCCCCGGCCGCTACGGCGTCCCCGAGGGAGAAGGAGGCGTCTTTGGCACCAGCGGCGGCGGTACTTACGGAGGTGGCCTGCACGTGGTCGAGCGCCCGGTGATCGAGACGGAGAAGGGCGAGGACGAGAAGTAGGATTTACAGGGCCGAGGGCAAAGGGCCAAAGGGCGAGGGAGAATAGAAGCTCCCTCAGTCCTTGGCCCTCAGCCCTCGGCCCTTTTCTGAATGTTCGAAGCCTTTGCCGAACGCGATTACCGCCGCTTCTGGACCGCACAGTTCATCTCGAACATCGGGAGCTGGATGCAGGCGGTCGCCCAGGGGTGGCTGGTCTACCGGCTCACCGACTCGGCGTTCCTGCTCGGCTTCGTCGGCTTCGCCACCACCGCGCCGTCGATCTTCCTGATGCTGCCCGGCGGCGTGATCGCCGACCAGCTCGACCGCCGCCGCGTCATCGCTGCCTCGCAATGGGCGCAGGCCGCCTGCGCGCTGCTGCTGGCGATCTCGATCCGCACCGGCCATATCACCGTCTGGCAGATCATCGCCGCGGCCCTGACGGTCGGCGTGGCGCAGTCGTTCTCCGCCCCCGCCTACCAAGCGATGGTGGTCGACCTGCTCGACGACCGTTCGCGCCTTTCGAACGCGGTGGCGATGAACTCCCTGCAGTTCAACCTTTCGCGCGTCCTGGGCCCGCTGCTGGCGAGCGTCGCCCTGTCGGCGTGGGGAAGCTTCTGGTGCTTCTTCCTCAACGCCCTCTCCTTCCTGCCGCTTCTCTTCATCCTCCGTAGGATCAAAAAGCGCCAGCATCCGCACGAGGGGCCGTCGGCCATCCTGACGAAGCTTCGCGAAGGATTCGCGTACGTCCGCGGCGACCGGCTGGTGCTGCTCCTCCTCAGCGCTGCCGCCGCGGGGAGCCTGTTCGGCTACCCGTACCTGAACCTGATGCCGGTGCTGGCGCGGCAACTCTTCGCCAACGACGCCGCCGGCAACGGTTACCTCATCGGCGCGAATGGAGCGGGAGCGCTGCTGGCGGCGCTGGCGCTGTCGATGGCCACCCCGCGCCGCGCGCACATGCTCGGGATCATCGTCGCGGCGACACTTACCTACGGCGTCAGCCTGTCGCTGGTCGGGCTCGGCGGCGGCGGCGCGCCGGTGGTGATGGCGCTGCTGGTCGTCTGTGGCGCCGGCATGGTGGCCAGCCTGGCCCTCTGCAACACCATGATCCAGCAGCGCATCCCCGACGGCATGCGCGGCCGGGTGATGAGCATGTACACCTTCTCCTTCTTCGCCTTCATCCCCTTCGGCAACCTCATGGCCGGGGCGGTGGCGGAGGAAAGAGGGATCCGCTTTACCTTTGCCCTTCTGGGCGGAGCGCTGATCCTCACCGGCCTGGCGCTGGGGGTCTCCGGCTCCCGGCTGGCGGCCGTGCGCAGAGAGAGCTGAGTACAGCTCCCGGAAATAGGCGGCCGCTGACCTACTCCCCTTACGGCGAGACGCCGTCCGCCGGCGGGACGCCGCCGGACCAGCCGACGCGACGTCGGCGCTCCGGCGCATGACCGCGGTCCTCGCGAATCGGTCCGTGTCTCGAAGTGACGGACGCGTAAGTCTCCGTCAGGCCGCACCGGTTCGGACAACCGACAACCGACAACCGACAACGAATCCCCCTTGACAATCCTGTCCTACGAACCTATTGTACTAGTCAACTATGACAACGGCACAACAGCTCTTCCGCCTCGACTCCGCGTCAGGCGTGCCGTTCTACCGCCAGATCATCGATCAGGTGCTGCTGGCAGTGGCGGACGGCCGCCTGAAGGCGGGCACACAGTTACCGACGGTTCGTCAGCTCGCGGTTGACCTCTCGGTCAATCTCAACACGGTGGCCAAGGCCTACCGCGAGATGGAGATCCGGGGAATCGTTCAGACCCAGCAGGGAACCGGGACCTTCATCGCCGCGCGCGCCAATGCCAGGACGCGCGAACGGAAGAAGGCCCTGCAGGACCTGCTGGACCGGACCATCGCCAACGGAGAAGCGCTCGGGATTCCGATCGACGATCTCCTGGAGGCACTCGTAGAGCGGGCCGAGAAGGCCCGCAGGAGGGAATCATGATCATCCCCGCAGCAATCGCAGCAGCAGTGAAGAGCGAATCCCAGCAGGCCGAAGGCGTGGCCGCGGGGGGCGCGCGCCGTTACGTGAATCCCGTCAGCGTGACGGCGTCCCTGCTCATCTTCATCGCCGGAGTACCGTTCATTGCCGGCTCGCCGTTCATGGACCGGCACTACCCTGCGATCGCACTGACGCTCTGGGCGCTGGCCACCATCGCCCTGTTCGGAATCAAGATCGCGAACCAGTGGGAGCGGGCGGTCGTGCTCCGCTTCGGGAAGTTCCGGGCGCTGCGCGGCCCGGGCCTCTTCTTCGTCATCCCGATCGTCGACGAGCTCTCGCATCTCATCGACCAGCGCATGCGCGTCACCGACGTCACCGCCGAGTCGGCGCTCACCCGCGACACCGTTCCGGTGGACGTCGACGCCATCGTCTTCTGGACCGTGTGGGACGCGCAGAAGTCGGTGCTCGAGGTCTCGGACTACTTCATGGCCGTCGTCCTCTCCGCGCAGACCGCACTGCGCGAGGCGATCGGCCGCTCCGACCTTGCGGTCATGCTTACTGAGCGGGAGCGCCTCGGTGAGTCGCTGCGCCGGATCCTCGACGAGAAGACCAACGAATGGGGCATCACGATCCACTCGGTCGAGGTCCGCGACGTCAAGATCCCGCAGGCGCTCGAAGACGCCATGAGCCGCCAGGCCCAGGCCGAGCGCGAGCGCCAGGCCCGCATCATCCTCGGCACCGCCGAGAGCGAGATCGCCTCCCGCTTCGTCGCCGCCGCCGCCGAGTACGAAAGGCATCCCGTGGCTCTCCACCTCCGCGCCATGAACATGCTCTACGAGGCGATGAAGGAGAAGGGCTCGATGGTCATCGTCCCCTCCAGCGCCGTCGAGACGATGGGCCTCGGCGGAATGAGCGGGCTCACGTCCCTCGCCGGCAAGCCCCAGATCCCCAGCGAATAACAGTACGCCGTTTCGCCCCGGAAACAGACAACCGTCCGGCGCTCAGCGCCGGACTCGATGGAGGAATGCCCATGCGAATGTTCGAGCCCAGCTTCATCGTCCTGATCGTCACCACCGCTCTTTTACTCGGCTATCTGATCGTCGCGCGCCGCCGGCAGAGCACTGCATCGGCGTCGATCTTCGTCCTGGTCGCGGCATACGGAGGGATCGCGCTGGCGTCCTTCTTCGCCGTCCGGAGCTTCGGCCGCACCCTCGCCGAAGTCACGCAGCTCGGCGGCGGGATCTACACCGTCTCGCGCGGTATCTGGGAGGCTGCCCTGCTCCCGCTGGAGGCGGCATGGGCGACGGCAATCCTGACTTTGCTCGCGCTCTTGTTCCTGCTTCCGGAGGCAAAAAAGGCATTCGCTCGCGACGCGCAGCCGGGAAGCTCCTACCGCCTGTTGTGGCTGCCCGGCCTCGCGCTCGCCGGCGGCGTCACCGCGGTCGTGCTGTTTCGCAAGGCGATGGCTTTCGTGATCAACGCCATCACCCCGGGCCAGCAGGTCGGGGTCGGGCCGGAAGGGGTAGTCTCCGCTGTTACCGCCCGCCTGTTCACCGCCTCCGCGGGAAGTGCGGTCTGCTTCGCCGTGGCCGTGGTGCTGCTGGCGGTGGCGTTCCGGTCGCGGCGCGCCCAACCGTCCCGCGCCTCGTTTGGTATCGCCGTCTTCGCGCTGGTGGTCAGCCTCGGCGTCTCCGCGGCCCTGATCACCGAGCTCCGCGCCTATTCGAGCCACTACCGGAACATCGCGCTGCACGGCGGGTACAAGCCTTATTAGCCGATGGACTCCAGGATCTCCTCGATCGTGCTCCTCCGGCAGGTGTACATCGGCGTGTCGCGCACGGTGAACTTCGACGACTCGGTCTCGCGCAGCTCCTGCACGAGATCGAGGAACTCGTCGGCGGTGTCGGACTCGAAGGCCACCACGAAGTCCTGGTCGTCGAGACCGAAGGAGTAGGTGGTGTTGATCTTCACCCGCGGGTATTTGTGACCGATGGCGATGTGCTCGTTCATGATCCGCTGGCGCTCGGTCATTGGGAGCAGGTACCAGTCGCGGGTCTTGACGAACGGGTAGACGAAGAGGAAGGGGCGCTTGCCGGGGACGATGCGCAGGCGGCGCCCTTCCTGCCCTTCGTGCACGTGCTCGTCGACGTACTGGGAGTGCTTGGTCATGGCCAGGTACGACGCCGGGACGTCGAGATAGCGGCCGAGGATCGACTTGTTGATGTCGGCGACCATGCGCTGGAACGGATCGAGATCGAAGCCGATGCGCCAGAGCATGAAGTCGATGCCGGCCTTGATGCCGACCGTCGAGTAGGGGAGGACGAACATCGGCCCGACATAGCGCCCGACGATCTCTGCAAACTCCCGCTTCGCCGCTGCTTTCGTCTCGTCGTCGAGGAGCCGGAACGCGCGATCGACGCGGAAGAACATGAAGTTCACAAACTGGCGTTGCAGGGCGGCCTGCTGCTGCGGCGCGGGCTGGGTCTCGGGGGCAGTGGTCGTGGTCATTTACGGGCGATTCTAGCGCGGGTGCGCCGTTGCTGGTTGCTGGTTGTTGGGCGGCAAACCCTTACGGCGGGACGCCGTCCGCCGGCGAGACGCCGCCGGGCCAGCCGACGCGACGTCGGCGCTCCGGCGCGTGACCGCGATCATCGTGACCCGGGCATCTCCGGATGGCAACGAGATGTGGGTTTCGTGTTGGCGGCGAGACCCCGGCGCTTCAACGCCAACTGGCGTCCGCGCGTGGAGCGCCGACGTCGCGTCGGCTGGCCCGGCGGCGTCCCGCCGGCGGACGGCGTCTCGCCGTAAGGGATTGCCGAATCACCTCAGCTCACCAGCAACCAGCAACTAGTAACTAGCAACACCGCTTTCAAACCGACTACGATGCCGCCCAGTGGTCACACGCGCTCCGGCACCGCAGACCGCGCCTCCGAACGCACGGTCGTACCAGCAGCTTCTGACGAAGCTGTTGCGGCATGGGGCCTATCCGCAGCTCCGGAAAATCATTGAGAAGACCCTGCCGGCCGACCTCTCGCCGGTGCTGCCGCTGCTGCTCGAAGAAGACCGCAGGCGCATCCTCTCGCTGCTCATCGAAGCCGGGAAAGCGGCGCGGGCGCTGCTCGATCTCGACGAGAACGACCTCTACGAGATCCTGGAATCGCTCGACGACACCACCCTTGCCGCGATCTGCAGCTCGTCCGCCCCCGACGATGCCGCCGACCTTCTCGACTTCCTCGAAGAAGACCGCCGCGCCCGCGTTCTCGAGCTCCTCGGTGCGACCCAGGGCGCGAAGCTCGAGTCGCTGCTCGAAGGGGAAGAAGAGACCGCCGGCTCGCTGATGAACACCGAGTTCCTGGCGCTCGACGAAGAGCTCACCGTCAGCCAGGCCATCGAGTCGATCCGCCAGTACCCGCGCAAAGAGTCGTTTTTCTACGTCTACTGCGTCGACGCCGACCAGCACCTCGTCGGCGTGCTCTCGCTGCGCAGCCTCATCCTCGCCAACCCGGTGACGCGGCTGAAGGACATCATGGTCCAGAGCGTCGTCCGGACGCAGGTCGACTCCAGTCCCGAAGAAGTCGCACAGCTCGTCTCGAAGTACGACCTCCTGTCGATGCCGGTCGTCGACACCCAGAACCGCCTCGTCGGCGTCGTCACGGTCGACGACATCCTGGACGTCATCCAGGAACAGGCTGAGGAAGACCTGTTGCACCTCGCTGGCGTCGCCGCCAGCGAGCGCGTCACCACGCCCGCGCGGGAGACCTTCCGCACCCGCTTCCCCTGGCTGGCCGTAAACCTCGTGACGGCGTTCCTCGCCTCGTCGGTCGTCCGGATGTTCGAAGGCACGATCTCCAAATGGACCGCCCTCGCCGCGTTCATGCCGATCGTCGCCGGGATGGGCGGCAACGCCGGGACGCAGACGTTGACCGTCTTCGTGCGTGGCATCGCGCTCGGGGAGATCGACTGGCGCAGCGGCATGCGCGCGATCTGGAAAGAAACGCTGGTCGGACTGCTGAACGGCCTGGCCAACGGCACGATCACGGCGCTCGTGGTCGGCTTCTGGACCGGGCAGTGGAGCTTGGCCGGAATCCTCCTCGTGGCCATGACCGGCAACCTCATCATCGCCGGTCTCGCGGGCGGTCTCGTGCCGCTCGTCCTGGAGCGGTTCGGGTTCGATCCGGCGGTGGCGTCGTCGATCTTCGTGACAGCCTTTACTGACACCGGCGGCTTCTTTCTTTTCCTCGGTCTGGCCACCCTCGTGGTTTAGGCGGGCGGCCTTGCGCCGGGAGAAAAAGTCGTGCGGCCTTTTCGTTGTCCGGCAAATCCTGCAACGCGCATGTGAACGGCGTGTGAACGAAGCGGCTGGGCGGAGGTTGTTCCTCAACCAACCGTTGGCGAGGTCGCGCCGCTTTGTCAAGAGACAAGGTTAAACATTTAAGGCTGAGGCATTTTGGTGACTAAGTTGTTTGAGGAGAGTGTGTTAGCTTTTGTCGCACATCGTTGTGTGCAAAGCGGTCAAAGCCGCGAATTTTCGAGGTGGACTGCGTTTTTCACAACGTTTTCCGCAGCGTTTTCCACACACGCTGTGTAAACGAATCTTCACCGGGTGGATGAACCGCGGCTCAGTCGCGGTAAGGTCCAGAATCGCCGAAGGTTCGCCGTTCCGGACGCCTGCGTCAACGATCGCGTCGGGCTTTTCGTTGCAAGTCACGTGCGAGAAGTGATGAAACAGGTAATCCGTCTCGACCGGAAGAACACCGCATTATCATCGGCCATATGGCGACGACACCGATCGATCCGCTGGCGGAAAAACAGATGAGTGCGGTCACAGTCGCTGCCGAGACAGTGACCGCTGTTGAGGTTGCCGGATGGCTTCGGCGCGGAGCCGTGGCGATCGTGCCGACCGAGACGGTCTATGGCCTCGCGATCCAGCCGGGAAATCCCGACAGTGCGCAACGGGTCTTCGAGCTGAAGGCGCGTCCCCGCGATTTCAATCTGCCCGTGGTGATCGGCGCGCTCGAACAACTTGCGCAGCTTGGTGTCGATTACAACGCGACCGCCCGCCATCTGGCGAGACGATTCTGGCCTGGCCCCCTGACGCTGGTCATGGGATTTCGCCAGGATGTGGAGAGGCCGTCATGGCTGACGGGCCGGATCGAGGTGGCGATCCGGTTTCCGGACATGCAACTGCTTCGTGATGTGGCGCTCAGTGCGGGCCCGATCCTCCTGACGAGCGCGAACGCCCATGGCACCGGGGCCAAGATGGTCGCGCGCGAAGCTGTGGAGTCCTTGCGCGGGGCGGTGGACTATGTGATCGACGGCGGTGTCCTCACGCCGACCCCCTCGACGATCGTCAATGTCCGGTTGTCGCCTGCTGTCATCGAGCGGACCGGTGCGGTCACCGAGGCCGATCTCGAGGAATTCATCGCCTCGGGTGATGTTGTGGCGGCGCAGACGCCATGAAAGCCATCCTGGGAATCGAGACCTCATGCGATGAAACAGCGGCGGCGGTGGTTACCGAGGATCTGCGCGTTCTGGCAAACGTTGTCGCCACTCAGATCGACGTGCACGCTCGTTACGGGGGGGTGGTTCCCGAGATTGCCAGCCGCGTCCATGTTTCCGAGATCATCCCCGTCATCTCGAAAGCCATGGCCGACGCCGGACTCACGCCCGATGATCTGGAGGCGATCGGTGTCACACGTGGACCGGGCCTCATCGGCTCGCTGCTGGTAGGCATCTCCGCGGCCAAGGCACTCTCGCTCTGCTGGAAGAAGCCGCTCATCGGCGTCAATCACCTCGAGGGTCACCTGGCGTCCGCTTCTCTCGGTTCCGACAGGCCGGAATACCCGAGTCTGATCCTGCTCGTGAGCGGCGGACACACCCTCATTGCCAGAGCTTCTGCGCCGGGGAAGTACCGTATCCTCGGCTCGACCCGGGACGATTCAGCGGGGGAGGCGTACGACAAACTCGCCAGGGTGATGGGACTGGGCTATCCGGGGGGGCCGGTCATCGATCGGCTCGCGCGCGACGGAAAGGATGTCCTCGATTTTCCGCGTCCACTCCTCCGCAACGGCCTCGACTTTTCCTTCTCCGGACTGAAAACGGCCGTCATCAATTACGTGCGGTCGCATCCGGATTTCGACGTGAATGAGGTCTCGGCATCGTTTGCTGCCGCCGTCATGGACGTGCTGGTCGGGAAACTCATATCAGCCGTCGAGCAGAACGACGTTCGCTCCGTCTCCGTCGTCGGTGGCGTCGCTGCCAGTCCGGTATTACGCGAACGGCTCTCAGTACTCAGCCGGACGCACGGAATCAAAGTCTCCCTTCCGCCGCTCGCTTATGCGACCGACAACGCCGCCATGATCGCCGCAGCGGCGTGGCCGCAATTTCGCGCCAGAGGAGGCGACGCGTTGGATTTCAATGCCGAGCCGCGCTGGCGTCTGCCGCAGGTCGGGTGATCATTCCTTCAGGTGAGCATACGGTTTGCGCAGATAGAAAATCTGCACGTCCGCCGCGGACATGAGCTCCCCGCGGGAAGCTCTGATCTCACCGATTTCCACCAAAGACGTCGCGCTCGGATACTGCAGGCCGGCCGGAGCGATCTCGACGTGATTCAATCCCGCGAATGCCTCCGCATAGCGCCGCCCGCCGTCCCCGACGATCAGTACCTCTTCGTCCATTGCACGGATGCGCATGACCAGATCCTGCGGCGTTGCAACGACGGGCTCGGCCACCATGCGAACGCCGCCACCGATCGAATCGGGCTCGTAGATCCCGTAGTAAACCTCATCGCTCAATGCGTCGATCACCGAGACGATCTTTCGTTTGCCGAGTCTCACCGGAAACGCCAGGAGCTCCAGACTCGATACCGGCACGATCGGTATGTTGCCGGCGAAAGCGATCGCCTTGGCCGTCGCCACCCCGACCCTGAGACCGGTGAACCGTCCGGGGCCCACGTCCACGACGACGGCGGTGACGTCCTTCAGGTCCGTTCTCGTCTGCCGGCATACGAACTCGATTGCCGGTGCAAGTGATTCGGCGTGCCGGCCTTCGTTGAGCAAGTGGAAGGACGCGCGAATCCCGCCCGAGCCGATGAGTGCGACTCCGGCTTGAGCGGTGGCAGTTTCCAATCCGAGCAAGATCATCTTAGCGTCGCGTCCACCACTGCAGCGCGTCCTCTAATCCCCGCGCACGCGTTTCCCACGACTTGCCGGCCGGCTCGATCTCGATGATCCTCACGTCCGGCGGCAATTCCAGACCGCCCAGGCCGAAAGAGATCCGAAGATAGTCCGCACGCAGTTGATCGAGGAACCGTTCACCCCATTCGATCGCCGTGACCGCGTCGTCCGCCAGCAATTCCTCGACGGCGAGATCGGCCAGCTCCGCCGGCGAGTCGAGCCGGTACACATCCAGGTGATGCAACCGCAGCGTTCCTTCGAACGTTTGCGCCAATACGAACGTGGGGCTGGTCACCGCCTCTTCGATGCCCATCGCCGCGGCCAGCCCTTGCACGAATGCCGTCTTCCCGCCGCCGAGATCCCCGGAGAGAATCAGCAGGTCACCGGGCCGGAGGATCGGTGCGATCGCCGCTGCCAGCGCCTGTGTCTCTGCTGCTGAATTGGTACGTGCCTTCAAGTGTTGAGCGCTCTCCGGAGCGAGTCGAGGCGAGAGTCTAGATCATCGAAGCAATCCTGTCATGGCCTCTAAACTATGCCCGCGCCGACGCGCCGAGCAGCTCGCGCGCGTGCGCCACGGCGGATGCCGTCACCTTCTCGCCACCCAGCATCCGGGCGATCTCCGACACCCGCTCCTCGGCGTCGTCGAGGCGCCGGATGCGCGCGCGGGTGTGGCCGGCGGCGTCTTCTTTCCAGACGTAGAAATGCGTGGTGCCGAAGCTGGCGATCTGCGGCAGGTGGGTCACGCAGATGACCTGGTTGCGGGCGGCGAGCTGCTGGAGCTTGCGTCCCACGATCTCGGCGACGCGGCCGCCGATGCCGGCGTCGATCTCGTCGAAGACCAGGGTGGCCGCGGCGGTGCGGTTGGAGTTGCGGAAGAGCGCGGCGGCGATGGCGAGCTGGATGCGCGACAGCTCGCCGCCGGACGCGATCCGCTGCATCGGCTTCGGCTCTTCGCCGCGGTTCGGGGCGATCAGGATGTCGATCCGGTCGAGCCCGTCGGCCGCCGGCGCGGAGTCGCGGGTCGTCACCTCGACCTTCACCGTGGTCCGCTCCATCGCCAGGTCGTTCAGTTCTTTCTGGATGGCCTGTTCGAACGCCCGCGCCGCCTTCTTCCGCGCCGCCGACAGCTTCTCGGCCGCCTTGCGATAGGCGAGCAGGCGCGTCGCCTCGGCCTGCTGCAGGCGCTCGACGCTCGCCTCGTAGTCGGCCAGCCGTTCGAACTCGTCCTGCGCGCGGCCGAGATGGTCGAGCACCGCCTCGATGGCGCCGCCGTACTTTTTCTTCAGCCGCTCGATCGTCACCAGCCGGTCCTCGATGTGCTCCAGCCGGGCCGGATCGAGACGGACGCGCTCCGAGAGGCTCCCGAGCGTACGGCCGAGATCCTGGAGGCGGTAGAGCACGTCCTGCATCTCGGACGAGAGCTGCCGGACCTCCTCGATGTGCTTCGTCAGTGGCTGAAGGACGTGCAGCGCCCGGCCGATCTGGGCGATCGCGGAGCTCTCGTCCTCGTCCACGAGCTGGTACGCGCCCGACGTCGCCTCGATCATCTCCCGCGCATGGCTGAGGATCGCCTTCTCGGCGCGCAGCGACTCTTCCTCGGCGGGGTCGAGCTTCGCGGCCGAGATCTCGTCGATCTGGTATTTGAGGAGGTCGAGCCGCAGGGTGCGGTCGCGCTGGGCCTCCGTCATCTCCTGGAGCTGGTCGGCGGCACGCTTCCAGTCGATATGCGCGTCCCGTGTCGCGGAGACCAGCGCCTCATGGCCGCCATACTCGTCCACCAGCTCCCGGTACGACTGGCCGGCCACCCGCTGATGCGACTCGTGCTGGCCGTGGATCTCCAGGACGGCGTCCATCGCCGCGCCGAGCTCCCGGACAGAGAGCGGCGAGCCATTCACCAGCACGCGCGACCGGCCGCCGGCGGCGATCTCGCGCCGGACGATCAGCTCCAGCGCCCCCTCGCCCGGCTCACACTCGATCCCGAGCTCGTCCAGCTCGCCTCGGATGGCCTCCGGCAACTGGAACACCGCCTCGGCGGTCATCCGGTCGCTTCCCGACCGGATCATCTCCGACGACCCGCGGGCGCCGCGGACGAACTCCAGCGAATCGATCAGGAGCGACTTCCCGGCCCCCGTCTCACCGGTGAGTACGTTCAGCCCGGCACCCGGCTCGATCGCGAGCTCCTCGACGATGGCCAGATTGCGGACTTTGAGGTACGTGATCACTCGGGCAAATGTTACCTCGGCATGACCCTCGCTAATTATCGGCCTCATGGGAAAGCAAACCTTGGTAGTTCTGGCGCTGCTGCTGGTAGCGCTCGGTTGTTCGAAGGAAGAGGCGAAGGACCAGACTGCGACGGCGGCGACGAATGCTGCCGACAAGGTCGAGGACGCTCTCGACGTGGCAGTCCCGATCCGCGGGACAGACGATCCGGCAGCGCGGGAGAAGGAGCGGTTCGACGAGCAGTGGCGGCAGCTGGAGTCGCTGCGGGAGGCGAAGCAGGCGCAGGCCCAGGCTGCCGCGGCCCAGGAAGTCAACGTGACCTTCGCGCCGAACGGGAAGGAGAAGTTCGGCGAGACGATCGACCCGAATGCGATCAACAGCGCGGCGGTGGTCGTCCCTCTCAAGGGCGACGTCTCCGGGCCGTCGGTCGTGAAGACGCAGGTCTACCTCGACCGGCTCCGCTTTTCGGTCGGAGCGCTGGACGGACGGTGGGGACGCAACACCGCCATCGCGCTCTGGTGGTTCCAGCGCTCGCGCGGCATCAACGCCGCGGAGCCGGGCGCGCTCGACGAGCCGACGTTCCGGCGGCTGGCCAGTGAGAACGCCGGTGCCGAGGCGCTCGTGCAGCGGACGCTGACCGCGGATGACGTCAAAGGGCCGTTCGAGACCATCCCGGAGGACGTGTACGACAAGGCGAAGCTCGACTGCCTCTGCTACGAATCGATCGGCGAGAAGCTGGCCGAGCGCTTCCATACGTCGCAGGAGTTCCTGGAACGCATCAATCCCGACGTGATCATGGGCGAGCTGCAGGCGGGACAGCAGATCTGGGTGCCGAACGTGCGGGAGGCGGTCACGCAGGACAACCCCGACATCGCGAAAGTGCAGATATCGATCCGTGGCAACACGTTCAGCGCCTTCGACGCCGCCGGGAACCTGGTTTTCCACGGCCCGACGACGCTCGGCTCGAAGTACGACCCGTCGCCGCGGGAGACGGTCGAGGTGAAGAAAATCACCTTCGACCCGCACTTCCACTATCAGCCGAAGCTGTTCCACGAAGTGCCGGACAGCGACCCTGAGGCGAACCTGAAGCCGGGGCCGAATTCACCGGTGGGCGTGGTGTGGGTGGCGTTGACCAAGCCCCACTTCGGCATCCACGGCACCGCCGACCCCGACTCGATCGGCTACGCCTCCTCCCATGGGTGCGTGCGCCTCACCAATTGGGACGCCCAGGAAGTCGCGCACCGGCTGAAGCCGGGCGTGCAGGTGGAGTTCGTGGATACGAGAGCTTCCCAGACGACCTCGCAGTAGGGGAAAGGGAGCGCCGGCGGTGGATGCCGGCGCTCCTCTCGTCGCCGACGGGTAGGGAATGGAACGTCTCCGTCACTCCTGCTGATAGATGCCGGTCCGCATCTTCATCAGTCATAGCACCACTCCGAGGGCAGGGCTCGATCCGCAGCAGGCGGCGGAGGTGGAGGCGCAGGCGCAATTCCGCCGCGATCTGTATGCGCGGCTGCAGCAGGAGGCGGACTTCGACGTCTATCTCGACCGCGAGGTTCCGGCCGGAGAGCCCTGGCGGGAGCGAGTCAAGCGCGAGCTCCGTGAGTGCGATGCGGCCGTTCTCCTGGCAAACCGGCAGGCACTGCGCGATTCGGAGTGGGTAGAGACTGAGGCTACGATCCTCGGGTTTCGCGCCGGTACGGAGCCCGAGAACTTCCGTCTGATCGTGGTGCCGTTCGGCGGCGTCACACGGAGCGATCTGGAGAGTGAACGGCTCTTGAGGACCGTCGCCCTGACCGACCTCCAGTTGACCGGCGATGGCACGACCCTCGACGTCCGCAATCCCGACGCCGTCCGGCGAACGTTCGACCAGATCGTCGCTGGTCTTCGAGCGGTCGACGATCCGTGTGCCCGGGAACACTGGATGGTCGCGGCAGTGTCGCACCTGCTTCCCGACGACGAGGTGGAAGTGCGGGACATCGCGCGGCAGCTCGGATGCTCCCTGCCGCGATTCGGCTCGAAGCGTGTGAAGCGGTGCATCCTGGCGAAGCACGTCTACGAGGCTGGTCCGCGGGCATTGGAGATTTTCTTCGGCTTGCTCTGGAGCAGTTCGCAACTCGGACAGCTGCTCGAGCTGCTGAGGACGTACTGGATCGATCCTCGCGCCTCCGGCTCGATCGCGCGATTTGCCACACCGGACCTTGCCCCTGCGATTTTTGCCATCAATGCCAGGCGGTGGGACTTTACCCCCGCCGCTTACGTCGATCACGGCTTGCCTCCTCCTCCGGCCCGGCGCGTGTTCGCGGTGGACGGAACGGATGGTGTCGCAAATGTCCTGGAGGGTCTGCGGCAGGCTTTCGTGGACAAGTACCGGTCCAGGTTCGACCGCGATTTCCCGCGTGGAACCGCGTCACCGGCGGAGATCGACGGCTGGATCAACCGCCGGCTGACGAGCGGCCTGGCTTCGCACTCGCCTCTATTTGTGACACTGTCCGACGCAGATGCGAGCGACCCGCAGGTCATCGCAGCAATTCAGGGCAAGTATCCGCTGCTCCGGGTGGTCCTGTGCACCGAATCCCCCGCCGCGGACGTCAAGATGCTCGAGCCGAGGCTCGATCCGGACATAGAGGCCGCAGCGGCGGCCGCGTACGACGAGCTGCAGAGAAGATTGGAAGACTTATGAATCAGGAACACCCCTCCTACCATCCATTGGTGAAGCTCCACGACGTCGAAGACTTTCGCGAGCCCGGCGACCGGCAGGTCACCGGCGACCGCCGCGACGGGAAGCTCTACCGCTACACCGAAGAGATGAAGCTGGCCGTGAACGTCGCCGTGGCGACCGGCCGGCCGTTGCTGCTCCTCGGGCCGAGCGGTTCCGGCAAGTCGTCGCTCGCGTTCAATCTCGCCCGCGTCATGGGCCGCCGGTACTACGAATTCGTGGTCTCGTCCCGGAGTGAGGCGCAGGACCTCTTCTACCGTTTCGACGCGGTGCGGCGGCTTGGGGACGCACAGCTCGGCGACCGCGGGTCCGAATGGCAGCGCCATTCGCCCTACATCCGAGCCGGGCCCGCTGTGGTGGATGCTCGACCCTCGGAGCGCGCGCACGCGGGCAACCGCAGACGCGCCCTCCGGCGTCAGGGAGGCGATGGACCCGGCATTGTTCGATCCCGACCGTTCGGGCACCGCACCCGCGGTGCTGCTGCTCGACGAGATCGACAAGGCGGAGCCCGATTTCGCGAACGATCTGCTGGTGCCCCTCGGCTCGCGCCAGTTCACGATTCCCGAGCTTGGTCTCGTGGTCGGATTCCCGCAGTACGACAGCGCATCGAGCCGCGAGCCGGTCGTGGTCATTACCTCGAACCGGGAGCGCGAGCTGCCGGAGGCGTTCGTCCGCCGCTGCATCGTCCTCGAGATTGCGCCGCCGACGGAACAGGAGCTGGTCGACATCGCCAGAATCATCTACGGAGCGCGCGACGATGCGGAGGACTATCGTGAGATCGCGCGCGCGGTGGCAAAGAGCTCGGGGGCGGCGACGAGCATCGCCGAGTTTCTCGATACCCTGCGGGCGCTCGAGCAGCTTCGGGCGCACGATCCGACGCTCCGCGAACGGATCGTAAAGAGTACGACCTGGCGCGTGCGGGAGCAGTAGCGGATGAATTTCGCCACGGAGATCCGCCTGTCCGATCTCTCCGACGCCGTCGTCCGGCTTCGGCCGGAAGGCGAAGCGTGGATCGGGATCGCGCAGCTGCTCGGCCTGGAGGTGGCCGCCCGGCGTGCTGTGCCGGAGCAGCCGCGGGCCTCGACGCCGATCGTGCCTCCGGCCAAAGAGCAGAGGGCGGGCCTGTTCGGTTCCGCGAGCACGTTCCCGCTGCCACTCCCGCGGGAATCCCGCGATGCGGCCGAGCCGATCCCCATTTCGGCCGCACTCCTGAATGGATCAGCGCTCGACATCTCCGGTCCGCGCGCCGCGTTCGCGACTCCGCCTCCGTCCCCGTTGATTCCGCCGCGGGAGCTCCGTGCGTTCGTCTACGCGACCGTCGCCCAGCTGGTCCCGAGCGCGACGGTCGACCTGGAGAAGCTCACCGGGCAACTCGCGCGTCTACGCATGCCGCGCACGCTGCCGCGCAAGATGCGCCGCGGGTTGCGCCGCGGAGTGGCGCTCGTGACCGACTACGGCGACGGAATGCAGCCGTTCCGTTCCGACGCCGCGCAGTTCGCGCGGGGATTGCGCCAAATCGCGGCGTCCCATCAGTACAAGCAATACTCCGTGGTGGGATCGCCGGCCGATCCGCTGGACGGCGACATCGATCGCCTGCCGAAAACCGCGCCGGTTCCGGGAGCGGTGGTGGCGATTCTCACCGATGCCGGCATTGCCCGGCCGTGGAGCATGCATCGCGCGCAGCCGGCGGAGTGGATGGGGTGGGCGAAACGGCTGACGCGCGCCGGGTACCGCGTCGTCGCCGTCGTGCCCTACGGCCCGTCCCGCTGGCCGGCCGGTGCGCGCCGGTCGATGCACTGCACGTACTGGCATCCGGCGAAGCGCGTCGCGGGGTCCGGACCGCACCTCGTGCGGGCGCTCTGCCGCCGCCTGTCGCTGGCCGGGCGCGTGGATCCTGTGCTGCTCCGCGAGGCGCGCCGTTACTTCTTTCCGCACATCGAGGCCGGGCTGGAAGCGGACTGCATCTTCAGCCGGTATGTGGCGATCGCGAATCCGCACGTCGTCGTCTTCCGCGACGATGCGCTCCGCGAGCTGCGCGAAGAGCTCGCGGCCGATCCGGCCGAGCTCGAGGAGACGCGAAGGTTTCTGCAGAAGCATCGCGGGAGCCCTGAGCGAACCGACGAGCTGTTGTCTTTTGAAGAAGACCTGGTCTATTCCGCGCTGCGGGGCACGCCACAGGATCAGGCAGCCGTCCACAAAGGCCTCGCCGGGACGTTGCGCGCTCTCGTCAGTCGCGAGGAGGAGCACGACCTCGCGCGCTGGGCGGTCAGTTTCGTGCGCGAGGCGCCGGCGTGGGTGCAGGAGCTGGAGGTCAGCGTAGTGCTGAGCGAAGTCTCGCGGCGGCGGGTCGCCGGGCGGCCGGTCCAGGTCTATCTATCCCGGTCCACGTCACCGGAGTCGAGACAAGGGTACCGCGTCCACATCGGCCCCGATGGCTTCACCCGCATGGGAGCATTGCGGAACGACCGCATCCAGGCGATTCGCAACGTGCTCGTCGGTCTACGCGGATTCGCGCTCGTTCCGAGCGATACCTGTTACTCGCTCGCCACACGGCCGACCGACACGGAGATGGCGAGGCGGGTCAACCGCATCCTCGGACGGAAGGAGGAGCCGATCTCGCTCGCCTTCGACGAGCGCAGGAGAATCGCTGAGTGGGTAGATGTGACCTCGACGGCGGATCGGCTGATCGAGGCTCTGACGCCCGGCCCTTTGACGGTCGTCTGCCGCGTCCGGGAAGGTGTGGAAGGGAGGATCGCGGTGGAGGTGCTCGCGGCGCCGGACCGTACCATCGGCTGCCGGATCCCCGACAGTGTGGAGAGGCAACTGGTCACGGCATGCGACTATCCCCTGACGACCGTGGCCGTCCGGACTCTCGACGAAGAGAAGCGGGTGGTGACAGACTTCGAAGAGGCGCGAAGGATCGTCGAACAGGGCATCGCCTCCCTGGGCGAGCCGGTTGCGCTTGCGACGGTCGAGTATGGCCGCCCGTTCGAGTCGGCACACTCGACCGTCGTGCGCACGCCTGGCAGGTCCGGCGAGGCCTACGAGATCCTGCGGCAGGGAGAGATCTCCCGCGAGCAGATCGTTGAGAAGGCTGCTACACCTACGCGCCGGGAGCTGGAATCCGAGCCACGATTCGTTGGTGTGCGCGAGCTCGCGGCGCGCATTCTCACGGACGTCCGTGCGACGGATCGCGAGCGGTCCGTCGCCAACCTCTTTCTGTCGGCGCTCGCCGGTGCCACACCGGACGCCGTTGCCGTATTCACGGCCGAGCTCGAGTCGATCTGGAAAGACATCGAGCATCCCTCGCGCCGGCGTCCGATCTGAAACTCCCTCTCGATTCCGTTCTCATGCTGTTTTGCCGCGAAGCCGCCGCCAGATACGCCCCACGCTCGACGGTGGGGTGCTTAAGGGAGGGGACGAATGGGACTGATAGGACACATGGGACAGATAGAACCAATAGGACCTGGGGTGTCCCATAGGTCCCATAGGTCCTATAGTCCCATTCGTCCCATCACTCCTATGCCACCGCGTCCCTCAACAAATCCGCCGTAATCCCCGGATTCTTCAGGTTCCCGATCAGCGTGAGCGACAGCGACTCCGGGTCCACGATCGTCCTGGCCACCGCCTGAATGTCATCCAGGGTCACGGCGTCGATGTGCTCGATGATCTCGTCGGGGGAGTACTGGCGGCCGAAGTAATACTCCTGGCGGGCGATGCCGGACATGCGGCTGGTGGTCGATTCGAGTGAGAGGAGGATCGAGCCCTTGAGGTGCAGCTTCGCGGATGCCAGCTCGTCGGCGGTCGCGCCTTCGAGCTTGATCTTGCGCATCTCGGCGAGGGTGATGTCGAGCACGCGCCGCAGGTTCTTCGGCATGCAGGCGGCGTAGACGGCCTCGTAGCCGCCGTGCAGGTAGCCGTTGTGGTACGAGGCGATCGAGTAGACCAGCCCCTCTTTCTCGCGGACGCGCTGGAAGAGCCGCGACGACATGCCGCCGCCGAGGACCGCGTTGAAGAGCGCGGCGGCATAGCGCTCGTCCCACTGCTGCGGGTAGCCGCGCGAGCCGAGGCAGAGATGGACCTGCTCGAGCTCTCGCTTCTCCCGGAGGATCACGTGTTGGCTCGGCGTCGGCGCGTTCCACTCACGGCGGAATGGCGCGCGTGTCGCCGGTGGGAAGTGCTGCTCGAGGTACGGCAGGATGTCCTCGGGCTTGACGTTTCCGGAGGCCGCGAAGATGACGTTCGACGGCTGGAAAGTCTCGTGGTAGTGCTCGATGATCTTTTCCCGCTGCAGCTTGACGATCGTTTCCTCGGTGCCGAGGATCGGGCGGCCCAGGGGGTGGTCGGGCCAGAAGGCGGTGACGAAGATCTCGTGTACCAGGTCGTCCGGCGTGTCCTCGACCATCTTGATCTCTTCGAGGATGACCCCCCGCTCCATCTCCACGTCGTCGTTGGTGAAGTTGGGGGAGGTGACGATGTCGGTGAGGAGGTCGAGGGCGAGGTCGACCTGCTCGTCGAGCACGTGTGCGTAGAAGGAGGTGTACTCCTTGCCGGTGAAGGCATCGACGTCGCCGCCGAGGATGTCGATCACCTTGGCGATGTCGGCGGTGGTGCGGCGCTGCGTCCCCTTGAACACCAGGTGCTCGAGAAAATGCGACGCCCCGCCATGCTCCTCCGACTCGACGGCAGACCCGCTGCGGAGGTAATAACCGAGAGCCACCGAGCGAACGTACGGAAGGGTCTCGATCAGGACCGTCAGGCCCGAGGGAAGAGTGGTCTTGAAGAGATTCGGCGCGATGCGGCTCATGCGGACGCGGATTGTACTGGTTGTACAACCAACCAACAGCTACCGCGACATCAGCGCCTGCTGCCGCTTGGCGATCTCCGCCCGCAGGTCGTCCACCGTGTACACCCACTCATCGTAATTCTCGATGCCGTTGAGGGCGATGAAGCTCGGGCCGCTGGCGTTGGGGCGGACGGCGACGAAGGGGCCGACGTAGTCTTTCGGCGAGGCCTGCTTGTTCAGCTTCATGGGCTGCGGCGCGCCGCCCGGCTGCGGCGGAGGTGGGGGTGGAGCGGGGCGGTTGCCGACCTGCAGGTTGCCTCCGGGCTGGGGGGCGTTGGCCGGCATGAGCGCCGTCGGCGGGACGAGGATCCAGTCGTCTTCCTTGCCGGTGAGCGGGCAGGGCCAGGTGCCGTTGCCGCGGAGCATGCGCGGCTTGCGCGCCTCCTGGAGCTGTTCGAGGCTGGTCGGGGCGGTGTTGCTGTGCTTCGTCTGCCAGGCCAGGATCCCGCGGGCGTACTGCTTCATCAGGAAGATGGTCTGACGGTCGCGCTCGCGCTTCATGATCAGCGACCACTGCTGCGGGACGGTGTACGCCACCACGATGCTGATGATCGTCAGGAGGACCAGCAGCGCGGCGAGCGTGAAGCCCTCCTGGTGAAGGGCCGAGGGCCGAGGGCCGAGGGCCGAGGGAGGTGGGGCATCGGCCAGCGGGGCAGAAGCCGGGACCACACGCGGTGCGTGTTTCCCTCGGCCCTCAGCCCTCGGCCCTCGGCCCTCAGAGGTCTTGATACGGAACATTGTCCAGCGTCGTTCCTTCCGCTGAGCTCTTTACGTCGATGACTCCCGGTTCCGACATCGCCTGGGGATCGGTCTCGGCCGACATGAACTCGCCGTCCTCGCCGGTCTGGCTGAGGGGGTCGTCCATAATCTCCTGCCAGTCGACGGCGTCGGTGATCGGGTCTTTCGGGATGCTGCGGAGATAGTTGGGAGCGAGCTCGGTGAGCGCGCTCGGGTAGCGCTGCTTGTCGGCGTAGAAGTTGTCGATGGCCTTCCGCATCTGGAAGAGGCTGTCCTTCAGGGCCGCCTCGCGCGCCTTGCGCTGGGCGTAGCGGAGGTTGAGGAGCGCCGCCGCCGCGAGGATGCCGATGATCGTCACCACGACGATCAGCTCGATCAGGGTAAAGCCCTTTTGCTGCCTGGAACGACGGAAGCGGCCGAGCCGCGTCAGGACCAGAGGGGTGCGTTCATTCATCGTCGTTCCAAGTGCTGTGTTCATACCGGGTTCCAGTTACCACTCGTTGTAGTGCGTCTTCCCGTCGAGCGCGAGCGCGGTCGAGGTCGAATGCACTTCGAAAACATTGTTGCCGTCGGTCATCGACGTGTCGGGATCGTCCGTCGTCGAGAGGGTGATCCATTCGTTGCGGCCGGTCATCGGGTCGATCAGGTCGCGCTCGCGGATCAGGCGGACGGTCTTGCCGTCCGACATGGTCACTCCCTTGAGCAGCTCTTCCAGATCTTTCGGATAGCCGTCCGAGCCGAGGGCCTGCATCTGCGCCGGCCGGAGCATCGGCGGCTGACCCGGCGCAGTTCCCTGCTGCGGCTGCTGCGGGGTGGTCATCAGCTCGTGATAGCGGTCGATGGCGTCGGTGATCTTCCGCAGCCGGTCGCGCAGCTCGACCTCTTTCTGACGGCGGATGCCGAAGCGGGCCACCGGCAGCGCCACCGCGGCGAGGATGCTGATGATCGCGACGACGGTGATCAGCTCGGCGATCGTGAAACCGCGCATGAAGCGATGAACGATGAGAGATGAGCGATGAACGGCTCCGCCACCGCGGGAAAGGCGGGCGTTCATCGCTTCTCGCTCATCTCTCATCGCTCGCATTACTGAACCCTCGCCCTCCCGCCGGCCACCGCGGCGACGATGCTCTGGCCGCTGAAGGTATGGAGGTCGGGATTGTCCAGGACCAGGAACGTCTCGCCGGTGGCTCCGCCATGCACGCGGAGGGCGAGCACCTGGCCGCCTCCGGCGAACGTGAGCGGCTTGCCATCGGTCGGCTTGACGGTGATCGTGCCGTTGTTGCTGTCGATCGTGACCGCCGGCGGCGTCGCCGCGTTGACGGCGAAGGCGCTGCCGAGGGTCGCCTCGGTGACGGTGATGGCGCGGGGATCGAAGCGCAGCACGAGCTGCGGGAGCGTCAGGTTGTCGAGATCCATCCCGATCACGCTCCAGATCTTCGACTCGCCCGGTCCGAGGGAGATCGACGACGGCTGCGGTCCGATGCGGGGGGAAAGACGCAGCGACGCCTCGCGCTCGGCGTCGAGATCGACGAGCGTCTCGACGGTCGTCGCCTCTTCCACCTTCGAAGCCGCTCCCTGGGAGGAGATGTTCCGCGCCCCCTCCGGGTTTGTCTCCGGCGGATTGTTCTGCGCCGGCGGGCGGCGAAACGGGTCGTTCGGGGCGGTGCCTTGGGGCGGCGTGACCGGGACCGGAGCGGAGCCTTCACCGCCGGGGACGACGTAGTTGCCCGGCTCGCCGTCGGTGGAGAGCTGCACGCCGTTGAACTGGCGCTCCGAGTTCGGGGCGACGAAGGGATCGCCGTTTCCGGCCTGCGACTCGATCCGAGGCGAGACGCCGCGGAAGGTCAGGTTGTTGCCGGTGCCGACCCACATCGGCGCGAGGTCTTCCTCGGTGATGTTGGGCATGCGGATGATGTGCGGGGTCATGGTCAGGACGAGGTCCGTGCGGGTCTCGTCGTTGTGCTCGTCGGTGAAGAGGCGGCCGATGAACGGCAGGTCGCCGAGCAGCGGCGTCTTGGTGGCGCTGCGGATCTTGTTCGACTGGATCAGGCCGGCCAGGAAGTTCGTCTCGCCGTCCTTGAGCCGGATGGTCGACTCGATCGTACGGGTGGCGAACGTCGGCTGCTCCTGCCCGGCGAACTTCACCGGCGTGCCCTGGTTGGAGACTTCCACGGTGAGCTTGAGCGTCACTTCATGGTTGTGGTGAACGCGCGGTTCCATCGCCACCTTGATGCCGACGTCCTGGTACTGGAACGAGGTGTACGGGACGGTCAGGTTCTGGTTCCCGCCGGTGCCGGTGGTCGTGCTGGGGTTGTAGCCCGAGATCGTGGTCACCGGGACGGGGATGCGCTGGCCGATGTGCAGCGTGGCCTTCTCTCCCTCGGAGATGCGGAGCTCCGGATTGGCCAGCAGCTCGCTGTTGCCCTGGGTCTTGAGGAGCGAGTAGGTGGCGGTGGGGATGGCGAAGGTCACGTTGCGGCGCAGGTCGTTGAGACTGCCGACCACGCGGGCGATGTCGTTGATCGTGCCGCCGGTGAACTGCTTGCCGTTGTCGAACGGGGTGGCGGTTCCGGAGGCGCTGGCCCCCTCGGTGGTCGGGAAGCTGGAGATGGCCAGGCCGAAGTCGCGGATGCGGTTGAGGTCGAGCTGCACCAGCTCCACCTGCACGACCACCTCGGCGCGGGCCTTGTCGTTAGCCTCGATGATCTTCTCGGCGATGCGGACCTTGTCGGCCGTGTCGCGGATGGTGATGGCGTTGAGCGCCTTCAGCGGGAAGACGTTGCGGGCCTCGATCATGGTCCGGACGACGTTGGTGACCTGCTCGGCGTCGCCGTTCGAGAGATAGAACGTGCGGATGACCAGGTCTTCGTAGTCGCGGCGGGCCTGGGGGTTGTCCGGGATGACGATGATGGTCTTCTCGTCGAGGACCTTATAGAAGTGGTTGGCGGCCTGCATGACCCGCTCGAGCGCGGCTTGGGCGGTCACGTCGCGGAGCTCGATGGTGATGCGGTCGTCCTTGACGGCCTGGTCGAACAGGACGTTGATGCCGAAGGCGTTGCCGAGGGCCCGGTAGATGTCCTTGACCGGCGTGTCCCGCGAGAACGTGAGCGAGATCGGCTCGTTCGAGGCGGGGTTGAGCTGCGGCGGCTGGGCCTTGGACATGTTCGCCTGCGCGCGCTTCTTGATGTCGTCGATCGACACCTGCTCGGCCGCGGCGCGCTGGTAGGTGTTCATCGCCTCGACGGCCTTCACCAGCTCCACCGCGGCGTACTGGTTGGTGGAGTCGAGCTTCACCGTGAGCTGGAACTCCTGGGCGGCGAGTTGGAGAAGGCGGAAGTAGTCGCTGCCCTTGGCGCCGGCCGCCGCGGTGAAGTACGACTTCCCTTTTTCGAAGTGAGCCCGTGAAGCCTCACGGCGGGCGCGGTCGAGCGACACCCGGAACTGGGTGTTGTCCGTGTCGATCTCCAGCGCCTTTTCGTACTCCGCGACGGCTACGTCCCACTGCTTTGCCTCTTCCGCGTTTCGTGCCTTCTGGTAGGCGGTATAGCTCGCGCACGACGCGAGCGTGAAGGTGATCAGCAGAGTCGCGGTGATTGCTTTCAGTCGATTCATTGATCTCAATCCTGGGTTGCCTGACGTTGTGACGCGCGGCCAGCCGAAACGTTACTGGGACCCGAGCGGGATGCGTCGCGTCACGTCCGGCGGGAAACCGACGAAGCCGATCTCCGCCGACTCGATGCCGATCCGGCGCAGCACGAATTTGCCTTCGATCACGTCGCCCACCTTCGCATTGACGATCTCCCCATCGCGAGCGAATGTCGCGATCGGGCTCTGCGGGCGGCCGAACATGCCGATGAACTTATAGTTGAATTGCGGCGGCTGCGGGGGCGGCGGCGGCGGCGGGACTTCCGACCCGTCCTGCTCGCAGGCGCTCCCGATGCCGTCGCGGTCGACGTCGCTCTGATCCGGATTGGCGACGCTGACGCAGTTGTCGCGGAAGTCGGGGACGCCGTCCTTGTCCTGGTCGGGAGGAGGCGGGGGAGGTGCGACCGGGGGCGGAGGCGGCGGCGGAGGCGGCTCTTTGTAGGCGAAGAGGTTGCGGTCGCTGCGGAAGCTTCCGCTCTCCGCCTCCAGCAGCTCGATCTGCACCGGCTCGACGCCCGGGGGCGCCGCCATCCGGCCGGTCGAGCGCTTCACGGAATCGGTAGGCGAAGCCGCGGCGGGCGTGGCCGCGCCGGCATCGCCGCCGTCGTTGGCGGCGTACGAGTAGATCGCGAAGACCGCAATCAGGACGACTGCCACGGCAGTCCAGGTTTTCCAGTTCATCCAGTTCATCACAGCCGGTTCGCCGCGGCGTCGGGTTGCTCGTCGCGGAAGAGTGTCTTCAGTTGCAGGGTCAACGACAAGGTTTCGGCGTCGGCGGCCGAGAGGCTGATGGCCTCGATGATCACGAACTGGCGCGACAGCTCCAGCAGGTTGATCAGGCGCCGGGTCTGCGCGTACGTGCCGCGCACCGAGAAGCTGATGCGCATCTCGCTCGCGCCGAGGGTCTCGTTGCGGCGCTTGCCGCTGGTCACGGTCGAGATCTCCTGCGTATCGCCGCGGCTGAAGCCGTAGGAGGTCGGCACGAGGCTGCTGGCCACGGCCAGCCGCTTGACCTCGGCGATCAGTGCGGTAAGGCGCCGGGCTCGGGTCGACCAATGCTCGTCGAACACCAGCAGGACGTCGTTCTCCACCTTCTTATAGCTCTGCAGCGTCTGCTCGGCCTTCAGCCGCGACTGCCGCGTCGCCTCGAGCGTCCCTTCCGCCTGCGCCAGGCGGGCGTCGAGCGCGTCGAGGCGGCTCTGGTACTGCACGCGGTAGGTCAGGAAGAACCCGGCGTTCGCCGCCAGCAGCAGGCCGAGGATCGCGAGGAGGGTCCGCTTCTCACGCCAGATCATCGGGCCACCTCGGATTTGTTGGCCGCGCGGACCACGCCGTCGTCGCCGCCCGGCAGCGTGGGCGGGGTGTACAGCACGTTCAGGCTGAACTGGTAGCCCCCCTCGATCTGCGACTCGTTGCTGGGGAACGGGTCCTTGAACTGCGGATCGCCGTTCATCTGGTTGATGGTGGTGAGCATCCCGTCGGCCGACTTGGTCTGGAACGTCAGCGAGAGCGTCACGTCGCGCGTGTCGGTGAAGCCGGGGGAGATGGAGAGGATGCGCACGTCGTCGGACAGCACCGACTCCAGCTCGTCGAGCAGGGTGCTCCAGGAGAAGGCTCGCTGGGAGAGCTGCGCGTTGACGTACTTCGTCTGCGCCGAAAGGCGGCCCAGGTCGAGGCCCTTGATCCGCTGCTGGGACATCTCCTCGCGCTGCCGCTCCTGCTGCGTCTCCGCCTCGATCTTCTCGATCTTCGCGCGGGTGTTGCGGGTCTCGTGGGTGTAGCGGTAGTAGGTGTCGATGTTCTCGAGCATCAGCAGCGCCGTGAGCACCGACAGCGCCACCACGGCGGCGTACACCGGGCGGTAGTCCCGATAGGGACGGGAGGCAAGGTTGAGATGGATCGGCTTCACCCGGTGAATACTCCCGTGCAGGCCGTGAGCTCGGCGCCGAAGCGCTCGATGTCGCCCTGAAGGTCGGCCGGCGCGTCTTCGACGAAGTCGCGCAGCGCAACCGGCCGCACCTGCGTGTTGAACTCTGAGGCAAGGGTCTCGTGGACGGCGTTCTCACGCCCTCCGGCTACGTAGCATTGGGCGAACGTGTCGACCGACAGCGTGTCGCGCAGGTAGTTCGCCGACAGGCGGATCTCCTGCTCGACCGTCCGGTCCGCGCTGAGGTTGCGCGAGCGGATGAAGAGCGGCTGCGGTCCGCGGAAGACGGCGGTCGTGAAGTCGGTGTCGCGCAGGTACAGGAACAGGCGGTCGCCCGTTGCCTCCGTCTCACGTACGGTGATGGCGTTCCAGATGTTGAGGCCGAGCGGCTCGATCAGGACCACGTCCAGGCCGGCCGCGGTGAAGACCTTTTCGATCGCCGCCAGCGTCGCCTCGAGCGCGCTGAGCACCAGCACCTTCGCTCCCCCCGCGTCGCGGGAGAGGATGGTGTAGTTGACGCGAAGCTGCTCCGGCGGGATCGGCAGGGTGCGCTTGAGGCTCCAGCGCACCACTTCCATCGCCTCGGCCGGTTTTTCCGGGACGGTCGGCAGCTCGACGATGTTGATGCGAAACCAGGAGTCGGGCAGCAGGATCGACACCTTGTCCCACTTCCCGGTCTCGCCGCGCATCCTGCGAAGCGACTCCGCCAGCCCGCTCTCGTTGACCAGATGCGGCGTCACCAGCGAAGGCGAGAACGTGTCCGCCGGAAGGCGATACGCCTTCGACTGCACCAGCCGCGGATTCTTCTTGCCGCGACCGAACCGTGCATGCAGCAGAGCATCGGTGTCGATGACGACGACGTCGGGTGGGAAAGATCTAGACATAATTTAGAAGGCAGAAGGCAGAAGGCAAAAGGCAAAAGGAAGAGCGAAGCCGGCGGTGCTCGCCGTCTCCACTTCTGCCTTCTGCCTTCTGCCTTTTGCCTTCATATCCATTACTCCACGAAGGTGACCTTGTTGATCTCGCGCAGCGTCGTCTGTCCGGCGACGACCTTCAAAAGCGCGCTCTCCCGCAGGAAAGTCATCCCCTCTTCGTGTGCCGCTTTCTTGATCTCCGAGGCGGGACGGCGATCCAGGATCATGGTTCGAATACGGTCCGAGAGGTCGAGAAGTTCCGAGATTGCCGCGCGGCCGTGGAAGCCGGTGCCGTTGCACTCCAGGCAGCCCGCTCCTTCATAGAACGTCTTGCCGCGGAAATCGGCCGGATCGAGGCCGGAATCGACCAGGAGCGACTCGCTGTACGTCGTTTCGCGCTTGCAGTAGTCGCAGATCTTGCGCACCAGGCGCTGGGCCAGGACGCAGTTCAGCGCCGAGACGAAGTTGTAGAGGTCGACCTTCATGTTCAGGAAGCGGCCCAGAACGTCGACGACGTTGTTCGCGTGGACGGTGGTGAAGACGAGGTGGCCCGTGAGCGCCGACTGGACGGCGATCTGGGCCGTCTCCTCGTCGCGGATCTCACCGACCATGATCTTGTCGGGGTCGTGGCGGAGGATCGAGCGGAGGCCGCGCGCGAACGTCAGGCCCTTCTTCTCGTTGACCGGGATCTGGGTGATGCCGCGGAGCTGGTACTCGACCGGGTCCTCGATGGTGATGATCTTGTCTTCCGACGACTGGATCTCCGAGAGCGCCGCGTAGAGCGTGGTGGTCTTGCCCGAGCCGGTGGGGCCGGTGACCAGCACCATCCCGTACGGCTCTTTGATGAACTTGCGGAAGCGCGCCAGCATCCCGTCGTCGAAGCCAAGGATGTCGAGGCGGAGGTTCTTGAACTCCTTCGACATCGACTCCTTGTCGAGGATACGGATGACCGAGTCCTCGCCGTGGGCCGTCGGGACGATGGAGACGCGGAAGTCGATGGTCCGGCCGGTGATGCGGAGCTTGAAACGGCCGTCCTGGGGGACGCGCTTCTCGGCGATGTCGAGCTCCGACATGATCTTGATACGGGAGATGATCGTGGTGTGATGGCGCTTGTCGATCGGCTCGAGGGCCTCGTAGAGCACGCCGTCGATGCGGTATTTGACCACCACCTCGTTGTCGCGGGTCTCGATGTGAATGTCCGAGGCGCGGCGCTGGATGGCGTTGAAGACGATCGAGTCGACCAGCTTGATGATCGGCGACGACTCCTGGGCGGTGATGGAGTCGATGGTCAGCGTCTCTTCGCCGTCCTCGTTCTCCGCCACGAGCTGCATGCGGAAGCCCTCGGTGGCCTCGTCGAGCACGCGCTGGGTCGACTCCGACTTCTGCAGCTTGTCGCGGATGGCGGCCGGGGAGGCCACCTTCACCCGCAGCGGCGCGCCGAGGAGCAGCTCCAGCTCGTCGAGCTTGAGCACGTCCGTCGGGTCCCCCACGACGATCGCGATCCGCCCGTCCTCCCGGTGCTCGGGGAGGAACTGGTAGCGGATCATCAGCTCCAGCGGGATGTCGCGGAAGAGCTGGTGGTCGATCTGGAAATGCTCCAGGTCGACGAACGGGAAGCCATATTGCTCGGCCAGCCTGCGGGCGCGCGAGGCTTCGCCGGCGGGATCACCGTTCTTGTAGAGAGTGCGGTTCGGGTCTGCGACCATAAGTTCGTTCCAACCAGGGAAACTACTGATTCGCTCCCACGGCGCTGAGGCGGAAGAGCGGGAGATAGAAGGCGTACAGGAGGATGCCGATGAACGTCCCCATGAGCACGAGGATCAGGGGCTCGATCGCGGCGACGAGCCTGGTCAGTCGTGATTCGATTTCCTCGTCGTAAAACTCGCTCACGTTGGCGAGCATTTCCGTGAGCGCGCCGGTCGATTCACCCACCTTGATCATCTCGATGGCCAGATCGCTGACCACGCCGGTCGTGTCGAGCGAGCGCCACAGTGGCTCTCCCTCCCGGACGTTCTGGACGATCCCGCTGATCTTGGTGGCCACGAGCTGGTTGGTGATCGACTGGGAGGCGATCTCGATGGCCGGCACCATCGGGGTGCCGCCTGCCAGCAGCGTCCCCAGCGACTGGGTAAACTGCATGATCGCGAAGCGGTGCAGGATGCCCCCCACCAGCGGGACGTGCAGCTTGAAGCGGTCCCACAACAGGCGGCCGGTGGAGTTGATCCAGCGGTTGAAGATGATCCCGCCGACCACGGCGACCACCAGGACGATCCCCGTGTTCGACCGCAGCAGGTTGGCGAAGTTGATCAGGGCCACGGTGAACCACGGCAGCTCCGCCCCGAAGCCGCTGAAGAACTCGGCGAACTTCGGGATGACGTTGGTGAGCATGATGAAGATCATCGCGCCCGAGAGTCCCATCAGGATGGCGGGGTAGATCAGCGCCCCGATGACCCGCTTGCGCAGGGCCACGATCAGCTTCTGGTAGCGGAGGAAGCGCTTGAGCACCCCTTCCAGGTCGCCCGAGCGCTCGCCGGCGCGGATGGAGGTCGAATAGATGGGGGGGAAGAGGCCGCCGTAGGAGGCGAACGCGTCCGAGAGGGCGATCCCGGAGGTCAGCTTCTCGCGGATCTCGACGAGGATCTCCCGGAAGCGGACGTGCTTCTGCCGCTCGAGCATGATGTCGAACGACTGGACGATGGGGAGTCCGGCCCGGACCAGAGCCAATAACTCCTGGTTGAAGTGGAGGAAGTGCTCGGTCGAGACCGCCTTGCCGAAACGGGGGACAAAGTCGCGGAACGTGAGGCTCCCGCGCTTGATCTCAAAGATGTGCAGCCCCTGGCGGGACATCTCCTCCCGCGCGGCGCGGACGGACGCCGCGGTGACGTGGCGTTCCACCACCTCACCTTCCGGGGTACCGACTCTGAGGATGAATTCGGGCATCAAGTGTTTCCTTCGCTTCGACTTGGACGGTCCGAACCAGAAAACGTTACGGCCGAGGCGGCGACGGGATAACGGGGGGTGGAGAGAGACGAATTCCTCGTTCCACCGGGCGCGGACCGCCGGTTCACACCCGCGCGACTTCCACGCAACCGCCGCCCTTGCGCTTCGCCGCGTACATCGCCTCGTCCGCGGCGCGATAGACCGCTTCCGCGTCCGACGGCGGATGGGTGGGCGTGAAGCAGGCGATGCCGACGCTGACCCGGATGGACGGATCGCCGCCGCCCAGGCCGTGGACGATCTTCTCCCCTACCGTGCGGGCGTCGTGGACGTCTGCATTGGAGAGCAGCACCGCGAACTCATCCCCGCCCACGCGGGCGGCGAAGTCGAGTGCGCGCAACTGGCGCTCCAGGAAATTGGCCACCGTGCGTAAGGAGTGGTCGCCGGCCGCATGACCCTGGCGGTCGTTGATGGTCTTGAACTCGTCGACGTCGATGATCAGCAGCGCGGAGCTCTGATGGTGGCGCTCGACATTCGAGACCGCGCGGCTGAGGGCCTGGTCGAAGCGGCGGCGGTTGTAGAGGCCCGTGAGCGCGTCGACGTCGGCGGCGCGGGCCAGCTCTGATTCCAGGACCATCCGGTCGGTGACGTCGCGTGCACTCGCGTAGATGATGCCGTGGCTCGGATACGCGCTGGTCGACCACTCCAGCCACCGGTAGGTGCCGTCCCGGGCGATGTAGCGGTTCCGAAACCCGATCGTCCCCTCTTCCCCCGAGGCCAGCCGTGCCGCCTCGGCGGACGTGTTCGCCCGGTCGTCCGGATGCACGAAATCGACGAACGGCTTCGACAGCAGCTCCTCCGGTTGGTACCCCAGTACCTTCGTGAACGCCGGATTGACGGAGGTGAACCGCCCCTCCATGTTCGCCGTGCAGATCATGTCGTGGGCCAGCTCGAGCTGCCGCCGGTTGCGCTCCAGGAGCCGCGACCGCTCGCCGGCGAAGAATCCCACAAGGCCGCCGACGGTGAGGTAGGCGAACGCCCGCGCCACATAGTCGAGTGCCGTGAACGGGACGCCGTTCCACTGCGCCCACAGCACGACCGTCAGCAGCGCGAAACCGGCCGCGCGCAGGCCGGCCGCCATCCCATACCGTGCCGCGATGATGGCGACCGGCGCCACCAGCAACACCAGCACCGGCTCCTGCGGATCCTGGATGGCAACCCGCGTGACCAGCGTGACCGCAAACAGCGACGCTGCCGCCACCAGGGCCGCAATGCGTCCGCTGTCTCGCCGGAGACGGTCCGGCGGGTGCAATCCGTGACTATCGATGGTCACCGGCCCTCTCTCCAAAGGGTGTCGAATATCGTACACCCGGGGGTGTCGCGTAGGATGGGACGAATGGCCTATCTGCTGAGCCGCTTCGGCTTCAAGGAAATGATGGACTGCCGGAGCCGCATCCGGGATTTCTACCCGGACGACCCGGCCACGCTGCAGGAGGCCGCCGAGCGCGCCGTCGACTTTTTCCGGGAGGAGCTCGTCGACGATGACGGCGCGCCGGCCTGCGCGCTCGTCCGGCTCTTCAAGACCCACCTCTACCAGGACCTGCCGCCGGACCTTCAGGACGCGGTCCGGGCCGGCCTTCCTACGGCCGCGTCGATCCCCGACCTGCGCTGCCTGACCCTGATCGCCACCCGCGGCGACGAACCGGCATGGAGCTCGCCGCACACCTCCCGCGGCCATCGCGCTATCCCGCTGACGAGCGTGGAGATGGTGCAGCAGGCGCCGATGATCTCCCAGCTCATCACCCAGATGGGCATCCCCATTGCCGCCGTCGTCCGCCCCTCGCGCGGGCCGCTCCTCCTCGACGCGACCGAGGCGCCCTACAACGTCTTCTACGTCCCCCGCGCCGCCGGCAGCCCGCACATCGTCGCCCAGGAAGACTTCGTCCTCCCGTACAAGATCCAATCCGTCCTCGGCTTCGGCGGCCTCCTCGCCTCCGGCGACCTCTTCGCCGTGATCATGTTCTCCCGGGTCCCCATCACCCCGGACGCAGCCGACCAGTTTCGCGTCCTCGGGCTGAACTTGAAGATCGCGTTGCTGCCGTTCGCAAGGAAGCCGCTGTTTCGAGGGGAATGAGGGTTACCCGCCGCTTATCATGGAATCATGAAGCCGCCGAAGGCGGCGAAAGATCTGTAGGCCCGGCCTTCAGGCCGGGTTCAACGATCACAGGTCAGGTGAGCCCGCGTAGCGGGCGACAGAAAGACACAGGCAAGTCTCGTTGTCTGTCGCCCGCTACGCGGACTCGAAGATCCACCCACGCATTACCCGGCCTAAAAGGCCGGGCCTACAGATCTTTTGCTGCCTTCGGCAGCAGAGAGTCATGCCACCACATGTGGCCCTGACTCTCAGTCCGGGCGGCCAGACTGAAAGTCTGGCCCGTAAGTCTCGTGTTCTCCGATTCGTTGCCGGTCGGTACGGCATAAATCCCACGCCCCGTGCTTTTATGCTCGCTATATGCGTGCACTCATCCTGGTCTTCTCTCTCCTCCTTGCTTTCTCCTCGTTCGCAGAGACGGTGGTCTTCAGGAACGTGAATGTGATCTCCATGACCTCGAACAAAGTCGTGGAGGGGACGGTCATCGTGACGGATGGGAAGATCTCCTCCATCCTCGGCGCGGGGGCGATGGTGAAGCTGGCGGAGGGGACGAAGGTCGTCGATGGGGCCGGGAAGTTCCTGATGCCGGGGCTCGCGGAGATGCACGGCCACATCCCGGCGCCGAGCTCGCCTCCCGGGATGGTCGACGACGTGCTCTACCTCTACCTGGCGAGCGGCATCACCACCGTCCGCGGGATGCTCGGGCATGACGGGCAGATCAATCTGCGCGAGTACCAGAAGAAGGGCGAGCTGGTCTCGCCGAACCTCTACGTGGCCGGGCCGTCGTTCAACGGGCAGTCGATCAACTCCCCCGAGGAAGCGGTCGCGAAGGTAAAGCTGCAGAAGAAGGAAGGGTGGGACCTGCTGAAGGTGCACCCGGGCCTGACCCTGGCCGAGTACGACGCCATGGCGAAAACGGCAAAGGCGGAGGGGATCCGCTTCGCCGGACACGTGCCGGAAGAGGTCGGCCTGCTCCACGCCATCGAGATGGGTCACGAGACCTTCGACCACATCGACGGCTACGTCGAGTATCTCGACGGTGACAAGGGTCCGGTCGATCCGAAGAAGCTGGCCGACATCGTCAAGCGCTCCAAAAAGGCGGGCGTCTGGATCGTCCCGACTTCCGCGCTGTGGGAAGTGCTCTTCAACGCCGTCCCGCTGGCGACCCTGCAGGCGTACCCGGAGCTGAAGTACGTGCCGGCCGGCGCGGTGAACACCTGGTCGAAGCTGTACAACGACCGCGACGCGAAGATCGACAAGAAGGCGACCAAGAACATCATCGAGAACCGCACCCGCATCCTCCGCGCGCTGCATGAGGGCGGCGTGAAGATCCTGATGGGCACCGACGCCCCGCAGCAGTTCAGCGTCCCCGGTTTCTCGCTGCACCGCGAGTTGCTCCGGATGAAGGATGCCGGGATGTCGAACTTCGAGATCCTGAAGAGCGGCACTGTGAACGTCGGCGAGTATTTCGCCAAGCAGGACTCGTTCGGCACCATCGAGCCCGGCAAACGCGCCGATCTCGTGCTCCTCAACGCCAACCCCCTCACCGACATCGCCAATGTTTCGAAGATCGAAGGGGTGATGGTGAGCGGACTGTGGCTGTCGCGCGCGGATATGGACGCAAGGCTGGCGAAGATCGAAGCGAAGTATCGCCGGTGATCAGGTAGTCCTATGGGACCTGAGCCCTCCTACGGCCAGATCCCCCGTTCCATCGCTACCTTCGCCACCCTCCGGATCGCCAGCGCGAATGCCGAGGTGCGGATGTCGACCGCGGCGTCCTGGCGGTCGCGGATCTCGAGCTGCATTGCCAGCACGGCGTCCGTCGCCGCTTCCATCTTGCGGCGGAGTTTCTTGTTCACATCCTCCTCGGCCCAGTGCTGGTTTTCGATGTTCTGGACCCATTCGAAGTAGCTGACGGTCACGCCGCCGGAGTTGGTGAGGATGTCGGGGAGCACCGGGATGCCGCGCTCGAAGAGGACGCGGTCGGCGGCGGGGGTGGTGGGGCCGTTGGCGGCTTCGGCGATCACGCGCGTCTGTACGCCGCCGACGTTGTCGGCGCGGATCTGGTTCTCGAAGGCGGCCGGGATCAGCACGTCGCAGGGGATGTGGAGGAGCTCTTCGTTGGTGATGTCTTTCGTCCCGGGGAAGCCGGTCACGGAGCCGGTCCGTTGCTTGTGGTCGATGGCGGCGTCGGGGTCGATGCCGTCGTTGGAGAAGATGCCGCCGGTGGAGTCGCTGACCGCGATCACGATCGCTCCCGCCTCGGTGAAGAGCTGGGCGGCGATGGAGCCTGCATTGCCGTAGCCCTGGATCACGACGCGCGCTCCTTCGAGCGACTGCAGGCCGGGGATCGCTCCGCGCTCGATGGCGCGGTTGACGACGAAGAGGCAGCCGCGGGCCGTGGCCTCGTTGCGGCCGAGGGAGCCGCCGAGATCGATCGGCTTGCCGGTGACCACCGGGAGATTGTTCCGGCCGCGGTGCATCATCGCGTAGGTGTCGTAGATCCAGGCCATCGTCTCGGACGAGGTGTTGACGTCGGGTGCGGGGATGTCGGTGTGCGGGCCGATCAGGTCGCCCAGCTCGACGATGAAGCGGCGGGTGATCCTCCGCAGCTCGTTCTTCGAGAGCTTCTTCGGGTCGCAGATCAGGCCGCCCTTCGCGCCGCCGAACGGGATGTCGGCGACGGCGCACTTCCAGGTCATCCACGACGCCAGCGCGCGCACCTCGTCGGCGTTGACGTCAGGGTGGTAGCGGATGCCGCCCTTGCCCGGACCGCGCACACGCGAGTGGACGGCGCGATAGCCGGCGTAGGTGCGGACCGACCCGTCGTCGTGCTCGACCGGGAACTCGACCTTCATCAATTGACTGGTGCCGCGCATCCAGTCGCGCAGGCCGATGGGGAGATCGGGGAGGTACCGCGCGGCATCGTCGAACTGCTGCTGCGCGATGTTGTAGGGGTTGAGGTCTTCGGAAGACGCAACTTCAACGCTCATTCGGACGCCTCCGCGCGAAAATGCTGTCGGTGATCGGTTGTCAGCCGGTGGCCATTTCTCGCGAGAAAAGTCCCCCGGACCGACAACCGGCAACTGACAACATCCGGCCTTGTGCTCTCCATAATAAACTCCGTCCGTGATCAGAACCGTCCTCGCCCTGCTCCTCCTCATCGCTCTTCCGCTTCTCGCCGTCGACGTCAATGACACCCGCATGCTCGGCGATCCGGCCGTGTCGCCGGACCGCATCGCCTTCGCGTATGCGAATGATCTCTGGACCGCGCGCCACGACGGCAGCGGCGTGCAGCGGCTCACCTCGCACGCCGGCATCGAGTCGTCGCCGCGCTTCTCGCCGGACGGTTCGCTGGTCGCGTTCACCGGCCGCTATGAAGGAAACGGCGACGTCTACGTCGTCCCGGCGTCGGGCGGCGAGCCGAAACGGCTGACGTGGCATCCGCAGAACGACACGGTCCTCGGCTTCACCGCCGACGGCAGGTCGGTGCTCTTCGCGTCGGCGCGTGAGGTCCACACCCCGCGCTTCCAGCAGCTCTTCACCGTGCCGGTTGCAGGAGGGGCGGTGACGAAGCTCCCGATTCCGACAGCGTTCCAGGCGACGATCTCGCCGGACGGGAAGCTGCTCGCCTACGTTCCGCTCCGCGAGGCCTTCCTCGGCTGGAAGCGCTATCGCGGCGGCACGACGGCGCGCATCCTCGTCGTCGACCTCGCGACGCTCGCCCAGGAGCAGGTGCCGCAGCCGGAGGGGCGGTCGAACGACACCGACCCGATGTGGCTCGGCAACACGCTCTACTTCCGCTCCGACCGCGACGGGGAGTTCAACCTCTATTCGTATGACCGCGGGTCGAAACAGGTCGCGCGGCAGACCAGCTTCACCGACCACCCGATCCTCAACGCCACCGCCGGCGCCGGCCGCATCGCCTTCGAGCAGGCCGGCTATGTCCATCTCTTCGACCCCGCCACGAAGAAAGCGACGCGGCTGAAGATCGGTGTCGCCACCGATCTCGCCGAGCTGCGCCCGCGCTTCGTCAAGGGCGCCAAGTACGTCCGCAACGCCAGCCTCTCGCCGAGCGGCCAGCGCGCGGCGTTCGAGCTGCGCGGCGAGATCGTCACCGTCCCGGCCGAGAAGGGCGACGATCGCAACCTCACTCAGTCGCCCGGCGCGAACGACCGCGCGCCGGTCTGGTCGCCCGACGGCAAGTGGATCGCCTGGTTCACCGACGAGACCGGAGAGTACGAGCTCCGCATCGCGCCGCAGGAAGGGCGCGGCACCCTCCGCAAGATCAAGGTCACGGGCGCCGGCTACTACGAACGGCCGCTCTGGTCGCCGGACGGGAAGTCGATCAGCTACTTCGACAACTCCCACACCCTGTACATCCTCGACGTCGCTTCCGGCACGTCCACGAAGATCTCGTCGCACGTGATGTATCGCCCCGAGCCGGTGCTCGACCACTCCTGGTCGCCCGACTCGAAGTGGCTTGCGTACACGCGCACCGGCGCGACCAACATGAACACGCTGCACCTCTGGTCGGCCGCGGAGAAGAAGTCGTACGCGCTGACGGACGGCCTCTCCGACGCGCGCGAGCCGCTGTTCGACCCGAACGGCAAGTACCTCTACTTCGTCGCCTCCACCAATGCCGGCCCCACCGCCGACTGGTTCTCGATGTCGACCATCGACATGCGCCAGACCAACGCCATCTACCTCGCCGTCCTGCCGAAGGGCGTGCCCTCTCCGCTAGCCAAGGAAAGCGACGAAGAGGCCGGTACTCCGGCCGAAACCGCAACCGCTGCCACGGAACCGGCGAAGAAAGAGGAGCCGAAGAAAGAGGAAAGCAAGAAGCCGGTCACGGTGACGGTCGACTTCGCGCGCTTTGCCCAGCACATCCAGGCGCTGCCTCTGCCGTCGGCGTATTACACGAACCTGCAGATCGCTACGACCGGGCAGTTGCACTACCTGAAGCGGACCAGCGGCCAGGCCTTCTCCACCGAGGATCCGGGAGCGCTGGCGCGGTTCGACCTCACCAAGCGGAAGGAAGACACGCTGCTCGACGGCGTGCACGGCTACGAGCTGTCGCGTGACGGGAAGCGCGTGCTGCTGCGGATGAAGGACGCGTGGTCGGTCGCCGACGCCGGCGACAAGCTCGACCCGGCCAAGCGCCGTCTCGGCATCGACAAGGTCGAGGTGCGCATCGACCCGCGTGCCGAGTGGAAGCAGATCTTCGACGAGTCGTACCGCCTCCATCGCGACTGGTTCTACGACCCGAACTATCACGGCGCGAACCTGCCGGCGCTGAAGGAAAAGTACGCGCCGTTCCTCGAGCATCTCACCGTCCGCAATGACCTCAACCGCCTGATGCAGTGGTTCGGCAGCGAGCTGACCGTCGGCCACTTCTACCTTGGCGGCGGCGACACGCTGGCCGACGTCGAGGTGGTCAAGGGCGGGCTCCTCGGCGCCGACTACGCGGTCGACCAGGGGCGCTATCGCTTCAAGAAGGTCTACGGCGGCTTGAACTGGAACCCGGAGCTGCGCGCGCCGCTGACCGAGCCGGGCGTCGACGTGATGGAAGGGGAGTACCTCCTCGCCGTTGACGGCAAGGACCTCAAGTATCCCGAGAACCTCTACGCCCGCTTCGAGCGCACCGCCGGCCGCTTCACCGAGATCACCGTCGGGCCGGCGGCGGACGGCAAAAACTCGCGCACCGTGCAGGTGGTGCCGATCGAGAGCGAGAGCTCGCTGCGCAACCGCGACTGGGTGGAGCGCAATCTCCGCTACGTCACCGAGAAGAGCGGCGGGCGCGTTGCCTATGTCTGGGTGCCGGACACCGGCGGCCAGGGCCACGAGTACTTCAAGCGCTACTTCTTCCCGCAGGCGAACCGCGAGGCGATCATCATCGACGAGCGCTACAACGGCGGCGGCCTGGCCTCGGACTACTACATCGACATCCTCCGCCGTCCGCTGCTCAGCTTCTGGGCCACGCGCTACGGGGCGGATATGAAGAACCCGCTGGCGTCGATCCAGGGGCCGAAGGCGATGCTGATCGACGAGAACGCCGGCTCGGGCGGCGACTACCTGCCGTGGTCGTTCAAGAAGCTCGGCCTCGGCCCGCTGATCGGGCGCCGCACCTGGGGCGGCCTGGTCGGCATCCTCGGCTACCCGGCGCTGATGGACGGCGGCGAGATCACCTCGCCGAACTTCGCCTACTGGACCGAGGAAGGATTCGGCATCGAGAACGTCGGCGTGCCGCCGGACATCGAGGTCGAGATCACCCCCGCCGACTGGGCCGCGGGACGCGACCCGCAGCTCGACAAGGCGCTGGAGGTGGTGATGCAGCAACTGCAGGCAAATCCGCCGCAGGTGCCGAAGCGCCCGCAGTATCCTGTGCGGGTCACGAGGTGAATCGATGGCGTTGACCGACCGGAAGACCTATGTGGTGAAGGAGCGCGTCGGCTTCATGAAGCTGGCGAGCGTGTACGACCTTCTCGACCCCGACAGCGGCCAGCCGATCGGGATCGCGAAGGAGGAGCCGGGCGACGTCATCAAGTACCTCCGGCTGCTCGTCAACAACCGCTGGCTGCCGACGGTCGTCAACGTCTACGAGAGCGAAGGCGGCCAGCCGGTCCTGAGCATCCATCGCGGCGTCTCGCTCTTCCGTCCGAAGGTGCACGTGAGCGCGGGAGGACGCCAGCTCGGCTACTTCCACGAGAAACGGTTCACGCTCGCCAAGACGTTCCTGATGTACGACAACTCCGGCAACCAGGTCGGTACGGTGAAGGGGGACTGGAAGGGTTGGAACTTCCAGTTCCTCGACGGCAACGGCCAGGAGCTCGGCAAGGTGACGAAGAAGTGGGCCGGCCTGGCGAAGGAGCTCTTCACCACCGCCGACACCTACGTGATCGCCCTCAGCGACGCCGGCGCCGGACGCCCCGACGTCGCCCAGTTGCTGCTCGCCGCCGGCTTGGCGATCGACACGGTGTTCAAAGAGAAAGATGAGTGAGTTCGACGCGCTCTGGAAGTCGACCGTCCGCTTCCGGCGCGTCTCCCGCGAGCTCGAGCCGCTGCTGCGCGACGTGTACGCTGCCTACGGCGACGCCGTAGCACTACGCGCCGCGTTGCAGCGGTTACTCGAGTTCCTCACCAGCGACACCGGCCGCACCGACGCCAACTGCTCGACTACGGACGCCTTCATCTCCGCGACGGAAGAGCAGTGGAGCGAGGTCGCGGAGCCGTTGCACGGCATCCTCGACGACATGGGCGGCACGCTGCACGACGCCATTCACGCGCCGTCGATTGCCAAGACCTTCGAGGCCACACCGGAGCAGTTGCTGGAACGATTGCGGAAGGCCTAGCTAGTTCGCACCTTCGGAGCGCCGGTCTTCGACCGGCCGGTCCGCCGGCCTTCGGCCGGCAGTCTCAGCGCCGCAAGACCGGGCATTCCGCGTTCACCGCACGTGCCGGCCGAAGGCCGGCGGACCGGCCGACGGAACGTCGGCGCTCCTCTAGCTCATCCAGTTGACTCCCGCCTCTTTGTTCCACTTCGTGGTCATCTTCTTCGACTTCGTCCAGAACTCGATCGACCCTTTTCCGGTGATGTCGCCGGTGCCGAATTTCGATTCGTTCCAGCCGCCGAAGCCGAAGGGCTCGCGCGGCACCGGCACTCCGACATTCACGCCCACCATGCCGGCGCTCGCCTTCTCCATGACGTAGCGGGCCACGCCGCCGCTTTCGGTGAAGACCGAGGCAGCGTTGCCGTACTTCGAGCGCTGCTGGACATCCAGCGCCTCGTCGACGTCCTTCGCGCGCACGATCACCATCACCGGGCCGAAGATCTCTTCCTGGGCGATGCGCATGTCCGGCGTGACGTAGTCGATGAGGGTCGGGCCGACGTAGTAGCCGCCCTCTTTCCCGGAGACCGTATAGCCACGGCCGTCGACCAGCACCTTCGCACCTGCCTCCACTGCCTCGGCGATGTAGCGCTCGATGCGCTCCTTTGCCGTTTTGGAGATCACCGGGCCGAGGTGAACGCCCGGGACCATCGCCCGGACCGTGTTCGCCATCCGGTCGACGATGTGGTCCGTCGTTCCGACCGCCACCATCACCGAGGCGGCCATGCAGCGCTGACCGGCGCAGCCCGACATGGAGGCGATGACGTTGTTCGAAGTCATCTCCGGCTGCGCGTCGGGCATGACGATCAGGTGATTCTTCGCGCCGCCGAGGGCGAGGACGCGCTTCAGGTTCGTGGAGCCGCGGCGGTAGACGATCTTCGCCACGTGCGTCGAGCCGACGAAGCTGATCGCCTCGATGCCCGGATGGTCGCAGATCGCCTCGACAGTCGCCTGGCCGCCGTGCACGACGTTCATGACGCCGTCGGGAAGACCGGCCTCGCGCAGCAGCTCGGCGATGCGGCCGGCGCTCAGCGGGACCTGCTCGGACGGCTTGAGGATCATGCAGTTACCGAGAGCGATCGCATTCGGGATCGTCCAGTTCGGGACCATGTTCGGGAAGTTGAACGGCGCGATCGAGGCGACGACGCCGACCGGATAGCGCTCCACGCGGCATTCCACGCCGCGCGAGACCTCCAGCACTTCGCCGGGGATGATCTGCGGCAGCGAGCAGGCGAACTCGCACAGCTCGGCCGACTTCGAGACCTCGGCTTCCGCCTCGGCCCGGATCTTCCCGTTCTCCTCGGTGACCAGCTCCCCCAGCTCGGTGATGTTCTTCTCCAGCAGCGCCTTGTAGCGGTAGAAGACCTGCACCCGCTCCTTGATCGGAGTGGCCGACCATGCGGGGAACGCTTTCTGCGCCGCGTCGACCGCGCGGTCGAGCTCCGACGCGCCGGAGAGCGGCACGCGCGAGATCACCTCGCCGCTGGCCGGGTTGGTGACGTCGAGATACTCCCGCTCGGGCGCGTCGACGAACGTCCCGCCGATGTAGTTGCGGACGTCGGGGTGGCGGGTGGGGGTGGATTGTTCGAGCACGGACATGGCGATTCCTCCGATTGCAAAGAGGACATTATCGCGCGGAGGGGCCGCGTTGATACGATCCGCGCCGTTTCATGAACGAGCGAGCGCAACAACTGATCGACACCCTCGGCCTCAAGCCGCACCCGGAAGGCGGCTGGTACCGGCAGGTATTCAAGTCGGAAGAGCGGGTCACGCGGCAGCGCGATCGGGCGGACCGCGCCGCCCTCACCACCATCTACTTCCTGCTCGTCGAGGGGACCTACAGCGCCTGGCACCGCGTCGCCTCCGACGAGGCATGGCACTTCTACGAAGGCGACCCGCTCGAGCTCCTGACCCGCGACTCCGTCGCTCGCCTCGACGCGGAGAACCGCGTCCACGTCATCCCCGCCGGCGCCTGGCAGGCCGCCCGTCCCCTCGGCGCCTACACGCTCGTCGGCTGCACGGTCGGCCCCGGCTTCGAGTTCGCGGACTTTGAGATGCACCGGGGGCCGATCTGAGTCGCATCAGGGTTTCGGATTGCCCGCGCCCGGGTCGTTCTCGACGTTGCGCTGTTCGTTCTTGCGGCGTAGCAGATTCTTGACGCCGAAGAGCGATTCGAGCGTGTCGTGCCAGAAGGGAGCGCCGAGGCTGAGCAGCATGGTCATCACCAGCCATCCGGCGAGTGTGCGGGCGTCGTCCGCGCGCCGCCCCCACCAGCCTTTCCCGGTCGTGAATCCCGACCACCACGCTTTGAGCTCGGCCCACGCCAGGGGGTGGAAGCCGAAGCCGGTATAGCGCTCAACGAGCTCGTCGATCTCCTTCTGCTGGTCGGCGAGCTGCTGTTTGATATTCACAGCCGCCGCCGCGTCGGCTTTGGCGAGCTCCTTCTCCTTCGCATCTATCGCCTCCTGGCGCTGGGCGATATTTTTGCCTGCCGCGGTGAGGTCGCCGCGGAGCACGTCGCTCTTGGCGATGTTGCGGTAGATGGTGAAGACGTTCGCATTCAGGATGATCACCACCAGGGCGCCGATGATGATCGACCAGGTGCGCATGCCGCGGTGGTACCGCTCCTCGAATCCCTGCATGATCGTGTCGAACCAGCGGCGGATCGCGTCGAGCTTCACGCTGACTGCCGAGAAGGCCTCCTCGATTTCGGTGCGCAGGGCCTGTACGTTGGTGGAGATGGTCCGGACGCCGGTCAGCGTCTCGCCGAGTGCTGTCGCGGCCTCCGAGCCGGCCGGGGCGTGGGCCTGTTCGGCGACGATGAGGGCATCTGCTTTCCCGAGGAGATCGAGCACTTCGTCGATGACCACGCCGCGGAGCGCGACGACATCGGAGATGATGACGCGCGAGCTGGCGTTCTGGTCGCCGGCTTTGACCGCCTCGTAGTGCTGCCGCATCGGCGCGAGCCGCTGTTCGAGAGCGGCGATCGAATTCTTGACCTGAGCGGGAACGTTTGCGGCGGCAAGCCGTTGCCTCGTCGCCTCGATTCCCGCCAGCGCCTTCATGACCTTATCGATCCGGGCGACGAAATCCTTGCCGAAGCCCGCCGGCGCGACCCGGTCGAGAATGTTCAGCAGGTCGCTCTTCGAGAGCGAGTCGAGCATGAGCTCACCCCGGGCCGTGACCCGGCCGAGGGTCTTCATCTGCGTCTTCACCGCGGCGAGGAGGGCCTTCGATTCCTCGCTGGCAGTATGGTGCGCACGCTGGCGGAAGATACCCGGCATCAGGCCCGTCATCTTCCGAACCTTGCCGGGGTCTGTCTTGCCGGTTCGCAGGGCAGCGTCGAACAGGTCAAGCAGCGAGTCTTCGAGCTGCTTCGATTTCACCTTCAGGATCTTTTTGACCAGCGTCTGAATCGACTGGACGATGAGGCTGAGCAGCAGGATCACAACCACCAGGGCGATGACGTTGTCGAGGGTATCGATGTTGATCATGTCGAGTAGGAGAGTCGCGAGCGCGGCGTTTCCCTACTCGGTTCCTCGCTTCCTCCGAGGAACTCCGAGGAGCTCGTCCTGGCCCGATTTGACCGCTCCTCGGCTGCATCCGGCGGGCTGATGTCCGTAGGATTCGCGGTGTAAGGAGATTGGACATGGACACGGCACTCCTGGTGATCGACATTCAGGACTCGTTCAAGATCAGCCCCGCGCGGTGGGCGTCGCGCAACAATCCGGCGTTCGAGGAGAACGTGACGGCGCTCATCGGCGCGTTTCGCGAGGCGTCGCTGCCGGTGATTTTCGTGCTGCACAACGACAGCGACCCCAGTTTCCGGCCCGGCGATCCGGAAGTGCGGTTGATGGACTTCCTCGACCGGCGCGAAGGGGAGCCGCTGATCGTGAAGAACACGCGCAATGCGTTCACGAGCACCGACCTGCAGGCGCGGCTCGACGCGCTGGGCGTGCGGAAGGTCGTGGTCACGGGGATTTCGACGGAGCAGTGCTGCGAGACGACGACGCGCGTGGCCGCGGACCTCGGCTACGATGTCGACTTCGTCACCGAGGCGACGTTGACGTTCCCGATCGGGTCGCTGTCGACGGACGCGATCGTCGAACGGACCGAGGCGGTGCTGGCCGGACGGTTCGCGCGGATCGCCACTGTCAGCCAAGTGACCGAGGAGCTGCTCGTATCCGCGACGTGATCTTCGTGGTGCTGCCGGAGGTCGAGATCCTCGACCTCGCCGGGCCGCTGCAGGCGTTCTGGGAGGTCAGCCGCGTGCGCGGCACCTGCCGGATCCGCGTCTGCGCGACGCGCGACCGGGTCGAGACCTCACAGGGCATCGGCCTGGCCGGTCTCGTCCCGCTGCCCGACGATCCGGGTGACGCACTGGTGATCGTCCCCGGCATGCCGTACGCGGCAACGGAGAAGATCGACCGCCGCGTGACGCGCTGGCTGGCCTCGGCCGCACGCGCCGGCGCGCACATCGCCTCGGTGTGCACCGGCGCGTTCGCGCTCGGCGAGGCAGGCCTGCTCGACGACCGCCGCTGCACGACGCACTGGTCGCGCACCGGCGAGCTGGCCCGCCGCTTCCCGCGGGCGAAAGTGCTCGAGGACCGGCTCTTCGTGACCGACGGCAATGTGACGACGAGCGCCGGCATCGCCTCGGGCATCGACATGGCTCTCGCCTTCATCGAGCAGGCCGACGGCCCGATCGTCGCGGCGGAAGTGGCGCGGGAGATGGTGGTGTATCTCCGCCGCGACGGCGCCAAGGAGCAGAGCAGTGTCTACCTCGACTACCGCACCCACCTTCATCCCGGCGTACACCGCGTGCAGGATTGGATCGTCCAGAACCCCGAGAACCGCGCCACGCTCGACGAGCTGGCGGGCATCGCGGCGATGAGCACGCGCAGTTTGACGAGGACGTTCCGCGAGGCGACGGGGATCTCGGTGCACGCGTTTACGACGCGGGTGCGGACGGAGCTGGCAAGAACGCTGTTGCACGACCCGTCGCTGACGGTGGAGGCGGTGGCGCAGCGGTGCGGCTTGAGCGCGAGGCACTTGCGGAGGTTTGGGGTGAGGCGGCGCTAACGGAGCGCCGACGTTCCGTCGGCCGGTCCGCCGGCATTCTGCCGGCAGTCTCTCGACGAGCGCCCCCGTCCCACCCACGGCCGGCAGAATGCCGGCGGACCGGCCAGCAGAATGCTGGCGCTCCGGTGTTCATTACCGGACACCCCGTTCACAACCGAACACCCCTTCCACCGTAACTCCTTGAAAACACATACAAACCACCTGGTACGCCGCTCGCGATAGACGAGCGCTGTATGGATCGTGAAATTGCACCCGAAGTCAGGCAGCGGCGTTACGTGCGGCGCGGGCTTGCCGCGGCGATCGGCCTGGCGGCGCTCGTGTTCTTCTTTGCGGCGACCGTCGAGTGGCTGCGGCCCTCGCTCGATCCCGATGACCTGCAGATCGCGCGAGTAGAGCGCGGGCGGATCGAGGCGACGGTCGAGGCCAACGGCACCGTCGTTCCGCTGGTCGAGCAGGTCGTCTCCAGTCCCGTCGAGGCGCGCGTGCTGCGTGTCGGGCGGCGGGCGGGCGATCGGGTTCAGGCGGGCGATGAGCTGCTGACGCTCGACACCTCGCAGTCGCAGCTCGAGACGGCCCGCCTCTCCGATGCGCTCTCGCAGAAAGAAAGTGCGGCGACGGAGCTGCAGATCCAGCTCGACGAGACCGTCGCCAACCTGCGCGCGCAGATCGAGCAGAAGAAGCTCGACGCCCAGATCGTCCACTACACGGCCGACCAGCGGGCGAAGCTGCGCGCCGAGGGGCTGATCGCGGAGCAGGACGCGCTCGCAGCGGCGGCCGGGGCGAAGAAGAGCGACATCGAGCTGCGCCAGCTCGAAGAAGCGCTTGCCCGCGCCCTCCGCTCGCGCGACGTGCAGCTCGCCGCCTCGCGCGCCAACGTGACGATGGCGCAGCGGGAGCGGGAAGAGTCGCGGCGGCAGCTCGAGCTGGCCATGCTCCGCGCCGACCGCAACGGCGTCCTCACCTCGATCATCAACGAAGTCGGCGCGACGGTCCGCCGCGGCGACATCCTGGCGCGCATCGCCGACCTGTCGTCTTACAGAGTCGAGGCCACCATCTCCGACATCCACGCGGCGCGGCTCGCGGCCGGGATGCGGGCCGTGGTCACGCTCGACGAGGCCCGCATCGGCGGCACGATCGAGAGCGTCGACCCACGCATCGTCAACGGGGTGGCGAAGTTCTTCATCACCCTCGACCAGCCAGCGCACCCACGCCTGCGCAACAACCTCCGCGTCGACGTCGCGGTGGTGACGGGAGCGCGCAGCAACGTGCTCGTCGTCCGCCGCGGCGCGCTGGCGCGCACCGACACCACCCACGCCTTCGTCGTCCGCGGCGACGCGGCCGAGCGCGTGAACGTGCGCTTCGGCATGGCCGGCGTCGAGACGATCGAGATCGCCGAGGGCCTGCGCGAAGGCGACCAGGTGGTCATCTCCGACATCAGTGAATACGAAGACGTCAAAGAAGTCCGTCTGAAGAAATAGATCCGAGAACGAGTGAGGAGCGAACGAATGATCCGCCTGAACAATGTGAACAAGGTTTACCGCACCGACCGCGTGGAGACGCTCGCGCTGCAGAACATCAACCTCGACATCGCCCCCGGCGAGTTCGTCTCGATCATGGGTCCGTCGGGTTGCGGCAAGAGCACGCTGCTGAACCTGATCGGCCTGCTCGACGCGCCGAGCAGCGGCGCGCTCTCGCTCGACGGCGCCGAGGTGAAGGAGTGGGGCGACAACCGGCTCGCCCACTTTCGCAACGAGAAGCTCGGCTTCGTCTTCCAGAGCTTCCATCTCGTGCCCGACCTGAAGGTCATCGACAACGTCGAGATCCCGCTGCTGTACCGGCGTACTAATGGCACGCCGCGCCGCAAGCTCGCCCAGGGAGCGCTCGACCGGGTCGGCCTCGCCTCGCGCGTCCACCACTTCCCGACCCAGCTCTCCGGCGGTCAGCAGCAGCGCGTGGCCATCGCCCGCGCCATCGTCGGCAAGCCGCGCATCCTCCTCGCCGACGAGCCGACCGGCAACCTCGACTCGGCCATGGGGGACGAGATCATGGACATCCTCCACGACCTCAACCGCAACGACGGCACCACCATCGTGATGGTCACGCACGACGACCGCTTTGCACGCAGGACCGACCGCATCGTGCGGCTGTTCGACGGGAGGCAGGTGGCGTAGCCACCTGTCATCCCGAGCGTCGAGCGAGGGATCTGGGCGGGTGGGGACACGCAGCGCCTCCCCTCCCACCCAGGTCCCTCGCTCGACGCTCGGGATGACAGAAAGCATCGCCGGAGGAACGAACAATGATCATGAACTACATCAAAGTCGCCCTGAAGGTTCTCGGAAGAAGGAAGTTCTTCACCTTCATCTCGCTCTTCGGGATCTCGCTCACCCTCGTGGTGCTGATGGTCTCGGCGGCGGTGCTGGACAACGTCTTCGCGCCACGCAAGCCGGAGTCGCGGTTCGACCGCGTGCTCGGCGTCTACATCATCGGCCTGTACGGCGAAGGGGGCGGCATGACCACCGCGCCCGGATACGCGTTCCTCGACAAGTACCTGCGCGGACTGCAGGGCGCCGAGGCGACCTCGATCTTCACCCGCGCCGCGGGCATGACCATGTACCACGAGGGCAACCGCGTCGAGTCCTACCTGATGCGCACCGACGGCGCGTACTGGCAGATCCTCGACTTCGACTTCCTCGAAGGCGGCCCCTACACCGAAGCCGACAACCAGAACGCCAGCTTCGTGGCGGTGATCACCGAAGACCTGCGCCGCAAGCTGTACGCCGGTAAGCCGGCCCTCGGGAAGACGTTCGAGGTCGACGGCCAGCGCTTCCGCGTCGTCGGCGTCGTGCCGTCGGTGGCGATCACGCGCATGTCCGGCTTCTCCGAGATCTGGGTGCCGCTGCGGACGATGAAGACCCGCGCGTACGAGAAGGATATGGTCGGCTCGATGGCCGGCATCGTCCTGGCGCGCAAGCGCTCCGACTTCCCGAAGCTCCGCAACGAGTTCAAGGACCGCCTGACGCACTTCCACTTCGACGACCCGAAGATGTTCAACCGCGTCGTGGCCGGGCTCGACACGACGTTCGAGATGGCCGCGCGCAGCCTGGTCGGCAACCAGATCGAGAACCGCACCAACATCCTGCGCGGAGTGCTGATCATCGCCGCACTGCTCTTCATCACCCTGCCGACGATGAACCTGATCAGCATCAACCTGAGCCGGATCATGGAGCGGGCCTCGGAGATCGGCGTGCGTAAGGCCTTCGGCGCGTCGTCGCGCACGCTGGTCGCGCAGTTCATCGTCGAAAACATCGTGCTGACCGTGCTCGGAGGCGCGATCGGCTTCGTGCTTTCGATCTTCGTGCTGCGCGCGCTGTCGCAGATCGAGCTGATTCCCTACGCCATCTTCGACGTCAACCTGCGCATCTTCGGCTACGGCATGCTGCTGGCCGCGCTGTTCGGCGTGATCTCCGGCGTCTATCCGGCCTGGAAGATGTCGCGCATGCATCCGGTGAACGCACTCCGTGGAGGTGCCCTGTGATCCGTCATCTGCTCAAGCTCGTCTGGAACCGCAAGCGCGCGAACGCGCTGATCGTCGCGGAGATCTTCGTCTCGTTCCTGGTCATCTTCGCGGTCATCACTGGCGCGGTGACGTACGCCTCGGCGTGGAAGCGCCCGGTCGGCTTCCAGTGGAAGCAGGTGTGGGACCTGTCGATGGAGTTCGACATCGACGGCCGCGAGAAAGCGAACCCGGAGCTGCTGAACGGCGTGATGCGCATGCTCGCCGAGGCGCGGTCGTACCCCGAGGTCGAAGCGGCCGCGATCTCGAACACGCCGCCGTACGCCTTCTCGACCTCGGAGGGGACGCGTACGTTCGACGGCCGCCAGGTCTCGTTCATCTTCGACGACGTGTCGGACGGTTTCGAGAAAGTGATGCAGCTCCAGCTCGTCCGGGGCCGTTTCTTCAGCCGCCAGGACGACGCCTCGCCGCACCAGCCGATCGTGGTCGACACGAAGACCGCCGAAGCCGTCTGGGGCACCGCCGACCCGATCGGGCAGAAGCTCGAGGAAGACGAGGGTGTCTTCCTGCAGGTCGTCGGCGTGGTGAAGGAGTATCGGAAGGACGGCGAGGTGTCGTCGCCGATGAACATGATGTTCCGGCGCATCCACCCCGAGGGGAAGTACGGCCGCCTCGGCAGCCACATCCTCGTGCGCGTGAAGCCGGGCACGCCGCCGGAGTTCGAAGTGCAGCTCACCGAGCGGCTGCGCAAGATCAGCCCCGAGGTCTCCTTCCAGTTGCGGCGCATGGAGAAGATGCGCGCGCGCATGCTGCGCGTCCGCTTCGCACCGCTGGTGCTCGGCGGGATCATCGGGACGTTCCTTGTCGCCATGGTCGCGCTCGGGCTGACCGGCGTGCTGTGGCAGAACGTGACCCAGCGCACGCGCGAGATCGGCCTGCGCCGCGCCATGGGCGCGACCGGCTCGAACGTGCACCGCCAGGTGCTCGGCGAGGTGGCGGTGCTGGCGACGATCGCGTTGCTGATCGGCAGCGTGATCGTGCTCCAGCTCCCGATCCTCGGCGTCTTCAAGCTGGTCAGCGCCTCCGCATTCACGACCGGCTTCATCGCCGCCCTTGCGACCATTTACGCGCTCACGATACTTTGCGGCCTATACCCGAGCTGGCTCGCATCGCGCCTGCAGCCGGCCGATGCGCTTCGTTATGAATAGGGCCGAGGGCAAAGGGCCGAGGGCCGAGGGGAAGCATGAGCTCCGTGGATTCGAGAGTCGCTACGAGTTCATCATGCAGCCTCTGGCCCTCGCATTCAGATGACTAGTCCGTCTTCCCTCGGCCCTCGGCCCTCAGCCCTCGGCCCTCTCCTGATCGTCGACGACGATGCGTCCATCACCGCATCGCTCGCGCTGCTGCTCAAGCAGCACGGCTATGCGACGGTCTCGGCGCACGAGCCGATGGAGGCGCTCGCGATCCTGCGTCGCGAGCGTCCTCGTCTCGTGATCCAGGACATGAACTTCAGCCGGCAGACGTCCGGCGAGGAAGGGCTCGATCTCCTCGGGCGCATCCGCTCCGAGGAGCCGGCCTTGCCGGTGATCCTGATGACGGCGTGGGGCTCGATCCAGCTCGCGGTCGAGGGGATGAAGCGCGGCGCCGCCGATTTCATCACCAAGCCGTGGGCCAACGCGACGGTGCTGCAGTCGGTGGAGACGGCGCTGAAGCTCGCCGAGCAGGAGGAGCCGCAGAAGGACCTGACCCGCGCGGAGCTCGACGAGTGCTACGACTTCTCGAACATCATCGGCAGCGACGCGAAGATGGTGCGTATCCTCGACATGATCGGCCGGGTCGCGCCGACCGAGGCCTCGGTGCTGATCACCGGGGAGAGCGGGACGGGGAAAGAGCTCGTGGCCGAGGCGGTGCATCGCAACAGCCGGCGCCGCGGCGGCCCGTTCGTGAAGGTGAACCTCGGCGGGATCTCGGCGACGCTCTTCGAGTCGGAGATGTTCGGCCACGTGCGCGGCGCCTTCACCGACGCGCGGCAGGATCGCCGCGGGCGCTTCGACATGGCCGACGGCGGGACGATCTTTCTCGACGAGATCGGCGAGCTCGATCCCGCCTCGCAGGTGAAGCTGCTGCGCGTGCTGCAGGACCGGACCTTCGAAGTCCTCGGCTCGAGCCGGCCGCGCACCGTCGACGTGCGCGTGCTCGCCGCGACCAACCGGCCGCTGCACGAGATGGTGCAGCGCGGCGAGTTCCGTGAGGACCTGCTCTATCGCCTGAACCTCATCAACATCCACCTCCCGCCGCTGCGCGACCGCCGCGGCGACGTCCCGCGCATCGCCAACCACTTCCTCCGGCTGGCCAACGAGGTCTATCGCACCGAGGTCGAGAACATCTCGGCGCGGGCGATGGAGTGGCTGAAGACGCAGCAGTGGCCGGGCAACATCCGCCAGCTCCGGCAGACCATCGACCGGGCGGTGCTGATCCGCGGCGGGCGCGAGCTCGACGTCGACGACTTCTTCGCCATCCGCGACGCGACGGCGAAAGACTCGCGCGAGGTGGCGCTCCCCGACGCCGGCACGATCACGCTCGACGAGCTCGAGAAACAGATGATCGTGAAGTGCCTGAAGCACTACGAGGGGAACATCTCCCGCGTCGCCGAGGCGCTCGGTCTGTCGCGGGCGGCGCTCTACCGCCGGTTCGAAAAGTACGGGATCGCCGCCGAATGAAGCTGCGCGCGAAGATCGGCCTGTACATCCTCGCGCTGCACGCGGTCGTCGCCGGGGCGGCGACGTTCATCCTGATCGAGCGGCCGATGCTGCTGTTCGCGGTCGAGGCGCTGTTCGTGGTCTCGGTGCTGATCAGCATCCGCCTGGTGCGCGCCCTCTTCGTGCCGCTCGAGCTGATCCAGACGGGGGCGGAGCTGATCGAAGAGCGCGACTTCACCTCGCGCTTCGTGTCCGTCGGGCAGCCGGAGATGGACCGGATGATCGAGGTCTACAACCGGATGATCGACCGCCTGCGCGACGAACGCCTCGCCGCCGAGGAGCAGGGACAACTGCTGCAGAAGATCGTCGAAGCCTCGCCGGCCGCGATTGTCATCTGCGACTTCGACGGGAAGGTCGAGCGGGTAAACCCCGCCGCGAAACGCCTGCTCGGCTCCGAGCCGCTGCCGGAACTGGCGACGGGGGAGTCGCGCCTGATCACCTCCCTCGGCGCACGAAGGCTGAAAGTCAGCCGCGCCGAGTTCCGCGACCGCGGCTTCGCCAAGAGCTTCTATGTGATCGAGGAGATGACCGAGGAGCTGCGGCTGTCGGAGAAGGCGGCCTACGAGAAGCTGATCCGGATGATGTCGCACGAAGTGAACAACTCCGTCGGCGCGGTGCGCTCGCTATTGGAGTCATCCCTCCGCTACGCCCCGCAGATCGGCGAAGCCGACCGCGACGACTTCACCGGGGCCCTCACCATCGCCTCCGCCCGCATCGACGCCCTCAACCGCTTCATGGCCGCCTTCGCCGACGTCGTACGCATCCCGCAGCCGCACCGCACCCCCACCTCGGTCGCCGCCCTGGTGGAGCGCGTAGCCGCGCTCCTGAAGCCGGAGCTGGAAGGGCGGCGGATCGCGCTGTCACTCTCCCTGGAAGACCGCGGGGAGTACGAGATCGACGTCCACCAGATGGAGCAGGTGGTGCTGAACGTCTTCCGGAACGCGATCGAAGCCGTGGGCCGTGACGGCGCCATCGAAGTCTCGCTGCGCACCGGCGTGCTGGTGGTGGGCGACTCCGGCCCGGGGATCGCCGAGTCCGTTCGCTCCGAGCTCTTCACCCCCTTCTTCACCACCAAACGCGACGGGCGTGGGCTGGGCTTGACCATCGTGCACGAGATCCTGGCCAACCACGGACTCCCGTTCTCGCTGGGGAACCGGGCGGGTGGAGGGGCGGAGTTTCGGATCGGGTTCTGACTGGGTCCCATCGGTCCTGGCTGCCACGCGCACCGGGCGCCGCTCGGACGGCGAGACGCCGTCCACGCCGACGGGACGTCGCCGCGCCAGCCGGCGAAGACGCCAGCGCTCCAGGCACCGGACGCCACGGCGCGCGAGAGACACGCTGCCCGCCGTCCGGACCTTGGAGCGCCCGCGATCTACACGCCGAACTGCCGTCCGTGCGTGGAGCGCTGGCGTCTTCGCCGGCTGGCCCGGCGGCGTCCCGCCGGCGATGCGGGCGTCTCGCCCGCCGGTTCGCGGCTGACGAATGGCAACGTGGCCCGCACCATGCGGGCGGTCCGGCCGGCGACGCCGCGGACCGCCCTCCCGCCCGTAGTCTACGGGCCGGTCCGCCCACATTCTGTGGGCCGCGCTCGCGAGGACGCAGTCGATCGGGGATCGCCTCACCGCCCAAGCCGCACTTCCCCCGTCGCAAGATTCACCGCAAACCGCACCCATTCCGCCCGCCACCACTGCCGCGCTTCACCCAGAAGGGCGTGGCCGGTGAAGTGGAGCCGGCGGAACCCTCCCGAGCTGATGCGGTCCGCTTTCCAGACCCGGCCGGTCCGGCCGAACGCTTCGAGGCTCCTGCCGTCGTGATCGACCACGAACAGCGTCATCGGCTCGTCGCGCACGATTCCGGCGACGTCCGTGCCGAGCGTCTCCACGAGCGTTCGGGAGCTCGCCTCGATCACGTACCCGGCGCCTCCCGCGGACACGAACAGGTGCTTGCCGTCCGGCATCAGGAAGACCGTGCTGACGCACTGATGCCCGCGCTCGAAGCTGCCGGTCCACGACGATGCGCCGGTGCCGATGCGGAAGAACATGCGCTCGCGTCCGGAGCCGCCGCCCTCCGGCGGAATGGCCACGACCGGCTCGTCCGGCGAGGGGGGCCCGGCCAGGAGCTCGGCCGCGCTCAGCGCGTAGCGCGCTTCGATGAAAGGATCGGAGGCCAGGGAGAGGCCCGCCGGATCGGGGCCGCGGCCCCGCTGCCGGCGCCGCCGCGAGTGCCACTGCCGGCCGAACACGCCGAGGAGGAGCAGTTGCTGGTATCGCTCGGCTGCCGCGCTGCCGGGACCGGCTTCTTCCGCCGCCCGCTTCGTATCGCGCACCAGCGCATCGAGCGCCGCCCCGACCGCGGGGTCGTTCGCCTCGAGAACGCGGCCGAGCTCGAAGGTGATTTGCCGGAATTCCTCGACGCCCTGCTCGAGGATCTCGTCGCGGCGAGCGGTTCGTTCATGGACGCCGGCGAGCTCCTCGGACGAGTGGAGATTCACATACCGTGGCCGTGCTTTGCCGGCCCGCAGGCGCGCGGCACTGCGGCGCAATTGCCGCCGGCCCTTTGCCGGGACGAACGCGCTCACCGGCGAGGCCGGCGCGTGGATGGCCCGCTGCAACACGTCGAGAGCCTGGTGGACGAGCGCTGCGGCACGATCGGATGCATCGTTTTTCTTCATTGCCGTCAGATGGAGCCCGGGCGCCATGGGCGCGCCCGGGCTCGCAACCTCCTTTACTCTACGCCTGCGGTGCGGTGGACGGGTCGGCCGGGGTTACCGGAGCGTCCGGCGCCGGCTTGCGGCGGCGCGCGACGCTCTTTAGCCGTTTGACCTCCTCCAGGTGCGGGACGAGCACGGCCTTCTCCGGGTCCTTCGCGAGCTGGGACGCGATCGCGTACGTCTGGCCGGCGATGAGCGCGAGCCGTTCACGGCGAACGAGGTTGGCGCCCTCGAGGACTCTGAGGAACGCGCGGGTCTGGTCGGCCGCGGCCTCCCAGCGGATCGTTTCGTCCTGCAACTGACGGACGTCGTCGAGCGGCTGGCCGAGAGCCTGGGACACGTTGCCCAGCACCCCGATGACGTTGATCGACGCCTCGACGACGGCTTTCGGCTGGTTCCGGATGCGCTGCTTGAGCTGCTTGCGCTGCGCCTTCGTCAACGGCGCGACGCTTTCGATCTGCGACTCCATGGTGCGCACCTGCACGGTGACGTCTTCAGGGCCGAGAGGGGGGGAAACGGGAACGGCATTGGTCATGAGCACAATCTCCCTTGCGAGCAGTCAGGCCGGAGGTTGCGTCACGACTCGTCGACAAGTGCGAGGCGGCCACCGGCTGGAAGACCCGGCTCCGCGCCGGTTTTCCGGTTGATGTGCTCGAGATGTGTACACACCTCGAGTGCCCGCGGCAGGAGGAGCAAGCTCAACTCCCGCACCGGTACGGATCTGATGTGCTATCCAGCACGTCCGCACCGCCGACAGCCGCCAAAGCCGACAATCTCACGATCTCCGGCCTTGTAGCATCAATATACGAGCTCGCTGCAGGATGTCAAGGGGAAAATGCACGCGCGCGGCGGCGCGGGGCGTGCCGCGCGGAGCGTGCGGTGTTCCGCGCAAGGCGTGCGGCATTCCGCGCGAGGCGTGAGGCATTCCGCGCCGCAGCGTGCGGCGTTCCGCGGGGAACGTGCGGCGTTCCGCGCAAGGCGTGAGGCATTCCGCGCAAGGCGTGAGGCATTCCGGGCAAGGCGTGAGGCATTCCGCGCGAGGCGTGAGGCATTCCGCGCCGCATCGTGCGGCATTCCGCGCGGAACGTGCGGCATTCCGCGCCGGAACGTGTGGCATTCCGCGCGAGGCGCGTGGATTTCCGTGCGGGGCGTGCCGCGGTGCAACACAGAGCGTTTGCGTTGTCGCGCGGGTGTGCGGCGATGCAACACGGAGAGCGCAGGCTTGCCGCGCGGGGGTGCTGGGTTGTAACACGGCGAGGGCGGGCTTGCCGCGCGGACGTGCTGGGTTGCAACACGGAGAGCGGGGGCTTGCCGCGCGGGCGTGCTGGGTTGCAACACGGCGAACGCGGGGTTGCCGCGCGGGCGTGTTGGGTTGCAACACGGAGAGCGCGGGGTTGCCGTGCGGGCGTGTTGGGTTGCAACACGGAGAGCGCGGGGTTGCCGCGCAGGCGTGCTGGGGTGCAGCACGGAGCGTGCGGTTGAAAGATTGTCTCTCGGAGGGATTCGATGGCGGACGATGATGCGGCTGGCCTCTTTCTGAAGTACAACTATCTCGAAACTAAGGACTTGTGCAAGCAGTTCCTGACGCTCGTGTCTGCGATTCTAGTGTTCTCGCTCACGTTTTCCGAAAAGATCGTTGGATTCGCGAATGCCGGAACGTGGCCGAAAACTCTTCTGGTGGTCGGGTGGTCGTCGATGCTTGGCGCAATCGTCGCGGGCGGTATCGGCTTGCTCTACATCACGATGGCGGCAGGAGACGCTGTATATGCGAAGCTCCGTTTCTACTCTCTCGCGGCCAGATCGTATAAATACATAGTGGTTGCCGGCGCGCTCTTCGTCGTTGGTCTCTGTGCTTTGATCGCTACCGCGTTCCTGACGATCCAGTGACTTGCTGCTTCGAAACTCCGCAGGCGAACGCCAACCGATCGGCGCGGGGATCTGTTGCGTGCCAGTACGCGGGCTTGGCCAAGGGTTTACCTGTTCGGGTCCGCGTGGTTAGCTTAGGTCCACAGACGCATATCAGCGAGAATGATGTGAATGGCGACAATCGGGCAATGTAGGGCGTGTCGCGGCGGTGTTAGCGACGAGGCGACAACGTGTCCTCGTTGCGGACAGCCGCAGCCATGCCTTCTCATCCCAGCACCTGGATATGCATACTGTGCCCGCGTCGATTCCATCACGAACGTGGGTGACTACGGCGAGCGATACGTACAGGTGACTCTCAGCAACGGCATCACTGGCGATTTCACGGTGACGCGTTCCGATCCGCCAATTCGCGTCGGCGATCACGTCGATGTTCAGGTCACGGGAAATCGCGAAGGCACCGTTTTCATGGGCTTGGCTAGATCAGCCAGACCCCTGTCAGCCGGGTGCGCCTTGCTCCTTCCCCTCCTTACCGCTGTCGTATGCGGTGTCGTCGTGTGGGGCGCCGCCTAACTCATAGTCCTATGAGTTAGCCACCAACTTCAGAGGCCCGGCGCCGCTGTGGTAAAAGGTAGAGAGGAGGCCGGACATGAGTAACATCGTTATTTCTGATTCCGCCGCCCTGATTGGGCTCGCTGACAACGCGTCTCTCCACCCCAAGGGCACGACAATCCGGATTGATGGCGATCTGGCGCAGACAATCGCGCGCACATTTGAGGCCTATCATCGGTATCGATCGACAACGTTCACCACCGCGGGGGTAGGGGCAGCCGCAATGATTGGCCTTGCGTTTGGACCAGCCGGCTGGATCGCGGTGGGCGCACTGGCTACTTTTCTGGGAACGATAGGCGCAAAGGTAAACAACGACAATTCGTTCAAGAGCGTGCCATTCTCACGAGAGGTCGACGCTATCGCAAGAGCCGGTTTCAAGGTTTCTCGCAACGAGTCCAGTTACATCCTATTGGCGCGGGAGTGAGAAAGGATATGGCTTTCAGCGACCGCGCCGCACTCTATGTAGCCTCCGAACCACGTTGCACCGACGCTAACCGCTTGAACTTGGGGAAGCACTTTCTCACGCTGACCCGCTGACCCACCAAGTATCGAGACCATGCCGCCTCGACGGCCGGGAGCTCCATCGGCTTCTGGGCATTGCCGTCGTGATAGTCGCGATACCGGAACGTGACGCGTTCGCCGTCGAAGGCGCTGATGCGCTGGTTCGAGATCGCAACCCGGTGGGTGTAGGCAGCCAGATACCCGAGCACCTGCTCGGGCCCGCCGA
>DASPHC010000156.1:0-74747 GCA_035629865.1 Thermoanaerobaculia bacterium | reverse complement strand
GCCACCTCGCCGGTGCGGAGAAGATCGCCCACCTGCCGATCCCGAAAGTCATGCTGGCCATGGCCGTGACCCTCGGCGGCCGGATGGAAGGCTTCCTGATCTTCGACAACTTCCGCGACGAGGACGCGTTCGGCCGCACCGACCTGCAGCGGCTGGCGCGCGTCCGCGAGCACGCCATTTCCGCCATCTCCAAGGCCCGCATCCTTCGCGAGCTGCAGGTCAAGAACGAGCAGGCCGAAGAGGCCAACCGCGCCAAGAGCACTTTCCTGGCGAACATGAGCCACGAGTTGCGCACGCCGATGAACGCCATCATCGGCTTCTCCGAGATTCTCGTGGAGCGGCTGCAGGAGCGCCTCGAGCCGAAGTACGTCGGCTTCCTCAAGAGCATCCTCACTTCAGGGCAGCATCTCCTGAGCATCATCAACGACATCCTCGACCTCTCGAAGGTGGAGGCGGGGAAGATGGAGCTCTACCCCGAGACCTTCCACGTCCGTCCCGCCATCGACAGCGTGTGCCAGGTGATGAAGGGACTCTCGGCGAAGAAGGGGATCATCTTCGACATCGACGTGGCGGACGACGTCAGCACCATCGAGACCGACCATGCCAAGTTCAAGCAGATCCTCTACAACCTGCTGTCGAACGCGGTGAAGTTCTCCAGGAACAACAGCACCGTGACGATCCGCGCGCGCCGCGTCGGCGATGCCCTCGCGGTCTCGGTGATCGACCGCGGCATCGGCATCGCGCCGGAGCACCAGAATGTGATCTTCGACGAGTTCCGCCAGATCGAGACCTCGACCAGCCGTACCCACGGCGGCACGGGGTTGGGGCTTTCGCTGGTGAAGAAATTCGTCGAGCTGGAGCGCGGCGCGGTCTCCGTGAACAGCAAGCTGGGGGAGGGAAGCGAGTTCACCTTCACCCTGCCGCTCCGCTTCGCCGGGACGACCGTTCCGAGCCCGATCATCGGCCCGGGCGGGGTGCTGATCCCGCCGGGAGATCGGGTGCTGGTCATCGAGGACGACGACGCGGCGTACGAGACCATCAGCGCGTATCTCCAGTCGGCCGGCTACGTCGCCGTCCGCGCGCGTACGGGAGAAGAGGGACTGAAGCTGGCTCGCGTCGTCCGTCCGCGCGCGATCACCCTCGATCTCGTACTGCCCGGCATGGAAGGGTGGCAGGTCCTGAAGGCGCTGAAGGGCGACGACGGGACGTCGGACGTGCCGGTGATCATCGTCTCGATGCAGGAGAACAGCGAGTTGGGAGTCGCCTTCGGCGCGGAAGACTACTTCGTGAAACCGATCGACTTTCCGCGGCTGCTGCGGCGCCTCTCCGCGCTGACCGGCCGCGACATGGTGCCGGGCCACGCCCGCCTGCTGCTGATCGACGACGACGTGGCCGTGCACCAGATGCTCGGGCAGGAGCTGGCGAAGGAAGGGTACGTCCTCGATACCGCCATGTCAGGTGCCGAGGCGCTGGAGCGTGTGGAGCGCTCCCGTCCCGACGTCATCATCCTCGACCTGATGATGCCGGGAATGAGCGGCTTGGAGGTCGCGGAGACCCTGCGCCAGCGCGAGTCGACGGCCCGCATCCCGATCGTCGTCCTGACGGCGAAAGACCTCACCGCCGAAGACCGCGACCGGCTGCGTCACGGCGTCGGCGGTGTGGTGATGAAAGGAAACGCCGCCGGCGCCCGCCTCATCCGTGCGATCCGGTCGCTCGATTCTTATCATCCTTCGGCGGGGGCGGTGCCGCCGCCTGCGGTCCCGTTGCCGCCGGCCGTTTGACCGGTTCGAACGGCGTCACCGGCTTCTCCGGGGAGATGATGCTCACCGGCGGCTTGCTCTCCGAGGCACGGAGCATCACGGCCAGCAACCCGATCCCGATCACACCGAGCACCAGCAGCAGAATCCCGCGGGTGGCAAATCCGTTATCACGCACGGTGGCCGGGGCCGGAACGGCAGGCGCCGCATCCGTCACAGCGGGCGCCGGAACCGGCTCTGCCGGCGTCTCGACCACCGGAGGCGTATCCACCACCGGAGCCGGAACCGAAGCAACAGGAGGAGCGGTCGCAGCCACCGGAGTCGGAGTCGTTGCCACCGGCACGCTCGAAGAAGTCCCAGTCGTCGCAACCTGCGCAGTCGCAGGGATCGGAGCGGCGGTTTTCACCGGAGCGCCGGTCTTCCGACCGGCCGGTCCGCCGGCATTCTGCCGGCCGTCTCGGGAGGACGCAGATTTCGTCGTGGACGCAGCCTTAACACCCGTTTTCGCAGTCTCAGGAGCAGTCGCGCGCCGATTCTCCCGCGCACGCTGCGGAGTCGCCGCAGTCTGCGAAGCTGCGCTCGGCCTCGTCCGCGCCGCCGCAGCATCCGCCAACAGTGCCCTCGGCGCATTCCCTTCGACCATCCGTTCGAGCAGAAACGCCCGCGTTTCACTCGTCGGATAGAACACCGCCCCGTGGTCGTCCACGATGCGGTATTCGTCGATGAAGCGCGCGTAGCCGGGATACACCCGCGCGAGCCGCTGGTAAAACTCGGCGCCGTAGAACGCGCCGATCGGATCGGTGACGGAGTACGTCCAGAGCTCGTGCAGCGTGTCGTACGCGCCGAGCGACTCCCCACGCGCCTTCGCCTCGCGATAGAGCGCGTCGAACGTCGGGTAGTCATTGGCGCGCGCCGCGTCGAGCAGCGACGGCTGGTGGAAATCGCGGAGCGGCTCCACCGCCAGCACCACCAGAGGGAGGTCGGTGAGCGGGGTGGCCCTCGCCACGACGATGGGGAGTGGTTCTTCCTGGCCGCTGAGGGAGAACGGCGGAGCGGTCAACAGGGCAACGAGGAGAAGAGTGACAGCGGATCTGAGACGCACGCAACCCTCCCGGCTTCGAGGCTGTTCGAAGACCGGGAGAGTGTATCGCGATTCGGGTGCGGCGGCTGTGGGTGTTACTGGCGCGGGCGATTCGCGGCCTGGTGGCCGAGGATGCGGGCCGTGTCGATCAGCTCCTGGATCGTCGTCTGATCCTTGCCGCTGGCCTGCAGAAGATAGATACGGATCGCGCTGCCGATGGGAATGCCGGTATTGGCCGGGTCGGCGTAGAAGCGCTCCAGGCCGGAAACCAGCTCGAAGCCGCTGACCTTACCGGACGTGGAGGTCTGACGCTCGGTGCGCACGGCCAGGCTCGCGCACGGCGAGGCGGGTCCGGCGGTGACGTCGATCTTCTCGAGCGCCTCGCGGTAGCCCTGCGAGTAGCCGATGGCCCAGAAGAGCTTTTCGGTGCTGCTCAGCCTCAGCCACTGTTCGCCATTGTCCGGCGGCGTGATCTCGGGTGTAGTCGGGCGATCGGCGGCAGAAACCGCGACGGCGAACATCATGAGGGCCAGCACAACGACGATTTTTTTCATTGGACGCACCTTAATCAAAGTGGGGAACCGGGCGCGATTCTAACCAATATCGGTCGAACGACGAAAGATGATTCAGCGGGCCGCGCCTTCGATCTTCACGCGGTAGCGGGCAACGTCGGGGGTGACCTCGATGTAAGGAAGGACGGCAGCCAGCTCGCTTTTCGCGCGCTGGTACTGCCCGGTCTCGTAGAGAGCGACCGCGATGTAGTAGCGGTAGGGCTCCTCGCCGCGGCGCAGCGCGCCGATGCGCTCGAACCCGGCGACCGTCCCCGCGAAGTCGCGGCCCCGGTAAAGCCCCTCGGCGGTGCGGATCAGCGTGTCGCGGTCGACGTTCGGCGCCGCCAGCAGCTCGCGGTAGATCCGCCGGGCCTCAGGGAGGTTGGCCGAGTCGAGGGCGCGCTCGGCGGCCGTGAGGCGCGATTCGACCTGCGCGGCAGTATAGGTCGGAGTGGCCGGAGCGGGTCGCGGCAGGGCGGGTGCCGGCTGTGTCTGTGCCGCCTGCGGCTGGGTGCGGGGCGTCTCGGTGTGCTGCGTCTGCACGGGCGCCGGTTTCGGCTCGGTTCGCGGCGGCGTCGCACGCTCCGGCTCCACCTCCACGCGCTCGACCACGACCGGGGGAGGGGTGGAGGTCTGCGGCTGTGCCGGAGTCGTCCGCGGCTGCTGTTGCGGCTGCGTGGCCGTGGTCTGCTGCGGCTGCGTGCGCGGCGGAGTGGCGGTCGATGTCTGCGTGGTCGACTGCTGAGGAGTGGTCTGGGGATTCGTGGTCTGCGGAGCGGCCGTCTGCGGTGCCGGTTGCGACGTCGACGTCTGCGGCTGCCGGGCCGAGCTCGTATTCGGGACTGCCGGAACCGAGCTCGTGCCGCGCGGTGTCCCCGTCGGCGGAGCCGCCGCCGTCGCGGTCGCACGCAATACCGACAGGTCGCTTGGCGTCAGCACCCGCGCCGCCAGCGTGTCGAAGGCGGACCGGATGCCGGCCGGCAACGCCAGCCCGGCGTAACGCCGTTCCACCCGCTCCGCCAGCACCACCCGGTGCGCCGAATCGTGGGCGCGGGTCTGGTCGCCGTTCCGGCTGTGCGTGAGGGCGAGATAAACGTGGGCGACCTGGTAGTCAGGGATCGACTCCACCAAGCCGAAGGCGGCGAAGCGCAACTGCCGGACGGCGTCCGGGTAATTGCCGGCATCGTGCGCCGCCACCCCGCGGCGCAGCAGCGACGTGTAGAATTCGGACGGAGTTGCGGCATCCGCCGGCAGCGCGGCCGCGCAAACAAGTACCGCTGTCAGTGCCAGCCTGCCGATGATCTCGCGCATATCGCTACCCGCGATGCACAACACTCCCGCCCGTTCTCTCATTCGAGCTCTGCCTGTTTTCCCGTTCGGACCCGCGTGGATTCTGCCACAGGTGAGCCCGGGACGAATGTGAGAAATGCGGTACCATCGCCGCCTGCCTGTGGGAAAGAACGTAGTCGTCGTCGGTGGAGGACTGGCCGGACTGGCCGCGTCGATCTATCTCGCACGCGGCGGACGGACCGTCACGCTGTTCGAAAAACGCCGCGCCTTGGGCGGCCGTGCCGTCACGCATCTCCGCCACGGCTACCGTTTCAACCTCGGTCCGCACGCCTTCTATCGCGGCGGCGCCGGCGCGTCGGTCTACCGCGAGCTCGGCATCCCCGTTGTCGGCAAACCCGCAAAGCCGAAAGCGATCGCCCTCTTCGACGGCGAGGAGTTTCGTCTCCCGACCACCATCCTCTCCCTCCTCGGCACGTCGCTGCTCTCCGTCGCCGGGAAGGCGCAACTCGCCTCGGCGCTGATCCACATCCGCCGTTTCGGCGGCTCCCGCGCCGGCGACGGCACGCTCCGCGAGTGGCTCGATGCCCGCCTCACCAACGAGCGCGCCCGCGCGGTTCTCGAATCGCTGATCCGGCTCGCGACCTACTCCGACCACGCGGAGAGCGAGAGCGCCGTCGCCGCGCTGGCGCAGATGAAGGTTGCGTTGCGCGGGACGCTCTACGTCGACGAAGGGTGGCAGAAGATCGTCGACTCCCTTCACAGCGCCGCGATCTCGTCCGGGGTGAATTTCGTCAGCAGCTCCCGCATCGTCGGCGTCCAGCACGACGGCGGCGAAGTGCGAGCCGTGGAGCTCGGAGGCCTCGAAGTCGACGCCGACCGGATGGACACCCAGGCCATCGCCTACCCGGAGCCGAAGCCGGAAGACGTCGACGGCGCCCGTCTGCCCGCGCAGACCGTGGTCCTCGCCGTCGACCCGAGAACCGCCGCCGAACTGACCGGCCCTGCCGGCGCGATCTGGGCTACCGCCCGTCCCGTCACCGCCGCCTGCCTCGACGTCGCCCTCCGCTCGTTACCACAGCCGAAGCGGACGTTCGCTCTGGGCATCGACCACCCTCTCTACTACTCCGTCCACTCCGCCTGGGCGCAACTGACGCCGAAAGGCGGCGCGCTCATTCACGTCGCAAAATACCGCAAAGAGCGCTACGCCACCGAAGAAGAGCTCGAAGACTCCCGCCCCCGCCGCAGCTCCGCCGCCGCCGAGGACGAACAGGAGCTCGAAGCTCTCCTCGACCGCATGCAGCCCGGCTGGCGCCAGGTGCTCGTCCACCGCCGCTTCCTCCCGGCCATGACCGTCAGTAACGCCCTCGCCACCCCGGGCGTACAGCGCCCATCCCCGGTCACGAACATCCGCGGCCTCTACCTGGCCGGCGACTGGGTCGGGGAAGGCATGCTCGCCGACGCGGCGCTGGCAAGTGCAAGAGCCGCGGCCAAGGCGATTCTGGCGGGGTAAGTCCCATAGGACCAATGGGACCTATAGGACCAATGGGAAACCCGAGCCTGGCTTACTTCTGACTTCTGCCTTCCAACTAAAGGCTCGTCACCCGAATCCCACCGCCCGAGGTCCGCAGTGTCAGCTTCGGCCCGCCGGCGCCGATCCGCCCCTGCACGCTGTCGTCATCCAGCTTTCCCTGGATCGTGATGGGGATGTCCGTGTGCACGCCGCCGCCGCTCGCGCGTGCGTCCAGCTCCACGCCAATCCCGCCCGCCAGCGACACATTCACACTGCCGCCCGACGTCGAAAGGCGCGAGTCGCCCGTCAACGGCTTCGAAAGCTTCGCCACGATCGAGCCCCCCGAAGTGTGCGCGTCGATGCTGCCCGACGCATCTTCGATCCGGATCCCGCCGCCCGAAGTCTTCGCCACCACGCTTCCGCCGACACGCGCCAGCTTGATCGAGCCGCCCGAGGTCCGCGCCTCGACCGCTCCGGTCGTGTCGCCGATCTCGATCCCGCCGCCGGACGTGTTCGCGACCAGGTGCGCGGTTGCGCCGTCCACGCTGATCGAGCCGCCCGAAGTCTTCAGCGACGACTCACCGCCGAGGCGTCCCGTCGAAATGCTGCCGCCCGAGGTGCGCGCGTCCACCGTGCCGCCCATGTTGGCCAGCTCGATGTTGCCCCCCGAGGTCTTGACCTCTACGTTGTAGCGCGCCGGAACGCGGATGTTCCACTGCACTTCGTACCGGTCGGACCACATCCAGTTGCCCCAGTCGTTCTCCAGGTCGCTCTCCACGATCACGTCGTTGCCGCTCTGGCGGAACTCGATCTTGTGGCCGTTCAGCCGCTTCGTCGTCCCGTTGCGGGTGATCTCGAAGGCCACCCCCGTGCCGCCGGTGACGATCTTCACGTTTCCGAATCCGGCGTCGAGCTGGAGCGTGCCGCCGTCCGTGACCGTGAATCCCTTGCGGATCGTGTCTTCGGCGGCGAAAGCGGCGGTGGAAAGCAGCAGGATGAGGCTCAGGGTCAGCAGGCGGCGCATGGGAAATCCTCCGTGCTGCTTCATACGCACGGTACTGCCGAAAGTTTGAAGTAAACTCCGCCCGCTATGCCGATCGACGACGCGAGCTTCAAGCTGGCCATGTCGCACTTCGCCAGCGGGGTGACGGTCGTGACCACCGAGCACGAAGGGGAGCCGTACGGGATGACCGTCGCCTCCTTCGCCTCGCTCTCCCTCCACCCGCCCCTCGTCCTGGTCTGCCTCGAGAAGACCGCCCGGACGCACGACGCCGTCACCGCGGCCGGCGTTTTCGGGGTGAGCATCCTCGCCCTGATGCAGGAAGAGATCTCCGGCCGCTTCGCCTCGCGGAAGATCGAGGACAAGTTCACGGGGATCGCCGTGCGGCGCGGAGAATTGGGCGTCCCGCTCATCGAGGGCGCGATCTGCACCCTGGAGTGCCGCGTCCACGCCACGCTGCCGGGAGGCGACCACACCATCGTCGTCGGCGAGGTCGTCGACTCGGCCACCGGCGACGCCGATCCGCTCGTCTATTTCCGTTCCGGATACCGCGACCTTGCGTGACATGAGCGAAACCCTGCGCGCGACCTTCCGTCGCGTGCTGCGTCTGGAGAACCGCCGCGCCGCGATCCGTCCAGGCCGCACCGAGCGGATCCACGGCTTCCAGTCGGAGATCCTCGGCAACGCCCGCGAGCTCACCATCTACCTGCCGCCCGGCTACGACGAGCATACCGAGCGCCGCTATCCCGTCCTCTACATGCAGGACGCGCAGAACCTCTTCGACGCCGAGCGCGCCTATATCCCCGGCCAGCACTGGCGCCTGCAGGAGGCGGCCGACACCGCCATCGGCGAGCGCACCGCCGCCCCGATGATCATCGTCGGGATCGACCACGCCGGTCCCGGCCGGGTCGACGAATACACGCCGGTCCAGGACCCGAAGCACAAGGCCGGGGGCCGCGCGGACGACTATGCGCGCATGCTCGCCGAGGAGCTCAAGCCGTTCATCGACGCCCGCTACCGGACCCTCTCCGACCCCGCGAACGTCGGCATCGCCGGCTCGTCCCTTGGCGGCCTGGTGTCGCTGTATGCGAGCCTGAGACGCCCGGACGTCTTCGGCCGTGCCGCGGCGATGTCTCCCTCGGTGTGGTGGGGAGATCGGGCCGTCCTGCAAACCGTCGACTCCTTCGACGGCGCCCCGCCCCGGCTGTGGGTCGACATCGGAGGGCGCGAGGGACAGGAGGCGCTGGACGACGCCCGCACGCTCAAGGCGAAGATCGAGGCGAAGGGTTGGAGCGACGACACCTTCCGCTACTACGAAGACCGCCGCGCCGACCACAGCGAGCGCGCCTGGGCCAAACGCGTCCGGCAGATGCTGGAGTTTTTGTTCCCTCCGGCGTAGTTTTGCGGCTCACATGCTGGGCGTTCCATGCTGAGCGACACGCTGCGGCGGCCGGTCCGCGACCTGCGGATCTCCGTTACCGACCGGTGTAACTTTCGCTGCACATACTGCATGCCGAAAGAAGTCTTCGGCCGCGACTTCGCCTTCCTCCATCGCGACGAGCTCCTGACCTTCGAGGAGATCGCCCGCCTGGCCCGCCTTTTCGTGAGAAACGGCGTCGAAAAGGTCCGTTTGACCGGCGGTGAGCCCCTCCTCCGCCGCGACCTCGAGCGCCTCGTCGAACAGCTCGCCGCCATCGAGGGGATGCAGGATATTGCACTCACCACCAACGGCTCCCTCCTCACTCGCGACAAAGCGCGGGCCCTGAAGGCGGCCGGCCTGCGGCGCATCACCGTCAGCCTCGACTCCCTCGACGACGCCGTCTTCCGGGCCATGAACGACGTCGACTTCCCGGTCACTCGCGTCCTCCAAGCCATCGACGACGCCGCGGACGCCGGCCTCACCCCGGTCAAGATCGACGTCGTCGTCAAGCGGGGGATGAACGACCGCGGCCTCGCCGGCATCGCCCGCCGCTTCCGCGGCACCGGCCACATCGTCCGCTTCATCGAATACATGGACGTCGGCAACACCAACGGCTGGCGTCTCACCGACGTCGTCCCCGGACGCGAGATTCTGGAGACGCTGCAGCGCGAATGGCCCCTCGTCCCGGCAGATGCGACGTACTACGGCGAAGTCGCCGAGCGCTGGCAATACGCAGACGGCGCTGGCGAGATCGGCATCATCACCTCTGTCACCCAACCCTTCTGCTCCACTTGTACCCGCGCCCGCCTCGCCGCCAACGGAGAACTCTACCTCTGCCTCTTCGCCGAAAAAGGCCACGACCTCCGCGCCCTGCTGCGCAGCGGAGCCTCCGACGACGAGATCGCCGCGGTCATCGCGAACGTCTGGCGGGCACGGAGCGACCGGTACTCCGAGGTGCGTTCGGAGGCGACGGAAGGGCTGCGCAAGGTAGAGATGAGCCACATCGGAGGCTGACGCCGGTCCGGCACGTGCGAACCACGATGTCCACGAGTGGGACCGGCGGTCCGCACGTGTGAACCACGATGTCCACGAGTGTGAACCGCCGGTCCGCACGTGTGGATCCTGCTTCACTGCTGCCGTAGGCAGCTAAAGATTTGTAGGCCCGGCCTTTAGGCCGGGTTACGGTGTCGATGGATCTTCAAGCCCGCGAAGCGGGCGACAGACGAGAAACCGGAGGAATCGTCTTTTCTGTCGCCCGCTTGTACCCGGCTGAAGTCACTCCCCTTGCGGCGAGACGCCGTCCGCCGGCGGGACGCCGCCGGACCAGCCGACGCGACGTCGGCGCTCCGGCGCATGACCGCGTTCTTCTCGAATCGATCATTCGTGTATCAAAGCGACGCGTGGCTCCGGTCATCGCAACCGTGCGTCCGCGCGTGGAGCGCCCGCGTCGCGCGGGCTGGCGCGGCGGCGTCTCGCCGGCGCACGGCGTCTCGCCGTAAGGGGAGTGCCAAATCACCTCTTAAGTTCGCGCATTGGGCCTAAAGGCCGGGCCTACAGATCTTTTGCTGCCTACGGCAGCAGAGGGGCTGAACATCTCTCCCCCGCGGGGCCCGGGCGGGCCCCGGCGGGGGGAGAGGGGCAACCAGGCAGTGATTCACCCGACGAGTCGGGCTACTGCCCCCCGAGCAACCCCAGCTCCCGGCGCAGGTGGATGATCACCGGGGCAGCCATATAGCGTTGGTCCCAATTCTGTCGCGACTGCTCGCGGGCGGCGGTGAGGAAGGCGGCTTCGGTCGGGGCTCCACCGATGAAGGCGTGGTAGGTCCCGACGCTCGGGATGGTGGCGGGGTCGATCGGCGGGGCGGTGGTGGCGTCGGGCTCGGGGATGAAGGCGGCCCATCCCGGGAGGTCGTAGTTGGTGGTGAGGACGCGGAACCACGCGGGGGACGCGCCGTCGCTGCGGTACCGGTTGGCGGCGTAGTGGAAATCTCCCGCCTCGTAGTCGATGTGGGTGACGATGCGCGCCGGTGAGCGGAACTGGTTCTGCGTCACGGCGATGTTGCTGAAGACCGGGCCGGCTGCGTTCAGGGCTTCCCGTCCCAGCACGAAGTTGTGGAAGATCGTCAGGTTGTGCAGTCCGATCTGGGCCGGTGTCGTGTCCTGCCCGGTGCGGCCGATCAGGTTGAAGGCCACACCGTTCGCCGTGCCGGACGAGAGCATGAGGTTATCGCCCGCGAAGCCTTGCCGGATGTTGCCGATCTGAATCCCGTACTGCCACGCGCCGAGGACGGCGTTTCCGATCACCGAGGCCTCGACTCCCTCGGAGATGATCGGCGCGCTCGCGCTGAACATGTAGCCATGGTGGCTGCCGATGCTGACCTGCAGGGCCAGGTTGCGCAGATACGCGCCGCCCGGTCGCATCATTCCGCCGTCGAACGCACGGGCCATGATGTTGTCCCGCAGGATGACCTGCCGGGTATCGGACTGCACGTAGACGCTGTGAGACAGCGCGGTGTCGTACACATTCGGCACTCCGGCGGCGATCGCGGTCCGCTGCACGCCGTCGATCAGGTTCTCCTCCACCGTCAGGCCGGTGACGTTCGACGCATAGACGGCGTTGGTATGGCCGTTCGGCACGTAGATGTCGGCGAAGACATTGCGGTTGAGCCGGACGTTGCGGATGCTGTCGAACTGCGGCCCGACCAGCGACACGCCGCCGCCGAGGAGCTCGAATTTGCAGTCTTCGACGAGCACGTCGTCGACGATCGGGAATGCGGTGGCACCTCCGGCACCGACGAAAATGCCCGGCGTTCCCGGAGTTACCGCGAAACCGGGGCGGCTCCAGTCACGCGCCGATGCCCGGAAGTGAATGCCGGTGACGGCGACGTGGCGGACCGTCGGTCCGGTGCGCGGCGAGATGTGCATCCCGTTGTCGCTGCCTCGGTCGATGACCGGCCGCGGCCCTGTCCCGTAGGCGCCGAGCACGGCGGGATACGCGGACGAGAGGCCGGACCGGTTCCAGACGACCAGGTACGGCTCGGAAAAGGTGTCGCCGCGTTTCAAATAGAGGTGGTCGCCGGCGCCCTCGCGGACGAGAGCAAAGCCGCCGGGCAGCACGGCATTCGGATTCGTGGGAGTCGGCGACGGAGTTCCGGTGAGGGTGCGTTTCGCGGTGGCCGGCGTCAGGCCGTCATTGGCGTCGTGTCCTTCGGAGGAGCTCACGTAGACGGCGCGCGCGCCGGAGGCGAGCGGAAAGTCCGTCCACGCCGATGCCTGGAGCGGTGACGAGAGTAGAGTCATCAGACCGATGGCGAGGGAGAGCAGTGATGTTTTCATGCGGGGAAGACGCATGACGCATCGATTCCTTCTCACCTGCCCGTTCACCGGGGTGAGATGGAGGCCGGCTGCCGTGCGTCTGGAAGGCATGGTCACTCTCGCGCTCTTCCTGTTCCTGCACACCGCTGCACAGGCCGGAGCAGTGCAGGATTGCGGTCTTCTGGAGAAGCAGGGCCGGCTCGACGAAGCGGTCGGCTGTTACGAGCCCCTTCTCGGCGTCGCGGCCGACGCGCGCGAGCGTATCCACATCCACACCCGCCTCGGCTGGATTCAAGTGCAGCGGGCGGACTTTGAAACGAGCCTGGCGCATTTCCGCGAGGCGCTGGCTCTCAGCCGCACCCGCGGCGATCGCTTGCTCGAAGCGAAGGCGATCAACTCGATCGGGTTCGTCTATCAGGGTCTCCGCGACTATCCGGCCGCGCTCGACCACTACCAGCGCGCGCATCTGCTGGCGAAGGAGCTCGGCGACCGGACGCTGATTGGCGAAGCTCTCTACTACCAGGGACGGCTGGCGCTCCTGCGCGGGGATCATCCGGCGGCCGTGCGCGACCTCGAAGCGTCGCTGCAGGCGCGGCGCGACGCCGGAGATCGTGCCGGCGAGGGTTTCAGCCTGGTCGCCCTCGGCACAGCCGCCAAAGCCGGAGGACGTCTCGACGAGGCGCTGGAGCTCTTCCAGCGTGCGCGGGTCATCGCGGACGAGGAAGGGGATCGCCGGACCGCGGCGCAGGCTCTGGATCACCTTGGGATCGTGATGACGGATCTCGGCCAGCCGGGAGAAGCGGTCGCGCTCCATCGGCAGGCTCTGGAACTGCGGCTGCTGCTCGGATCGCGATACGAAGAGTCGTTTTCGCGCATCGGCCTGTCGCTGGCGTACGAAAGGCTCGGCCAGCTCCATGAGGCAGCGGCCGAGATGGCGGCGATCCTCGATCCGATCGAAGCAGCCAGCCGCCGGCTGTCGCTCGGACGGTTCCGGGCGGCGCTGTACGGCAACCTCCGTTCGCATCACGAGCGCTCCGTCGAGCTCCTGGCGAAGCTCCACCGCCTCGAGCCGTCGCAGGGCCATGACGCCGCGGCGTTCGATGCCAGCGAGCGCTCCCGTGCCCGGATGACGCTCGACAGCGTGCAGGAAGCGCTGGCGCGGCAAGCCGGGGATCCGCAGTCGGAGCTGCTCCTGCGGGCCGGTTCCCTACGGGACCAGCTCGACCATGCAGAGCGGGAACGCGACCGGGTCGTCGCGGCGGGCGAACCGGCGGAGCGGCTACGCGAGGTGGGCGCCCGGATCGAGTCACTCCTCGCCAGCCTCAAAGCAACCGAACAGCAGGTTCGCGCCGCGTACCCGGGCCTGGCCGAGGCGGCCGGCGCCACGCCGTTCACCGCCGCGGAGATCCGCGGCGAGCTGCTCGACGGCGACACGGCTTTGGTCGAGTATTTCCTGGGGGAGAAGCGCAGTTTTCGCTGGACGATGACCCGCGATGGCCTGTCGTTCCGGGAACTGCCCGGGCGAGCCGCGATCGAGCCGCTGGCCGCCGAGCTGCACGGACTGCTGAGCCAGGGCGACCAGCGGAAACTGCATCATCAGGTGGAGCTTGCGGCCCGGCGTTTGAGCGCGGTCGCGCTGGCCGGGCTGACCCTGCCGAAGTCGGTGAAACGGATCGTCATCGTTCCGGACGGCGCGCTGCACTATGTGCCGTTCGCCGTTCTCCCCCTCGATCTTTCCTCCACGAGTGAGGCCGTGATCGACCGGTTTGAAGTCACCGTCGCACCGTCCGCTTCGGCGCTGCTTCTGATGCGCCGCATGGCCCAGGCTCGCGGGGCGTCGGAAGAGCGGCTGGCCATCATCGCCGACCCGGTGTTCCGGCCTGACGATCCGCGGGTGCAGGGCGGCGGGGAACGATCGCACCGGGCGGCTGATTCCGACGTGCTGCGCGCCGCGACGGAAGCGGGGATCGCCCGGCTGGTCCGCCTGCCGGCGACGCGTGTCGAAGCGGAAGCGATCGCGAAGCTGGGCGGGACTAAAGCACGGAAGGTGCTCGACTTCGAGGCCAGCCGGCAACGCGTGCTCAATGACGAATTGAACCAGTACACGGTCCTTCATTTCGCCTCGCATGCGTTGATCAACCCGCGGCACCACTCGTTGTCCGGGATCATTCTCTCCCTGGTCGACGAGCGCGGCGCGGCCGTGGACGGCTTCATTCGCGTTCACGATCTCTACCGGCTCCGCCTCCGCGCCGGCCTGGTCGTCCTCAGCGCCTGCCGCACGGCCATGGGAACGGAACTGCGCGGCGAAGGGATGGTCGGGCTGGTGAGCGGCTTCATGTGGGCGGGAGCGCCGCGCGTGGTCGCCAGTTTCTGGGACGTGAAGGACCAGGCCACGGCCGCGTTCATGAAGCACTTCTACCGCGCCCTTCTCGTCGACGGCCTTCCGGCCGGCGCGGCGGTGAGGAAGGCTCAACTGGCCGTGAAGAACGATCCCCGCTGGCGTTCGCCTTATTACTGGGGTGCGTTCACGCTGCACGGCGAGTGGCAGTGATCAGCGCCAGTCGACGCGGAAGCGGTAGGAGGCCTCGCGCCCGCCGGCACGCGTGCGCACGACGTAGTCTCCGGAGGGGAAGCGGTGGCGGTTCAAGGTCAGGGTGAGCGTCGCAACCGGTGTGGCTGCCCGCCACTCTCCGCTCCACCGCGCCGGACCTTCGATGGCGATGTCAATCGTTCCCCTCGCCGGCTCGTCGAGATGAAGGATCGCCGTGAAGAGGTCGACCTCCTCGGGAACGATGATGCCGGGGGCGGACACAACACCTCGGGTGACGTCGGAGTCGAGGTCGATGATCGGCGTTTCCAGTTGTGGACGCGTGAGCTCGGCGACGCTTTCCGCGGCCGTTGGAGCAGGCACCGGCGCGGACGTCGTCAGGATCGGCCGATCGCGCTCGGCGAGAGTTTTCCTCAGCGCGGCGATGGTCGTCTGGTCGCGCTCCCGGAGGAGGGCCAGCCAGGTCAGCGCCGGGACGAACAGGAGCAGCATTGCCGCGACGGCGGCGATCGCCCACCGGCGGCGCGGCAGAAGGGGCGGCCGGCCGTCGAGCGTCTGCATCCATCGCGCGATGCGGAATCCGCGGGCACATTCGGAACAGCGGGCGATATGGCCGGCCACCGTCTCGCGCTCTGCCTCGCTGAGGCGCTTCTCCGCGGCGCGGATGAGCAGATCGGTGTCGAGGCAGGCCGCGGCTTCGTCGTCCGGAGCCGTACTCTCCTGGTAGAGGCGCTGCAGGTCGGCTTCGGTCAGTTTCATACGGAGTCGATTCCTTCCCGCCTCAGCGCCTGCCGGAGATCCTCCAGGCCGCGATAGACCAGATTGCGCGTCCTCGCTTCGCTCCACGCCAGCAGATCGGAGATCTCAGGCACCGTCAAGCCCTGGAGATGCAGCTCGACGGCACGGCGCCGGTCCTCCGCCAGGGTAGCGAGGGCCCTGGCCATGACGGACATCAGCTCCTGCCGGTCCATCCGGATGTCGGGTCTGTTGCGGGCGTCGTCGACGAGCTGCATCTTCGGTGCGGCCGGCTCGGAGTCTTCGTCGGCCCGATCCTGGAACTGATCCTCGCGCCGCGCCAGAACGCGGCGGACTGCGTCGATGGTCGTGCTCACGGCGATCCTGTAGATGTAAGACGCGGGATCGCCCAGTTCCTTCTCACGCTCGAGCGCGCGCCAGAGCCGCACCCGCGCCTCCTGCTCGATGTCGCCGGTCTGGATCCCGAGGTTCTTCGGGCAATGCCGCGCGATGACCGAGCGCAGCAGAACGGCGTAACGCCGCAGCAGCTCTTCCAGCCGCGCCACCGATTCCGGATCGCTTCCCGACGTCGCCATTCCAACCTCGAGGGGGCCTGTAGTGATGGCGATCATGCTGCAAACCGCATGACGGCGATATCCTTCCTACCGGGGAGCTCGTGATGCCTTTCGATTCCACAAAGCTGCCGTGGATTCTCTCGATCGTGGCGGCCGCTCTCGCTCTGACGGCTGCCATCGTGCGGTATACGGCGGATGGGGAGCTGCGCTGGAGCCTGATCGCGGCCGCAGTGTTCCTGCTCGCATTCGATTACGGTACGAAAAACCGCATGCCGCGAGGGTGAAGGCCTACGGAACGAGCCGCTGCAGGCGTACAGCGACCTCTACGCCGCGAGCCCGGCGCCCAGTCAGCTGACACGCGATAGAACGAGAATCGCCGAAGGCGGCGCAAGATCTGTAGGCCCGGCCTTTAGGCCGGGTAAAGCGTGGTTCGATCTTCGAGTCCGCGAAGCGGGCGACAGACTAGCGTTATAGCGGCGGGCATCTTTTCTGTCGCCCGCTTTGCGGGCTCGCCTCACGGGCGATCGTTGTACCCGGCCTAAAGGCCGGGCCTACAGATCTTTCGCCGCCTTCGGCGGCGTCCGCGGGGAGCTTTCAGCGCTGTTCGCGACTGCGCGCGCGCACTCTCTTTCAGGTCTGTGTCTTCTCCGGTTCCGGAGTCGGTGTTGGCGCCGGCGGACCGGGAGTAGGCGCTGGAGCGGGCGTGGGCGTCTCGCGGGGTTTCGGTGGCGGGGGTTTCGGCGTAGGAGTCGCCGTGGCGGCATGCACGGTTTGAGACATGAAGCATCCTCCAGATGCGCCGAAGATTTCGTGCATACTGCCTGCCAAAATAACGGAGCTTGATCCCTTACTGCTTCCCGCGCTTCTTCTTCGCTTTCTCGAGCTCCTTCGCCACCCGGAACTTCACGATCCTGCGGATCAGATCCAGCGGAATCGGCTGATCCAACGGAAAGCGCACCGTCCCCTTCCCACCTTCATACCGGGCCAGCTCGTCCTTGAATGCCGCATCGCCTCGCGGCGCGGGATACAACCCGATGTGCCCCTGGAACGCGGCAAAATGAATCAGATTGCCGTTCAGCCGAAAGGTCGGAATCTGATACCGGATCGCTTCCTCTGCATCGGGCGCTGCTTTGCGGATCGTGGCCCGGATTCGCTGGAGCAGTTTCCGGACTTCAGGCGGGAAGCCGGCGATGTAGTCGTCGATGTCTTTGGGTTCTGCTCGAGCGGCACTCATGGAAACCTCCGCGGACCGTGGAGTGACACGGAAAGTATAACGACGCGTGCAGCGGAGGAGACCCGAGCTCTTATGGTAGGGAAATCCGCCGTTACGTCACTCCTTTAGAAAGAGCAGCTGAAGGAGGAATCTCATGGCTGGTAAAGCAGACGACAGGCTGAGAGGGTACGTAGTCATCTCGTCAACGCTGGAGGGGGAGGACTATCGCGACTGCCAGGTCATCCCACACGGCGACCCGTTCCTGGCAACCCACAGGCAGGTTTTCGGACCGGCCAGCGAAAAGGACTGCAAGCAGTGGGCTGCCCAGAACTGTAAGAAGTCGTCGAAGTGAGCAGGGTGTAGCGCGGGCCGCGAAACCCTTCGCGGCCTGCGCCCCCTACTCCTTCCCCCCGTTGTATTTCTCCTTCGACGAGCTCGGGACCGTGGTCAGTTTCACCGCGTTCTCCGTGGTGAGCGTCACGTGCGGGCCGTAAGGCTGCAGGCGCCCCGACCAGGTTTTCTCGCGCATGGCGCGGCCTTCTTTGATCTGCTGGATCTGGCTCTTCTTCATGGCCTGGAAGCTTGCGACAGTCGGGCCATTCCTTCAACGAAAAGGTTCTTCCCCCCCTGCGACGGGTGGCGGACCTTGGTGTGGTCGATGTTCATGCGTTGCAAGGACATGGAGGCGTGGTTGCCGATGGCGACTACCTGCCGGAAGGCGAACAGTTTCAGCAGGCGGGCGATGAAGCGTTCTCCGATGAGGAGCTCGGTGGCGCTCGGGGCTCGGTTGGTGAGGGGGTTGCCGGGCTGGAAGGGGTGGTAGGGGAAGGCGTTCCAGAGGAGCGGGAGCGGGTCGATTTCGCGGATGGTTCCCCAGACCATCGTGGCGCTGGCTTCGGTCGACAGTTTCGGGCCGGGAGTCGCTTTGCGGTAGCCGTGGTCGGCGCCGAGGATCGGGCCGCTGCGGGTGTCGACGCCGCCAAGCATGACGCTCTCGCTGACGAAGGCGATGCCGGTGAGGCGGCCGCCGCGATAGCTGACCGCCTCGCCAATGAGGAGCATGCGCGGGCCGATCTCTTCCATCTGATTGAGATAGAGACGGAGGTTGCGCCGGCGGATGGCGTTTTCGTCCAGCGCGCCGGTGACGCTCGAGTACTGGTTGCAGGCGCGGTCGGAGAGCTCGACCGCGCCGAGGTCGTTCACCAGCGAGTCGAAACGGCGAGTCACCACCCGCCACCGCCGCCGCCGCCCGAGCTCGATCCGCCGCCACCTCCACCGCTGCTGCTGCTGCCGCTGCCGGACGATGACGGGGCGGCGACGCCGGCGGCCATGACGCCCGCCGCGGCCGCCCACGTCCCGCTCGCGCCGGCGCCGCCGAAGGCGCCGCCGCCTCCGGTCCACGACGGCGTCGAGGGAGACGACGACGATGATGATGAGGAAGAGGACGACGACCAAGTGCTGGTCGACAGGCCCTTCGATGTGCCTCCGAACGCGCGGAACCAGCGGTCGACCTCCGACCCGAGGCCGAATGCGAGTACGTACGGGAACCACTCGTCTCGGAGGTTGGGGTCAGCCTTCTTCAACTCGTCGATGAAGTACTGACGCGCGGAGGCGATGCGCCGGCGGAAGGAGATCTTGGCTGGCGTGTCGCGGCTCTTCATCAGGTCGAGGGTCAGTTTGATCAGCGCCAGCAGCCAGAGCGCGAACGCGAAGAGGACGTGCGGGTCGATGTCCGCCTTCCGCGCGGTGAGGCACCCGACGACGAAGAGGAAGCAGGCGGCAGCGAGGAACAAGAAGGGTGCAAAGACCGCCCTGGCCGTACTGCTAACGATTTTCGAAAGAACCCGCCCGGTGATCCAGGCGATGAGTCCGAAGAAGGAGCAGACCACCAACGCCGGGACGGCCATGGTCGAGCCGAGGCCGTCGCTGACCAGCCACGCCAGCACGACCAGCATCCCCGTGGCGAGCAGCAGGCCGGCATCCACCCACCAGTAGAACCGCCGCTGCCGGACGGTCCACTCGGGGAGCGCGCTCAGTTTCTCTTCGAGGAGGTGCTTGATCGCGGCGGCCGGGTCGAAGCCGCTGCTCTGATAGTGCGAGCGGATGGTGTCGGTGTCGGTGCTGGTACGGCCGTCGAAGAAGAGTTTGTCGACCAGCAGCCGTTCGTAGCCGGTGAGTGAGTCGCGGTCGACGCGCAGCTTCATGTGCAGCGTCTCCCCCTCGGTCCGCGTGGTGATCTTCTTTTCCTGCGCCATGCGGGCGAGGATCGCCCCGACCTCCGGGGCACCGATCCCGGCGTCCCACACCGCCCCGGCGATCTCCGCCGGGTAGTCGAGCAGCGTCTCGTCGAAACGCGACGGAAGGGGGATGAATCGTCCGCGCTCCCGCTCGCCGGCGAAGAAGCGCTGGATCATCCCTGTGACCGCGAGGGCGAAGATGGCCAGGATGACGGGACCGACCCAGAACGGCGGCGGGCGATGGAAGCCCGGCGGATCGCCGGCGCCGGCGTAGGTGAGGGTGCGAGTCACCTGCGCTCCCTTCCCCGGTGCGACGTCGGTGAGGGCGAGGGTGACGGACTGGGTTTTCCAGACGGGGTCGAAGTCGAGCCGCAGGGTGTAGCGCTCGATGACGCCTTCGCGGGTCGGCATGCCGAAGTCGTGGTTGAGGCGGAACTCTTTGTCGGAAGCACCAGCCTCGAGGATGTTCGAGTAGGTGTGGTCGATCAGGTAGGTGATCGCTTTGTTTTCGAACGCAGGATCGCTCGGCATGCGGCTGCGCCAGCGGATGTTGTCGCCGCCGGAGTAGCTCCACTGGTCGACCTGCGAGAGATCGCCCTGCTGGAGCGGGATCTCCTTTCCGTCGTCGATGCGCGCGATGCGGTTGATCCGCAGCCTTTGCCGGCCGCTGGTCTGGAAGAGCCGTTCGCCGCCGTTCCAGTCGCCGTCGAAAACCATGGTCTGACGTTCGATGACGTGCAGGTCGCCGTTGGCATCGAGCCGCGCCTGGACGTCGAAGGACTGCCAGTGCAGCGATTTGGCGAAGGCAGGAAGAGCGAGCAGGAGGAGCAGGCAGAGCGCGGCGCCTTTCGTTTCAGCCAACAGGGAGACGACGAGGGGCCTCCGGCGGGCGGGCCCGGCCCGCAGCGTTTGTTGCCCAAGGCTGAACGCGCGCCTCTCGCTCGAATCGCGGTCCAGGCGAAAACCAACGCCGCGGGCCGGGCCCGCCCGCCGGAGGCCTCCCGGTCGTTCTTCGTGTGCAGAAATGAGCGAGCTGCGAGCTTCAAACATGCGTCGATTATCATCGCCCCATGCGCAAATGGCTCGCGTTCGTGATTCTCGCCGGGAGTTTTCTCACGTTCGCGCAGCCGGCGCCGCGGCTGATTCGGGACATCAATACGAGCGAGATCAGCGGCTCGGCCCCGGCTCCCTGGTGAGTACCGGCGAGCAGATCTTCTTCTTCGCCGAGGACGCCAACGGGCGGCAGTTGTGGCGGACGGACGGGACAGCCGCCGGCACGCGGCTGGTGGAAGTCGTCTCTCCCGGCGGGACGGGGAACGAGTCTTCCGACCTCTTCGCCTCCGGAGACCTCGGCTATTTCAGTGCGGAAGGGCATCTCTGGCGCAGCGACGGCACGGCTGCCGGGACGTTCCCGCTCACACTCGCCCTGCCGCCCGGCGGCTACGCCTTCGAGGCCGTGCCGTTCGGCGACCGGGGAGCCATCTTCACCAGCGACGCTGCCGGCCTGTTCGTCACCGACGGGACGGTGGCGGGGACGTTGCCGGTGTCGCTGGAGATCAGCGCCAGCAAGCTCATTCGCGCCGGAGACTTGGTCTTCTTCCGCGCCACCAGCGGCCTCTGGCGGACCGACGGGACGTTCGAGGGTACCGTCTCGGTGAAGTCGCTCGCCGACGAGGAGCCGGGACCGACCATCGAGCAGTTGGCAATCGGCAACATTCTCTATTTCGTGGTGGACCGCGGTTTCGTGGCCGATCTCTGGCGCAGCGACGGCACCCCCGCGGGGACGTCGATCCTGAAGGAGTTCGAGTTCACGGCCCTTCGCCTCGGCCGGATCGGCGCGATGCCGTTTGTGCTGGTGGAGAAATCACTTGCGTCGACCGAGGTCTGGCGCGTCGACGGCGGACACGTCGGACTGGTGGTGATCGTCCCGGAAGAGCTGCTGGAGTTCCGGATGGTGGCGTCGACGTCGTCGCTGCTCTTCTTCGCGACCTCGAAGGTGGTGGCCGGGCAACCGACCAATACCCTCTGGGCCATGGACCGGAACGCGCTCGTCATGAGCAGCCTGTGGATCAGCCCGCGCGCGGATTCGATCCACATCCGCGGCGCCACGGAGACACAGCTCTTCTTCCAGGTTGACGTCGATCTGACCTCCGGGCTTTACGTCACCGACGGTACGGCCCCGCAACGGCTTTCTTCGACGTTGACGGCCCAGCTTTTCGACTCCGACGTATTCGCCGTCCTCGGCAACCGGATCTTCACGCACGCGCGCGACGTCAATGGCGACGAGCTCTGGACCAGCGACGGCACGGCGGCCGGGACGCGGTTGCTGAAGAACATCGCCCACGACAGGAGCGTCGCTCCTTTCGCCGCGCAGCCGTTCGGCTCGGGTGCGCTGTTTGCCGCCGCCATTCCGGCCCACGGCCACGAGCCGTGGATCACCCACGGTACGGCCGCGGGGACGTTCGGCCTCGGCGACCTGCACACCGGCCCGGCCGGGTCGAATCCCAGCCGTTTCACAAATCTCGGGAACGGCCGTGCGGTCTTTTGGGCCGAGGACGCGGAGCACGGACGCGAGCTCTGGTGGACCGGAGGGTCGCCCTCGACGACGGGTCTCCTGCGGGATCTGGTCACGGGCGTCAACGGCGCGGTTTCGTCCGCCGGTCTGATCCGCGAGCCGTTCCCGGTGGTGGCCGGCCGCGCGTACCTCTTCACCCGCGCCGGGATCTGGACGACCGACGGCACATCCGAGGGCACGACACTCGTGGCCAACCGCCGTATCACCGACGAGCTGGAGACGGCGGCGGCGGGAGAGCTGGTCTATTTCATCCGCGACGACGGCTCGCTCTGGCGCACGGATGGGACGGCTGCCGGAACGTTCGAGATCGGGTCGCAGGCCTACGATCTCGAGCCGGCCGGCGACCGGCTGTTCTTCGTCGCCGGCAGCGAGTTGGCCGGCGCGGAGCTGTGGGTGACGACCGGAACGGTGGTGAACACGCGGATGGTCAAGGACATCCGTCCCGGCGTCGACAGCGCGTTCGTGCAGCAGGGGCCGGGGAATCGGGCTTGGTGGCTCCAGGCGGTGGGCCGGAATCTCTTCTTCGGCGCCGACGACGGCGAGCATGGCCTCGAGCCATGGTTCAGCGACGGCACGTCCGCCGGCACCCAACTGGTGCAGGATATTGCACCGGGCCTCGCATCCTCGCTCATCCAGCCGTTCTTCGATCCCACCGAGGCGCTCGACGGGGTGGTCTACTTCAACGCCGACGACGGCGTTCACGGCGCGGAGCTGTGGCGCAGCGACGGTACCGGCGCCGGCACGCGGCTCGTGCGAGACATCTTCCCCGGCGCCGAGTCGTCGCGCCCGAAGCATCTCGAGGCGATCAATGGCCGCCTCTTTTTCAGCGCGCACGCTGAAGAGCACGGCCGTGAGCTCTGGAGCCTTACCGGCAGCGGCGCAGCGCTTGTCGCCGATCTCGCCTTTGGCGCCGACAGCTCCGCGCCGCACGACTTTACGCCTCTGGGGCAGGCGCTGTTCTTTGCGGCCACGACCGAGGCGACAGGGGACGAGCCGTGGACACTTGAGGCGGCACCGGAGGAGACGCCCGGGAAGCGACGGGCGGTGCGGAAGTAGTCACGAGGGGACGACGGGAGGCCTCCGGCGGGCGGGCCCGGCCCGCGGCGTTTGTTTTCGCCCGGACCGCACTTCGAGCAGCAGGCGTGCGTTCAGGCTAGGCCAACCAACGCCGCGGGCCGGGCCCGCCCGCCGGAGGCCCCCCGTCGTTCTCTCTCGATTACTTGCGCACAGACCGCCGTCTCACCACAGGCTCCGGATCGACGATCCGGTAGAGAACACCGCCGCGGTGATCGGCGACGTACACCTCGCCGAGCGAATCCTGGCCGAACGTGCTGATGAAAAAGCCTGTATCCAGCAGCGGGAAGCTCTGCACAGCGCCGCTCGCGCCGCGGAAAGCGCCCCAGATCTCGCCGCTGCAGTAGTCCCCATAGAGATAGAGACCGGCCAAATGCGGGTTGCGCGTGCCGCGGTAGACATAGCCGCCCGTGACCGAACAGGCGTCGCCGCTGTGGTCGTACTCGATCACCGGCAGCACCAGCGTCCCGTTATTGCAGCCGTTCGGGGGGGAGAAGCAGTGCGTCCCCTCCATCCGCTTCCAGCCGTAATTCTCGCCGCCGATGCTCGTCGCGGGCTGAAAACTGACTTCCTCCCACAGCCCCTGCCCGACGTCGGCGATCCAGAGATCGCCGGTCAGGCGGTCGAACGAATACCGCCACGGATTGCGCAGCCCCGATGCCCAAATCTCCGGCCGCGCCCCCGTCCGCCCGACGAACGGATTGGACGGCGGGATCGCATACCCCGTCTCCGTGTCGACGTCGATGCGCAACATCTTGCCCAGAAGATCGCCCAGATTCTGCGCCCGGTTGTCCGGATCGCCGCCGGAACCGCCGTCGCCGAGGCCGATATAGAGATAACCGTCCGGCCCGAACTCCAGTTGCCCGCCGTTGTGATTCGAGAACGGCTGGTCGACCGTCAGGATCTGCCGCCGCGAATTCGGATCGGCGCGGTTCGGGTCGGTGGCCGAGCGGGTATAGCGGGCGATCACCGTGTCGCCGCTGGTGTTGGTGTAATTGACGTAGAAGAAGCCGTTCTCGGCATAGCGCGGATGGAACGCCACGCCGAGGAGTCCCCGCTCGCCCCCGCTTGAGACGAGGGAACGGATGTCGAGGAAGGGATCGGTGCGGAGGGTGGTGTCGAAGACCCGGATGCGCCCGATCTGCTCGACGATGAAGAGGCGCGAGTCGCCGGTATGCGCCACCGCGACCGGGCTGGTGAGCCCGCCGGTGACGAGCTCCAGGTTGATGACCGATTGTCCCTGGGAAACGACCGCTGCAAGGAGGAGTGCGCCGAGGTTCATAGAGGCCGCTCGCATGCAAGGATCGTGGAATGTTTCTGGAGATAAGTGCGGCCGGAGGCAAATTCACGGGAACGATCGGGGAGACGACGGGAGGCCTCCGGCGGGCGGGCCCGGCCCGCAACGTTTGTTTCCGCCTGAACCGCATTCAAGAAGAAGGCGTGCGTTCAGCCTATGGCAACAAACGCCGCGGGCCGGGCCCGCCCGCCGGAGGCCCCTCGTCGTCTCCCTCGGTCACATCGGCCGCTTGAAGCTGGAGACGTTGCCGATCCGCAACCAGCGGCCCTCGCGCTTCTCGTAAAGCTCGATCCAGGCGCTGGTGAATTCGATATCCCGCGGTCCCTCGGCGGTCCGCTGCGTGCCGAGACCCGAAACGGTCACGACGACCCATCCCAGAGTGCCGTCGGCCGACACCTTCACGATCGGCGGGACGATGTCGATGTACGTCGTGAAACGCGTATTGGCGAGGTACGGTCCCAGCGTCGCCGCGCGCTGGCTCTTCGTCGGCTGCAAAACCTCCCCGCGACTGCCGATGACGTAATCGTCCGGCTCGTCCTCCAGCAGCTTTTCGACGTTCTGCTCCCGATGGGCGACCAGAACCTTCTCGTGCAGCTTGAGCAACTGCTCCGCATCGCTCACCGGAGCCGGAGCCGGCGCCGCCGGCGGGGAGGACGTCCCGCAACCCGTCAGGACGATCAGGAAAGCGAGACCCGCATATCGAACGAAGTGCATGACGTTCATCCCCCGCGCGCACCATGCTCCAGCCGGAGGTGAGGATGCAACCCCCTCGGTCAGAACGGATGTCGCCACTGGAGACCGGGAAACCGGGCGTAGTCCCGATCGGTCGTGATCCACTCGCATTCCGATTCGATCGCAAGCGCCGCCAGAAAGGCGTCCGCAACGAGGTTGCCTTTCGTGCGAGCGTCAGAGCAAAGGCGGGTAAAGATTTCCCAATGCCGTTCGCCCGGCTGAATCAAGACCGCATTCGGCTGGTTGCGGAGAACGGAGCAAAACTCGAGGGCGCGTTCGAGAGGCGTCGGTGGGTTAAAGATTCGGGGTGCGTAACGATGCGCAAAAACCCGCTGAGAACGAGGTCTGCCACGCCATATGAATCCGGCAAGGCCATTACGCTCTCCAGCCACTGGCGAAATCTTCGATGATCAGCCGCGTCTTCGCGGTGGGCGTAGATCAGCACGTTGACGTCGACGAGAATCACGATCGCTCTCCATGAGCTCGAGTAGAGCGGCACTGTCGTCGAGGTTGACGCCGGCGCGGACTCCTTCACCGCCAAACGTGGGCAGTTTCAGCTTGGACGACAGGCCATGCGCGGTCTGCCGGCTGAAGGAATCGCGGAGCGCATCTTCGATCACGGCGTTCAATGTGCGGCCGTTTTCCGCGGCGACTTTCTTCGCCTGTTCCAGAATCTCCGGATCCAGTTTTACGGTCGTCCTCACGTGCCTCAGAACATAGGCACCGGCCACCAATATGTCAAATTCCACCTCACTCCACCGGCGGCCGCACCAGTTTCTCGAAAAGGCTGGTCAGGGCGGTGTCGAGGTCGTGGTGGACGCCGGAGTGGACGGGGGACATCTGGATGATGGTGCTGCGGGGGGCGACGAGCCAGTGGAAGCGGGCGCGCTGGGGGAGTTGGCCGATGGAGCCGGCTTCACCGCCGCCGGCGCAGATTTTGTGGATCGATTCGAGGTAGGTCTCGACGGCTTCGCAGTCGATCGCCGGAGCCAGCGCCTTGAGGCGCGTGTGATCGAGCTCGGTGCGGGCCTGGAGGTAGGCGGCGGTGGAGCAGAAGAGGATCACGCCGGCGTTGAGGAACTCTCCCCGCTCGACGCGCGGCACGACCCGCACGATGGCGTAGTCAAACGAGAAGCGTTCGGGCACGAACGGCATCCTCCACCCATTCTCGCGGCGATTCCAGGCGGCGCAGCAGGTAATCGCGATATGCAGCGCGATGTTCGCCGACGGAGGCGAATTGCGGCTCGTCTCCCAGCCACGACTCCGGGATCAGCGCCATCACCTCGTCGAGCGTATCGCGCGTGAGCAGCGCCACCAGCTCCGCGTCCGCTTCGCGCAGCTCGCCCGCCCAGCGCAGCAGCACGTGCTCGCCGGCCTGTTTGTACGGATTGCGGCTGCGCTCGAGGTAACCGTCCCAGTTGTGGTGGAAGATCAGCGACGCGCCGTGGTCGATCATCCAGAGGTCGCGGTGCCAGACCAGCAGGTTGGTGTTCTTGGCGGTGCGGTCGACGTTCGACACCAGAGCGTCAAACCAGACGATCGACGACGCCAGCCGCTCTTTTCCGGCGATCGGCTTGTCGACCAGCGGGTCGAACGTGATCGAGCCGGGGAGGTAGTCGAGCGCGAGGTTCAGTCCCTCGCTCAACCGCAGCAGGTCCTGGATCTCCGGATCGGGCTCCGTCTTCGCCATGCGCGGGTCGAGATCGACGAGGACGATCTCCGGGACCGGCAAGCGTAGTAACCGCGCGATCTCTCCCGACACCAGCTCCGCGATCAATGCCCGCACCCCCTGCCCCGCGCCGCGGAACTTGAGGACGTACGTCCCGTCATCGTCCGCCTCGACGATGGCAGGGAGGGAGCCGCCTTCACGGAGGGGGGTGACGTATTGGGTGGCGGTGACGGTACGCAGCGGCAAGGTGGGAGAACAGTAGCAGAGGGGGAGGGGGAGGGAAGAAGACCACGCGGTTGTCATCCTCGAGCCACAGGCTTGATCCCCATAGGCAGCAAGCATGGCGGCGAAGGGCCAGGGGAGCGCCGGAAGACCTTCGGCTTCGCAGGCGAGGGGTGAAGGATGAATGCGACGGTGTCAGCGACGAAATGCGAGGGTGCAGGGATGAAATCTGAAGTGTCAGGGACCGAGTCTGAAGTGTCAGGGGTCGAGTCTGAAGTGTCAGGGGTCAAACCTGAAGTGTCAGGGGTTGAGTCTGAAGTGTCAGGGATCAAATCTGAAGTGTCAGGGATCAAAGCTTGAGGTGTCAGGGGTGAAACTGAAAGTGTGAGGGATCAAATCTGAGGGTGTCAGGGGTCAAACGTTAATCCCTTACATGAAGCTCGGAGAGTTAAGTCATCAGGATGACAATGGGAGGCCCCCTACTGCTCCCCGATCGGCTTCCTTGGCGGCGGTTCGATCCCGATCATGAACGACCCGAATTCGTGAACACCCGAACTCGCGAGCACCGGCTCGAACTCTTCCGAGCGCCGGATATGGGAGTACGTGAGGCGGAAGCGTTTGTAGCGCACCGAAAGCCCGGCGCGGATGTCGTGCACGAAGAAGTCGCGGTTGTCGACGCTGGGGCCGTCGCGAAAGAGGCCTCCGTCGAGGAAGGCGTTGTGGGCGACGAGGCGGGCGTCGCCTCCGGCGAAGACGTAGGCTTCCCAGCGCGGCTTTTCCTGCTCGAGCGACGTCACGGACGGGATGATGAGGGCGACCGGGAAGCCGGTGATGTTCCATCCGACGCGGACGGTGGCGGCGCCGTGGACGTAGGTCTGGATCGTGCCGAGGACGACGCCGGCCTGCGGGACGATGTCGAGATTCGCGTTGCCGTAGCGGCGGGACTGGTCGTAGAGGAGGTTGAGCGCCGGCTCGTTCTCGAGCTGGTTCGACCAGCCGGCGGGGATGCGCTTGCTGAAGCCCAGCTTGTGGATGGCAGTCTGCAGCCGTCCCGCGCCGGCGCCCTGGCCGAGGATGCCGGCCTGCACCTCGAACGTGTCCTGCCGCTTTTCATTCGCGTCGGTGATCACGCCGAGGGCGCCGACGTACAGCCAGCCAGCCCAGGGGCGGTCGAGCGGCTGCGGGTTCGGGTTCTCGATGTCCTCCGGCGTATAGAAGTTGTGCCCGGCCACCAGCGCGACCGACGAGCGCGGGTCGATCCCCCGGCAGAAGTTGCGCGTGCAATCGGGATCTCCCTCGGCGCAGAAGCCGCGGCAGAAGCGGTCCATGAAGCCGTCGATCCGGTAGCGCTCCGGATCGATGTTGAACGTAAACCGCACGCCGTTCGTGTACTTGTCGTCGGACTTGTCGCCTTCGCTGCTGAACGCGGCGAAGGCGTCGTTCTCCCAGAACAGCGACCCGCCGGCGATCGGGCTGTCGGCGAGGGCCGCCGGGGCGAGCAGCAGCAAAGTTGCCAGTGCCGCGGTGAGAGAGCGCATCGGAGTCCTCCTCAGGCGTTGTGGTCGGGGACGATGTTGCGGAACGACGTATCGCCGCTCCGCGCGTTGCGTCCCATGCCGAACTGCGCGAACGATTTGCGGATCAGCGTGTCGATGGCTGCGGCGTGCTGCGGATGCTGCGCGGCGGCGAGCTTCGCGGCCGCCTCGAGCAGCCGGTCGCGCCCGTCGAGGAAGGTCGGATTCGCGTCGAGCTTTTTCATCGAGGCGATGACGCTCCGCCAGCCGAACACGTTCCCCTGGTCGGCGCCCAGCAGGCCGGCGAGCGCGTCCTGCATCCGGATCAGCGCCGCCGCAAAGACGCTTCCCGCGCCGTGCTGCTCGTGGAAGGGAGGCGTGCCGAGGTCGCCGTAGCCGGCGGGAAAGGCGTCGTACGGATGCGGGCGGTCGCCGGCAGGCTTGTTCGAGCTGTACGCGGCGAAGGTGTAGCGTGGCTGCGGGCGGTAGAAATTCTGGATCGTGACGGCGAAGTAGTCGCTCCACCCTTCGCCCATCGACATGCTCTGCGCCTCGTTGAGCGCCGTCTTTTTGAGCCTCCCGGCGACGAGACGCTGGGAGACGCCGTGCGCGTACTCGTGGATGATCACGTCGGCGTCGTGGGCGGTGGGAAAGCCGCCCTTCCAGGTGCCGAGCAGCATCCGCGGCTTCTTCCCGTCGTTCTGCGCGCTCATGTTCGCGGTGCCGTGCGAAGCCGGGAGGATGTTGACGGTCAGGCGGTCGCCGCCGAGGCCGTTCTTGCCCGTGTTCCTGTGCTGGAAATTGCCGTCCGCCTCGCCGAAACCGAGGAGCGCGAAGAGGTCGTGAAGGAAATTGCAGATGAAGAACGCGTTGACGAGCTGCTCGTCGAGCGAGTCCTTCGCCGCGGAGAACGTCAGGACGCCGTTCACCTTCTTCGCGCGGCCGAAGCGGTTGGCGTTGTCGAAGAGCGTGGTGACGTTGTTGCCGTGGGTCACGTCCTTCTCGACCCAGTCGGAGAACGCGTTCGCCGGCCGGATGCTGGCGGGGTAGTCGGCCGGCGCGCGCGGGAATGTCATCGCGGTCGCCGCCGCCTCGGCCGGGTTGAAAAGGTAGACGCTGGCACTGCACGTCGCGCTCGCCGCTTCGGGTGCGCAGGAGAGGATCGTTCCCGCGCGTTTCTCGGTGGCATCGACCACGACTGTGAACTCGTCCACTCCCTCGATGGTCAGCGTCACCGCCCACGCCACGCGCGGCGGCGTGAGGCGGCTGTAGAGGACGAGGTTCGCGGCCGGCAGCTCGTCGAACGGACCTTTGCTGAAGACGCTCGGCCGGTTCGGCATCGGGAACGTGGCGAGGAGGCGCGGGCGGTACCCGCGCTTGACGAAATGCGGTTCGTGGTCGCGATGACAGACCGGGCAGGTCCCCTCGCGGACGTGCCGGAAGGCGGCCACCACGGCATCGACCCCGGCGATCGACGGCACGGTCTCGATCCCGTCGCACGCGACGATCTCGTCGCCCGTCCGCCGTTCCACGCGCCCGCCGTCGATATGCAGCGTGAACGAGTGCGGATAGAGCGACAGCCCGCGGTATTGCTGCTGCCCGTGGACGACCCGCTCGTCGCCGATAGTGGCCTGCACGTGCGGGTCGAGCTGGATCTCCGCCCCGGCATGCGCCTCGGCGGCGTAATGGTGCGCAATCGCCAGTGCATCCCGCCGCAACCGCTCCGCCCGGTTCATATACATGGGAGGGTCGGGAGGGTGGAGTTCCCTACCTTGCCGCGCCACATTCCCTACCTCGTGGTTGCGCCTCCTGCAATACGGACGTACGTAATAGGGGCGCGGTCTCGCTTTCCGGGAATGCGCTCGGGGTACCTATGCGGTCGTTCACCCGACTTGTGTCTCTGTTCGTGCTGTTTGCGTCCGCGCCGCTCTTTGCGGCGCCGAGTGTGGTGACGGTCGACGGCCGTCAATTGTTCGTCCAGAAGCGGCTCGGCGACGGCTCGCTCGGTCCGTCGCAGGCGTACACGATCCGCGGCGTGTTCTGGTCGCCGGCCGGCGCTTCGACGGATACGACCAAGGACGATCCGGACAATGTCACCAAACGCCGCGCGGAGATCGGGACGTGGGTGGCGACGGATGCGCCGCTGCTCGCGGCGATGAACGTCAATACGGTGGTGATGCCGATCGATCCCGGCATCGACGCCGCGGCGCTGGCCATTCTCGACACGCTCTATGCGAACGGGCTCATGGCGGTGATCACCGCCGACGAGGGCTCGAACAACGTCGCCCGTGTCGACGCGGTCGTCGCCGCGCTCAAGGACCACCCTGCGGTCCTCGGCTGGATGCTCGGCAACGAGTGGAACATCAACTATTACTTCACCAATCCGCCGATCTCGATCCAGGAAGCGGCGGCGCGGACGGAGACCGCGGCGCAGCACGTGAAGGCGATCGACACGGGGCATCCGGTGATCTCCAGCTACGGCGACATCCACATTGCCGCCGCCGGCCGGACGCTGGACGACACGGAGCACTATGTCAACGACGTCTGCACCAGCGTCGACATCTGGGCGCTGAACATCTATCGCGGCAATTCGTTCGGCACGCTTTTCACGCAATGGGCGTCGATCAGCGGCAAGCCGATGTTCATCGGCGAGTTCGGCACCGACGCCTTCCGGACGCTCGGTTTCACGCCCCGCGGGCTGGTCGACGAGGTGATGCAGCGCGACTGGACCCTGGCGCTGTGGGACGAGCTGCACGGCCATCTCTCCGCGAACGTCCCCGAGGCCACGGCGATCGGCGGCTGCTTCTTCGAGCTCAACGACGAGTGGTGGAAGGTTGCCCCTCCGCTGGTGCAGGACAAGGACGGCCCGAACCTGGCCGGCCATCCGGACGGCATCGCCAACGAAGAGTATTTCGGCCTCACCGACATCAACCGCAATCCGCGCCTGCTCTACGACGCGCTGGCGGATGCGTTCGAGGAGGCGTATGAGCCTCCCGGGTTGCGCAGATTCCGCGCGGTGTCGCGCGGCTCGGCGACCGACTTCGGCTACGTCTGGATGTTTCAGGACGGCGCGCAGCTCTACTACCGCACCAATACCGGAAACCCGTCGACGACCGGCCGCGGCTTCAACATCGCGGTGATCGATCCGGCCACGGGACAGCTCCAGCAGGCAATCCGGAACTTCGATACCTGGAATGCCTCGCATGGCGAGATGACGGACGCGTTCTGCCAGATGAACGCCTTCCTCGACGCGGTGCCGGACGGGATGCTGTTGCTGCTCTCCATCGCCGACGAGGCCGGCCTGAACCAGGATTTCTCGCCGGCGGTCTTCTGCAACCCGCGCCCCGACGCGAGCTGCGTCAACGATTCCCGGACGCGTCTTGCGGCGCTCGGCAGCCAGCAGATCGCGCAGTATTGCTACCGCGATTCGTGGGCCATGGCGACGATCAAGGGAACCGGCGTTGCGCTCGACGAGGCGCGGAGTGGATCCGGTGAAGTGGACGTCGAGGCGACGCTGCCGGTCCCGACGCGCACCGTGACGGTGACCCTCGTCGGGGACGGCGCCGTTCACACCGTGCCCGCCGGGCCGGCGTTCCCGCTCGGCAGCAGCGTCACCCTGCACGCGATCGCGGCCGCCGGTGCGACGTTCGCGTCATGGAGCGGCGACTGCGCGGGCGGGAGCTCTCCATGCACGCTGACGATGAGCGCGAATCGCGCCGTCACGGCGACGTTCGTTTCCCCGCCGGCAGCCGTCGACGCGCGGTACACCGGCTCCGCTGCCTCGATCACCTGGCCGGCCATGCCGGGGGCGGCGAGCTACGACGTCGAGCGCAGTTCCAACGGTTCCACGTATGTGCCCGTCGCCTCGCCGGGATTGCCGTCAGCCACGGACGCTGCGGTAGTACTGGGGAAAGCCTATCTCTATCGAGTCCGGAGCCGTAGCGCCGAAGGCGTCCCCTCGGGCTGGAGCGCCCCGGACCTCATGACCGCCATCGCCTTCGTCAACGATCCCCTGGCGGCGCTGTCGACTCGCGTCCGCGCCGTACACGTGACGCAGCTCCGGACGGCGGCGAATGCCGTCCGGGGACTGGCCGGCATGGCGCCGTCGACCTTCACCGACCCGTCGCTGGGCACCCTCCGCATCCGTGCACTCCACGTCACCGAACTGCGCGCCGCCCTCGACCCCGCGCGCGCGGCACTGGGGCTCGGTGCCCTGGCGTATGCGAGGCCGAGCCTCGGCGGATTGAACGTGTCTGCGGTCGATGTGATGGAGTTGAGGGAGGGGGTGCGGTGATGTCGGCGCAGAGAAACGCTGAGATTCAAACAGCTTAACGCTCCTCGATCCGCGCCTCGTTATCGAACCGGTTCGTGTCGATACGCGTGACGTACGGGTCGACGGCGGCGCTCAGCGGCTCTTTGTCGACGATGACGATGATGTCGTTGATGCCGTCGCGGAATGCGTGCCTGGCGACTGCCAGCGGCCCCTCGGCGGAGAAGACGCCGACATCCAACGATTCGCGCAGCGGCAACGGCGTGTCCTCGCGATGCTTCGCCGCCCGAATGCGCATCTTCACTTCGTACCTGCCGCCGGGCAGGCGGCGCGACGTGGCCGATTCCATTTTCATGTCGTAGAGCACGACGTCCTGGAACCATTCGTCGATCAGCGCGTGATGTTCCGGCGGGGCGACGGCGCGGATCTGCTGCAGGAGGTGCGCGGTCGTCGGCCGCCCCTCGGGGCCGCCATGATCGCGGATGAGGTTGCGGAGGGCCTGGTTGACCGGCTCCTCGCCGATCAGGTCCTTCAGCGCGTACATCACGATCGCGCCTTTGCGGTAGTAGAGGTAGGACTGCCGGCCGGCGCGCGCGAGCGGCGGCTCGGCGCCGGTGTCGCCAGTGCGGCCGCGGAGGTAGAGGTCGAGCTCGTAGGTGAGCGACTCACGCACGGTCTCGCGGCCATACGCCTTTTCCAGAATCATCAGTTCGGCGTACTTCGTCAGCGTTTCGACGAGGGTGGTGGCGCCGGGGGCGTCGGCGGCGATGAGCTGGTAGCCCCACCATTGATGTGCGACCTCGTGGGCGACGCGGCGGTAGACGAGGTCGAGTCTCCGCGGGTCGCGCGCGTCGATGAGGAAGCCGCGGTTCTCGCCGAGGAAGACCACGCCCGGCCGCGCCATCCCGGAGAAGCCCTGGAAATGCGCGGAGACCTCGGCGATGCGGAGGTGGCGCTCCGAATACGGGCCGAATGCCGCCGTGCAGTAACGGAGTGCGTCTTTCGAGGCGCGCAGAATGCGGTCGACGTTCTGGGTGTGCGACGGGTGGTGATAGACCTCGATCGAGACCCCGTCCTGCGTCTCTTTCTTCGCGGCGTAGCGCGCGGAGGCGACGGTGAAGATGTTCGGCATCGGAGCGTCGGAGCGGAAATGGAACGTACGCCGGCCGTTCTGCTCGGACGTGCCGACCAGCGTCCCGGGCGCGACCACGGTCTGGTCGTCCGACGTCGAGACGCGGATGTCGAAGCTGGCCCACTCGATCGACTCGATCTCCTCGTGGTCCAGCCACTCTTTCCGTTCCGCGGAGGCGGCGGAAACGGGAAGGCCTTGCCGCCGCCGCTCGCGCGCGTCTTCGATCTCATAGCCGGGGCGATAGCCGATGGTGGGAAACGACCGGTGGTTCATGATGAACGAGCCGTTCTCGGAGATCGTGTAGTCGGGCGCGCCACTTTCGAAGCCGGGACTGGCGAAGGAGACGTCCATGCGGACCGTCGTCTGCCCGCTTGGTGGGAGCGGTTTGTCGAGCGCGAAGACGAACTGACCGAAGCGCGGATCGCGGGAGAGCAGTTTCGCCGCGGGGATCGCGACGCTGTGGACGGTGGCCTCGTTCCGTACCGCTACCAGGATCTTCTCGACCGGCTTCGCCGACACGTTGACGACGGTGTACTCGCCATGCAGCCGGTAGCGCCGCTCTTCCGGGAAGAGGTCGAAGTCCATGCGGATCGCGGTCACCCGCGGCTGCGGAATCGCGGCGAACGCCTTGTACGTCTTCTCGTATTCGGCCTTCCAGGCCAGCACGTCGGCCGCGCTCTCATGGGCGTTGAGGATGTTGGTGTTGTAGAAGATGAAGGCGCCGCTGGAGACGAAGACCGCTGCCAGCGCGATGGCGAGCGTCCGTCCCCAGCCCGGCGTCCGGCGCAGAATCGGCCGCAGGTGACGCAAACCGCCCGCGCCGTGCCGCCAGAGCGCGATGGCGAGCATCAGGAAAAAGCCCGCGAGCGCGGCCCAGTAGAGCATCAGCCAATGGAAACCGCCGGTGCGGCCGAAGCCGGTCAGCTCGGAGTAGCCGAGCCCGGGGGAGGAGGCGAACCGCCAGAGCGGATGCGCGAGCCCGAGTCCCTGCCCCTGATGCGTGACCACCGCGAGCAGGAGCACGAGCAGCATTCCGAAGTATTTGTGCGGGCTGAGCGTCTGAATGACGATTGCCGCGACCGCGAACAGCACCAGCGGCACCATCGCGAACCAGGCGAACGACAGCATCGCGCCGAAGTCCGGCGTCCACCCTTTCGCGAGCTGCAGCAGCGCCGCGGCCAGGAGCGCGGTGCCGGTCAGCGCGCCGACGAGCACCGTCAGTGCCGTGCTTTTGGAAAGGACGAACACCGCATTCGACGCCGGCGTCGCGTGCAGGATCTCCGAGACCCGCAACGTCCGCTCGCGCCAGACCATCTCCGCGCTGGTGTAGATCAGGAGGATCGTCGTCAGCAGCGACAGCGGCGTATTGATCGTCGCGAACAGGATCCCCGCCGCCGGATACGACGCCGAGCCGTACTCCCCGCTGTTGACGTCTGAGATCAGCTCGAACGCCGCCAGACCGGCCCAAAGCAGAGTGATCGCCAGAAAGTAGCGGGTGAGGAAAAACGAACGGATCTCGAGGCGGGTGGCAGAAAGGTAAGCCTGCCAAGGACTTGGAGCGCCGGTCTTCGACCGGCCGGTCCGCCGACCTTCGGTCGGCAGTGTCGCCTCGAACGAGCCCCCCGGACTGCCGGCCGAAGGCCGGCGGACCGGCCGGTCGAAGACCGGCGCTCCGGAAGGGCGAGGGGGACGCGCGCCGGAAACGCGGAATGAGAACAGGCGATACACCACCGCCAGCAACCCCACCGACGCCCCCACCCACACCAGCCGGTTCAGCAGAAAGTTCCCACTCAGCGCCACCACGCGCGTATTGCGCACGCCCGGCACCCAGTGCTGCGTCTGTTCGAAGAACGCCGACAGCGCGAACGGGTCCAGCAGCGCCGCCACCCAGGCACTCTCATTCGTCCCCGGCACCGAGGCCGCCATCAGCGGCGAATTCGTCATCGCCGCCGACGCGAAATAGAGGACGTACACCAGCACCGAGCCGGCGTAACTCGCGAGGACGCTCCGCGTGATCGTCGAGATCGCGAAAAGCGTCACCGCCGCGAAGAGCATGTTCGGCAGCGCGATCACCAGCAGCGCCCAGACGTAGTGCAGCAGGTTCGTATCGCCGAGGCGATCCGCCTCGTGCCACGGCATATAGCGGGCGGCGAGCATCCCGAGCGCCGACGTACTGAACGCCGTGAACGCCGCCAGGAACGACCCCGTGAACCGGCCGAGGAGGAATGGCAGCTTCTCGACCGAAGTCGTGAAGACGATCTCCTCCATCCGCGTCTCCCGGTCACGCACCACCGCATTCGCGCAGAAGACCGCCAGGACGAATACCGACAGCAGCGACAGCATCCCGATCGACTGGGCGATGCTGTACGGCGAGTTGATGTTCACGTTGTCGGGACCGAAGCCGGTGGCCGTCACCATGAACCCGAAGCCGAAGAACAGCAGCGCGGCCGCGACGAACGAGATCTGCCGCGTGTGGTAACGCCACTCGAAACGGACGATGTCCCTCAGCACGGATGCACGTCCCGCGCGGCTTCGGACCTCGCGGACGAGAGCACCGAAAAGTAGACGTCCTCCAGGTCCGTCGACACCCGCTCGAAGCCCTCTTCCGGACGCTCGTCCGAGAGGATGTGCACCCGCGTCTCCCCGGCAAAGAGGCGCGTGGAGAGGACCGTGTGCGAATCGCGGTAGCGCGGCACCGCGTCCTTCCGGACCGTCTTCCGCCAGACCCGCCCGTCGAGCCGGCCGATCAACTCCGAGGGCTTTCCTTCGAGCAGCACGCGCCCTCCCGCGAGCACGGCCATGCGCGAACAGAGATCGCTCACGTCGTCGACGATGTGCGTCGAGAGGATCACCACCACGTTCTCGCCGATCTCGCTGAGGAGGTCGTGGAAGCGATTGCGCTCCTCCGGGTCGAGTCCCGCCGTCGGCTCGTCGACGATCACCAGCGCCGGAGCGCCGAGCAGCGCCTGGGCGATGCCGAAACGCTGCTTCATCCCGCCTGAAAACGAGCTGACCGCCCGCTTCCGCACCTCATAGAGATTCGTCAACTGCAGCAGCGCCAGCACCTGCTCGTGCCGCTGCTTCCGGTCCGCGACCCCTTTCAGGATGGCCAGATGGTCGAGCAGGTCGAACGCCGGAATACGCGGATAAACGCCGAAATCCTGCGGCAGATACCCGAGCCGCAGCCGCAGACTTCGCGGGTCGGCCAGCACGTCCATCCCGTCGAAAACGATCGATCCCTCGTCCGGCTCCTGCAGCGTGGCGATCGTCCGCATCAGCGACGATTTCCCCGCCCCGTTCGGCCCCAGCAATCCGAACAATCCCCGTCCGATCTGGAGATTTACGTCATCGAGCGCACGCACACCGTTGGGGTAAGTCTTCGACAGATGGGAGATCGACAGCATCCGGGGGTCCTCGCTCGATTCGATTGGCCTGAACCAATACGAGGAGAGGGAGAGGGGGTTTCAGAAGCGTGCCGGCCGCGGCTACAGTGCGATGGAGACCGACGGCTCGTTCTTCTCTCGGAAACGCACCTCGTATTTGCGCCCGGCTTTCGTCTCTTTGGCGAGGAACGCCTTGATCTTCTTCGCCACCGCCTGGTCGATGAACTCGTCGAGCGGATGGGTGAAATGAAGGACGAAGTCGTCGTCGGGCCGTGCCTTCGAGATCAGCTGCAGCGTCGGCACGTCGGGATTGCCGTCCCTGCCGTTTGCGGAGGCGATGTAGTGGTCGGCAGTGATCCGCTTGAAGTACGAGGCGTCGACGTTGCGTACGCTCCCGTGGTGCGGCAGTTTCAGGATATCGACGTGGAGCTTGCCGCCCTTCTTGACGATCCCCGTCTTCTCGAGCCCGGCCAGGGTGTGGTCGCCGCGGCCGTCGCCCGTCAGCAGCATCTTTTTCTTTCCGCTCTCCACCAGCAGGACGATGCTCGAGAGGTTGGGGACGGAATTGTCGAGGAACTCCGCGACCTCGGCCTTGCTCGTCTTTGCTTTCTTCATCGCCTTGAGATCGATGTCCCATTTCTTCTGCAGCTTGACCACCTGCTCCATCAGCGGCGCGACGACGGTGATCTTCAGGTTGCCGAGCTTGAAGGGGCTCTTCTTGTGGCCGGCGAGGATCAGGGAGTTGAACGGCTTGTTGCCGTCGATCCCGAGCGAGATCAGGTTCTGCCGGACCCTCCGTCCCTGCGACACGGAGGCGATGACGGCGCTCGTATTCGACTCGACAGAACCGCCGAGCGACGCGGCGTTGACCACCGTTTTCGCCGTTCCCAGCTCCGCGTCGTCGTCGTCGATCAGGTCGTTGAAGCTGTTGTGCCAGAAGCGCTCGAAGACGATCACCGGCTGGACGTTGTTGGCCACGAGGTCGCCGGTGAGCACGTCGATGCCGTTCACGTGGTCGTCGTCGATGTGGCTGACGCAACCGAGGTCGATGAAGAGGCGGCCCGTTCCGCCGCGCGCCTTGTGGATCGCCTGCAGGCGCGGCAGCGTGGCGTCGGCGAGCACTCCGTCCGGGCCGGCGTCGATCATCACCAGACCCGGCTTCTGTTTCGTCCCGAAGTGGAGCAGGAGCGAGTCGCCGTGTTGCGCCGGAAGAGCCTCGAGCGTGAAGACCATACCTTCTCCCTTCAGACCGACTGCAGCGCGCGGAGGATGTCGAGCATCCCCGCACCCTGGAAATAGCGTTCGCGGCCGAGATCCGTGGCCGTTTCGCAGAGCAATTCCTTGACTCGCATCGGGCGGCCGACGAACTCACTGTGACGCGCCATCAGCAGCGCCGCCGCGCCGCTCACGTGAGGTGCAGCCTGGCTGGTGCCGTCCTTGCGGCCGGCCGTCGCACCGAGGAGCGTCGAAGTGATCTTCTCCCCCGGCGCCACGAGGTCCGGCTTGCTCCGTCCGTCCCCGGTCGGCCCGCGGCTGGAGAAGTAGCTCACCCCGTACGTGTGCGGTTTCGAGCGGTGCGTCGCTCCGACGGTGAGGACCAGCTCCGCATTGCCGGGATCGGTGACGCTGATGCTGCTGTACGTCTCGAGGGTCGTGCCGTCGGCGGCGCTGAGCTTCCGGTATCCCTGATTGCCGGCCGCCGCGACGACGACCACGCCCGATTGAATGACCCGTTCCGCTTCTTCGCAGACCGGGGTCCGGCCGCAGGCGTAGTTCATGACGTCGTGGGGGATCGACATGCTGAGGTTGACGCCGTGCACGGCCACGAAGTCGTTCGTGGAGTTCAGGAAGCGGATGAACTGCAGCGCGCACATGATGTTGAACTCGTCGCCCGCGCCCTCCTTGTCGAGGACGCGAAAATCGTAGACGTTGATGTCGGGACAGACCCCGACGATGTCCCTCCGGGCGCCATTCCCGTCGGCGATCCTCCAGTCCGCGGCCAGGATCCCGGCGACGTGCGTTCCATGCTCGTGCAGGGGCGGCTCGTAACGCTCGATCGGGATCTCGAGGAACTTCTCGAGCAGCTTCCAGTCGACGGTCCGCCCCTTCTCGACCGAGGTTCGCAGCTCGCGAAGCTCGTCACGGAGGTTCGCGATCTCTTTCATCCGCTTCTGCAGGCGCGGCGGCAGGTCGGCTTCGTCCAGGTCGGGATCGACGAGCACGTCGATGCAGGTGAAGTCGAAGGTCCGTTTGATCCGGGTGTTGTTGATCTTTTCGCGGCGGTCGTAATACGTCTTCGGCGCCGTGCCGTCGGCCTTGCGCGCGAGAAACGCCGGATGGGTGGCTTCGATACCGGTGTCGAGCACGGCCCAGGTGAGCTGGCTGCAATTGATGTTGAACAGCCTCCGGCCGGCGTCCGCCTTGATGGCCAGGGTGGAGTCGAACACCGTCGGGGTGGCGCGGCGGTTGAGGGTGACGGAGTAAACCGTGGATTCGACCCGGCTGACTTCGAGCCCGGCGATCGCGTCGAGCGCCGAATCGGTGATGCGTTTCCAGTCGTCCTCCGTCAGGTCGCGCACGTCGGGGCTGCTGCGCGTCAGCGGCTCGGGGATCGCCTTCACCTCGCCGCGATGGAGCATGGCCAGGACGCCGATGACGCGGACCAGCCAGAGGATGTCGGGGGTGATCCGGTTGCGCGGGTCGACCTTCTGCCCCTTCTTCGGTTTCAACGGCGGAGGGTTCTCCGGATTCCTGACCGCCAGTGCGATGTACGCGCGGATTTCTTTGTCCCGGAAGTTCCCCCGCTTCACCCGCTCGCCGATCGTCCGCCACCACCAGTCCGTCATCGGCAGCACGACCCGCAGAACGTCGGCGAAGAGGAGCGTCGCCGCGACGGTCGACTGGTTGTAGACGATGCGCGGCTTCGACGGCGCTTCCTCGTGCGCTAGCGCACGCCACGCCGGCGTTCCCCGTTCCTTCTCCAGCCGCTCCGCCAGCACCTTGCGGGCGTTGCCGGAGAACGTATCGCGCAACGGCGTCAGAAGGAGCTTGATCGGCCGGCTGACCTCGATCGGACCGTCGTCATCCTGCGCGTCGGTCCGCACGCCCGCAAACCGGAGCCAGACGTCGGGCAGGATCGGCGAGTCCGGCGTAAAGCGCCGGGCCTTCCCAACCCCGAACATGAGCTGCTCCATCGCAGCACGCGTGAGCGGCGGAGGTGTGTGTTGAACTGGCACTGAAGGATGAAGTGTCGCGCCGGTGGATTGTGGAAGTCAATCTGTAAGGAGAGCCGTTGTCATCCTGTGGCTCAGGATGACAGTTGGGCCGCCCGCTCCAGCAGCAGCTTCCGCTCCTGCGCATTTCTCGTCAGCGACGCCGCCCGCGCGAGCTCCGCCCGCGCTTCGTCGAACCGCCCCAGCCTGGTCAGAAAATCGCCGCGCACCGCCGGCAGCAGGTGATAGTTCGCCAGCGACCGTTCCGAGAGCAGCGCGTCCACGATCTCCAGCCCTGCCGCCGGACCGAAGGCCATTGCCACCGCCACGGCGCGGTTCAGCTCCACCACCGGCGACGGCGCGAGTTGCGCGAGCGCGTCGTACAGCGCCGCAATCCGGTTCCAGTCCGTCTCCGCTGCAGTGCGCGCCCGCGCATGGCACGTCGCGATCGCCGCCTGCAGCGCGTACGGCCCGAGCGCACCGCCGAGCCTCTCGGCACGCGACAAAGCGGTGAGGCCGCGGCGGATCAGGAGCTGGTCCCACCGCGCCCGGTCCTGTTCCAGCAGCGGGACCGGCTCGCCCGACGGGCCGACGCGGGCCCGCAGCCGCGACGCCTGCACCTCCATCAACGCCACCAGGCCGTGCACCTCCGGCTCGTACGGCACCAGCTCCGCCAGGATGCGGCCGAGGCGGAGCGCGTCCTCGCACAGCCCGGGCCGGATCCAGTCGTCGCCCGCCGTCGCCGAATACCCTTCATTAAAGATGAGATAGAGCACCTCGAGCACCGACGCCATCCGCGCCACCCGCTCCGCCCCGCGCGGCACTTCGAACGGCACCCGCGCCTCGGCGAGGGTCCGCTTGGCGCGCACGATCCGCTGCGCGACCGTCGCCTCGGGGATCAGGAACGCCCGCGCGATCTCCTCGGTGGTCAGGCCGCCGAGGAGCCGGAGTGTCAGCGCCACGCGTCCCTCGGTCGACAGTACCGGATGGCAGGCCGTGAACATCAGGCGCAGCAGGTCGTCGCCGATGTCGTCGTCGATCGCCGCGATCAGCTCCTCGGCGGTCGGCTGCGCCGCGTCCACCTCGCGGCCGAGCTCTTCGTGTTTCCGCTCCAGCAGCGTCCTGCGGCGCAGCAGGTCGATCGCGCGGTGCTTCGCCGTGGCCATGAGCCAGGCGCCCGGATTCGACGGGACGCCCGACTCCGGCCATTGCTCCAGCGCCGCAACAAGGGCATCGTGGGCGAGATCCTCGGCGGCGCCGACGTCGCGCACGATCCGCGTCAGACCGGCGATCAGTCTGGCGGACTCGATCCGCCAGACTGCGTCAATCGCGCGATGGGTCTCCGAGGCGGTCATCCCTCCTGCGGCTGATCGCTTCCGACCATCCAGTTCGTCCCGAATTTGTCGGCCAGCATGCCGAATCCATCGGACCAGAAGGTCTTCTCGAACGGCATGTGTACCTGGCCCCCTTCGCTGAGGGCGTCGAAGATCTTCTTCGCCTCGGCGGCGGTGGGATACGACACCGAGACCGAGATCCCCTTCATGCCCGGATACGGCTCCGGCGCCATCCAGTCCGAGGCCATGAGCATCCGGCCGTCGAGATCGAGGTGGGAGTGCATGATCAGATGCTCGCTGCCCGGCGGCATCTGCTCCGCGCCCGGAGTGCCGGCCGCCGGCATGAGCTCGAGCTTCCCGCCGAACGTCTGCTCGTAGAACCGCATCGCGTCCGCGCAGTTGCCGTCGAAGAAGAGGTAGGGATCGAAAAGTGACATCGGTGCAATCTCCTTACGCCCGCATTATTGGCGAGGTGCGCGGCCGCGCGATGTCAAGAGTTCGTGCCCTTCGCGAGCTCCTCTGAGCGCGTCCGCAGCTGCTCTTCCAGTTCCCGCATCTCGGGCGAGAACGCCTCGCCGAAATCCTCCACTGTGTAGACCTGCCGAATCTCCAACTGGACGTTCCCGTGCGCATCGGAGGCGGGCCAGCGCTTCGCCCACTCGATCACCTCGTCCCTCGAATTCGCCTGGACCAGCGTGTAGCCGGCGATCAGCTCCTTTGCCTCGGTGAACGGGCCGTCGATCACCGTCGGCGCGCCGTTGTGGAATCTGATCCGCGCGGCGTTCGAAGTCGGATGCAGCCCGTCGCCGCCGATCATCATTCCGGCTTCGACCAGTTGCTCGTTGTACCGCATCATGTCCGACACGAGCTGCTCGCTCGGCATCGCCCCCGCCTCGGTCTCTTCGTCCGCTTTGCGGATGATCATGAATTTCTTCATCGGCTTTCCTTTCAGCGAGCTCCCGGGAGTTACTTCTGGTTGGCTTCCACCTGCGCGCGGAGCCGGTTTTCCTGCTCCCGCAGCTCGGGGGTGAGGGCGTCGCCGAAATCGTCGGCCTCGAAGACCTGGCGGATCTCGATCTCACCGTCGCCGCCGTCGGCGGGATTCGGCACGCGCTTCATCCACTCGATCGCCTCTTCCTTCGACTTCACCTGGATGAGCCAGAAGCCGGCAATCAGTTCCTTGGTCTCCGCGAACGGCCCGTCGATGATCGTGCGCTTGTCGCCTTCGAACCGGATCCGCACGCCCTTCGAGCTCGGATGCAGCCCCTCGCCCGCCAGCATCACGCCGGCCTTGACCAGCTCCTCGTTGAACTTTCCCATCTCGGTGAGGAGCTGCTCGCTCGGCATCTCCCCCGCCTCGGACTTCGCATTGGCCTTCACAATCACCATGAATCGCATCGTCGTTCTCCTTCGTTTTTCGTTCCGAGCTTTCGCTCTCACTGTCACGTCGAACGGGAAATGGCAAGATCGACACCGGGGCCAAATTTTTTTGAGCGCCCCCACGGTGAGCCCGCCTCTCCTGCTGCCGTAGGCAGCTAAAGATCTGTAGGCCCGGCCTTTAGGCCGGGTTCAAGCGTGGATGGATCTACGAGCCCGCGTAGCGGGCGATAGCCGAGAAACATGCCGACGGGTCTTTTCTGCCGCCCGCTACGCGGGCTCACTTGGTGAGGGCTCGCGTTACCCGGCCTAAAGGCCGGGTCTACAGATCTTCCGCCGCCTTCGGCGGCTTGACCGCGGAACTTCACCTCCAAGGTAGGGATTTCATGATCGCCGTCACACCTTGGTAGCGGCGATCCGTGTCGGGCCGCACCCCAAGGAGGAATCGTGGCCATTACCTCGGTGCGAATTCACCCTGCCATCGGCGTCGCCCGTGTCGGCAACAGCCCCGAATTCTTCCTCGGCCCCCAGGACCCGGGCGTCTGGAGCCCTCCCGCGGACGGTAAATATAAGGATGCCCTCTGCCGGGTGAAGAAGCAGGCGGCGCGGTTCCGCCTCTTCGCCTTCGACGGAAACAACTTCGTCAAGGAGCTTAAGGACGGCGATCCGGACGTCGAGAAGATTGAGTGGACCGTTCATCTCGTCAACAAAAAGGCGGCGGCCCGGAAGTTCGCGGGGCCGGCCGCTACCGATCCCACGGACGTGTATCCGGCGCCGGCCGCTACGCAGTGGCGCAACCCGGGCGAGGCGGCGCGCTCCAAGCTGGTCATCGATCCCGGCCCGAAGACCCTCGACGGGCCGAACCAGGCCGCAGCCTTCAACAACGGCAAGATCATGGACATCCCGGTGCCGCTCGGCGAGATGCGCACCGAGGCCGACGGCAGGCTGCTCGTCCTCGGAGGCTCCGGAAACGCGGCCTCCTTCGACGGTTCGGGCCTCGAGACTTTCGCCGACAACAACGGCTGGTACGACGACGTCTCGGACGGCCCGGTGAAGGCGAAGGTGACGCTGACCGGCGGAGATACGCCGCCCGTGGAGCCGGCCTGGGTGATCGTCGGCCCGCCCAAATTCGCACCCGCCATCCCGCCTGTGATCACCATGTACGACACGCTGTTGCAAGCGTGGAAGAACGCGAACCCCGGCTTCGATCCCGGCTTCTCGATCGACGCCGACGTCAAGCCCTTCTATGAACGGCTGCAGGCGCACCAGTACGTCAACGACGCCGTCCGGCAGAACCACACCTTCAACGCCACCCCGCTCCCCGGCGCCGGCACCCTGCCGGCGAAGACCCTGGCCAACTGGCTCAACGACCCGGCCGCGCCCACCAGTACCGGCCTGATGCCGCTGATCTGGTCGAGCGCGAACGATCAAAACGGCGCCGTTCACCCGCTCCAGTACGAGATGCTGAGACGCTGGGCGGATGTGGACGGCCTGCCGCTGCCGCAGTCGAGTCCTCTGCCTGCCGAATACGACCAGCTCGACCGAGCCGCACTCGAATCGTGCATCGGCGGCAATCTCTATCCCGGCATCGAGGCGAGCTGGTGGATGCTCGAGAAGTTCACCTACACCGCGCCGTTCCGCCTCAATCCCGCGTCAGTGAAGCCGGGCGACATCACCAGCCAGATGGCCGTCCCGTGGCAGAGCGATTTCACCGCCTGCCGGTTCGACGCCGGATTCGCGTGGTGGCCGGCCCAGCGTCCCGACGACGTCACCCGCAACGGCATCGAAGGGGCAAAGTGGCACCAGGACTTCGGCAGCACCCGAGAGGAGATGGTCGCCACCTGGGACCACCTCGGCTTCGTCGTTCCGGACGGCAACGCCCAGGTCGAAAAAGAACGCTTCGCCGTCTGCCTCGGCACCTTCATCGTCACCGACCGCGACGAGTTCTCCATGGACCAGGTGGCCGCGGAGCTCGACGACACCAACCCGGCCGTGTTCACCCCCTCCTTCTATGTGATCGTGGAGGGCTTCTCGCCGGATGACCTCGGATTCACGTCCCCGGATCCGCCCGGCCTCGCGGCAATCGCCCCACAGGTGAAGTTCCTGATGCCTGACAACGCCGAAGCCACGCAGATGAAAGGAAAGGTCGAGGCGCCGCCGCTGCTCCAGAGCAACGTTCTCACCCAACGCCAGCGCATCACCTTCACCTACCGCGTGGAGTTCACCGGCATCGAGGACTTCGAGGACAACGCCAACAACCCCATCGAGCTGCAGAACCTCACCCTCGAGGCCAAAGTCCAGGGCCTCACCGCCACCGCGCCGTTCCGGCTGATCAACAAGCCGAATCCCTACATGCTCGACGGGAAGACGACCTGGCTGAGCGACGACCTGCGCGTCTTCCAGATCACCCAGGATGCGATGACGCCGTTCGGGGCGATGTTCACCGGAAGCGATCCCGCCGCGGCGCGCGCGTTCGTCGCCGACCTGATCGACGACTGCAACACCACGCCGCCGGGACCGCAGCATCCGTTCGAGCAGATCGACACCGACCAGGCCACCAGCAAACTGGAGCTCTCGAAATCGGTCGGCGGCAAGCGCGTCTTCAACTTCGCCGTCGCGCGCGTCCGTTACCAGGCCAAGAGCCTCCCCGCCACCGACGTCCGGGTGTTCTTCCGCATGTTCACCACCGCGGCGACGGGACTGGAGTACCGCCCCGGCGAGACCTACCGCCGGTTCGAGTCGGGCGGCAACGCGATCTCGCTCCTCGGCGTGCAGGCGGGCGACGTCGTCACCCTGCCGTTCTTCGTGGCCGCGCGCGAGACCGCCAACCCGATGACCATGCAGTCCGATCCGAAAAACGTGCAGACCCTGGAGCCCGCCGGCGGGGAGGAGTTCCTCGCCTATTTCGGCTGCTGGCTCGACTTCAACCAAGACGACAAGCTCTACCCCATCCACCCGGCAGCGCCGGACGATCTGAACGGCCCCTACACGGTCAACAAGCTCTCGCTTCAGGAGCACATCCGCGGCAAGCACCAGTGTCTCGTCGCGGAAGTCTTCTATCTGCAGGACGAGATTCCGAACCTCGCCACGCCGGGGTCGAGCGATCAGCTCGCGCAGCGGAACCTCATGATCGTCGAATCGGACAACCCGGGCGCCGCCGACTCCCACACCGTCGCCCACCCGTTCCAGATCGGCGCGCGGCGAACCGTGCAACTCCCGCAGGTGGCGCGCACGACCTGGCGCGCCGCCATCATCGTCCCGCGTGAAGACGGCGTCGACGAGGTGATGATCCGCTGGGGCAACCTGCCGCGGAACAGCGACGTCCAGGTCTACCTCCCCGGCATCGACGCCGACGAAGTGCTTCACCAGGCCGGCCTGCTCATGGACGTCCCGCGGCTGGAGCGCGTCGACGATCACACCATCCGCCTCCTTCCCGCCGACGTCAGCTACGTCCCGATTCCGCCCGCCGCGCAGAACCGGCCCGTCGCGGGACTGCTCCGGATCGTCGTCCCGGAAGACGTGCGCGTGAAGCAGCAGTTCCGCGTCGTCATCCATCAGATGTCGCGCGCCGAGCGGCGGGTCATCGGCTCGTTCCAGCTCACCATCCCGGTCGGCCTCGGCGCGCGCCTGCTGGGCGACGAGACGCGCCTCCTGTCGGTGATGCGCCACATCGCCCGCGCCGTGCCGCGGGAGAGCGCGTGGGATTCGGTGATGAAGCGTTATCTCGACATCCTGGCGATGCGCGTCCGCGGCTTCGGCGGCGACCCGGACGGAGTCGAGCCGTCGCCCGACGGCGGCGAAGGCCCGGCGGTCTGGCAGTGGAAGCACAGCTGGCGCGCGCGGCTCTGCAAGCTGCTGCGAAAACTCTTCCGCCCGCTCTGCGCCTGGTTCAACCGCCTCTGCCGAAGACTCTGCGGACCGCCAAAGCCATGACCGCCCTCTTATTCGACGTCGTGATTGCCGGAGCCGGCCCGGCGGGAGCCACGGCCGCGCTCTGCCTGGCCCGCGCCGGCGCCGCGGTGGCGCTCGTCGACCCGTTCGCCGAGCGCGGGATCCGGGTCGGCGAGTCGCTCGCCCCCGCGATCCGTGAGCCGCTCGGACTTCTCGGCCTGTGGGACCGCTTCGCCGCCGCCGGGCACCGGCCCGCCTACGCTATCCGTTCGGCGTGGGGAAGCGCCGAGCCGCAGGACCAGGATCACATTTTCAACCCCCACGGCAACGGGTGGCACGTCGACCGCCGCGCCTTCGACCGGATGCTCGTCGAAGCCGCCGAGGAGGCGGGAGCGCACCCGATTGCCGGCACGGTCGGCAGCATGTCGCGCACGGACGGCGAATGGACGCTCTGGGCAGGCGGCTTCGAGCTCCGCGCCCGCCATGTCGTCGACGCCACCGGCCGCCCGGCCCGCATTGCCCGCCGCCTCGGCGGACGGCGCATCGCCCTCGACCGCCTCGTCGGAGCGGTCATCAGCATCCCGCGCGAACGCACGACCGCGGCCGCCGAAGGGACGACCCTCGTCGAAGCGTGCCCGGACGGCTGGTGGTACTCGGCCCGGACGCCCGACGACCGCCTGCTCCTCGCCTACATGACCGACGCCGATCTCTGGCTGCGCGCCGCCCGCCGCCGCGCCACTCTCGCCGCCGCCCTCGAGCACGCCCCGCTCACCCGCGCCCGCCTCCACTTCATCCCCGAAACGCCGCCGCGCGTCGTTGCCGCCGGCTCCGCCTACCTCCGCCCCGCCGCCGGCGCCGGCTGGCTCGCCGCCGGCGACGCCGCCATGGCCGTTGACCCCCTCTCCGGCAGCGGCGTCCTCCTCGCCTTACGTTCCGGCATCCGCGTCGCCGCCGCCATCGAGCGCGAATGGGAAAGCGACGGCTCCGCCATCCGCGACTACAACGCCGAGACCGCCCACGCCTTCGCGACCTACGCGACGGCCCGCCGCTGGTTCTACGCCCAGGAGCAGCGCTTCCCCAACTCCGAATTCTGGAAACGCCGGGAAAAACCACGGGAGGCCTCCGGCGGGCCGGCCCGGCCGGCTGCGTTGGTTGGCCTGGCCTGAACGCGCGCCTCCGGTGTTACCCGTCAGTACTGCTCCACCGGATCGACCACGTTCTCGAGCGACTCACCCGCGCGGAAGCGGCGGAGGTTCTCGAGAAAGAACTCCATCGCCCGCACGTGCGAGTCGCTCGTCTGGTCGGCGGTGTGCGGTGAGATCAGGACATTCTCCAACCGCCAGAGCGGATGCTCGGGCGGCAGCGGCTCCTCCTCGAACACATCGAGTGCCGCGCCGCGAATGCGCCGGGCCGTCAGTGCCTCCACCAGCGCCTCCTCGTCCACCGTCTTCCCGCGACCGATGTTGATGAACACACCGGCCGGCTTCATCCGGGCGATCCGCTCGCGCGACATCAGCCGGAACGTCCGCGGAGTCAGCGGCGCCGACAGCACGACATAGTCCGCCAGCGACACCACCTCGTCGATCCCCGGCTCCCCCGCCTCCTGCCGCCGCCCGACCCCCACCACCCGCATCCCCAGAGCCTGCGCGCGCTCGCCGACCGCCCTCCCGATCCCGCCGTAACCGATGATCCCCACCGTCTTCCCCGCCAGCCGTTCCACCGTATACGGCTCCCACTCCGCGATCTCCTGGTTCAACAACAGCCGCCGCAAGTCCTTCGCAAACCAGAGCATCGCCGCAACCGCGAACTCCCCCAACGCATCCGCATAAAGCCCGCGCGAGTTCGTCACCACAATGCCGCTCCCCCGCAGCAAATCGAACGGCAAAAACTCCACCCCCGCCGCGAGCGTGTGAACCCACCGCACCTTCGCCACCTCGCGCCACAACTCCGCCAGCACCGACCCGAACCGCGGCGCAATCAACACCGCATCCGCCTGGGCCGCCGCTGCCCGCAACCCCTCCGCCTCCGTTCCGAGCACCAGTTCCACATCCGGAGCCTCCCGCCGCAGCACCTCCAGCGGAGCGAAATCAGGCGGGGCGATTACGAGAAGACGCATGAAGGGGAGGATAGCGTTCTTCGGGGAGTGGGGTTTGTCCACGAATTGACAACCGCCGCGTACGCTCGTACCATCCTCAGCTCCGTCATGACCTGCTCAGCCGCCGTCCGCCGCCAGAACCCAGCCACGCTTGCCAGCGTGCCGGCCGGACGTTCGCGCGCACATACCTAGGTCGCTCTTCCTCCGCGTTCCACCGAGCGACCCTTCATCGGGTCGCTTTTTTTGCTTTCGAAGAAAGACGAAATGAACATCGCACACACACTCACTCCCGGGCAGCTCACCGACTTTCTGCTGAATGTCGCGCTGGTGCGCCCGGTCTTCATCTGGGGGGCGCCGGGGATCGGCAAGTCGTCGCTGGTGCAGGAATTTGCGAGCCAGGTCGGGCTCGATTGCGTCTCGCTGCTCGGCAGCCAGCTCGCGCCGGAGGATCTGATCGGCGTGCCGCAGATCGTCGACGGGAAGAGCCGTTTCTGTCCGCCGGCGACGATCGCGCGCGACGAGCCGTACTGCCTTTTCCTCGATGAGCTCAACGCCTGTTCGCACGAGGTGCAGAAGGCGTTCTACAGCCTGATTCACGAGCGCCGCCTCGGCGAGTACGAACTGCCGGCCGGCTCGATCGTCATCGGCGCCGGGAACCGCGCGCAGGACAGCGCCATCGTCAAGCCGATGTCGTCGGCGCTGATCAACCGCATGGTGCACGTGCAGCTCAAGGCCTCCCACCGCGACTGGATGGAGTGGGCGGGACGGAGCGCCATCCATCCGCTGGTGCTGGAGTATCTGCAGACGCGGCCGGATCATCTCTGGAGTCAGCCGCCGAAGACCGAGGAGCCGTTCTCGACGCCGCGCTCGTGGCACATCCTGAGCGATGCCATGAACGCGTACGGCGAGTCGCTCGACGGCGCCCGCATCGACGCGCTGGCGTACGGCTGTCTCACGCCGCAGCACGCGACGCAGTTCAAGGCGTTCGTGAAGCAGGTACGCAGCCGTTTCGATCTCGCGTCGATCATGAAAGGCGACCTCGCATGGCCGGACCGCCCGGAGGATCGGGACGTTCTCTACTTCCTGTCGCAGTCGTTCCGCGCCCAGCTGCTGAAGGAGCTGCCGGCCGAAAAGCCGGACGGGCGCAGCGGCTACCGCGAGCTGGCGCACCGCTCCAAGGCACTGTTGACGGAGCTGTCGTCGATCAACCTGGAGATCGCGCAGATGGTGGTGGCCACCCTGGACGACCAGCCCGCGCTGCCGTCGTGGTTTCTGGTGGAGGTCGTGCGGGATCTGCCGCGGCTCGTGGAGAGGAAAAGCAATTGAAGTCTTCATAGGTCCTATAGGTCCCATCAGTCCTATAGGTCCCATCAGTCCCATAGGTCCTATGGGACAAATAGGACAAATAGGTCCTATAGGAAACCGAACCCCATGCCCAACCGCACCCGCCCGGAACAGAAGCTCGACCCTGCGACGAAAGCCTATCTCGCGGGGGAGAAGCTCGTGCGGGCGCATCCGCTGTTTGCGCCGCTGGCGCATCGCGTTCATTTCTATCGCGAGAAGGCCGGCAACTACTGTCCGCCCGACGGGTGGGCGGTGGTGCTGGAGAACGGCATCATCCACGCCCACCCGGCGCGGCGCGGGGAGCCGGAGGAGTGGGCGTACGTGCTCGGGCATTGCCTGCTGCACCTCGGCTTCGGGCACTTCAACGTCGGCGAGAAGTCGCTCGACTGGAATGCCGGCTGCGACGTCGTGGCGGCGCGCTTTCTCGCCGACCTGAAATTCGGCCGCTGCCCCGAGGACATGCGGTGCGATCTCGCTGGCGTCCGCGGGGACGACGAGGAGAAGCTCTTCCGCCGCTTCCGCGAGCACACGCTGCCCGACGAGTTGCGCGGTCTCGGCACGGCGGGGGAGCGGAGCGGCGACATGTTCTGGGCTTCGCAACTGCCGAAGTGGCAGAGGAACCTGGCGGAGGAGTGGTCGCGCCTCTTCGCGGCCGGCCTGGTGGCCTCGGTGACGAGCGCCGTCCGCGTCGCGGGCGGTTACGCGGCCCGTCTCGGCGCGAAGGAGGAGAATCTCTCGACCGCCGAGCGCGCGCGGCGCTGGTTCGTGAACAGCTATCCGCTCCTCGGCGCGCTCGCCGCCGCGTTCACGCTCGTCGAGGACGCGCTGGTCTGCCAGCGCCTCGGCATTTCCGTCGCGGCCGTCGACGCCGAGGCAAAAGAACTGTTCGTCAGTCCGGGCGCGGCGTTGAGCTTCGAGGAGGCCAAGTTCGTCCTCGCGCACGAGCTGCTGCACGTCGGCCTGCGCCACGAGGCCCGGCGGCAGGGGCGCGATCCGCATCTCTGGAATGTCGCCTGCGACTACGTCATCAACGGCTGGCTCGTCGAAATGGGGATCGGCCACATCCCTACCTTCGGCGGCCTCCACGACGTGGAGGTCAAAGACCTCTCCGCCGAAGCGATCTATGACCGTCTGGCCGTCGACCTGCGTCGCAACCGGAAGCTGGCCACGCTCCGCGGCATCGGCGGGTGCGACATGCTCGACGGCACGACGCCCGACTGGTGGGCGCGCGACGACGCGCAGTCGCTCGACGATTTCTACCGCCGCGCACTCGCGCAGGGGCTCACGTATCACCAGGAGCAGGGGAGGGGTCTGCTGCCGGCCGCCCTATTAGAGGAGATCCGCGCGCTCGACCGTCCGCCGATCCGGTGGGACGTCGAGCTGGCGCGCTGGTTCGACGACCACTTCTCGCCGCTGGAGCGCATCCGCACGTACGCGAGGCTGAGCCGCCGCCAGAGCTCCACGCCCGACATCCCTCGTCCGCGCTACGTCCCTGCGCCCGAGGATGCGAACCGGACGTTCGGCATCGTCCTCGACACCTCGGGCTCGATGGACCGCACGCTCCTGGCGAGGTGCCTCGGCACGATCGCCAGCTACTGCACCGCGCGCGACGTCCGCCGCGTACGCCTCGTCTTCTGCGATGCCGCCGCGTACGACCAGGGCTACGTCGTCGCCGAGGAGATCGGCGAACGAATTACGGTCAAAGGCCGCGGCGGCACGGTCCTCCAGCCGGGCATCGACCTCCTCGAAAAAGCGGGCGACTTTCCGGAGAGCGGCCCGATCCTCATCATCACCGACGGCCAATGCGACCGCCTTCACATCCGCCGAGAACACGCCTTTCTCCTACCGCAGGGCCACTCGCTGCCGTTCGTGCCGAAGGGGAAAGTGTTTGCGGTGAAGTAGATAGGACCCCCCCACAGCCTCGGCTGTATGAACCTTGCATAGTTAGTATTTGACGACTCATGACGGCACCGCGAACCGATTCCCCTCACGCCTCTTCCCGTTCAGACGAATTCGCGTTGCTGATCGACGCGGTGCAGGACTACGCGATCTTCCTGCTCAGCCCGGAAGGGGAGATCCGCTCGTGGAATCGCGGCGGGACGCGGATCATGGGCTATACCGAGAAGGAGGCGGTCGGCCGCCACTTCTCCCTCTTCTACGGCCCCGAGGAGCTCGCCGCCGAAAAGCCGGCGCGCGAGCTGGAGACGGCTTTGCGCGACGGCCGCGTCGAGGATGAAGGGTGGCGCATCCGCAAGGACGGCAGCCGCTTCTGGGCGAATACCGTCATCACCCTCCTGCGCGACGAGGAGGGCAATCACCGCGGCTTCGCCAAGGTGACCCGCGACATGACCGAGCGGCGCGCGGCCGAGGAGCAACTCCGGCAGAGCACAGAGGTCTTTCAACTGCTCGTCTCGTCGGTCCGCGACTACGCGATCTTCATGCTCGATCCCGACGGCAACATCGCCACCTGGAACCAGGGGGCGCAGCGGATCAAAGGCTATCTGCCGGAGGAGATCATCGGCCGCCACTTCTCCACGTTCTACGGCGAAGAAGACCTCCGGAACGGGAAGCCGGAGCGGGAGCTCGAGATCGCGCGCGCCGAGGGGAGCGTCGAAGACGAGGGCTGGCGTTTGCGGAAGGACGGCAGCCGTTTCTGGGCGAACGTCGTCATTACCGCCCTCTACGACGAGCATCGGGAGTTGCGCGGCTTCACCAAGGTCACGCGCGACATCACCGACCGCAAAGAGGCGGAGGAGACGCAGCGGGCGCTGCTCGAGCAGCGGGAGGCGCGGCTGCACGCGGAACAGGAGCGGCGCCGCGCCGAGGATTCGTATCGCGTCGCGCAGGAAGCCAACCGCGCCAAGGACGAGTTCCTGATGACGCTCTCCCACGAGCTGCGCACCCCCATGACCGCGATCCTCGGCTGGGCGCGGCTGCTGCCGACCATGAATCCCGACGAGCCGCTCTTTCACGAGGCCGTCCGGTCGATCACCAGCGGCGCGCAGCTTCAGGCGCGTCTCATCGACGACATCCTCGACGTCTCGCGGATCGTCTCCGGAAAGATGCGCCTGGCGCCCGAGACGATCGAGATCGGGCGGGTGATCATGAACGCGGTCGATGGCGTCAATGCAACCGCGGAAGCGAAGGGCATCACCATCACGGCCTCGCTCGCGCCGGGGCTCGGGTCGATGGTCGCCGACGGGACGCGCATCCAGCAGGTGATCTGGAACCTGCTCACGAACGCCGTGAAGTTCACGCCGCGCGAAGGCGCCGTACGGATCTCGGCGCGCCGCACCGCGTCGCACGTGCAGATCGCCGTCACCGACAACGGGGAAGGGATCGACCCGCAGTTCCTGCCGCACATCTTCGAGCCCTTCCGCCAGGCCGAGTCGGCGAGCACACGCGTCCACGGCGGCCTCGGCCTCGGCCTGTCGATCGTCCGCTACATCTCCGAGGCCCACGGCGGGACTGTTTCTGCGGAGAGCGAAGGACGTGGCAAAGGATCGACGTTCACCGTCACCCTGCCGGTGCGCGCGATGGCGCCGGCCGGCACGGTACGGAACTCGATGGGCGACACCTTCCTCCACCGCGACCTCCTGCGCGGCCTCGACGTCGTCCTTCTGGACGACGATAGCGACTCCCGCAAGATGGTGACGGCCGTCCTCCACGCCGCCGGCGCGAGCGTCCGTCCGCACGAAACCGCCCTCTCCGCCCTCGCCGCGATCGACGAAAGCCAGCCCAACCTCGTCATCACCGACATCGCCATGCCCGAGATCGACGGCTACACCTTCACTCGCATGCTCCGGGAGCGCCCTTACGGCCCCGACCTCAAGGTCGTCGCCCTCTCCGCCTTCCCCGCCCGCGGCGACCAGGGCGGCACCTTCAACGCCTACCTCACCAAACCGATCGACCCCTTCCACCTCATCGACGAGATCGCGAAAGTGGCGCTGCGGGCGACGGCGTGAAGGCTGTCCGGTCCTCGCGGGGCGGGAGGGGAAACTGCCGCGGTTGACGACTTTGGCGGAACCCCTGCTGCCGTAGGTAGCAAAAGATCTGTAGACCCGGCCTTCAGGCCGGGTACACGCGTACGCATCATGTGAGCCCGCGTAGCGGGCGACAGAAAAGACGCCCGCGCACGTTTCTCGTCTGTCGCCCGCTACGCTGGCTCGAAGATTTCATCCATGCTGAACCCGGCCTAAAGGCCGGGCCTACAGATCTTTAGCTGCCTACGGCAGCAGAAAACGTGGGCGCCCCCGCCCTTCGGGCCTGATCGCTCTCCAACACCCTCCCAAAGAAAACTCTTGCAAGTGGTTAGGTGTTGTAGTTAACTACAACACCTGATCCGAACGCTCATCGCGACGATCGCCGTTACCCCGGAACTCAGAATGGAACGTGAATGGAACGACAGCCAGCCGATCTACCGTCAGCTCCGCGACCGTGTGGTCGCGCTGATTCTCGACGGAGTCCTCAACGAGGGCGATCCGCTGCCGTCCGTGCGCAACGTTGCAGCCGAGTTCCGGGTCAACCCGATCACGGTCCTGAAGGCTTATCAGGGACTGGTCGACGAGCAACTGGTCGAGAGCAAGCGGGGTCGGGGCATGTTCATCAATACCGGTGCGCGGGAGTTACTGCTGCAGGGCGAACGGCAGAAGTTTCTTGCGGAGCAGTGGCCGAGGATCTACGCAACCATTCAGCGGCTCGGGCTGACTGCGGAAGAACTGCTGGAGGCCGGCCGGCGATTGCCGCCGGATGCTGCAGCGGAGGAGCTGCAGTGACGGCAACCATCGAAGCACGCGGTCTGCGCAAGTCGTTCGGCGCGTCCGTCGCGCTGGACGGCGTCGACCTGCGCGTCGAAGAGGGCCGCATCCTCGGGCTGATCGGGCCGAACGGCGCGGGCAAGACGACCGCCCTCAATGCGATTCTCGGCCTCACTCCTTTTCAGGGAGAGCTGAAGGTCCTCGGCCGCGATCCCTGGACCGAGCGCGACCTGCTCATGCGCGACGTCGCCTTCATCGCCGACGTCGCCGTGCTGCCGCGCTGGATCCGGGTCTCCCAGGTCTTCGACTACGCCGCCGGCGTGCATCCGCGCTTCGACCGGGCGAAGGCGGAGGGGTTCCTCGCGAGGACTTCGATCCGGCGGAACAGCAAGGTCCGGGAGCTGTCGAAGGGGATGGTGACCCAGCTCCATCTCGCTCTGGTCATGGGCATCGACGCCCGCCTGCTGGTGCTGGATGAGCCGACCCTCGGTCTCGACATCCTGGTACGCAAGCAGTTCTACGACTCCCTGCTGAACGACTACTTCGACCGCCGCCGCACCATCCTCGTGACCACGCACCAGGTGGAGGAGATCCAGGACGTCCTGACCGACGTGATGTTCATCAACCGCGGCCGGATCGTCTTCAGTTGCAGCATGGAGGACTTCGAGGTCCGTTACGCCGAGGTCATGGTGAATCCCGAACACGTTGCCGCGGCGAGGGCGCTCGGGCCGATTCGCGAGCGCCAAGTGTTCGGCCGCAGCATCCTGCTGTTCGACGGGATCGACCGTCGCCAGCTCGCCGCGCTCGGCGAAGTGCGCACGCCCGGCATCGCCGACCTCTTCGTCGCCATCATGGGCAATCCTGCCAGCCAGGAAGGAGCGGCCCGATGAGTACTCTCTCGAACGACGTGCAGCCGATTCCTGCCGGCCCGCAGGAGACCGCCGTCCCGGCCCAGCCGGAGACGCGGCCGTTCTACTGGTCCGTGCGGCGGGAAGTGTGGGAGAACCGGTCGATCTATCTCGCGCCGCTGATCGTCGCGGCGGTCGTACTGTTCGGCTCGTTCGTCGGGGCGTCGTCGACCCTGCCGAAGCGGATGAAGAACCTCCCGGCCGACCCGGTGCAGCGGCACGCCGTGATCGTCCAGCCGTTCAGCATGGCCCCGGCCCCGATCATGCTCGCCACCTTCATCGTCGGGCTGTTCTACGCGCTCGACGCGCTGTACGGCGAGCGCCGCGACCGCAGCATCCTCTTCTGGAAGTCGCTCCCGGTCTCGGATCGGACGACCGTGCTTTCCAAGGCGAGCATTCCACTCATCGTGCTGCCGCTGATCGCGTTCGTTCTCGGGCTGACGGTGCAACTCATCCTGCTCGTCCTGACCACGCCCGTGCTGGCGGCGAAAGGGGTAAATCCCGCAAGGGTATGGGCCGAGTTCCGTTACCCCCAGGAGGCGCTGGTGATGGTCTACGGCCTGACCGTTCATTCGCTCTGGTTCGCGCCGATCTACGCCTGGCTGCTGTTGGTCTCCGCCTGGGCGCGCCGCTCGCCGGCTCTCTGGGCCATTCTGCCGCCGGTGATGCTGCTGGCCTTCGAGCAGATGATCCCCGGTGCGAATCCTTTCGGCCAGCTGCTCAAGTACCGCGTCATGGGTGCGATGGGGCTGGCGTTTCAGATCGACGCGATGCATGTCCCCATCGACCGGCTGTGGCATCTCAGTCCGGGACGATTCCTGAGCAGCGGCGGCCTGTGGAGCGGACTCCTGTTCGCTGCAGTCTGTCTCGCCGTGGCGGTGCGGCTGCGCCGCAATCGCGAACCGAGCTGATTCCCGCGTAACTCGATTTCCATCGTTTCCAATAGCCCGGCCGCGCCGGGTCATGCCGAAGGAGTGTCCAAAACATGACGCACTCGCCCGTATTACTCGTTCATATCTGCGCTGCAACCGTCGGATTGCTGTCCGGTTATCTGGCCATGCTGTTCCGCAAGGGGTCGGGCCGGCATGGCGCGGCCGGAAGCGTCTTTCTCGTATCGATGCTGACCATGTCCCTGACCGGCGCCTATGTCGCCGCCTTCCTGAGGCCGAACGCGCTCAATGTCGTCGCCGCGCTTCTGACGTTCTACCTGGTCTCGACGGCCTGGTGGGCCGCGAAGCGGGGAGAGGGGACGGGAGCGTTCGATCGGGTTGCGCTGCTCTTCATTGCGGTGGTCGGCGCGTACGCACTGATGTCCGGCATCCAGGCGGCGACCAGTTCGACAGGGACCAGGCACGGCATGTCGGCCTTCATATATTTCGTCTTCGCCTTTGCGACGCTGCTCTGTGTCCGGTCGGACATCCGCATGCTCAAACGCGGCGGCGTTTCCGGCGGACGGCGCATTGGGCGCCATCTCCTGCGCATGTGCTTCGCGCTGATGATTGCGACGTTCTCGCTCTATCCGGGACAGGCAAAACTCTTCCCGCCGTGGTTGCGCGAGACGAACCTCCTCATCGTGCCGCACGTCCTCCTGATCGGGTCGATGATTTTCTGGTCCGTGCGCGTCATGGGCCGCAGGCGGGCATCGCAAAACAATGCGATCGGCGCCACCCATGCGTCCACCGCGGTCGCTGCCGGCCTTCCGGGAGCGGTTTAGTGAAACCCCAACGGACGTCACTCACGGGAGAACGATCATGACTCTCTGGTTCGATCTGAAATATGCATGGCGGCTGTTCGTCAAGTCGTGGGGCTATTCGCTGATGTGCGCCAGCGTCGTCGCCCTCAGCGTCGGGCTCGCGGTCTGGACCAACGCGCTCGCTTACAGCCAGGTATTGAAGCCGCTCGGATTCGCAGGCTCGGAACGCTGGTACAGCGTGCAGCTCGCCGCCGACGCCGCGGCCCGGCCGCGGCCGAGCGTCGATGCCTACACCTGGCAGGAGATGCTGAAGCGCAATCGTTCCGCCGACCATCTCGGCGCCTTCTCGAGCCGGACCGTCGTTCTCAGTGAAGGACAGGCCACCACCAGCCTGCGCGGGGCGGCAATCAGCCCCCGCCCGCTCGCCGCAACCCGGGCGCCGCTCCTCGGCCGCACGTTTGCCGCGACGGACGGGCAGCCCGGTGGGGCGGCCGTGGCCATCCTCAGTTTCAATGCCTGGCAGACCTATTTCGCTGCCGATCCCCGCATCATCGGCAAGACAGCCCGGGTCAACGCCGCCCCCGTGCAGATCGTCGGGGTCATGCCGCACGACTTCATGGCCTTCGATGATTACGAGCTCTGGGTGCCGCTGTACATACCGCACCTGGCCCGGCCCCAGGACTCCACTGTAATGGTCTTCCCGCACATCGTGCTGCGCGAGAATCAGAACCTCAATACCGTCCTCAATGAATTGAAAGCCACGGTCGACGGCGTCAACCGCGACTATCCGGACCTGTTCAACGCCGCACGCCGCGTCGCGCTCATTCCCTCCGCGCGGACGTTCACTCACGGCAACATGCCGATCGTGGTCATGCTCAGCCTGATCTCCGCGGGAGTGCTGCTGCTGGGTGGCGTCAACATCAGCATGGTCTTTCTCGCCCGCCTGCTGGAGCGCAGCCGCGAGCTGGCGCTACGTACGGCCCTCGGCTCGTCGCGCTGGCGTCTCTTGCGCCAATGCCTGCTCGAGACCGCCCTGGTCGTATTGCTGGGGCTCGTGGCCGGCTATGGACTCGCGGCCCTCGGCATTCGCTGGACGCACGGCATTTCCGACGTCATGTCGCGGGTGCTCGCAAGCGGACGCTCGGACGATGTACCGGTCCTGCGGCCAATCGATCTCGTGGCCGCTGTCATTGCCGCAATGGCCATCTGGCTGCTCAGCACCCTGATTCCCGCCTGGCGCATCGCCCGGCAGGACGCCGCCGTGGTGCTTGCAGGGAGCGGCAAAGGAACATCGATTCGCGGCGGGAACAGGAGCGTGGCCCTGCTCGTCGGCCTGCAGGTGATCATTGCCTGTCTCGTGCTCGTAACCGCCGGAAACGTCGTGCTGGCTGTTCGTGGAGAAACGAGTAAGCCGAGCGGCGTCAATACCGCCCGGGTCATGTTGTCGACCTATTCGACTGTGTTCGACGCCCGTTTCTCCGAACCGGGCCAACGCCTGCGGTATTGGGAAGACCTGACGGCGGCGATCCAGAGCAGAGTCCCCGGTGCGGAAGTGGCGTTCACCACTGCCTCGCCCAGCAGGCCGGCCCGGGTCGCCGCGTCGATCGAATCGCGCGTGGGTGGAGAAAAGCAAGGTGCGCTGACTTTGCCGCTGACCGTCGTATCTGATGATTACTTCAGACTGCTCGGCATCAAGCTCCGGTCGGGACGCTTCTTCGACAGCACGGACAACGGCGATTCCCTCGACGTCGCCATCGTCGACGAAAAAATGGCCGCGCGCTATTGGCCCGGAGAAAACGTCTTGGGCAAGCGCGTCCGCCTGAACTCCTCCGATGACTCCTGGCTCACCATCGTCGGCGTCGTTTCCTCGGTACAAGGCGCGCCGTATCGTCCCGACGCCGACATCGGGACGATCTATCAGCCCCTGCGCCAGGCAATCCCGTCCGCATTTCAGATCCTCGTCAAATTGCCGGCGACGGCCGGCGATGCCCGCGCCGCATTGCGCGCCGCGGCCTTTGCAGTCGATCACGACCTGCCCTTGCACAACCTCCAGATGCTCGAGGACTACCTCGCCGCGCTGAAAGTAGGGACGGCCGCGATGATTCCCGTCTTCGCCGCGATCTCGCTCATCACCGCCGTACTGGCGGCGTCCGGCCTGTTCGGCCTCATCAGCCGCTCCGTCGCCCAGCGAACGCAGGAAGTGGGCATCCGCCGCGCCCTCGGAGCCTCGGTATGGCGGGCCACGTCGATGTTCCTGAGGCAGGGCGCGCTGTACCTCAGCGTGGCAATCGTCGGCCTCGCCCTCGGCATCATGGCGATGCCCCTCCTCAGCAGAGCCATTCCCAACGTCCTCGAATCCGTGATTCCAATGACCCTGGGCATCGCCCTGCTCATCGCCGCCGTCATCTCCACCGCTTCGTATTTACCCACCCGACGTGCGGTCGCTCTGGAACCGGGCGACGCACTTCGTTACGAATAGCCACAATGGATCTCGATCGGGAGAACACAATGACCACACAGCCACTGATCCACCTGCAAGGCATCCAAAAAATCTTCTACACCGAAGAGATGGAAACCGCGGCGCTGGACAACATCGACCTCACCATCGGCCGCGGCGAATACGTCTCCATCAGCGGCCCCTCCGGCTGCGGAAAATCGACACTCCTGTCCGTCATGGGACTATTGAACTCATCCACCGCAGGGAAATACCTGCTCAACGGCGCCGAAGTCACGGGCCTCAGCGCGGCAGAGCAGGCCCGCGTGCGCAACCAGGAGATCGGCTTCATCTTCCAGGCCTTCAACCTGATCGCCGACATGACCGCCTTCGAAAACGTCGAGCTCCCGCTGACCTACCGCCGCGACCTCACCCGCAAACAGCGCAGCGAGATGGCCCTGATGGCGCTCGAACAGGTCAACATGACCGAGCGCGGTAAACACCACCCGACCCAACTCTCCGGCGGCCAGCAACAACGCATCGCCATCGCCCGGGCCCTCGCCGGCAACCCCAACGTCCTCCTCGCCGACGAGCCCACCGGCAACCTCGACTCCAAAAACGCAAGACTCATCATGGACCTGCTCGCCTCCCTCCACGAAAAGGGCAGCACCATCGTCATGGTCACCCACGACCCCCGCTTCGCCGAACGCGCCGAACGGCAGGTGTCGTTGTTTGACGGCAGGATCGTGGATGACCGGAGGCTCTCCGCGGTAGCGTGAGGGCATGCCCATGAGTTGATCTATAGTGACGGACAGATGACGCAGCATCCCGATTCGGTCGACGAAGATCTGTCTGGGGAAGACCCCGCTTCCGACGTCGCGGACTGGATGCCCGGCGGCCAGGATATGGTCCAGCGTGAAGCGCTGCTGGACCTCGCGCTTTCGCGGCGGGAGTTGGTGGGGCTGGTCCTGGAGTTCGGCGTCCATAAAGGGACGACGCTGGAGCGGATCGCCGCGCGCGTGAACGGCGAGGTCCATGGCTTCGACTCGTTCGAGGGCCTGCCGGAAGACTGGACCGGCGAGCGCAAGAAAGGCTATTTCTCACTGGAAGGAGTCCCGCCCCGACTCGCCGCGGCGAACGTGGTTCTGCACAAAGGGCTGTTTTCAGAGACCCTGCCGCCCTTTCTGGCCTCCCATCCCGGGGTCGTGGAGCTCGCGCACATCGACTGCGACCTCTATAGCTCGACCGAAACAGTCCTGAACTGCCTGCAGCCTCGCCTGACCGCCGGGTCCATCATCGTATTCGACGAATACTTCGGCTACGACGGCTTTGAACTGCACGAATATCGAGCATTTCACGAAATGGCCGAACGCTGCGGACTCCACTACGAATATATCGGCTATACCTCGGAATGGGGCTCCGCCGCCGTGCGTATCTGCTGAAAGACACCGGGCGCGGCAGGTAGGAAAAGAGACCGCCGTCAACTCACCTCGGAGAAGGAATCTCCATGCGCCTCGTCCTCGTACTCCTCTGCCTTGCTTCGCCGGCCCGCCGCGGAACCCGCGACCCGTACCAGACCCTCATCTACGCCGCCCACAACGAAATCCTCGCCGTGGCCGTCGGAGGCCGCCCGCTCTATGGCGACGAGGCAATGATGAAGTCGATCAACCCGACGTCCCGCCTCGAGCCCATCTCCGTACGGCGTCCCGAAAGCAGTGGACATGAGCGACAGCGACAACGGCGCCGGCATTTCCTTCGCCGACACGATCCGCCGTATGAATCAGCTGATCGGCAACGGCCAGCAGGAGAAAAGTGCGGAAAACTTTCTTCATAGACCCTCCAATCGGGCGCAAGGCCGTTTCAGTGGCGAAGGGCCCGGCCCTACCGTCTACGGGGGTTGATTGGAGAAGGGAAATCCCTACCTATAAGCTCTGAAGAATCAGTGCGTTATCTCCGCAGGGGTGGATACGGGTAGAGTGGAGGAGGAGTGGGATGTAGTAACAGGCGAGGCTGCGCTAACAACACGTACAATGGCGGATATGGGAAGGTTGTCGAGGGCGACGCCCCATTAAACGCTCACCGTTGTCCCCATTTACGTAAGTTGCCGCTGCAGACAATGCGACGTATCCACTGAAGCGGGTACTGCGCATGCATGTATGCAGTCGCGCTTCTCTTCGTCTTGCTACGCGCTGTCTTAGCGTTTGCCCGAAGCTGTACCGCGTATATGCTGAAACACCTTCGCACCGTCCTCGTTGCGGTGGCGATTCAGGAGGAGACGCTGGCGGTCGGGCTACTCGAGCGGCCGGCGACAATCAGGCCGATCCGTACGGCCGATCGGCCGGCGTACAGCATGTGGATAAGACAGACACGTGACGGGCGCTCGGCGTGGCGCCGGTACATTGGCGGGTGCAGCTGCGGGGTGTGGTCCGGGGAAAGGTGGAGGCGCGGCGCCTGTGAGCCTGTCCGTCAAGTTCTCTGACCGCTTTGTCGCGGAGCGGACCTACGTCTTCGACGTGCTGCTCGGAGAATTCCTCGGCCTTCCCTACACGATCCAACTCGAGGCCGGACTCGAGGGGTATATCATCGAACTCCCGAACGGACGCAGCCTTCGGATTCGAGATGCCTTCTTCGGAACGCTTCCCGATTCGACCAATTATATCGCCGTCACTTCCCTCCCCAAGCGCGCTACGTTCGCACGGGACGTCCCCTTTGCTCCCGAGCCCGATGCCGTCATGCTCTTCGGCCAGGGAACGATTGTGGAGGAAGGCGGCGATCTAGTTTGCGACATCGACATTGTAGCCACCCTGTTCTTCATGCTCAGCCGCTGGGAAGAGGCGATCGGCAATGGCCCGTTGGACACGCACGGGCGGTGGCCCGCGGCGAACGCAGTGGCGTTCCAGTACTCGTTTCTCCACCGGCCGATCGTCAACGAATACGCCGAGACCATCTGGTCGATGATGGTGCATCTCGGCGTCGATCAACCCCGGCGTCCACGGCATTTCGAGCTCGTGCCCACCCACGACATCGACGTCATCCATTACCGCCGAATCCGGAGACTGGGGTACGCCGCCATCGGGGCGAGATCGCCAACGGCGCTGAAGAACGCGGTCCGATCACTGTTCTCGGCCGAGAACCCGTTCGACACCTTCGACTGGTTGATGGATATCAGCGAATCCGTGGGCGTCCGATCGCGGTTCAATCTGCTGGGCGGCGGCACATCACGAACTTATGACGCAGGGCGTTATACCCTCGCCGACGAGCGCCTACGCGATATCGTTCGCCGCATCCTCCGCCGGAAGCACATCCTGGGATTTCATGCGAGTTACAGCTCCCACATGGATTTCACACAGTGGGCGTCGGAGCGGCTCGCCATCGAAAACACGTTCGGCGTAACACTGACCGAAGGACGGCATCACTACCTCCGGTTTCGTGTGCCCGATACCTGGTGTATGTGGGACGACGGTGGCATGGCCGTGGATAGCACGGCCGGGTACGCGGACGCCGAGGGGTTTCGTTGCGGAACCGGGGATTTGTTTTCGACGTTCGACGTCCGACGACGCAGGACGCTGCGGCTGAAGGAGCGTCCCCTCATCATCATGGAAGGCACGCTGGCGGCGTATCGCAAGCTCTCAGCCGCGGCGGCCCAGGACCTCTTTCGGCGTTACATCGACGTGGCGGCGCGCTATAAAATGCCGCTGACCATCCTGTTCCACAACAACAGCTTCGATGAAGTCCGCTGGCTGGGCTGGAAGACGACGTACCAGGCGATCTTCGACCACATCTCGCAGCGGGGGACACATTCGTGGGCGATCTGATCATTCGGCAGATTCGAAGGGACGAGCTGGACCCGGTGGCCGCACTGCACGCCAAATGGGGCACGGCGGTGACTCCGGCCGTCCTCGACTGGGAGTACTTCGACTCGGATTTGACACGGGAAGGCATTCTCGTCGGTGCATTCGACGGCGACGCTCTCGTCGGAACGCTAGGCTACATCCCATACCGCGGATGGTGGAAGGATCGGGCCATCCTGACCTGTAAGAATGAATCCCTGCTTGTCTCACCCGATTACCGCGGCCGAAAGGTTTTCGATCGGATGTCTGCCGTTGGATTCGATCTCTGTCGCCAAGCGGGCGTCGACTGCATCTGGGGGTTCACGGCCGCCGTGAAACCGTTTGTCATGGTGGGCTTTGATATCTCGGGCGAGCTGTTCCGGGAAATTCTCTCGTGGTCGCCGGTGACGCTGTATCGGGCAATCCGTCGCGGAAAGCGCTTGACGCTGAATCCTCAGCCTTGGAACAACGACACGCCAGTGCCCGTACCTCGATCGAGGCTGGGTGACTTCGGATTGGAGCGCGATGTTCCTTTTGTAAGGCACCGCTACGTCAACAATCCCAGGCGGGACATCGCCTACGTCGACGGTGCGACCGGGACCCTGTTCTCGTATGGCGGGCGCCACCCCTTCCTGCTGCGGATATCCGAGGTGGTCGACCGCGGCCCACTGAAGGCCGCAGTCCGCCGTTGCAAGGCGCATGTCGGGACGGACTTCCTGGGGGTGGAGCGATTCTCGAATCATCCCGTATTCGGGTGGAGCACGCTCCCCGGCTCGGTATACGTGCGCCAGAAGGCGCCGATGCGGATCGTGTTCAAGTGGCTCGGCTCCATGGAACGTATCCCGATCCCCGAATTCGAGATCGAGGAGGGGTACACGGAGGGGGTCCGCTAGCGAAGGATTGTTGCTCTGGCTGGCAGATGGTTTAATCGGATCGCAGCTTGGCCGGCAAGGCTTGCTGGCTGACGACGTTTCCGCCGGCGGTTCCCGTGCATTATCGAGAGATCGTTGGTGGAGGCGGCGGGAGTTGAACCCGCGTCCGAAAACAGTGGCAGCCTGGCTACTACATGCTTGTCTCTCCGCTTAATCTCGTCTTCAGGTTGTCCGGAGAGCGGGAACCACCTGAAGACCAGCCTCTTGATCTCGTGCTACACGCGTAGGCGTTGCGTGCAGCACCAGCTCACATCATGACGCTCGGCTCCTCCACCGTGAGCAAGTGGCGGACGAGCGCTCGTGGGTTTTTAGGCCGCGAGAGCGAAATCGTTATTCGCGTTTAAGGTTTTCGGCCTGTTTTACGAGCCGACCGAGCTCGGCATGCAACCATGACCCCGACATGCTCCCGTCGAAGCCGTTGCGCCCCCAGATTTTCAACGAACCGCCGATGAAAACGGGCTCCGGGCTGTCAGAATTTCGTTGCTCATGTTCGACGACATCGTCCGCGCCGCTTTCGCCGAGGACCTCCCCGATATCACCAGCGAGGCCATTTTCGACCCGGACGACCGCGGCTCGGCCCGTTTTCTGGTGAAGGCTGACGGCGTCCTCGCCGGGCTGGCGGTGGTGGAGGGGGTGTTCCGCGCGCTCGATCCTCGGGCGGAGGTGGTGCTGAAGGCGAGGGATGGGGATGTCGTGAAGCCGGGGGATGTCGTGGCCGAGGTGAGTGCGAGCGTGATCGCGCTGCTGTCGGGGGAGCGGACGGCGCTGAATCTGATGCAGCGGGCCTCCGGGATCGCGACGATGACCCGGCGCTACGTCGATGCGGTGGCGGGGACGAAGGCGAAGGTCCACGACACCCGCAAGACCGCGCCGGGGCTCCGGGAGCTCGACAAGTACGCCGTGAAGGTGGGCGGCGGGGAGAACCACAGGATCGGCCTGCACGACATGTTTCTGGTGAAGAACAACCATATCGACCGGGCCGGGTCGATCTCGGCGGCTGTCGAGCGCATCCGCGCCCGGAAGATGCCGCAGCCGTTGATGGTCGAGGTGCGGGATATGGCGGAGCTGGAGGAGGCGCTGGCGCTCGCGCCCGATTTCATCCTCCTCGACAACATGGATACGGATCAGCTTCGGGAGGCGGTCGGCTGGACTGCCGGGCGGGTGCCGCTGGAGGCGAGCGGCGGGATCACGCTGGAGACGATCCGGGCCGTGGCGGAGACGGGGGTGGACCGGATCTCGGTGGGGGCACTGACGCATTCAGTGACGGCCCTGGATATTTCGATGCGGATTCAGGCATGAGGGGCGAAGGAACGACGAGGGGCCTCCGGCGGGCGGGCTCGGCCCGCGGCGTTTGTTTTCGCCTGGACCGCGTTCACTGAGAGAAACGTGCGTTCAGCCTATGGCAACCAACGCCGCGGGCCGGGCCCGCCCGCCGGAGGCCCCCGGTCGTTCCCCTCGCCCCACGGCACAATCGTTGCGACGAGCACGCCTCCATGGCGGACTTCACCATTGCGATCGTGGACGACGACCCGGCGATCCGTCGACTGGTCCGCCTTTTTCTGCACCGGGCGGGGTATGCGACGCTCGAGTGCACGACGGGAGATGAGGCCCGGCAGTCGCTGACGACGCTGCCGTGGGACCTGGCCATCCTCGACCGGCGGCTGCCGGACATGGACGGCGTCGTCCTCGCGCAGGAGCTGAAGGGGAATCCCGACTTCCGGACCCGCTACCTGATCATGCTCACCGGCGAGGACGAGCAGGAGGACAAGATCGAGGGTCTGGAGCTGGGGGCTGACGACTACATCACCAAGCCCTTCCAGTATCCGGAGCTGCTGGCGCGCATCCGGGCCGGCAAGCGGATCGTCGACCTGCAGAAGGAGCTGCTCGACACGAACAAGCGGCTGGAACTGCTCTCGATCACCGACGGGCTGACCAAGCTGCACAACCACCGCTATTTCCAGGACGAGCTGGCGCGGGCGTTCGAGGAGTCGCAGCGCTATCAGCGCCCGCTGTCGCTGGCGATGATCGACATCGACTTTTTCAAGAAGGTCAACGACACGTACGGCCACGCGGTCGGAGACGACGTCCTCAAGAAGGCGGCCGCGCTCTACCGCGGCTCGATCCGCAGCACCGACCTGGTGGCCCGGTACGGCGGCGAGGAGTTCGCGGTGATGATGCCGGAGACGGCGCTCGACGACGGCATCGCTTTCGCCGAGAAGATCCGCCAGCTCGTGGAGTCGACGCCGATGGAAACGCAGATCGGTCCGGTGAACGCGACGATCAGTATCGGCGTGGCCAGCGTGCCGCACTCCCGCATCCACACGGCCAAGGAGTTGATCGTCGCCGCCGACAAGGCGCTGTACCGGGCGAAGAAGAGCGGACGCAATCAGGTGCAGGCGGAACGGCGGCGCGAGGGGCTGACGCGCACGCCGCGGGTGCCGAACGAGGAGAAGCGCCCGGTCGAGGTTGGGTAAAAGAGACCGACCAGGAGGCCTCCGGCGGGCCGGCCCGCCGGAGGCCCCCCGTCGGTCCCTACCCCAGCTCCTGCACCGCGCGGTCGATCTCGATCCGCAGACTCTGCACGTACCGGATCAGGCCGGGATCATTTCCATTGCCCGACTCGATCGCCTTCTCCAGCTGGGCCGCGTCGGCGGAGATGCTCTGGTAGCCATAGCTGCCACCGGAGCCTTTCAGCTGGTGAGCGAGATAAGCCAGGCGCTCCAGCGTGTCGGGGCTCCGGTTCTCCCCGTCCAGGGTCGCTTGCATCTCCTCGACCTTGCCGCGGGCCTCGTCGAGAAACTCCCGCCTGAGCTCGTTGAGTTCGTAATCCACAATTGCCACCATCGTCTCGACGCGGCGTCGTTGCACGGGGTATGCCGCGCCCCTCCCGTATGATCATCCACTCGATGATTCCGGAGACGCTGATCGTACCGTGGGTTCCCTTCGACAGCGAAGAGCCGTGGAGCACCCCCGCGGCGGTGATGCCGGTCCGCCTGCGCCGCGCCACCGATGCCGCCGCGCCCCGCCTCTCCACCAGCATCTCCCTCTGGTACGACGACCAGGCCCTCACGGTCCTCTTCTCCTGTGCCGACGACCACGTCGTGGCGACTCTCAACACCCACGACGCGCCGCTTTACGAGGAAGACGTCGTCGAAGCCTTCCTCGCACCCGAGACCCTCACCCGCTACTTCGAGCTCGAGGTCAGCCCGCGGGGGACGATCTTCGACGCCCGGATCGACTCGCCCGACGGCGAGCGACGGACCATGCACGCCGACCGCGGCTGGACCTGCGACAACCTCTTTGCCGCCGTCCGCGCCGTCACCGAGTCGAAGGGGGACACGACTCTCGACGTCGTGATGCGCATCCCCTTCATTTCCCTCGGCCGCGGCATCCCTCAGGAAGGGGAGAGCTGGCGGGCAAACTTCTTCCGGATCGACCGCCATCCGCACCATGGAGACGAGTACAGCGCATGGCAGCCGACTATGCGCCAGCCTGCCGATTTCCACGTTCCCGCCGCGTTCGGTACCCTCCGGTTCGTCCGCTGAAACACGCTCCCGGGCTCCTGTTTCGGGAATGCTAACGCCTTACGGCACAGGGAATTCATCCCACATTTTCTGATTTGTAAACGGCGCTGGGTCCAATCGGCGATACAGTTCGTGGCGGCCTAACTCAACCCTTTTCTCTCTCAATGGCGCACAGGATCTCCAAACTCATCTTCGTGGCACTCGTTGCCACCGCTACTCTCTCTGCCGAAGAGCCGAGGTGCGGTGGAGCTGCGCGCGAATGTGAGCAGAAAATCCGGCAGATGCTCAGCGGCCGCCGCTACCTCGGCGCGACCATCGAGGATCGCAACCCCGGACTGGTCATCAAGTCGATCGAGCCCGACAGTCCCGCCGAGCGTGCGGGCCTGGAGCCCGGCGACCGGCTGATCGCCGTGAACGGCAATAAGCTGACGACCGCTTCCGCCCGGGAGTTCAAGCAGATCCTCGCATCCGCCCGTGAGACAGGGGGGCTCTTCATCATCATTGCGCGCGGCCGCCGCTACACCAAGGTCGACGCAAGGCTGGAGCCCTACACGAAGGACGTCATCGCCAAGATCATCTCCGCCCACATGGCGCAGAGCCATCCGGCGACGGCGAACGGACAACACTGAGGTGGGGATCCTGGGCCAATGTTCGACGCGCTTACCGCGAAGTTGAGAGCGGCCGTCCCCCGGGTGGGACGCCGGAGGGATCGTGTGTCGATCCTTCTGCCGTTCCTCATCATTTCGCTCGGTCTCGGCGCGCTGGCGTGGCGGTCCTACAACCTCTCGGTGCGGATGGAGCAGGGCTCGATCGCTCTCGCCGAACGGTACGCGCACTACACGGCCGAGATCACCGCCCTGCGCGTCGACGCAGCCCTCCTGAATGAGCTCTCCGAGGTTGCCGACGAATGGCAGCAGCTCGAGCGCCGGAGGGGCGAGCCGACCCTGGAAGCGCTGACTGCCTGGACCGGCCAGCGCGCCTGGATCATCTCCGCGATGTACGTCCCGGACGAAGACCCGACCCGCTCGGTCTACACCGGCGAGACCAAGGACACCTCGAAGAGCGGGCTCAAGGTCGAGCGCGAGCTGTACACCGCCAAAGGCAGCATTCACTACGAATACGACCCCCGCCTGCTTCTCCCCCAGGTCGGCGACGCTCTCCGGCAACCGGTCGTCGTCCCTCCGAAAAAGAAGAAGAGCGGGCTGGGCGTGCAGCAGCATCAGGCGGACGTCACCGTCGTCTACCGCGCGAAGAACGGCGTCGAAAAGCTCGACGACGGCTTCGCCTTCGTCGCCCCCCTGGCCGCGCCGCTCTCACAGTTCGGCGTCCGTGCGGTCGTCCGGACCGAATACGTCGGCGGCAGCGGCTGGCAGAACCAGCGGGTGGTCAGCCTCTGGGTCAGCCTTCTCGCGCTCGTGCTGATGGGCGTCGGAGCGATGCTGGCCCTGCGCGGCCTGCGGAAGGAAGCGGAGACGATGAAGCTGCGCGGGGCGCTGATCGCCAACGTCTCCCACGAGCTCCGCACGCCCCTTTCCATGATCCGCCTCGGCGCGGAGACGCTGAAGCGCGCCAAGCTGAAAGACAGCGAGCGGAAAGACATCGAGGACCAGATCCTCCGCGAAGTCCTCCTTCTCTCGCATCTCGTCGAAAACGTCCTCGACGTCGCCCGCATCCAGAACCGGAGCGAAAAAGCGCTGGCGTTCACGCCGGTCCGCCCCCGCGACCTCATCCGCAACCTCGTCACCACCTACGAGTCGTGGATCCGCAGCAAGAGTTTCGAATGCACGCTCGAGCTCGACGAGACCGTCGGCGAGCAGATGTGGGACCGCGATGCCGTTTCGCGCGCCCTCCTGAACCTGATCGACAACGCCATCAAGTACTCCGGCGAGGACAACCGCCACATCGAGATCCTCCTCCGGCAGACGCCCGAGCACATCATCATCGAGGTGAAGGATCACGGCATCGGTATCGACGCCAAGGACCTGTCGAAGATCTTCGACCCGTACTACCGGGCCCAGTTCTCCGACACCATCACCCGCCGCGGCGCCGGCCTCGGCCTGACGCTGGTGCAGCAGATCGTGACCTCCCACGGCGGCGAGGTCCAGCTCGAATCCGCTCTCGGCAGCGGTTCCACATTCCGGCTCATGTTCCCGACGGCGCTGGCCACCGGGACGCCCGCCGACCTCCCGACGCTCGTACGGCCGAGGGAGGCTTTCTGAGTGATTCCGAAACCCGGGGACCGACTGTTCCGTAACATAACGAACGGAGAGGATTACGAATGACGAGGATCTTGGTCGTAGAGGACGAGGCGGGACTGCGGCAGGGGCTCGAGATCAACCTCCGCCATGAGAATTACGAGACCGTGACCGCGGGGGATGGCGAGGAGGCCATCCGCCTGTTCCACGCCGAGGCGCCGGACCTCGTCCTGCTCGACCTCATGCTGCCCAAAAAGAGCGGGTTCGAAGTGCTGGACCACATCCGCAAGGTCTCCAAGGTGCCGGTGATCCTGCTGACCGCCCGCGGCCAGGAGACCGACAAAGTGCGCGGCCTCCGCGGCGGCGCGGACGACTACGTGACCAAACCGTTCGGCGTGCAGGAGTTGTTCGCGCGCATCGACGCGGTCATGAGGCGCAGCGAGGTCGTCACCTCGACCGCCAAGTCGGTCTGCGAAGACTCGCTGATCCGCCTCGACCCCGCCACCCGCGAGGCGTCGGCCAACAGCCAGAAGCTGAAGCTCTCGCCCAAAGAGTTCGACCTCCTGATGTACCTATTCAAGAACAAGGAGCGGGTCGTGCCGCGCGACGAGCTGCTCTCCCGGGTCTGGAACTACCGGGTCGACCTCAACCTGAACAGCCGTACCGTCGACACGCACGTCACCCGCCTCCGCCGCAAGCTGCAGAAGGCGGTCGGGACGGATGCCGCGGTCATCGTGGCGGTCGCCAAGATCGGCTACCGCTACCTCGGCTCGGCCAGCACCGCGGCGGTCGCGCATTGAGATAGAATCCCGCCGATGCTTCGAACGACCCACTGCTGCTGCGCTTGTTGTCGGCCCGCAGCGGGTCCGTTCGGGGTGTCGTCTTAACGAAAGCAGTCACGCACCCGTCTCGAATCGGACCCGAGCCTCACGGCCCGGGTCTTTTGTTTTGGATCGAAAGGAGCGACGCATGCACGGAAAGATCTACGACAGCATCACGGAGCTGATCGGCAACACGCCCCTGGTTCGCCTCAACCGGATCGTGCCGGAGGGGATCGCGGAAGTGGTGGTGAAGCTCGAGTCCTTCAACCCCCTCTCCTCGGTGAAGGACCGTATCGCCATCTCCATGGTCGAGGAAGCGGAGAAAGCGGGCGAGCTGCGTCCCGGCTCCACGCTCGTCGAAGCGACCAGCGGCAATACCGGCATCGGCCTGGCGTTCGTCGCGGCCGCCAAAGGCTACCGTTGCGCGATCTTCATGCCCGACTCGATGTCGGGCGAGCGCCGCAAGCTGCTGCAGGCTCTCGGCGCGGAGCTCGTCCTGACCCCGGCGCCGATGGGGATCAAGGAAGCGCAGCGCCGCGCGGTCGAATACGCCGAGAAGACGCCCGGCGCGTGGCTCTCCAAGCAATTCGACAACCCGGCCAACATCAAAGTGCACCGCGAGACGACCGCGCAGGAGATCCTGCGCGATACCGGCGGCCAGCTCGACGGCTTCGTTGCCGGCGTCGGCACCGGCGGCACAGTCAGCGGCGTCGGCGAAGTGCTGAAGAAGGAAGCCGCGCACGTCATCGTCGGCGCCGTCGAGCCGGTCGAGTCGCCGCTCCTCCGCGGCGGCACGCACAGCCCCCACAAAATCCAGGGCATCGGCGCCGGTCTCATACCGTCGATCTACCGCGCGGACGTCGTCGATCGGATCTATGACGCCAACTACGAAGACTCGGTCAACTACGCCCGCCGCCTGGCCAAAGAAGAAGGTATCTTCGTCGGCATCTCCTCCGGCGCCGTCACCTGGGCCGCCATCGAGCTCGCGAAAGAGCTCGGCCCCGGCAAGCGCGTCGTGGCCGTGCTGGCCAGCACGGGAGAGCGCTATCTCTCCACCCCGCTCTTCGAGTACACGGATCTGGTGAACCAGCCGACCACCACCCCGCAGATGCTCGCGGAGCAGCAGGCGGCAGCGGCACAGACGACGTAGAAACCGCCATGGGAACCTATGGGACTGATGGGACCTATGGGACAAATGGGTAGCTCATTTGTCCCATTCGTCCCATAGGTCCCATTTGTCCCATCGGCTCTCGCCGTAAACTCTCCACCGTGCGCGACTCCCACTTCGCCTGGTTCGCCGCGGCCACGCATATCGTGGCCGCGGCGGCGATGCTTCTGCTGCTGCGCGAGGGTCTCCCGGGAGCCCCGGACGACCAGCGCATCGCCTGGATCGCGAGTCACCGCCTTTCCTGGACCGTAGGCTGGCTGCTCTGGCAGCTCGCCGCCGTCTCGCTGATGGCGTTCTACGCCGTCGTCGCGATGCGGGTTCGCGGAGCCCTCGCCATCGCCGCCATGTGCACCGCCGCGGCAGGGCTCTCGATCGACATCGCCTCCGAATCGCGCTACATCGGCATCCTGCCCGACCTGCGGGGAGCCGAGTTCGCAGCCCTCGACCGCGAGCTGGAAGTCCTGATCGGCTACGCCGCCAACGGCCTGTACACGGTCGCGCTGATCCTGCTGGTGATCGCGGGATGGCGAATCCTGCCGCGATTCGCCCTCTGGCTGGCCGGTCCGGTAGTCGCGAGCGGCTTCGCACTGGCCGTCGCGTCGCTGCTGCACGACCCGCGGCTGGAGACGATCACCTCGGCCATCCTGTTTCCGCTTTTCACCCTCTGGATCGTCGTGGTCGGACTTTGGCTGAGAAAAAACGAGTCGTAGTCGCCGGCGCGCGCGGGGTCTTCGGCTCGCTGCTGGTGCGGGAGCTGGCCGGCTACGACGTCGTCGCCACCACGCGCGAAACGCTCGACCTGCGCGATCTCGAAGCGGTCCGGAACGCCGCCGCCGGTGCGTTCGCCTTCGCCTGTGCCGCCGGCCCGTTCCAGTTGCTCGACCGCCGGATCGTCCGGGCCGCGGTCGACGCGGGAGCGCACTGGCTCGACATCGCGGACGACGCCCGCTGGTTCTTCGACCTGATCGACGACCGGGAGCTCGACGCAGCCGCGAAAGCACGCGGCGTGGCGGTGATGCCGGGACTCTCGACGCTCCCGGCGGTCTCGTACGCGCTCGTGCGCCGAATGCGGCCGGTCGACCGCGTCGCCATCACCCTCTACATCGGCAACGACAACGCGAAGGGAGCGGCGGCCATCGCCAGCGGCTCCGCCCTCGACTCTCCGGACCGCGAGCTCCTCCGCCGCGAAGGCATCGAAGCCGCCGCGCGGGCGCGATTCCAGCTCCCCGGCGTCTCCGTGATCCTGCGCGGACTCGCCCTCCTCCCGGCGGAAGCACGGATGCGGGTCGCACGCGTGCTGGCCCGGCTGGCCAAACCATTTCGTTTTGGCGCGCACGGAGGGTTCGTCGAAGTGCGCAGCGGCGATCGCATCGAGCGGATCGAGCGCACCGACCAGCGGCTGGCCATCCTGCCGCTCGTCTACGCCCTCGAGCACCTCCCGCCGCCGGGCGTCCACGGCCCGGACGTGCTCGACGCCGAAGAGCTGCTACAGTTCGTGAGCCGATGAAGCGGCGCAGATTCCACCAGATCGTCTTCACCCTCGCCGGCGCGTACAACCTCGCCTGGGGCGCGTATTCCGCGCTCGACCCGCAGTGGCTCTTCCGCTACGCCAGCATGCCGCCGATCAACTATCCGGAGATCTTCGCCTGCCTCGGCATGGTCGTCGGCGTTTACGGTTTTCTCTACTGGCAGGTCGCGCGCCGGCCGGAAGAAGGCTTCGCCATCGCCGCCGTCGGCCTCCTCGGCAAAGTCCTCGGCCCGATCGGCCTGGCCCAGCTCCTCTGGAGCGGCGCCTGGCCGATGAAGAGCATCGTGCTGTGCATCACCAATGACTTCATCTGGTGGGTGCCGTTCGCGTTGTATTTGTACGACGCATGGCACCATAGGACCGATAGGACTGATAAGACCTATAGGACGAATAGGTAGTGGCTCCACCTCATAGGTCCTATAGGTCCCATAGGTCCTATCAGTCCTATCCCCCACCTCAGTGCGACGGTGGTGGCGGTGGCCCCTGATGCCTCATCCGCATCCGCATCTTCGAAAACTTCGCCCGTTGCTCCGCCGTGAGAATCTGCTCGATCTCGGCATTCGTCTGATCCACCTCGGCGCGCACTTTCGGGCGGACCCCGGCC
>DASPHC010000155.1:0-29805 GCA_035629865.1 Thermoanaerobaculia bacterium | reverse complement strand
GCCGGCCCGCCGGAGGCCTCTGGTCGTTTCCTGTCAGCCGCGCACGGACAGGCATGGGCACGACACGACGCTATACTCTCTTCATCCAGTCCGTCCCTTTCGAGCGCGTCGCACAGCGACTTCACCCGCCGCGGCTGGTCGCGGGATGGTACGTGGCCTGCGCGAGCAGCGCGCTACGCCGCGGCGGGGTGCAGCGGTTCGAGCTCGGCGGCGCGCCGCTGGTGCTGTTCCGCGGCCGCGACAGCGGCGTCGTCCACGCGCTGCCGGCGCACTGCCAGCACCAGGGCGTCGACCTCGCGCGCGGGACCGTGGTCGGCAACCGGCTCCGCTGCCCGCTCCATCACTGGGAGTACTCGAACCGCTGCGAGCACGTGCCTGGCGCGGCCATCCCGCCGGCGTCGTTCGCGCGTTATCAGGCCGACGAGCGCTTCGGCATGATCTTCGTGCACCTCGGCGGCACTCCGGCGTATCCCATCCGAGGATTCTCGGTCGACGACGGCGCGCTCTACTTCCGGGCCGGGAAACCGGTCGAAATCGACTGCCCGTGGTACGTACCGATCGCGAACGCGTTCGACATGACCCACCTCCGCACCGTCCACCGGCGGAAGTTGACGAGCGCGATCGACATCTCGTACCCCGACTCGATGACGTTCCGGATCCGCTACTCGACCGCGGTCACGGGCAACGGCTGGAGCGACCGTGTCATGCGCGCGCTTTCGGGAAATACGATCCATGCCGACATCGCCTGCTTCGGCGGGACGATCCTGACGGTCGAGTCGTCGGTGCGGCACTGGCGCTCCTTCCTCATGGTCTCCCTGCGGCCGACGGCCACCGGCGTCTCGATCGCGCCGATGTTCGGCGTGCCGCGCAGGCGCAGCGGCATCCATGTCCTGCACGCGCGGCTGTCGGCCGCGCTCTTCACCGCCTTCCTGACCCGCGACGTGGCGCCGCTCAGCGGCATCCGCTTCCCCCCGGCGTTCCACGACGAGACCGACGACACCGTTAACGCCTGTTACCGCTATCTCTGCCGGCTCCCGGAATACGACCTCGAGGAGATGTCATGAAGTCTTTGCTGCACGCGCTCCTGATCCTCACCCTCGCCACGCCGCTCGCCGCGCAGGAGCCCGACGCGGCGGTGCACAACGCGCTGCGCCAGTTGAAGGCGACGATGGAGAAGGCGCTCAACGAGCGCGATCTCGACACCATCGTCGCGAACGTCGACCCGAACGTCGTCTTCACCACGATGAACGGCGACGTCTGCCGCGGCCCGAACGAGATCCGCGCCTACTTCGACAAGATGCTGCGCGCGCCGGGACACATCGTGAAAGACGTGAAGGTCTCGTTCGAGGTCGACCGGCTGACGACCCTTTACGGCGGCGATACCGGCATCGCAGTGGGAAGCTCGAAGGACCACTACGAGCTGAACGACGGCCAGACCTTCGACATCGCCGGCCGGTGGACCTGCACGATGGTGCGCAGCGGCGACCGCTGGGTCGTCTCCGCCTTCCATTACTCCGCCGACATCTTCCGCAATCCGATCGTCGACCGCTACAAGAAGGCGATCACGCAGGCCGGAGCGGCGGCCGGCATGGCGGCGCTCGTCATCGGCCTCGTGGTGGGATGGTTCCTGGCAAGGCGCAGGACGGCCGGCTGATGCGCATCCCCGGGACGCTGAATATCGTCCTGACGATCGGCGTGGCCGCGGCGTGCAGCGCCGCGTTGTGGGTCGCGTCGCACGGGCGCTCCTGGCAGGTGGCGCTCGCGGCGATCGCCTTCTCGTTCCTCGGCAACACCATGTTCTCGCTGCTGCACGAGTCGGTGCACGGGATCGCGCATCCGAATCGCCGCGTCAACGAAGTGCTCGGCCGCTTCGCCGCAACGTTTTTCCCCACCGCACTCTCGCTGCAGCGCGTCTTTCACCTCGGCCATCACGCACGCAACCGCACGATCGAAGAGCAGTTCGACTATATCCGCCCCTTCGACCGCCCGCTGCTCAAGTACGCCCAGTGGTACGCGATTTTGACCGGCGTCTACTGGCTCTTCGTTCCGCTCGGCGGCATCGCCTATCTGCTCTGGCCGGCGCTCTTCACGAACGCGCGCTTCTCCTCCTTGGCGACGCAGACCGGAGCCTCGTCGATGTTCGCCGGGCTGGAGACGGCCCCCAGGGTATTGATTCGGCTGGAGTTGCTCTTCACAATCGCGGTTCAGGTGACGCTGTTTCTGCTGCTCGATCTGACGGCCGCCGGCTGGCTGCTCTGCTACGGTGCGTTCGCGCTGAACTGGAGCTCGCTCCAGTACACCGACCACGCCTTCTCGAAGCTCAACGTCCGCGACGGCGCCTGGAACCTGCGCGTGAACCCGCTGACGCGGATGCTCTTTCTCAACTATCACCATCACCTCGCCCACCACCGCCACCCGCACGTCCCCTGGATTCACCTCGGCGACTTCGTCGATCCGGCGGAAGAGCGGCCGACGTTCTGGTCGATCTACCGGCAGATGTGGCGCGGCCCGCGTCCCCTCCCTCCCTCATGACCACGCTCCGCGACGACCTGCGCGAGACGCTCCCGTTCTGCGCCGCCTTCGCGGCCCTCTTCGGCATCTGCTACAGCGCTGCGGCTTGGTGGACGGGGAGATACGCGTCGCTGTCGGCGTGGGACTTTGCGTTCGAGCATCGCCTGCCGTTCGTGCCGGAGTTGTCGGTGGTCTACCTGACGATCACGCCGGTGCTGATGCTCGCGCCGCTGATCCTGCGGAAACGGTCGCAACTCGCGCCCCTGGCGGTCGTGCTTTGCGCGGAGACGATCGTCGCGTGCGCGTTCTTCCTCCTGTTCCCGCAGTCGACGGCGTTCGCGCGGCCGGAGGTGACGGGATGGGCGCGGATCCCGTTCGAGATCGCCGACACCATGAACCTGCACTACAACGAGTTTCCTTCGCTGCATGTGGCGTTCGCATGCTCGGCGGCGTGGGGGTACTCCACGCGGCGAACCGCGCCGCTGTGGGCGGCGTGGAGTGTGGCCGTCGCGCTCTCGACGTGGCTGATGCGGGAGCACCACCTCGCCGACATCCTCGGCGGGATCGCGCTTGCGGTCGTGACGATGACGTTCCTCTATCCACGTCTGCAACGGCCGGGCGCCGAGCTGCTGTGCCTCCGGCAGTGCGCGCGCTTTTCGCGCCGCCACATCCGCTACTTCGTGATCTTCCTCGCGATCTACCTCCCGTCGCTGCTGCACTGGCGCAGGTACCGCGCGGTGCGCTACGGGTTCTGTACCGCGCAATGGATCGACGACCTGCTCGACGGCGACCGGCCCTCCCCGCGCGAGCCGCTCGAGCTCGCCGAAGAGCTACTGGAGGAGATGTCGCGCGGAACGTTCTCCGATCGCCCGCTCTCACGCCTGGCCGCCGCATTATTCGCGGAGCTCGATGCGGATGCCCGCCGTGACTTCATCGCCCTCGTCCGAACGATGCGCCGCGACCGCATGCGCGTTCTCGGCCACGAGGTGTGGACGCAGCAAGAGCTGGACGACCATCACCGGACGACGTTCACGCTCTCGGTGAACCTCCTCCTCATCACCACCGGCTGCACCGCGCGGGCGCACGAAGTGCCGGCACTGATCGACGCCCTCGCCTGGTGCTCCGTCTTCCGCGATCTCGACGACGACTTGCGCAAAGGGCTGATCAACATCCCGCGCGGCGTGGAGGTTCAGGAGTGGTCGCGCGATTCACACCAGCGAGCGCTGGTCACGCTGCAACAATCCGCACGTGAGATCGCGCGGTTGGAGGATGCCCGCGCACGGAAGATCCTCGGCATCTTCCAGAGATCGATCGAGAAGTTCGCGAAGGGGCACGACGAGGAAGCCGCCAAAGGCGGCGAAAGACCTGCAGGCCCGCCCTTCAGGGCGGGTAACGGTACGGCTCCGGAAAGGTAACCCCGCGACGCGGGCACTACCCGATTCTGTCGGCCGCGAACTGGTACTCTTCCGAAACCCGTGCACCGAAGTCCTCGATGGCACGGATGGCGCTGGCCGAAAGATCTTCCGCGCTGACAAGGCGGCGGTTAGGAAGACGTACTTTGACCTTTCCGGGCTGATGGGTGCCCAGATAATCGATGACACATTCGTACGTCTGGTCGTCTCCCGCCGTGATCTTGTAGCGCATTGGTTTATGAGTATAAGGTCAGATCATCGCGATGGCATCACGGCAGTTGATCAATCCGCGGCCCGAACACTCGTATGCAACATCCATCGCCAAGGCAGTGTTCCTGATCGTGTTCTGCAAATGCAGCCGGCTGCTACCGGGCTTTTTGGAGCGCAATAGCGCTGCCAGTCCTGCAACCTGGGGACACGCACCACTCGTTCCCCACCCCAGCGGCATGGTCACAACCGTGTCTCCATACAAAATCCGGCCATCTTGAGGGGTCGGCGCGGTAACGTCAGGTTTGGGTTGATGGCCGGCAGTACCCGCAAACTGTCCCGGTCCCCGGCTCGAGTACTCCCACATCGTCTGGTCGAGGCGGCAAGTGCCTACGGCGAGTACATCCTCCCGGCACTTGTAACCCCAGATCGAGGTCGGACCACATGCGTCCGGCGCACCACCTGCAAGCTCATGGTAATTGCCGGCTGAGAAGACGACGAACACACCCGCTTCAATTGCCTCGCGCATGGCATCGAGGAAGTCGATGTCTGGAGGCGGCGGCGCAGAACCGGTTTTCATACCGAAACTGTTACTCGCCACGATGATTTCACCCGCCAGCGCACGGTCGCGCAGCAATTGGTAAATCGCGGTGAGCTCCGTATCGTAGAAATAGGTCCGGCACGCCATCACAGTGGCTTCAGGCGCGACTCCGTCGAACTCACCGCCATCGGCGCGTGAACCGGCCGCGATCGTCGCGCACATCGTTCCGTGGCCCTTGTAATCGGTCCATGCCGACTCTCCTTCCGGAGCCCATCCATAAGCCGACCGGCGCGATGGCGGAATCTCTGCGCGGCTTCCGTTGATGCCTGTATCGACGATCGCGATCGAGATTCCGCTGCCGCGGCTTTCCTTCCACGCGTCGATTGCGCCAGTCAGCTCGAGTACGTTGTCGAGCGAAGGAGAATCAGGGAAGTCGGCTCCAAAATTTTCGGGGTCGAAGATGTCCGGCTCCTCCATATCGAATCGGAAGTCAGGGACAATCTCCGCGCCATACTTCTCGCGCAGCAGGTTCAGAGAGTTGCCGAAGCCCTCCTGCGCCAGTGCCTGTTCCGGGGCATCCACGCTGATGACTCTACGTTCCGGGTTCATCACGGCCGTAGCGAGTCCGGCCGTTTCCGCGGCTTGTGCTGCCCAGAAGGCATCCTTCGACGGAAACCGAATCTTGAGCCGCTCCGAGACCCTTGTCGTGGGCGGATCGATCATGGTCGTCATCGCGTACCCTCCTCTTTCCAGGATAGAGAGACAGGATTCGACAGTTCCTTCGCGACGCTGGCTGCGCCGGGATAGGTGAAATGCCCCTACCGCCCCGCCAACACCCCACTCGCCTTCAATACCTTCGCCAGGTAATACCCCGTCGGGCTGCTCTTCACCTTGGCGATCTCCTCCGGCGTCCCCTTGGCGATCACCTTCCCGCCGCCGTCGCCTCCCTCGGGGCCGAGGTCTAAGACGTGGTCGGCGGTCTTGATGACGTCGAGGTTGTGCTCGATCACCACGACCGTGTTGCCGCGGTCGACGAGCCCGTGCATCAGGTGGAGGAGCTTGTGGACGTCATCGAAGTGGAGGCCGGTGGTCGGCTCGTCGAGGATATACAGGGTTTTGCCGGTAGCCCGCTTGGCGAGCTCCTTGGCCAGCTTCACGCGCTGGGCTTCGCCGCCGGAGAGCGTCGTCGAAGACTGGCCGAGGGTGATGTAGCCGAGGCCGACCTCATCGAGCGTGCGGAGGATGTTGTAGATCTTCGGCACGTTCCGGAAGACCTCGATGCTCTGCTCGACGGTCATGGCGAGGATCTCGGCGATGGAGTAGCCCTTGAACTTCACCTCGAGCGTCTCGCGGTTGTAGCGCTTGCCGCCGCAGACGTCGCACTTCACGTAGATGTCGGGCATGAAGTGCATCTCGATCTTGATCTGCCCGTCGCCCTTGCACGCCTCGCAGCGGCCGCCCTTCACGTTGAAGGAAAACCGCCCCGGCCCGTATCCGCGCATGCGCGCCTCGGGGGTCGCGGCCATGAGGTTGCGGATCTCGCCGAAGAGCTGCGTGTAGGTCGCGGGGTTCGAGCGCGGCGTGCGGCCGATCGGCGACTGGTCGATGTCGATGACCTTGTCGATCAGCTCCAGGCCGTCGATCCGATCGTGCTCGCCCGGCGTGTCGAGGGCGTCGTAGAAGTGGTGCGACAGCGCCTTGTAGAGGATGTCGTTGACCAGCGTCGACTTGCCGGAGCCGCTCACGCCGGTGACGGCGATGAAGACGCCCAGCGGGATCTCGACGTCGAGGTTCTTCAGGTTGTTCTGCCGGGCACCGCGGATGACCAGCTTGTTCTCGCCGATCGGGCGCCGCACCTCGGGCACCTCGATCCTCGCTTCGCCGCGGAGATACTGGGCGGTGAGCGACTTCGGGAACGTCTTCACCTGCGCCAGCGTCCCTTCGGCCACCAGCTCGCCGCCGTGCACGCCGGCGCGGGGGCCGAGGTCGATGATGTGGTCGGCGGTCTCGATCGTCTCCTCGTCGTGCTCGACGACGATGACCGTGTTGCCGAGGTCGCGGAGCTCGAGGAGGGAGTCGATCAGCTTCCGGTTGTCGCGCTGGTGGAGACCGATCGACGGCTCGTCGAGAACGTACAGCACCCCCATCAGCTTCGAGCCGATCTGCGTCGCCAGGCGGATGCGCTGGGCCTCGCCGCCGGAGAGCGTCGCCGCGTTGCGGTCGAGCGTCAGGTAGCCGACGCCGACGGCGCAGAGAAAGCCGAGGCGGTCGCGCACTTCCTTCAGGATCTTCCCGGCGATGGCCTCCTCACGCGAGGTGAGCTGCACGTCGCGGAAAAAGACGTCGGCGGCCCCGAGCTGCAGGGCGACCACCTTGTCGATCGGACGGCCGGCCACGGTGACGCTGAGCGCCTCCGGCTTGAGGCGCCGGCCGCCGCACTCCGGGCACTTCTTCGGCGTCATGAAGCGCTCGATCTCCTCGCGCATGTCGTCCGACTCGGACTCCTTGTAGCGCCGGTCGAGCATCGGGACGATCCCCTCGTACGTGCCGTTGTAGGCGTACGCGCTGTCGCTCCCCTGGAACTCGAAGCGGATCTTGTCCTCGGAGCCATGGAGGATGGCGTTGCGGGCCTTCTCCGGCAGCTTCCACCACGGCGTGCTGAGCTTGAACTTGTAGTGCGCGGCGAGGGTGTGGATCTGCTTGAGGCGCCAGTTCTCCGACCCCTCTTTCCAGAGCGCGATGGCCCCTTCCTCGATCGACTTCCCGGTGTCGGGGACGATCTTCCGCTCGTCGATCTCCAGCAGCATCCCGAGGCCGGAGCAGCCGGAGCAGGCGCCGTAGGGGGAGTTGAAGGAGAACAGCCGCGGGGTGATCTCGCCGATGGAGACGCCGCAGTCGGGGCAGGCGTAGCTCTGCGACATCAGCTCCTCGCGCTTATCCTCCTGGTAGAGGATCTTCACGAGGCCCTTGGTGACGCGAGTCGCTGTCTCGAGCGAATCGGCGAGACGCTGCGCGATTCCTTCCTTCACTACGATGCGGTCGATGCGGATGTCGATGGTGTGCTTCTTCTGCTTGTCGAGGGTCGGCGGGCTGGAGAGCTCGACCTCCTCGCCGTTGACGATGCCGTGGGTGAAGCCTTCCTTCACCATCTGCAGCATCTGCTTCCGGTACTCCCCCTTCTTGCCGCGGACGTACGGCGCGAGGATGGTGAACTTCGTGCCGTTCGGCAGGGCGAGCAGGCGGTCGACCATCTGCTGGATGGTCTGCGGGCGGATCTCCTGGCCGCAGCTCGTGCAGTGCGGCGTGCCGATCGACGCGTAAAGGAGCCGCAGGTAGTCGTAGATCTCGGTGACGGTACCGACCGTCGAGCGCGGGTTGCGCGAGGTCGTCCGCTGCTCGATGGAGATCGCGGGCGAGAGGCCCTCGATCGAGTCGACGTCCGGCTTCTCCATCTGTTCCAGGAACTGCCGGGCGTAGGCGGAAAGGGATTCGACGTAGCGCCGCTGTCCTTCGGCGAAGATGGTGTCGAAGGCGAGCGATGACTTGCCCGACCCCGAAACGCCCGTGATGACCACGAACTTGTTGCGGGGGACGACGACGTCGATGTTTTTGAGGTTGTGCTCGCGTGCGCCGCGAATGACGATTGAGTCCATGGCGTGGGACCAATCTAACTCCGGGAATTGGCGGCGTCTTCCCTTCTACAGGGAGTAGCCGTCGGGATGGGACGAATGGGACCGATGGGACGGATGGGAGGAGGGAACCCATACGTCCCATCCGTCCCATCGGTCCCATTTGTCCCATGTCGTGTTATAGCGCCGCCTGTGGCTCTCGCCCTCTACCTGATCACAGCAGTCGCAACCCTCGCAGTCTGGTCGCGTTCGGTACAACGGGTCAGCTTGGCTGCGGCGGTGGTGTTGCTGGCGATGCCGCTGCTGCCGGCCGGAAGAGCGCTCCTGACCGGCAAAACTCTAGCGCCTGTAGACATCTCCTTCATGGCGGAGCCACTGCACGCCTACGCGAAGGACTACGGGGTGGAGAGCCCGCACAACATCTATCTCTCCGATCTCCACTGCCAGATCATCCCGTGGCAGAAGGCGGTCCGCTACTCACTGGCCAACGGCGAGTGGCCGCTCTGGAATCCGTTCATCCTCGGCGGCGACATCCTGGCCGCCGCCGCGCAGCCGGCGGTCTACGACCCGCTGCAGTGGCTCTCGTTCCTGATCCCGCTGCAAGACGCTTTCACGTTCCAGGTGGCGATCACGTTCTTTCTGGCGGCCTTCTTCACCTTCGCTTTCGCCCGCTCTCTCGGGCTCGGCGAGGTCGCCTCGTTCACCGCCGCCGGCAGTTTCATGCTCTGCGGGATGCTGGCGTTCTTCGCCGGCTGGCCGCTGGGACGGACGTGGGCGTACCTGCCGCTGGTGCTGTTCGCCGTCCGCCGGCCGGTGCTGCTGACGATCGCGTTCGTACTGGTGATCGTGAGCGGGCATCCGGAGTCGGTGCTGCATGTGGTGTTCGTGGGGGCGGTCTGGGGGGTGTTCGATCTCTTTCTCATCGACAAAAAGCTGGTTCACATCCGCTCCGCCTTCGCCGCCGGTGCCATCGCTCTCGGGCTGACCGCCGTCTACCTCCTTCCCTTCGCCGAGGCGGTGCCGCAGACGCTGGAGAATCACATCCGGCGGGAACTGTACGCGCCGACGAGCTACGACACGATCGTGAAACCGGAGGTGCGGCTGGAGCGGATGAAGCGGACGTTCCTGGTCGGTCATCGCGGGGTCGATCCGCTGTCGGCGCGCGTCGGGCCGATCGTGCTGGTGCTCGCGGCGATCGGGGCGGCGATCCGTTTCCGGCGGCGGGAGACGTGGTTCTTCGTCGCGCTGGCGCTCTTCTGCCTCTGCGCGACGTTCGGGGCGTGGCCGGTCGCGCATGCGCTGCATTCGCTGCCGCTGTTCGACATCGCCATCAACGAGCGGCTGGCGTTCGCGGCGGCGTTCGCACTGTCGATCCTGGCCGCGTTTGCCGTCGATGCGCTCGCGAAACGCCGGATGGCGTTCGCGGTGGCCGTCCTGGCGGCGGTACTCCTCCAGCGGACGCATGAGGACGGGCGGATGTATCCGGCCGTCCCGCGCGAGGCGTTCTTCCCGCGCGTCCCGCTGATCGCGCAGATCCCGCGCGACGCGCGTATGACCGCCACCGGGCTCCTCTTCACCGCCAACAACCCGGCGATGTATGGCCTCGAGGACGTCCGCGGCTATCAGGCCATGACCAACAAGCGGCTGTACGAGACGTATCCGCTCTGGGCGACGTACCAGCATGCGTGGTTCAACCGGGTCGACGACCTCACCAGGCCGTTCCTGTCGTTCCTCAACGTCCGCTACGCGGTGGCGGCCGGCGATGCGCCGGCGGGGTGGCGCGTGCTGGCGGAGGATCGGGGGACGCGGCTGCTGGAGAACACGCACGAGCTGCCGCGGGCGTTCGTGCCGCGCACGATCCGGTACGTCCGCGACGGAGCCGGAACCGTCGAAGCGATGAAAAGCGCGCCGGACTTCACCGAGGCCGCGTGGATCGAGGCGCCGGAATACGAGCCGCACGAGATCGCCAACGGCGGCGGACAGGTGACACTGCAGCGCAGCGGGCTGGCGTACGAGCTCACCGCCTCGATGGAGCGCGCCGGCTGGGTCGTCGTATCCGCGACGGCCTGGAAAGGGTGGCGCGCCTACGTAGACGGCCGCCGCGCCACGCCGCATTTTGCCAATCACGCCTTCCTCGGCGTGTACGTTCCGGCAGGGACCCACCGCGTCGAGCTGCGCTACCTTCCTGACTCCTTCACCCGCGGCCGCGCGGTCTCGCTGGCGACGGCCGTGCTGCTGCTTCTCATCGCCCTTTTCTCCAGACCATGGCGGCGCTCCTCTACCTCGCAACTTCCCTCGGCCTGATCTTCCTCTGGCGACGGTACCTCCAGCCCCTCGGCCGCGGCGCGGCGCTGGTGCTGATCCTGATGCCGCTCCTCTTCACCGGCCGCGCGCTGCTGACCGGCCGCGTCTACGCACCGATCGACCTGCCGTTCAACGCGCCGCCGCTCTCCGACTACGCGCGCGACTATGGCGCGACGCTCTACAACCCGACCCTCTCCGACAACTACGCGCAGTTCATCCCGTGGCAGCACGTCTTCCGGGAGAGGGTGCGCAACGGTGAGTGGCCACCGTTGTGGAACCCCTACTTCCTCGGGGGCAGCATCCTCTCGACGAACGTGCAGTCGCAGCCGTACGACCCGATTCATCTCCTCGGCCTGCTGCTGCCGCACACGCAGGCGCTGACGTACGACGCCACGATCACCTTCTTCCTGGCGCTCCTCTTCACTTTCGCCTTCGCCCGCGTACTCGGCCTCGGCGAGATCGCCTCGCTCACCGCTGCAGCCGGCTACGCGTTCTGCGCGATGCTCGTGCACTTCCTCGGCGTCCCCCTCGGACGCACCTGGGCGCTCCTCGGGCTGGTGCTCTTCGCCGTTCGATGGGTCGTGCGCGAACGGTCGCTCCGGGCCGCGGTGCTGCTGACGATCGCCTTCGTCCTGACGATCGTGGCCGGCCATCCGGAGTCGCTGATGCAGGTGGTCACCACGGGAGCGGTGTTTGGCGTGTACGAGGTCATGGCCGCCATCCGGAGAACCCGCGCCATCCCGTATCGCACGATCGGCCTCGCCGTCGCCTCGGGTGCGATCGCACTGCTGCTCACCGCGATCTCACTCCTGCCGTTTTACGAGGTCGTGCCTCACACGCTTGAGTACAAGATTCGGCAGGACTTCTACCAAGGGAAACCGCTGCCGTATCCGCCGGAGGTTCTCGGCCGGCGCGTGGGCATGTCGCTCTTTCCCTGGTACTGGGGACAGCCGGAGCGCGGCAATCACCTGGCCGGCATCGACCCCACCAACATCCGCGTCGGCAGCATCGTCCTAGCGCTCGCGTGCGCCGCCCTCGTCGTCGTTCCGCGGCGGCTGACCTGGTTCTTTGCGTTGCTGGCAGTCGTCTGCACCTGGATCGGATTGAACGCCTGGCCGCTCGCGCAGATCGTCCACACATTGCCGCTGTACGACATCGCCATCAACGAGCGTTTCATCCTTTCGGGCGCTTTCGCACTGGCGATCCTCGCGGCGATCACCGTCGATGCCATCGCGTCCCAGCCGCGCTGGAAGATCTCGGGCGTATTGCTGGCCGTCGGAGTGCTACTCGCCGCCGGTACGTACATCCTCCGTCCGCGGCAGATCGCCATCGGCGTCGACCCGAAGCTCATCACCCTCCTCGCGCTCGCGGAGCTCGTCCCGCTGGCGATCCTGATCCTGCTGCTGGCGCTGCGCACCCCCACGCGGATCGTCCTCCCACTGCTCCTCGGCCTGGTGCTGCTGCAGCGGACGATCGAGGACGGCCGCATCTATCCGGCGCTGCCCGAAAAGATGTTCTATCCCGTCGTACCGATCCTCCGGCACATGCAGAACGATCCCGCAAAACCGTTCCGGATGGCCGCGATGCACCACCTCTTCGTCCCCGACGCCTCCAGCCTCTACGGACTGGAAGACGCGCGCGGCTTCGAGGCCATGACGTTGCTCCGCCTCACCGAGACCTTTCCGTTCTGGAGCCTCCACCAGACCGCGTCGTTCAACATCATCTTCGACAAACGGCGCCCGTTCCTCTCCTTCCTCAACGTGAAGTATCTGATCGCCAAGCCCGACGAACAGCCGGACGAGCAGTGGAAGCTCGTCCTCGAAGACCGCGGCACCAAGCTGTTCGAGAACACCCGCATGCTGCCCCGCGCCTTCGTACCGCCGCGCATCCGCTACGAGCCGCTCCCGGTGTCCGTCCTCTACTCCATGTCGCAGGCGACCGACTTCGCCAAACAGGTCTGGATCGAAGCCCCCGAATACCCGCCCCACGACATCGCCAACGGCCCAGGAACGCTGACCTTCCGCCGCGAAGGAGGCGTTCTCGAGATCGGCGCCGCGATGGAGAACGACGGCTGGGTCGTCGTCTCCGAGACCGCGTGGCCGGGCTGGCGCGCGTACGTCGACGGAAAACGCGTGCAGGCGAGATTCGCCAATCACGCCTTCCTCGGCGTGTACGTGCCGAAGGGGGCGCACAAAGTGCGGCTGGTTTACCAGCCGGAGGGGTATACGCGGGGAAGGAACATCACGCTGCTGACGATTGCGGGGCTGGTGGTGGGGTACTTCTTACGCAAGAAGGTGCCCGTGTCATCCTGAGCCCGCAGACTTGTCCCAAGAGCAGCAAGCATGGCGGCGAAGGACCTGGGTGGGAGGGGAGGCGCTGCGTGCCCCCAACCGCCCAGGTCCCTCGCCGCCGTGCTTCACGTGCTTACTACGGTTCCTGCGGCTCGGGATGACAACTACCCCACCGCCTCCACCACCCACCCCCCGTACGCCTCCGACGTCCCTGCGACCGGCACCACCACGAACTCCGGCACCTGGTACGGGTGCCTCGCAAACAGCGCTTCGCGCAGCGCGTCCACGCGCTCGTCCGTGGTCTTGATCACCAGCAACTGCTCGGCGTCGTCCACGACGGCTCCTTCCCAGCGGTAAACCGAGTGCACTCCCGAGACGATATTTACGCAGGCCGCCACCCGCGCCTCTACCAGCGCGTGGGCCAGCGCCTTCGCGTCAAAGTCCGGTCCGACCGTGGTCAGGACCAGGACCGGCTTCATCGGCCGCGCAGCGTTTCGGCCACCGCTTCCGCTGCATCGCGGGCGGCGGCGCGGGCGACGCTGCGCCATTGGGCGCGCTCGATGAACGGCAGGGCGACCCAGGCGAAGAGCGCGCGGCCTCCGAGGCCGACACCGGCCGGCAGGATCGCGGTCGACTTCTTCGCCAGGTCTTCCGTCGCCACCAGCTCGATCGACTCGCCGTCGTAGACGCGGACCTCCGCGGCGATCCTCGAGACGAAGACCCCGAGGGAGATCCCGCCGTGCTCGCCGCCGACGTCGATGCCGCCGTAGCCGGTGGTCGACGGCTCGGCGCCGACGACCTCGACGTAGTAATCCGCGACCGCGGCACCGTCGTCGAGCAGCTCGAGGTGCGTGCGCCGCGCGTCGAACGCGTCGATGCCGCGCTCGCGCAGCTCCCGGCGGAGCATGTTCGCGACGTAGTTCTGCTCTTCGTGCAGGCCGCGCAGCACGCCGACACGTACCGCCTGGCGCGTCGTGTCGATCGCGAGCGCGCTGGTCGCCATCGTCAACAGCCCAAGTGCAATCAGGAGGCGTTTCATAGCACGCACTAGTTTATCCTTTCCGCAGTGCTGAAGCGCCTGCTGCTGTTCGCCGTGGCCGGCCTGCTCGCCTGGCTCGCCTTCGAGTGGATCACTTTCCCCGACGTGGCCGCGCTGAAAGGCGCGCCGCCCAAGACCACCGCCTTCATGGAGTTGCGCAAAGAGCAGCTCCGGGACGCGGGGAAGAGCGACAAGCTGGAATGGCGCTGGGTGCCGTACGGGCAGATCTCGCCGAACCTCCGCCGCGCCGTCCTCGTCTCCGAGGACAACTCCTTCTACGAACATGAAGGAGTGGACGTCAAAGGGATGCGCGAGGCGTTCGAGCGCAACTGGAAACGCCGCAAAGTCACGCACGGCGGCTCGACCATCACCCAGCAACTGGCGAAGAACCTCTACCTCTCGCCGTCGCGCAACCCGCTGCGCAAGGTGCGCGAGTACTTCATCGCCCGCTCGCTGGAGAAGCACCTCACCAAGAAGCGCATCCTCGAGATCTACCTGAACGTGGTGGAGATGGGGGAGCGGGTCTACGGCGCGGAAGCGGCGTCGCGGCACTACTTCAAAAAGTCCGCGAGCTCGCTGGCTCCGCGCGAGGCGGCGCTGCTCGCCGGCTGCCTGCCGAATCCGCGGGTGATGAACCCGGGAAAGCCGAACAAACGCCTGCGGGCGCGGCAGAAGATCATCCTCTCGCGCATGCGCCGCTGGGGCTACGTCTTCGAGCGCGAAGTGCTGACCCAGAAGAAACCCGCGGCCGAAGCAACGGCACCGGAAACCGATACCGCCGCAACCGCGCCGGTCAGCGACACAGACACGCCGCCGGAGACGGAGACGACCGAGACCACGGCAACCGACGCACCGCCGGAGACAGAGACCGCGGAAGAGCCGCCTCCCGCGGAGACCGAAACCGTCGAGCCGCCCACGGAGACCTCCGCGACCGCGACGTGAAGGAGCAGACGATGGAACAGCACATCAAGATTCTCTCGGTCCTTTTCATCCTCTTCGGCATCCTCGGCGTCGTCGCGGCGATCTCCGTCTTCCTCTTCGGCACGGGAATCGCGGCGACGATCCTCTCCACCGAGGACAGTCCCGACGCCCAGGTCGGCGCCGCCTGGGCGGGCGGCTGCTTCACGTTCATCGCCGTTCTCTTCGGCGTTCTCTCGATCCCGAGCATCATCGCGGGATGGGGGCTGTCGCAGCGGAAATCGTGGGCGCGCATCCTGACGATCGTCATCGCCGCCCTCAGTCTTCCGCACGTGCCGGTCGGCACGGCGCTGGGTGTTTATGCGCTGGTGGTGATGCTGAACGACGAAACGAAGCGTATCCTGACAGCGTGAGCGGCGGTGACAGCTCATGCCTTTTGGAATCAACCATTTCCTCGCGCGGCGCGCAATCTGGTCCGCGTTTTGCCCTAGGGCGATGACGTGGTGAACGACAGAAGTCAAAGGCGTGGACCCCATCGGTGGAAGGGACGGGAAGACGTCCGCGTCATCTGTGACTGTCAGCGCCACGCACGCACGCGCAGGGTATGGCGCCGTGCGATCCGGGTAGCCACGCAGAGTGTCGCGCTGCTGGTCAGCATCCCTCTCGCCTTCGCCGCCTTCGACATTCCGATCTCCGCGAGCGACATCAACCTCGACGCGTTGCGCGCGAAGACGGGGTTGCTCCGCACGAGCAAACCGCAATCGGCATCCCAGCTGCGCATCTTCACCACGCCGGAGATGGAAGAACAGTTCCTGCCGCGCGATCCGCGCCTGCTGACGCTGGACGGCTACAAACGCGATTACTACCGTCAGCACATCCCGTACGGCGAGATCATTTTCCGCGAGGCGGAAAAGAACAACCTCTCCCCGGAGCTCGTCGCGGCGATGGTACAGACTGAATCCGACTTCCGCCCGCGCCTGATCTCGAACAAGAGCGCGCAGGGGCTGATGCAGATCATCCCGAGCACGGCCCGCCTTCTCGGTATCAACAACCCGTTCGACCCGGAGCAGAACATCGCCGCCGGCACACGTTACTTCCGCTATCTCCTCGACCGCTTCGACGACGAAGCCGTCGCCCTCGCCGCCTACAACGCCGGCGAAGGCAACGTCGAGCGCTACGGCGGCATGCCGCCCTTCCCCGAGACCCGCGACTACGTCGCCAAAGTGAACCGCCGCCAGTTCCGCTACCGCCAGAACGTGCACAGCACCTACCTGGCGCAACTGCGCGTGCGGCGGGCGATCACCGCAAATTGATAGGACCTATGGGACCTATGGGACCGATAGGACCCATGAGGTTCAAAGCCCCTCCTGTCAGTCCTATTGGTCCCATAGGTCCTATTCGTCCTATAAAATCGCGCGCATGCAGCCTTCCCAGGGCGACGAGCGCCGTGAGTTCCAGCGCCTCCGCCTCGAGTCGTCCATCCCCGGCACGTTCGGCACGACGCCTGTCTCCGTCGTCGAGGCGGGGGTTCTCGGCGCGCGGATCCAGCATGCGGCGCCGCTCGACGTGCCGCGCGGTGAGCTTCGTTTCTCGCACGACGGAAACGAGATCGCCATGCGCTGCGAAGTGGTTCGCACGTTCAACGCCGACCACTCGAAGTATCCCGACGCCGGGATGATGTCCGGCCTCCGCTTCATCGCCGCGATCGGCGAGTCGGGCGATCACCTGCGGGCCATGCTGGCCGCACTGGTCATGCGCGCACTCGAGCAGCGCTACGACAACTCCGCCACCCGCCTCCGGCTGCGCACCGTCGACGGCGACAAGACCGTGCGCGGCGTCGACGCGCAGTTCCTTTCGTACCGGCTGGAGAGCGGCACGTGGCGGCGCCGCCACGTCTTCTTACCCGAGCAACCGGGGGCCGGCTTCACCGTCGCGCGGGGCGAGGATCCGGAGGAGATGCAGCGCCTCTGCACGGTCTATGCGGCGTCGGACGAGGAGGGGCGGCGGCTGATCCGCCTCTTCGCGGAGTTGAGCGTCAGCGACGTGCTGCAGATTCCGCCTCGGACGTGACTTCTTCGCGCGGAGCGGCGGCCAGCGGCAGCGTGAAATAGAACCGCGTCCCTTTCCCCGGCTCGCTCTCCGTCCAGATCCGGCCGCCGTGCGCCTCCACGATGCCTTTCGCGATCGGAAGGCCGAGGCCCGCACCCATTCGCTCGGTGCGCTTCGCCTGCCAGTAGGGGCTGAAGATGTCGCTCAGATGCTCCTTCGGGATGCCCGGGCCGGTGTCTGCGACGGTGAAGAGCACCGAGCCATTCTGTCGCTTCGCCGACACGCTGATCCGGCCGCCGGGCGGCGTGAACTTGAGCGAGTTTCCGATCAGGTTCGACAGCACTTGCATCACCCGGTGGCGGTCCGCCTGGACCGGCGGCAGCCCCTCCGTGTCGCCGTAGACCATCGACACCGAGGCGACCGAAGCCTGCGCGCGGAACAACTCCTCCGCCTCGCTCAGAAGCTCGCTCACCGGGACCGGAGACGGGTCGATCGGCAGCCGCTTCCCTCCGTCGAGACGGGTTACGTCGAGCAGGTCGGCGATGAGGCGGCTCATCCGCTTCGCCGAGATGACGATCGTGTCGATCTGCTCCCGGTCGTCGTCCGCGAGCGTCTTCGACGTCTGCATCAGCGACGCGCCGAGGGTCACGGCGTTCAGCGGGTTGCGGAGATCGTGCGAAACGATGGCCAGCACTTCCTCGCGCGCCCGCACCGCCTGCTGCGACTCGAGATAGAGCCGGGCGTTGTCGATCGAGAGCGACGCGCGGCGCGCCAGCTCGCTGAAGAGCGGCAGGTCGGCGGTGGTGAACGGCCTGGCCTCCCTCGAGATCGCGGCCGCGACGCCGATGGTCTGTCCGCGGCTCACCAGCGGCATGAACACGGGCGTCCTGCCGGTGCCGTTCGTTTCGCCGGTGACATATTCATAGAGGCCGGACGACGAGCCGACCAGCGCCGGCTCCGCGCGCTGCATGATCCGCACGAGCGCTTCCGGCACCTCGGTTCTGACCATCCCGACCTGCGGCAGGAACCGCTGCTCGTCTTCGGGATTCCGGTGCGCGACCGCGACCCGCCGCAGCGCTCCTTCGGCCTCGGTCATGTCGATCACGCACACCTCGGCGAGGTTCGGCACGATCAGCCGCGCCAGGGTGGCGATGGTGTGCTCGTAGTCGAGCGAGGCCGCCAGCTCCTGCCCGGCCGCGGCCAGGAATGCCGCCCGCCGTTCCTCATGCTCGGCCGCCTCGCGCGCCCGCTCCGCTTCCTGCGTCTCGCGCTCCGCCTCCAGGCGCCGGGCCATCGCCTCCCGCGCCAGGAGCCGCATCTGCCGGCCGAGCCCCGCGACCAGGAGCGCCGAGGTGAGAGCGAGAAGCGTCAGGACCAGCGTGATCCAGCGGTTCAGCCGCTCCGCTGCGCTGATGCGCTGCAGGCGCGACGCGATCGCGTCCTGGAGCGAGATCTCCAGCTCCGAGGCGGCGACCAGCGACTTCTCGTACGCGCCGTGGCTCTCGAACAGCCGGGTCAGAAACACCTCTTTCGGAAGCTGGCGGGAGAGGAACTCGCCGCGCGCCACGCCGTTGTGCCAGTGGGTTGTGTGTCCGAAGAGGGAGGCAAGGTCGTTCCTCAGCTCCTGGTCGAGCGCCGGCAGGAGCTCCATCAGCCGCTTCCGGTTCGTCTCCTGGCGTTCCACCAGCGCGTAGTACTCGCGCCTGTAGTTGTCCTGTCCCGTGACCTGCCAGGCGATGAGCTTGTCGACCTCGCTCGAGAGGTCCATCTGGATGGAGTTCGCCGACTGGCGGGCCGGCTCGGCGACCCGGCTGATCTCGTTCCGCATCTTCTGCGTCTTGCTGGCGACGATCAGCGGAAGGATCACCAGGGAGAGGAGGGAGACGATGATGAAGACCACCGGGACGACAGTCGTCCAGGTACTCTCCGGCCCGACGCGCCAGATGGAGCGTCGCTCGATAGGTCCACGCGGGCTCAACCGATTCCTCGAGGAAATACTGCCCTCTGGAAGGACAAGCCAGCAAACCGCTTACCACGTTAAACTCTCGCCCGATGAAGAGACCGGCGGCGGCAGTCCGGGACGACCGGCGCGAGTTCCAGCGCCTCAAGTTGTCCAAACCGATCCTGGCCACGATGCGCGGCGCCAACGCCCTGATCCTGGACATCGGAGTCGCCGGCGCGTTCCTCGAGCACTACGGCACCGCCGAGCATGGGGAGCGCTTCAATCTCGTCTTCCGCTGGCAGGCGGAGGACGTCGAGTTCCACTGCGAAGTGGCCCGCTCCCTGATCATCCGCGAACCGGGCGGCGACGGCAAGAGCCTCGTCTCGCACACGGGGGTCCGCTTCGTCGAAGCGGTCGGCGACGCGAACGCGCGCCTGCAGGACCTGATCGCCACGTTCGTCGGCCACATCCTGGCGGCCCAGAAGGCCAACGCCGCCGGGGAGCGCGGCGACTCCGCCGGCGCCTCCGTCCTGGCGCGCCTCGGCGAGGCCCGCCGGAAGCGCTCCCGCGGCTACATCGCCCACCACCTCAAAGATGGCAACTGGTGGCACGCCCCGACGTCCTCCCCCAAACAGCCCCCCGACGGCTTCACCACCGGCACCCACGAGGACGAGGATGAAGTCGAATCCCTCTGCCGCACGTACGCCGACGGCGACCAGGAAGCGAGAGACCTGATCCGGCTGGTGGCGGAATTGAGTTTGTTGCAGGAGGGGTGAGGGGGACGGGATTGAGGATTGAGGATTGAGAATTGAGGATTAACCCCCGGGGCAAATCCCCAATCCCCAATCCTCAATCCTCAATCCTCAATCCTCAATCCTCAATCCCGTCTCCCCCCACCCCCCGCCACCACATCCGCCTCACTCAGATCCTGCCAGGTCAGCGCCCTCGGATTCCGCACCGCAATGCACCGCATCCCGGCCCGCTTCGCCGCCACTACCCCCACATGCGAATCCTCGAACACGAGACACCGCTCCGGCGCCACCCCGAGCTTCCGCGCCGTCAGCAGGTACGCCTCCGGGTCCGGCTTCCCGTTCACCACCTCGCTCCCATCGACGATCAGCGTGAACGCCTCCCGCAGCCCGAGACGCTCCAGAATCGCCTCGATCGAGTTGCGGACCGCCGAGGAGGTGATCGCCATCGGAATCCCGGTCGCTTGCAGCTTCCGGATCGTTTCCACCACACCAGCCATCGGCTCCAGAGCGGCACTCCGGCAGATCGCGTCGAAATGCTCCTGCCTCCGCGCGAACAGCTCCTCCTCCGATTGCTCCCACCCGAAATGCGCGCGCATCTCCCGGATGTCGTCGATGATCCGCCGCCCGGAACCTGTACGAAAGCTCTCCGGCATCGACCCGTAGTCGCTCCCCAGCTCCCGGCAGAGCGCCTCATAGGCGGCCGTATGCTGCGGCTCGAGGTCGATGATCGTCTCGTCAAAGTCGAAGATGATGGCGTCGGGTCGGGTCATGGCGGCGCGCGATGTTACTGTCTCGGGCGTGGATCCCGAATTCAAGCGCGCCCTGACGATCGTCCTCATCGTCGGCAGCATCATCGGCGCCGCCGGCTACATCGTCCTCTACTTCGTCTTCCGCGGGTTCGGGGGCAAGCAGGCCGGGAAATCCTCGCACATCGGGCTGATGGCCGCCCTGATTGCCTTCGTGTTCGTAGTCTGCCTGGCGTTGTTCGCGCTTTCGTACGCGGGACAGTAGGGAACCACGAAGGGACCGCGCTTCGTGCGACCAGCGTGCGTTCAGCCTAGGGCAACAAACGCCGCGGGCCGGGCCCGCCCGCCGGAGGCCCCCCGTTGTTCTCCCCTTCGAGCTCCCGCACCAGCGCCTCCGTCTGCTCCCCCAACATCGGGGGTGCAGTCCGGATCGGAAACCGCTCCCCGTCGTAGCGGATCGGGTTCAGCACCGTCTCGTACGTCCCGGCCACCGGATGCTCCACCACCGCCACCAGCGGCTTCCCCGCCTCCCCGCGGAGCGCCTCCAGTACCCCCTGGACCACCGAAGCCGGGATCGACGCCGCCCGGCACCGCTCCACCCACACTTCGGCGACCTCGGTCCGGAAGATCTCCTCCAGCAGCGGCACCAGAATCGCGCGGTTCTCCACCCGGGACCCGTTCGTCGCAAACCGCTCGTCCGTAACGAGCTCCGGCCGCTCGACCACCCGCTCGCAGAGCAACCGGAAATGCCGGTCCGTCCCCCCTCCCACCGCAAACGGCCGGTCCTGCGCGTGAAAGAGCTGATACGGCACGATCGACGGATGCGCGTTCCCGTAGCGCCGCGCCTCCTGCCCCGTTGCCAGCGCCCCCTGGGCCACATTCACCAGCGAGGCGAGCGTCGCCGAATGCAGCGACACCTCCAGCCGCGCCCCCTTCCCGGTTTTCTCCCGGGCGTAGAGCGCCGCCACGATCGCCCCATGGGCATAGTGCGCCGTCAAAACATCCGAAAGCGCCACCCCGATCTTCGCCGGCTCCTCTTCCCCGGTGATCGACATCAGCCCCGCCCCCGCCTGCGCCAGAAGGTCATAGCCGGGCGTATTCGCTTCCGGCGTATCGCCGTCGAACCCGCCGATCGAACAATGAATCACCCGCTCCGGCAGCCCCGCCAGCCCGAGCGCCACCCGCTGCGCCGGCAGGAAATTGTCCACCACCACGTCCGCCCGCGCCACCAGCTCCGCCGCCACCCGCCGCCCCTCGTCGGACCGGAGATCGAGCGCCAGCGACTCCTTGTTCCGGTTCACCGCCAGAAAATACGTGCTGATACCGTTCAGGAAAGGAGGCCCCCAGCGCCGCGTCTCATCGCCCCCGGACGGCTCCTCCACCTTGATCACCCGCGCCCCCGCATCCGCCAGAAGCTGCGTGCAGAGAGGCCCGGCCAACACCCGAGTGAAATCGGCGACCAGGACACCGTCCAGAGGAAGGACTCTCACCGGTACGTCGACTTCAGCGCCTCGAGATCCGCGAGCGTGCGGCGGAGGATGCTGACCACCTTGTGGATCTCGTTCCCGTACGTCCGGAGCTCGGCATCGCAGTCCGTCATCGAATAAACCGCCTCATCCTTCTCCAGCCGGTCCTTCTCGAACCGCAACCGCTCCTCCAGCTCCCCGATCTCCGAGATGATCACGAAGTTCAGGTCCTTCTCCCCGAGATACCGCTTGCACTGCGGACAGTGAATCGACGTCTCGGTAGCCGACTCCACCAGCTCCACCACAAACTGGCGCCTGCACTGCGGACACTCGAAGACCTCGGGCAGCATGTCGTTTTCGCTCTCGCGGAGATTGTGACACGACCCGCAAGAGCGGCGTGACGAGTTCCTCGGTTCCTCGGGTTCCTCGGAGTTCCTCGGGAGCTCCTCGGTTGAGCTGCCCCGAGGAGAACGCCGTCCACTTACCCGCCGCTCCCAATCACCCGCACCCGACCCTCCCGTCATCCAGAGCGGAGGGCGGGCGGGTGTGAGGGAGCGAAGGGATCTGGGCAACCCAAAGTGGGATTCAGGCGTCGCGCATCTGCCGAGTGCTTGCCCCTCCGAGGAACCCGAGGAACCGAGGAACTCCGAGGAGCCGGCCATGGAATGCCCCCCTTGACGGAGGCGTTAGGGGCCGTTAGCATCCACACCCCCTGCCGATCCTGGGAGATCGTTCAATGGTAGGACAACCGGCTCTGGACCGGTGAATCGGGGTTCGACTCCCTGTCTCCCAGCCAAGCTTCACTTTCCTTCATTTTAGCGAGTGTGCCGTAGGGCGATCTCATTGTCAGGGTGAGACTTCCGTCGCTCATCGTGCAGTTCGATAGGAGCGCTCGGAGGAGTTCCGCCCGCTGCGTCGTGGTTTGCGTAAAGTACTGACGTGCGGCGCGTGCGCGAGTTCGATAGGCGCCCCTGCTTTGCGCGGGAATTCGCTGCGGCTGATCGTCAGGGCGCTTGCTCGCAAGGGCTACTTGTAGCTCGTCGAGTTCCTGCTGCCAGCGCTCGTTGTGCGCCCCCCCACGTGTGCTCGTCGATCCTGCCGAGGAGCTTCTCTTCATAGATTGCGGGCTTAAGGCGCTGCAGCTCGGTGATGCGTTTGCGGAGGTGCTGCGTGCTCGTGCTGCTCTTGCTGGGGTCTCGTCGTACCAGTCGCCGCGTGTCGCGCGTGCGCGTCGACGGCGCCCATGGCCGGGCGAAGTCGGCGACGAATCCGGCGAGCGTGAATGACTCGATGGGCACTCTTTGTCTCGTTCGCCTTACTCGGTGCCGGCGCGCAGCTCCTCGCGGAGGCTGGCGAAGAGCGTGTCGATGCCGGCGTCGTCATCGCGGTCGATCGTGACGGTTTGCCACTGCCGTGGAGGGTCGTCGTAGGGTTCTCGATCCTGCCGCCGCTCCTCTTCGATCTCGTCTGCCTTGCCCCAGAGGTCTGCGACGCGGTGAATGACGTCGATTCCGAGGCTGGTGCCGATGCTGTAGAGGCGGTCCGCCGTGTCACGCAGGGCGTCCACGTCACGTTCCCCGTAGAGATTGCTGATCTCATCGCTGCAGAAGTCCAGGAATTGTTCGCGGACGCGTGCCTGCTCCCGCTCGTTGAGGAGGCCGGGGAAACGCTCCATGACGGTGGTGAGTGCTTCGCAATCCTCCAGTGATAGGAACTGGTCGGTCAGTGCGGGCAGTGCCTCCTGCGCAATCCGCGACGCGTCGTTGGCAAATGCGGGATCATCGTGGAGGTGTGTGAGGAGTTGGACGAGATTCTCGCGGCTCGTGTGTCCATCGCGCAGGTAGTCGCGCAGGCGGTCGAGGAGCCGCGGGATGATCGCGCGGCATTCAGCATCGGTTTGTGCGCGTTCGTGGATGAAGCGAATCCGTTCCTCTAGTGAGATGGCGACGTGGTGGAGGCGGTGTGGTGGCCGCTCCCGGTCTGACCGGAACACGATGCACGTTGGACTTTCCAGGAGTCGTTCCAAGGCCGTGACGAACGACGCAGCGTTCTGCTGCAGGCTCGTGGCGTTGAATGGTGCTTGGCGCCGCCAGAGGATCGTGAGTTGCTCGAAGAAGAGTGCGGCATCAAGGAGCGTGCGTACCGTCGCCGTTTCTTCGACCAGGCGATGTTCGAGGAAGTCCTGGACGGATGGGTTATGCAGGCTGATGAGGAGGTCGGGGCCCCAACGGTCTGTCTTGATGAAGGTGCCGTCGAGTTCGCGCAGAGCGTTGCGAAAATCGTTGCTCTCCAGGCGGAAGCCGAGTTGGTCGTGCATTGTCCGATGGAAGCTAGTGAATGCGCTCATGGCGTCATCGTGTGCTGTTTCCTCAGGCAACGTGATGAGGACGAGGAGGAGGTTGCGTGCGGCGCTGGAGAGCTGGTGGTCGAAGGCGTGCGCCCAGAGAAGTTGCGGGTTATCCAGGACGCTGAGTACGTGCGCCTCATACTCCGCTGGCGCGTGGGCGTCGGCGATATCGCGTTTCGTGATGTGCTCGATGATGCGTGGGCTGTAGTTCTTGTGCCTGATGATGCGACGGTACGCGCTCTGCTCCAGGAGGGCGTACTTGTGGTCGTCGTGGAGGTCGGAGAAGTACAGGTGGTTGTAGAGGATCTCCGCCCTGATGCGTCGCGTGTAATCGCCGAGATCCACCACGCACTGTTTGAGGTCCGCGTTCGCGAGCGTTTCGTAGCGGAGGCGCGCGGTGTTCAGGATGTACTCGCGCGTGGTCATGAGGAAGCGCCAGTTCGGGTTGCGCCTTGCGTCGTCCATGAATTCGATGAGCCGCTGATCTTCGTTGCGCTCTAGCTTGTCTAGGGTGGTTTTGCCGAGGAAGTCGTCGAAGTAGAAGAGTTGCTTGCGCTGCGCGTTTCTGACCGGCTTGATCTCGCGCAGTGATTCGCTGATGCGGAAGACCTCGAACTCTCGCTGGTCGAGATATTCGAGCATGAGGATCTCTGCCAGCGTCGTTTTTCCGATGCCGGGGATGCCGGCGAGGATACAGGAGTGGTGCTCTTCCAGGATTGTTCGTGCGCGGGGGAGGCTCGGGTTGGTGACGTACTGCGCGGTTCGTCGCCGGATGCGGTCGATCGTGAGGCTGGTGTCGTCCCAGATCCCGCTGTGGAGAACGCGCTCCAGAACGGTGGTGCTCGTGAGCCAGAGCTTGAAGCTGCGTCGCTCCACGTCCGGGTGGCGGCCTAGGAGGTTGTTGATGTCCTCGCGCCCCATGATGTCGTGCGTGCCCTGACAGTAGGGCGTGAGGAGCGCGAGGATTTTGTCTTTGGCGGGCACGCTCAGGGAGAGCGATGTCGCGAGGATGTACCGTTGGGGCCGGAGGGTCTCGATCTTTGGTCGCTCGTCGCGCTCTAGGGTGCGCGTGAGCATGTTTAGGTCGGAGTTCGCGTAATGCTTGACTTGGAGGATCGTGCTGCCCGCTCGGGCGTCGATGCCACGGTCCATGTTCGGGGCAAAGCTTTCGACGCAAGTACCAAGGTCTTCTTGGAGGAGATCGCGGCAGAGATTCTGGAAGTCGTAGCTCGAGAGGGAGCGGAAGTCGTACTCGGGCATGACAGTGATCATCTCATCCCTGATGCGTCAGGAAGGGGACTTGGGAATGGGTGTAATTCGTTCTGCCTTCGTTCGGCCGGGTGCGCCGCTCGTGATTCTGCGTCGGCGTGAAGGGCGTCGAGGTCGGTGCGTGTCTGCGGACGTCCGTCGAAGATCACGGCGTGGATCGCGGAGATGTTGCGGAATGTCCGAAAGTGGGTCGGCGTCGAGCAACACCAGATCCGCGAGCGCTCCAGGCTCGATGACGCCAAGATCCTTGCGGCCGAGGAAGCGCGCTGCATCGGAAGTCGCGGAGCGCAGCGCCTGCAGCGGCGTGAGCCCCGCGTCGACCATCAGCACGAGTGCCTCGTGCAGGCCGACCCCGCGTAGAGATATGGCTCCCAGTCCGTAGCGTCGCTGCCAGCGAGGATGCCTGCTCCCGCAGCGGCGATGCTCAGGCATCATGCTCGCCTCCGCGGCGCATGCAGAACGTCGCGTGGTTTGTTGAGCAGACCTTGTCGCGCGGGACTGATTACATCGGCGCAGCGGTCCGCGTCGCGGGCGCGGGGATCATCCTGTACGGCGCACGGAGGTCAGCTACGTGAGAATCAGGCCGAGCAAGCTTGATGCGATCACGCAAACGCCGGGAGACATTCTCGTGACGATCCGTGAGAGCCCTCCAGTGCGAAGCTTGTGATGTGACATCCTCGTCATGATCTCGGAGAGACGAAAGACTCGTAGCGTACTCCCCAGTTGGTCGAACGAGTCGCCCGATAAGCATGAAGATCAGCCGCCGGTCCTTTCTCAAAACTGCCGCAGCAATCGGTGCGTCGCTCGCATGGGTCGGACCGGCTCGCGGTTCGCGGGTCAACTGGCATGAACGGCGTGACCTCTATCCCCAAGGGGTCGCCTCGGGCGATCCCGACCCGCACAGCGTCATCCTGTGGACGAGGCGTCCGTTCGTCCAAGGCACACGCCATCTCCTGACCGTCGAGGTGGGCGAGGATGAGACATTCCGCCGAGTCATCGCGCACGCGCAGACACCGGTTTCGAGCGCCGCGGACTGGACCGCGCGCGTTCTGATTGGCGGACTGAAGCCGGCGCGCACCTACTGGTATCGCTTCACCGACACTGACGGAAATGGCAGCCGTGTCGGCCGCACGATCACAGCGCCATTGCCAAACGATCCCCGCACGGTGAACTTCGCATTCGTGAGCTGTCAGGACATCAATGAGGGCAAGCTCAACGCCTATCGCCGGATGATTTACGAGGATGAACGCGCTCCCGCCGCCGCGAAGCTCGGTTTCGTTCTGCACCTCGGGGATTTCATCTACGAGGTGGTCCAGTATCCCGAGGAGGTGAAGACCCGCTACGACCGCACGATCTATGAGGTTGCGCGCATCCCGGACGGCCACAAGGTCGGCAACTTCCACATCCCGCTGACCGTCGATGGCTACCGGGCCATCTACAAAGGCTATCTCGCCGATCCCGACCTCCAGGACGCTCGCGCGCGCTGGCCGTTCGTCCCGATCTGGGACAACCACGAATTCTCGTGGCAGGGTTGGCAGAGCATCGTCAAGGCGGGGCGTTCGAGCAGCCCGGCCAAAGCATCAAGGTCGCGGCGAATCAGGCCTGGTTCGAATATCTCCCTGCACGTGTCTCCCGAGGGAGCCGCTTGCTGGAACGCTTCGATCCACCCGCTGTCAAAGACGTGGCGATCAAAGAGTTCGATCGCAATGGGCTGGGGGTGGAACCGAACAATCTCACGGCGATCAACAGCCTAAAGGCCTATCGGGCACTGCGATACGGGAAGCACCTCGACCTGATCATCACCGATCAGCACAGCTATCGCAGCGCGAATCCCTTCAGCGATCCGTCGCTCGGAAAGCTCGGTGGCGAGGAGTTCATTGGAATGTTTCCCGAATCCGAGATGCGGGTTCTGGACGGCGGGCGTGCCTACAACGGCGGCAATCCGCCTCCGGAGATCCGCTTCAACGATGCGCATGTCCCCAATCCGCAACGGAGCGCGCCGCCGCAAACGATTCTCGGGGCGGAGCAGAAGGCGTGGTTCAAGGACAAGCTCGAGAGCTCAAACGCTTCGTGGAAAATCTGGGGGAGCTCGCTGGGTGCGCTCGATTGGCGCGCCGACCCGCAGAACCTCCCCTCGGGTCTCACCAAGGAGTCGTGGCCCAAAGACGCGTTCGCGGCCTTGGGCGGGGGTGATTACGGCACAGCGTACGCGGAGCGCGCTGAAATCTACCAGCTCGTTCGCGACGCGAAGATCACAGGCTTCGCCATCGTCTCGGGCGACCGCCACAGCTTCTGGGCCGGATATGCGGCTGCGGAGCTTCCGCCCGGCAAGTTCGAGCCGGTCGGCGTGAGCTTCGTGGGCGCGTCCCTCGTCAGTCCCGGCGTCATGGAGGCCTATGAGCACAGACTCCCGAAGGACGCTCTGCTGCGGCCGCTGTTTCTTGCCGACCGCGAGGCGGGGGCCAGGCCCGAATGGACCTTCAACATGCTGCTGAAGCACGGCGTCCGTGCGTGCCTCGAATATGCAAAGAGCTTCGACCTGAAGCGCGCGCGGTCGCTGTCCAACCCGGATCTGGCTCCGCACGTCGAGTTCGTCGATCTTGGAGGACACGGGTATGCGAAGGTCCGATTGTCGGCCGATCAGATGCGCACCGAGTTTGTCTGCATCCCACGCCCCATTGCCTCCAGCGAAAGACCGGACGGCGGGCCAATCCGGTATCGGGTATTGCACACTGCCGCACTGTGGAAGAGCAGAGAACGCCCGCAGTTGAAGACATCGGTTCTCGAAGGCGACGCCGGTCTGTCGATTCTCGCCACCTCTTGACAGTCCTCACGCGATATCTATCCTTGATAGGTATCATGGCAAAGACCGGAACCAGGCGACAGACGGCTCGTGTCTTCAGAACGGGCAGAAGCCAGGCCGTACGCCTCCCCAAAGAGTTCCGCTTTGACGGCGACGCGGTGTTGATTCACCGGGAAGGCAGCTCGGTCATTCTGGAACCGATTCGGGAATGGCCGGCCGGATACGTTGAATCCTTCGCCGGCGTCCCGGAGGATTTCGAACGGCCGGCTCCGGGACCCGTCGAGAAGCGACGAAAACTCTGAGCAGGCATGATGTTCATTCTCGACACCGATACCTGCATCTACGCTCTCAAACAGGATAAGAGCGTACTCCGGCAGCTCCTCTCCACGCCACGAGAAGACGTATTGGTGAGCGTCATCACGGAAGCCGAGCTGCGCACAGGAGCTGCGAAGAGCACATCGCCGGTAAAGACTCTTCGCCTCGTCGAGAACTTTCTTCGCCCGCTGACTCTCATCGATTTCACGTCAGAAGATGCGATCGCGTACGCAGGCGTACGCGCGAAACTCGAACGTGCCGGTACACCGATCGGGCCGCTCGACACCCTCATCGCTTCCCAAGCTGTCGGACGGAAACTGACGCTCGTGACCAACAACGAACGCGAGTTCCGTCGGGTCACCGGTCTCGCAATCGCGAACTGGAAACGCTGAGGCACTTACCCCGGGAAGCCATGAAGAAGATCGACTTCACCCTCGCTTACGACTACGCGGTCTTAGGTGACGGCGCGTTCCCGCAGGACATCGTCGAAGCCATCCGCGTTCCAACGCTTGTGATGACTGGCGAACACAGTATGGACTTCATGGGTCCCACTGCTGACCGGATCGCTGCGCTCCTCCCTCATGCTCGGCGCGAAACACTCAAAGGCCAGACGCATCAAGCCGGCGCCGAGGCCATCGCGCCGATGTTGATTGAGTTTTTCACCGGGCCTTCAACCCGGCAATAGCGTCGAACTTCGAGCTCACCGGCAAACACAAATCCGGAATGCGGAGGGCAGAGCTTCGCTCGTTGCGGATAGGCGACATGGATGTCGAGCCGGGTTGAGGTTCGCGAGTGCCGTCGGTGGAGCGCCGGTCTTCGACCGGCCGGTCCGCCAGCCTTCGGCTGGCAGTCTCTCGCGCTGCACTCCCCCTCCCACCCGCCGGGCCGGCTGAAAGCCGGCGGACCGGCCGGTCGAAGACCGGCGCTCCACAATCGCCTCCGGCAGCAACGACTGGTCACCTATTTCCGGAGATCGGTACTTCGGTGTAGCCGGCTGCCAACCGGATGGCGATGGCGGGATCGGCCATCCCGACGGGGCATGACGCCACCGCGATGGCCGGTCGTGCGACTCGGACGGCATTCCGACCCATTTCGGTGGCTGCTTCTTCGACCTGCATGGCGATTCATGTCACCGGAGTGGCTGCTTCTGCCGCGGCGATGGGTTGCAGTCCCGCTCCGGTGGCGAATCGGGGCACTCGGCTGGGTGAAAACTGCACTGCGGTGGCGTGTTCCTCCCATTGAGTTGGCGAAAGTCGCCACTTCA
>DASPHC010000154.1:0-36548 GCA_035629865.1 Thermoanaerobaculia bacterium | reverse complement strand
GTTCCGATCAGATCGTGAAAGTGATGCCCGGTGATCGCCAGGACCGGCTGCCCGTCGAGCTTCGCGTCGTACAGGCCGTTCAGCAGGTGCAGCCCGCCCGGTCCGGATGTGGCAAGGCAGACCCCGAGCTTTCCGGTGTACTTTGCATACGCGCAGGCCATGAACGCGGCCGACTCTTCGTGCCGGACCTGAATGAAGCGGATCGCGTCCTGGCGCTGCCGGAGCGATTCCATGATGCCGTTGATCCCATCGCCCGGCAGCCCGAACACGACATCGACACCCCATCTCTGCAACACGTCGATGAGAACATCCGCAGCGGTTTTCGCCATCATGACCCTCGGAAAAGGGAGCGTGGCACCATCAGCGCGTTGATCCCGATGCAGGCTGGCCGCTGAGGGAGCTTGGAGCATCGAGATGAGCGCCGTCGTCGACGCCGACTCCGAGTCGACCGACGAGCTCTCCACCGAGCCATCCGGTGAAGGTCGCCAGACCAGCTCCAGCCGCCGCGAGCACGATCGCGAGTGTCGACGGGTCGGCCGGTGCGCCGCGACGAATCCACCAGCTCGCGGCGAAGAGCACCACCACGACGACGTTTCCACCGCCGTGCAGACGGCCGACGCGCTTCGCACGTGTTCCCGCCGGGATCTTCAGGAAGTCAATCAAGCCGAAGACGGCGGCAAGCAGGCCGGTCACAATGCCGGCCGCGATCATGTAATACGACGCGCTGAAGAGTCCCTGATGCCGGTTCATCGCCAGCGCAATCAGGTCGAAAAACAGCGCCATCGCGAGTAGCCCGAGGGGAAACACGATCAGCATCTGGTGAATCGGATGGCCGAACAGCTTCGCTCTTGCTTCCATAGGTCCTCCGCCGGCTGGGCGTGCAAGACCGGCACCGGTTCCCCAACGAACTGGTTGGAGAAACCCATCAGCGAGTCGTTCGCGGCGGCTCTTTCTCGAAACGTACGCGCTTCCGGTCGGGTGACGCCTGCGCGGTTCGCACGTGGAACTCGCAGCGGCCGTCGCCGTCCTGAAAGCGCCGCTCGCGCACGACCTCGCAGCCGGTCAACCGGCGAAGCGTGCTGACGGTCGTGCTGCAGATGTCCGGCCGCTCCATGGCGAATCTCAAATACGGGCAATTGCGCTCGACGACGACGTAGTCATCGCCGCGCTTCTCCACGCTGACGAAAGGATCGCCCTCGCCATAGATCGCCTGGAGCGCAGCCATCTTTCGCTTCATCGAGGTTGAGGTCACGCGCGGCTCGAGCTCCGCCACACGGTGATCCGTGAAACGCGCGAGCACCGCGGCCGCACCTTCCGGGCCGCCTTCCTCGGCGATGGTATCGAGCAATTCGATCAGCAGCTCCGGATACTTCTTCGGAAACAGGTGATCGCCCTCCGCGGTCAGGCAGTAACGAACCGGCGGCCGGCCGGGAGTCGCCTCGCGCCGCTGCGCTTCGTCCGGCTCGCACTCCGGCTCGATCCAGCCGTTCCGCTGCAACTCGACCACGTGCTTGCGCGCCGCCTCATGGCTCATGCCAAAAGCCTCCGCGATGCGCGGGATCGAGACGTATCCTTCGCCCTTCATCAGCCGGAAGATCGCCGCGCGAGTGGTGGGAAATTCATCGAGGATGGTCCATTTGGTTGCCACGCCGTCCGGCGCTTCAGAAATCGTGCCCCACACCAGCCTCGGCTAATTCCCCAACCAATCGGTTGGACATTGCGCGCGCTTCTTGCACGCGCCCGCAGCGGAGGTAATGCGCCATGGCTTCACGTGCCCCCAATTGAGGCTCGGTCTTACGGAAGCCGGGAAGAATGATCCCGTGAATATCTGAAGTCGTTGTAGCAACAGCTAAACAAGGAGACGTTCCAATGCGTAACTCTCGATGGATCCTCCTCGCATGCACACTCGTGCTGTTCGCGTGCGCCACCCAGACGTACGACACGCCGCCCGCGGCCACCGGCGACATGCACTCCAGCACCTCCATGGACAACAGCCGGACCGCACTCGGCAAGGCCATGCGCGATCTGTGGGCCGATCACGTAGTCTGGACGCGCAACTACATCATCGCCGCCGCGTCCGATTCGCCCGACGCGCAAGCCGCCGCGAATCGCCTGCTCGCGAATCAGGACCAGATCGGGCAGGCCATCGTTCCCTACTACGGCCAGGCCGCCGGCACGAAACTCTCCGGACTGCTCAGGGATCACATTCTCATCGCCGTCGATCTCGTCGCGGCAGCGAAGGCGAACGATCAGACGAAGCTCGGAGACGCCGATCGGCGCTGGCATGCGAACGCCGCCGACATCGCCACGTTCCTCAGCGACGCGAATCCCAACTGGCCGCGCGAAGCCGTCCTTTCGATGATGAACGAGCATCTCGCGCTGACCACGCAGGAAGCAACCGCCCGTCTGAAGAAGGACTGGAACGGGGACGTTGCGACGTTCGACAAGATCTTCGATCAGGCCATGATGATGGCCGATGCGCTGACCGACGGAATCGTAAAGCAGTTCCCCGATCGTTTCCGATCGTGAGGATGGATTGTTCCTCGGCGCGGCCGAGGTGCGATCACTCTTCCCGGACATGAGCTTCGCTGCGGAACACTTCCGCCGCGAGCTCGACCATCTCAAGCGACCGGTCCGAACTGGTCGCCCTCACTGGGAACGTGCCAATGACGGCGAGATGCGACAAGGCAAAAAAGGGAAGGAACCATAGATTAAAGCTTTGGAACAATGCCTCCGGAGGCAAGAAAATTGTCTCCAGAGGCAAGAAAGTTGGCTCCGGAGGCAAGAATGTTGTCTCCAGACCCGAGGGACAAGGGTTCGGAGCGAAGGAACATCGCTTCCGAGGCTGGGTCCTTCGCTCCGGACCCATGGGACCATGGCTCAAATCTATGGATCCTTCGCTCTGGACCCAAGGACCTTGACTCCGGAGCCAACATTCTTGCCTCCGGAGCCAACATTCTTGCCTCCGGAGCCAACTTTCTTGCCTCCGGAGCCAACATTCTTGCCTCTGGAGACAAGAACCTTGGCTCCAGACCCAAGAACCTTGACTCCAGACCCAAGAACCTTGGGTCCAGACCCAAGAACCTTAGGTCCAGGGCGAAGGATCTTGCCTCCGGAGACAAGGACCTTGACTCCAAACCCAAGAACCTTGACTCGAAACCCAAGAACCTTGGGTCCGGAGCGAAGGATCTTGCCTCCAGAGCCAACATTCTTGCCTCCGGAGACAAGAACCATCGCTTCCGAGGCAAAGGACCATGGCTCAAAACCCAAGGATCTTGCCTCCGGAGGCAAGAATCATCGCTCGGCACGGCTCATCTCTCGAAAGCCACGGAGTCAGCGGAGCCGCGTGTGCGCGGCCGCCGGGCGCTCGCAGGCCTTACTTCGCGAATATGACCTGAACTGGCTGCTGCAGGGAAGCAATGCGCGCGATCTCTTTCGCCGTCTTCGCGTCGATGACCACCAGGTTTTTCTTTCCGAACACAACCAGGCGATTGTTGTCGTCGGTCAGCACGGCGTCGGTGACTCCGCCTTGGAGGTTGATCGTAGACTTCACTTCATTCGTGTTCACATCGACCAGAGTGATGGCGCTGTCGGCGATGGCGGCGATGACTCCGGCGTCGTGCAGCGGCAGGACTTCCTGGAGGCCGTATCCCGCGTCGAGGGTGCGCAGGCGCTCTCCGGTCTCGACGTCCGCGACGGTGACGTCACTGGTCTGCGTGTCGACGAAGTAAACCTTCTTCTCTCCGGGCCCGAACGTCAGTGGCCCCCGCGCGGCGCCGTGCGATTGCGGCGTATAGATCGAGTAATAGAAGGTGTTCGAGCCGCTGGATCCGGCCAGCGACATGCCGGCCTGGTACGACACGACGGAGAGGGCCACGGCGGCCATCATCTGACCGAAGCGCTCCCCCTTGCTGCCGCCGAGGAATGTCGTCAGCCGCCTCATGCCGCCGAGGTCGAAGGCGGTCAGGCGGCAGCATTGATCGCCGTCCATGTTGATGACGAACGCGCGCTTGCCGTCCGCGGTGCCGAGTACGGCGAAGGGATTGCGGGCTTGCTCCACCGCTGCCCTGGCCGCGCCGGTTGCGAGGTCGACGACGGAGAATTCCTTCCAGCCGAGGACGTACGCGCGCTGGCCGTCGTCGGACAGACGTGCCATTCGCGGAGCCGCCGCGGTTTTGTATTCAGCTTCGACCTTGGTCCCCTTCACGATGCGAAGAGCGCCACTGTCCTTGTCCGCTCCCTGGCTGAGCACGAACAGGCGATCGTCCCTGTCACTGCCGCCGATCAGCGCTTCCGGTCCGACGTCGATCTTCTCGATGATGGCGCGCTTCTGCGGATCGACCACGGTGATTCTGCCGCGGACGGCCTTCGTTCCCGCGTCGGCGATGTAGAGAAGTCCGCCGGCGGCGACGGGTCGCTTCACATCCTGGCCGGTGATCTCGATCCGTTCCTTTGCTTCGAAACTGGTGAGATCGACGAACGTCAGCCGCGCCGGAAGCGGTCTCGGTTTCTTTTTTGGATATGCCGGTGAATAGATGATGCCGGTCGTCGACGCGTCGTCGGCCGCGAAAGCTTCCGCGGCGGCGTCGAGCGGAATACGGCCGGTGACCTTGCCGTCCATGAGACTGATGCGAACGAGCTCCGATGCTTTGCGCTCGGGCTCTTTGTTCGATTCGTAGCCGGTGGTGAGCACGTACGCCGACTGGCCGTCGCTGGAGAAGGATGATTCGGCGAGACCCCATCCGAGCTCGGTCGACGCGATCATCTTCCCATCTCGAATGATCGCCGCGTTGGCTTTGGTCTTCGGCCGGAACTCGGCCACCCAGAACCCCCTGGTACCTTCGCCCTGATCGAGGACGAGCAGCGTCTTGCCGTCCGGCGCGAGACGGGCTCGGTCCGGGGCGAAGGGAAGCGGGACCTTCGTCGTGACGGAGCCGTCATCGAGGTTGACCGCGGCGATGGCTTTGCCGTCGGCGTCGACTACGAATGCGGTCTGCTGCGCCGCAAGCGCGGCAGTCATGAAGAACAGCACGAGTGCGCCAACGCTCAGCCGGTAAAGCATCGCAGTCTCCTCGGGATTCGAAATGAATCTGAATTATGACCGGATTTATGGCTTCTGTCTGCCTCTTCTCGCCGGGCAACGGCCGATTGATATCCCCGTATCCATCACACGCTCGCCCACACCTGTTCACGCGGCCGCGGAACGCACGATGGATAATCGGCGAACACCTTACGGCGAGACGCCGTGCGCCGGCGAGACGCCGCCGCGCCAGCCCGCGCGACGCGTGCGCTCCACGCGCGGACGCCAGGTTTCGAATATGCGGACGCCCGGTTCACCCCGCGGTCATCACAGCAACTTGTCCGGCGTAATCGGCAGATCCCGGATGCGTCTGCCCGTCGCATGGAACACGGCGTTTGCAATGGCTGCCGGGATGCCGACCATCCCCAGCTCGCCCATGCCCTTCACTCCGAGCGGGTTGACGATCTTGTCGTCCTCTTCGATGAACTCCGTCTCGATCTGGTGGATGTCGGCGTTGACGGGTACGTGGTAGTGCTGCAGGTTCGGGTTCATGATCCGCCCGAAACGGTGATCGATCTCCGTCGCCTCCTGCAGCGCCATGCCGATGCCCCAGACGATGCCGCCGATCTCCTGGCTATGCGACGCCTTCGGGTTGATGATCTTGCCGCACGCCGAGACCTCGATGGCGCGTGTGACGCGGACGATCCCCAGTTCGGGGTCGACCTTGACCTCGATGAACTGCGCGCCGTGCGCCAGCAGCGCGTAGTTCTGGCGCTCCGGCGAGGGAGTCGACGCGAATGTCTCCGTGATCTCGGTGAGGCCATTACGCCGCATCACGTCGGGGATGCTGACGGACCGCGCGGGATCGCTCTTGAGTCGCAGGCGGCCGTCGAGCATCTCGATGTCGTTCGCTGCAGGGGACGCCGCGGCGGATTTCAATGGCGAGTCGGCTGCCTGATTTGCGAGAGTGAGCAGGCGCGCGCCGATGGCCAGTGCGGCGCCCATGACCGCCGAGCCGACGCTCGACGTCGTTTGCGAGCCGCCCTGCGACGGCGCGCGCGGGAACTTCGTGTCGCCGAGCTCGAATTGCACCTGCTCCGGCCGGAGGCCGAGGTATTCGGCGGCGATCATGGTCATGACGGTGTAGGTGCCGGGACCGATGTCGCTCGTGGCGCTCACGACGTGCGCCGTGCCGTCGGCGCGCAGCGTGATTCTCGCGTTCGCGGGGCGCTGGAATGCGCCCCACACGCCGGTGGCGGTTCCCCAGCCGACCAGCAGGTGTCCGTCGCGCATCGAGCGCGGCTCGAACTTGCGATTCTTCCAGCCGAACTTCTCCGCGCCGAGGCGGTAACACTCGCGCAGCGCCTTGCTCGACCACGGCTTGCCGCTCTCCGGATCGGTCTCGGCGTAGTTGATGAGGCGCAGCTCGAGGGGATCGATCTTGAGCGAGTACGCCAGTTCGTCCATCGCACATTCGAGCGCGAACATCCCGCTGACGGCACCCGGCGCGCGCATCCACGTCGGGGTATTGAGGTCGGTGTTCGTCACCTTCACCGGCGCGTAGAGGTTCGGGCACGCATAGACCTGTCGCGTGAAGTTGGTCGTGCCGTCATTGAACGCCTCGAATGACGACGTGTTGTGCACCGCCTCGTGGATCATCGACGAGAGTTTTCCCGAACGATCCGCGCCGAGGGCGATCTTCTGGATGGTGTAGGGGCGATAGCCGTGGCCCGTGAACATCTGCGTGCGCGTGTAGACGATTTTCACGGGACGTTTCAGCTCGCGCGCGGCCACCGCGGTGAGCGCGGGGTAGTAGTTCGGCCGCAGCGAAGCTCCGAACGCACCACCGACGAACGGCGAGACCACGTTCACGTTCTCCTCGGGGATGCCGAAGCTCGCTGCCAGGTGTTCGCGCACGCCATAGACGTTCTGTGTCTTGTCGAAGATCGTCAGTTTGTCGCCCTGCCAGACGGCGACGGCGGCGTGCGGCTCCATCGGATTGTGATGCTCGATCGGGATGCGGTACTCCGCTTCGACCTTCACCGGCGCGTTCCGCATCGCCTCTTCGGGATTGCCGCGGCGCAGGTCGGGTGCCCGTGGCGGGATGCGTGCGTTCTCGCGGACCGCCTCGGTGTCGGTGACGTGTTTCGCCCCGGTGTACGTGACTTTGACGAGTCGCGCGGCATAGCGAGCCTGCTCGTACGTCTCCGCGACCACGAGCGCCACCGGCTGGGCGTTGAAGAAGATCCGGTCGGACTGCAGCGCCCGGAATGATTTGTCCTCCTCGGGCCGGGCGCCGCGCGGCGGCGCTTCTTCGACCGGGGGTTTGGGTCCGAACTTCGGCGTGTTCAGGTGGGTGAAGATGCGGATCACGCCGCCCGCTCGTTCGGCTTCGCGCGTGTCGATGGACTTGATCGTCCCTTTGGCGATCGTCCCATTCACGATGAAGCCATAGGCGAGATTCGGGGCGCGGAACTCCGCCGCGTACTTTGCCTTGCCGGTGACTTTCGCCACGCCATCGACGCGGCTCATTTCTTTTCCTATGTATCTCGGCATCGGATTCCCCTTTCGAGTTACGCCTACGCCAGCCGGCCCGCGCGCAGCAGCGCGCGAACGATGGCCCGCTTCGCCAGCTCCACTTTGTAGGTGTTATGCGCGAGCGGTTTCGCATCCTTCAGCGCCGCCTCGGCAGCCCGCCGGAAGCTCGCTTCGGATGCAGGTTGTCCGGCGAGCACGGCTTCCGCCTCCCGGCTCCGCCACGGTTTGTGAGCGACGCCGCCGAGGACGATGCGCGCCTGGCGGATCGTGCCGCCCCTGTCGCCATCAGTAACCTCCAGCGCGGCTGCGACGGCGACGAGTGCGAATGCATACGACGCCCGATCGCGCACTTTCAGGTAGTAGGAGTTCTTCGCGAAGCGCGACTTCGGCAGCTCGATCGCGACGATCAGCTCGCCGTGCTGGAGATTCGTGTCTTTCTGCGGCGTGTCGCCCGGCAGGCGATGGAACTCGTCGATCGGAATCGTGCGCTCCCGTCCGTCCGCGCCTCGCACCCGCACGACGGCTTCGAGTGCGTAGAGCGCATTGGCCATGTCGCCCGGATACGTGGCCACGCACTGTTCGCTCCAGCCGAGAATTGCGTGAATGCGATTGAGTCCTTCTCGCGCACCGCATCCGGTGCCCGGCGCCCGTTTGTTGCACGGCATCGCAATGTCGTAGAAGTACTGGCAGCGCGTGCGCTGCAGGAGGTTCCCTCCGTTCGTAGCCATGTTGCGGAGCTGCGCGGACGCGCCGGCGACGATGGCCTGTGTCAGGAGCGGATAGTTGCTGCGGATGAGCGAGTGGTTGGCCGTGATGGTGTTGGTGGCGAGCGCACCGATGGAGACGCCGCCAGACGCAGACAGCAGGGGCTTGATCTCCGCGAGCTGCAGCCGCGTGACATCGACGAGCTGGTCGGGACGCTCGACGTCCTCCTTCATCAGGTCGAGGAGGTTCGTCCCGCCCGCGAGAAACTTCGCCTGTGGATTTGCGGCGACGGCGCGGGCCGCGGCGTTCGCATCGCTCGCGCGTACGTACTTAAACGGTCTCATAGCCATCCTCCCTGCCGTCGTTCTGCCGGACACGTGCGAGCTGCTCTTCGTCGACGAAGCGCCACGTATGCTGGGTCTCTCTGCCCGAATGCACTTCCTGAATGGCCGCGACGATGCCGGGATAGGCGCCGCAGCGGCAGATGTTGCCGCTCATGCGCTCGCGGATCTGGTCGTCCGTGAGCTGCGTCGTGGTCACGGTCACGTCTTCCGTCACGTGACTGACGTCGCCGCGGCGCGCCTCTTCGAGCAGGCCGACGGCCGAGCAGATCTGCCCCGGCGTGCAGTAGCCGCACTGGAAGCCGTCGTACTTGATGAAGGCCGCCTGCATCGGGTGGAGTTGATCCCCCTTCGCCAGCCCCTCGATCGTCGTGACTTCCTTGCCGTCGGCGCTGGCGGCGAGCGTCAGGCACGACAGCACGCGCCGGCCGTCGACGATCACCGTGCACGCGCCGCACTGGCCCTGGTCGCAGCCCTTCTTCGACCCGGTGAGCTCGAGCCGTTCGCGCAGCGCGTCGAGCAGTACGACGCGCGAGTCGAGCTCGAGAGTCTTCGTCGCGCCGTTGACCTTCAGCGCGACTTTGATGACGTTCTGCATCGCGGGGCCGGCGGCGGCGACGGCATCGGGTGCAGGAGCCAGGGCCGCCAGCGCTTCCTGCTGCGCCAACAGGTCGAGAGCGAACAATCCGAGACCGCCCGCGACCGTCGTGCCGAGGAACGTACGCCGCGTGTGGCCGACGCCGGTGAGCTCCGGCATCTCCTCTAGCAATGCCTCTTCGTCAGGTGTCAGGTCGGGATCTGTGGTGTCGTCGAAGTCGTCGCTCATCGCGCGATCCTCCTCATTTCTTTTCGAAGACTTCCTTTGCCACCGCAACCGCGCCGACTGCGTTTGGCCAGCCGGCGTAGAAGGCCAGGTGCGTGATGACCTCGGCCACTTCTTCCTGAGTCACGCCGTTGTCGCGCGCACGGCCGAGGTGTGACCGCAGCTGGTCCGGACGATTCATTGCAATCAGCGCGCTGACGGTCACGAGGCTGCGGTCGCGTGGCGAGAGTTGTGGACGCGCCCAGACATCGCCGAACAGCACGTCGTCGGTCAGCTGGGCCAGCTTGGGGGCGAAGTCGCCCATCAGCTGTTGCGCGCGCGACGGCTGCGCCGGCGCGGCGGGCGCCTGCTGCCCGCGGACGGGCGCGTTGTATTGCGCGTCGCTGACCTGCTCCATCCAATCGGTGCTCTTTCCGTCCAGCAGTTCGACGATGGCGATGTGCGCCATCGACGAGCCCGGCGCTGCTCCGTGCCAGTGCTTCACGTTCGGCGGAATCCGGACGACGTCGCCCGGCCGGATCTCGTCGATCGGGTCGCCCCAGCGCTGTACACGTCCGATGCCGCCGGTCACGACGAGCACCTGGCCGAGCGGATGCGAGTGCCATGCAGATCGAGCGCCCGGCTCGAAGGTCACGGTCGCGCCCGTCGCGCGTGCCGGGTCGATCGCCTGCTTTTTTTTAACTCGATCCTGCCGAAAAAAGCAGTCACCGCACTTCGTGTCGGGTGAGGGTGCCCCTGACGGCTTGCCTGAAACCGTCAAGGTCCTCCCATCCATCCCTCCGGCCATGTAGGATGCGCGGCGTCTCGCGTTCCAATCATCGTCGGTTTTCAAACATGGAGGAATGAATGCGTCGAGCGCTCTGCCTTGGTGTGCTGGTGTTCCTTTTCCCGGTCGGTCTGTTCGCAGCGAAGAAGCAGTACGAGTACTACGCAACCGGTAGCCAGAACGACGTCACCACCGCGACCACAGCCGGTACGGTGCTGATGGGTGGCGGGACGGACGTCGATGCCGCGTTTCAGTGGATGATCGGGAAATCGGGAGGCGGCGACTTCGTCGTGATCCGCACCACAGGCACGAACGCTTACAACCCATACATCTATGGCCTGGGCACGGTGAACTCGGTCGAGACGCTGATCATCAAGTCGCGTGCGGGGGCCGCGGACCCGTTCGTCGTCGCGAAGATCCGCAACGCGGAGGCGGTCTGGATCGCCGGTGGCGATCAGTCGACGTACATCAGCTACTGGAAGGGGACCCCCGTCGCCGACGCCATCAACTACGTCGCGAACGTGAAGAAAGCGCCCGTCGGCGGCACCAGTGCCGGGCTGACCGTCCTCGGCCAGTTCATCTACACCGGCGCGAGCGGCTCGGTGACCTCCAGCCAGGCGCTCGCCAATCCCTACCATAGCTACGTGACGCTCGATCGTGACTTCGTGCAGATCGCCCATCTCTCCGGCGTCATCACCGATTCCCACTTCGTCCCCCGCGACCGGATGGGACGCCTGGTCGCGTTCCTGGGCCGTATCGTCAAGGATGGGTGGGCCTCGTCGGTGCGCGGCATCGGCATCGACGAAGCGACGGCCATCCTCGTCAATCCGGATGGATCGGCGACGCGCGTCGGAAGCGGCGCGGCGTATTTCATGACCTCCGCGGGCGTCCCGCAGACCTGCATCTCGGGAACACCTCTGACTTACACCGGATTGGCCGTCTACAAGGTGAGCGGGGGCGCGACGTTCAATCTCGCGGCGTGGACCGGCTCCGGCGGCACGTCGTACAGCGTCAGCGCAAATGCGGGCGCGCTGAGCTCGAGCAACGGATCCATTTACTGAAGTACGCGGGACGTGGGACCGCCTTGCGCGGTCCCACGTCCCGGCCGGCCACCGTTTGAGACGACGAGGGGGCCTCCGGCGGGCCGCCCCGGGCGGCAGCGCTTGTTGGCCTAGCCTGAACGCACGCCTGTCGCACGAAGATCGTGTTTGCGCGATCACATGGGCACACGAAGCGCTGCCGGCCGGGCCGGCCCGCCGGAGGCCCCTCGTCGTCTCTCAATCACAGCGACGCCATGTCGATCGAGAAGCGGTACTTCACGTCCGACTTCAGCAGCCGTTCGTACGCTTCGTTGATCTGCTGGATGGGGATGACTTCGACGTCGGCGGTGATGTCGTGCTCTCCGCAGAAGTCGAGCATTTCCTGCGTCTCGGCGATGCTGCCGATGGGGGAGCCGGAGATGCTGCGGCGTCCCATGATGAGGCCGAAGACCGGGACGCTGAGCGGATTCGGCGGTGCGCCGACGAGGGTGATGTTGCCGTCGATGCGGAGGAGGTTGAGATAGGCGTTGATGTCGTGGTCGGCCGAGACGGTGTCGAGGATGAAGTCGAAGGTGCCGGCATGCTTCTGCATCTCATCCGCATTGGTCGAGACGACGACTTCGTCGGCGCCGAGGCGGAGTGCGTCGTCCTTCTTGCCGGGGGAAGTGGTGAAGACGACGACGTGGGCGCCGAACGCATGCGCGAACTTCACCGCCATGTGTCCGAGTCCACCCAGGCCGACGACGCCGGCTTTCTTTCCCTTCGTGACGCCCCAGTGACGCAACGGCGAGTACGTGGTGATGCCAGCGCAGAGGAGCGGCGCGGCTCCGGCGGGATCGAGGTTGGAGGGGACGCGGAGCACGAAGCGTTCGTCGACGACGACGCTGTCGGAGTAGCCGCCGTAGGTCACGCCGCCGAGGTGCTTGTCCGGTGAGGCGTAGGTGAGGACCTGGTTCGGGCAGAACTGCTCGAGACCATCCAGGCATTGCTGGCAGGTGCGATCCGAGTCGACCAGGCAGCCGACGCCGGCCATGTCGCCGGCCTTGAACTTCGTGACTTTCGCGCCGACCTTCGTGACCCGGCCGACGATCTCATGCCCGGGGACGATCGGGTAGACGTTGGGCATGCCGCTCCACTCGCCCCGCACCATGTGCAGGTCGGAGTGGCAGACCCCGGTGAAGAAAATCTCGATCTGGACGTCGTTCTCGTTCGGATCGCGCCGCGCGATCGTGGTGGGGGCAAGCGGCGAGGATGCACTGGCGGCGGAGTAGGCTTTTGCGTTGTACATGGACTCTCTTTCTGGTGTCTTTCGGGCGCACCTTTCCCGTCCGCTCTGTCGAGCGTTCTTTCAGGGGTTGATGGTTGGTTGAGCGCTTCTAGGCGGGGGCGTCTGCTCCTGCGGAGAGGCCCTCGTCGCGCAGCCGGTGGATGTCTCTCGTCGGGGCCGTGCCGAAAAAGCGTCCGTACTCGCGGCTGAACTGCGAAGCGCTCACATAGCCGACGCGCCGGCTCGCGCTCCCGGCGTCCAGCATCGCGGTGAGCATGAGACGGCGCGCTTCCTGAAGGCGCAGCGCCTTCTGGTACTGCAGAGGACTCATCGAAGTGACGGACTTGAATTGCCGGTGGAACGAGGAGACGCTCATGTTGACGAGCCCCGCGAGGTCGTCCACATTGACGGGCTGGTCGAAATTCGTCTGCAGCCACGACACTGCCTTGGCCACTCTCTGCACGCTCGACTCCGCGTGACCGATCTGTGCGACCCGGCTGCCCATCGGACCACGGAGCAGGCGGATGAGAATCTCGTCGATCGCGAGCGGCGCGAGCAGTTCCGCGTCCCCCGGCTGCGCCATCAGCTCGAGCAACCGCGTTGCGGCGTCGAGGATGTGCGCGTCCGTCTCGCCGACGTAGAGCGCGCGGTGGTCGCGAGGTTGCGGCAGGCCGTGCGGATACACTCTCGCGGTCAGCTCGGCCAGTCTCTGGGCATCGAGATCGAGCTTGAGCGTCAGGTACGGCTCGGCGTGGCTGGCTCGCGTCACCTGAGCGACCACAGGCACGTCGACCGAGTACACGGCGACCTGTGGCGCCTCGTACTGGTAGACGTCCTCGCCGACCATCACGGTCTTCGCTCCCTGCGCCACGATGCAGACCGCCGATCGCGCGATGCCATGAATCGACTCCGCGTTCGTTCGCGACAGACGAATGACGTGTACGCCGGGGACGCGCAGCTCGAAGCTCCCGTCGTACGGGGCGTGAGCGCCGATCAGCTTCGCCAGCTTCGCCACCGCCGGGCTCGTTGCGTCGATGTCTTTCCTCACCATACGAGCGTAATTTAGGCTCCGAGGGGGCACGATCCTTGCCTGAAAGTGCGAAGTTTTGTCCTGATCCTGCTCATTGCGCGGTCGTAAGTAGGGGAAGCCCTCGGGCGAGGAATGGCCGAACTCGCCTAATCCTCTCGATCCGGTGACTTACATGTGGCCACGATCGCGCCGAATGCCGACACGGCGAAGCGATAGGATGCGCCGATGAAGATCGGCATCATCGGCTCGGGAAACATCGGCGGCACTCTCGCGCGGCTATGGGCGGGGGCGGGGCATCAGGTCATGGTCAGTAACTCGCGCGGACCGGAGTCGCTGCGCGACTTCGTCGCGGAGATCGGCGCGGAGGCCGGCACGGCGGACGACGCCGCGCGCTTCGGCGAGGTGGTGCTGCTGGCGACGCCGTGGCGCTCCCCCGAGGCGCTGCCGTCGCCGGATGCGGTCGCAGGGAAGATCGTCATCGACGCGATGAATCCGTACGGCGCCGATGGCGGCATCCAGGACCTCGGCGATTCCAGCTCCAGTGAAGAGACGGCGAAGCGCCTGCCGGGCGTGAAGATCGTGAAGGCGTTCAACACCATCTGGGTGCGCCACCTGGAGGCGAACGGCCGCCCGGACACGCCGGCCGACGACCGCCACGCCGTGTTCGTCGCGGGCGATGACGCCGCGGCCAAGGCGGTGGTCTTCCGCCTCATCGAGGACATCGGCTTCGGCCCGGTCGACACCGGCTCGCTGCGCGACGGCAAGCGCCAGGAGCCGAACACGAGCCTCTACAACCAAGTGATCACGGCAGGGGAGGGGAAGAAGCGGGCTCGTGGGCCAGCCATGGAATGAGCGTCGTGCGATCCGCTATTATTCGTGTATGCGCAAAATGTTGATCCCGATCCTGCTCGCCACATTCGTGGTGTCGGCGCAAGACTCGCCGCTGGTCGCGCTGGCAAAGCGCACGAACCGCAAGGCGTCGAAGGGACCCGTGATCACGAACGAAAGTCTCGCCAGGAGCAGGGGGCGGCTTTCGGAGGCCTCAGGGGACGCGAGCGCGTCTTCGTCGAGCACGCAGGCCCGTTCGACTGCTGCACCGGCGTCATCCGCATCCTCCGCTTATTCAGTCCCGCCGGCTCCCGTGGTCACCCCGGCAGCCCGCCCGGCAACCGTCGCGGCCCCGGCGTCGCCCTATCCCGCGAGCACCGCCCGAAACATCGAGCCGCAGAGCTCCGTTCGATACGTGACTCCGGAGAGCAGCGTGCGCACGATCACGCCGACGAGCGGAGCGGGACAGATCACCCCGCAGAGCACGGCCCAGACCATCACGCCCCAGAGCACGGCCCAGAACATCCCGCCGCAATCCAGCACGCCGCCGCAATGATCGCGAGCGATGACGGGGTCATCGCAATCGATTGCCAGGCCATCGATTCCATGACGACTTGATCCCGCACGTTGTCATCCTGAGCCGGAGAAAATGTCCCACGAAGAGCAAGCATGACGGCGAAGGACCTGGGCGGGTGGGGGCACGCATCGCTCCCCCTCCCGCCCGGGTCCTTCGCCGCCATGCTTTCCCCTTGTGGGGAGATTCCTGTGGCTCAGGATGACAGGGGTCGTTCAGCACGAGTTCTCGTGACCGATGGCCGCCTGCACGGTGGCGGGATTTCCGTCGGGGACCACGAACTGCTGCGCGATTACGGTCGAGTGCTGGCCCGTGCGTACTTCCACCGCCTCGTTCGGGAGGCTCACTCCACGGACCGCATACACGTAGGGCATGTTTGCGAAGGAGCGCCATCCCCGGCCCGAGATGGTCGGCGTCATCGGCACCATGCTCGAGCGGATCTCGAAGAAACTCTTCATGCGGCGGGACGGGAAGAGGTCCGACGGGAGGGGCAGTTCGGCCGTCATCGACGCGACCGGCTGCGAGACGACGTGCACGACGGTGATCGTCACCACGTACTGACCCGGCGGGACGTTCTCGAACGTGACGCCTCCTCCCGCGCCGCTGACCGCCTTCGCGACGATCTCGCCGGCCGGGCCGACGATGTCTTTCGGGTCGCGGGTGTCCCGTTTCTTCGTCAGGACGATCTGCGCATTGGCAATGCCCTGTTTCGCGGCAAGTCCGTACGCGGTGGGATCGTCGAGGATCGTGGAGCGCGGCTCGGATCGCGGCGCGGTGAGCTGCGAGGGCCTGGGGACCTGGGCATCGGTGATGGCGGCGGACAATGCGAGGACGGCAAGGAGTGCTACGCGATTTCGGTGCATGACTGTTCCTTTCGCCTGCTTGGACGGACGCACCGCGCGATTTCCGTGACACCCTCATCCTTTCTGAACGTGAGCTCGATCCATCCCTGACTTCCGCTGCCGATCAGCGCGGCCTCCTCGGCCTGCGCCCATGCATGCATCGCGTCGCGGAGCGGCCGCACCGCCGCTCGCCGAAGCGTGCCTGCGAGCACGAAACCATGGTTCTCCACCACGCGGCGCAGCGATACGGCTTCATAGCCAAAGCGATGCGGCCATCCCAGAAGACCGTTGTACGCGAGCATGTCGAGCGCGGAGTCGTCGCTGCGATTCAGTCGCCGCTCGCATCGCATGTAGAAACCTGCATCCGGAACGCGAATGACGAGCAACCCTGCAACGCGCAGGACGCGCTGAGCCTCGGCAAGTAACTGCCGCGGATCCGGAATCTGCTCGAAACAGTTCCAGACGAACACCGCGTCGACCGAATCCGCGTCCAGGCCGCATTCATGGAGATGAAGCCGTCGTACGTCGAGCCCGAGGCCGCGGCAGAATCCAACCGGATCGCGGCCGATGTCCGTCCCGATCGCGCTCCAGCCCCACCCTGTAGCAGCGGTGAGGAATCCGCCGACGTAGCTTCCCACCTCGACCACGTGCGCGCGCGGCGGCAGGAGCGGCCGATAGTCGCTCTCCTTTTCGCCAAACGCCCGCACGTGTGTGTCATGAAGCCTCTTCAGCACATCCTTGCGGTAGTGGTCCTCGCGAAACACATTCTCCCCGCCCGCCGCATCACGAATCAGGACGCCGCAGCGCATGCAGCGAAGAATCGCCGCGGGCGTACCGAGGGCGGCATCCGTCACGTCGCGAAGCTCGTCGCGGGAGAAGCGGCGATCCAGGCGGCGGGCGAAGAACCGGTCGCGCGCGTCCAGCTCCGCGGCAATCTCCGCCCGGCTCATGAAGACGGCCCGGGCGGGCCGTTCGCAGACCGGACACGAAGGTCGCGCAATCGCTTGCGCCGGCGCGTCTACATGGATCGCTGCTGCTGTCGCCGGCATCGCCTCACCGAACCGTGATCGGCTTCGTCCTTCCGTTCGCTCATTGCTCCTGCCGTGCGCGGACCTCGATCTGTCCTTCGCGCACGCGGACGTCAAACACCCGTTCGGGAAAAACGGCCGGCCCATCGAGCACGTGCCCGTCGGTGAGGCAGAACCGCGAGCCATGCCACGGGCAGCGGATGCTGTCGCCTTCCAGCTTGCCTTTGGAGAGCGGCCCGCCGAGGTGGCTGCATGTCTCAGTGAGCGCGAAGATTTTCTCGCCCTGCTTCACGAGGAGAACCGCCACCCCTTCAGCCGTGACTCGCGTCGGCTTGTTCTCGGCCAGCTCGCTCGCGTCGAGGACGGCGACGTACTGTTCCGGTTTTCCCTGATCCGCCGTCGCCGTGTGATCGACGCCGATCTGCTCCCCGTAGGTGAGATGACCGCCGAGGAATGCCGACGACATCGCCAGGCCGAAGGCCATCATCCCGACGCCGATTCCCGCCGAACGTGAATTCCGCCGGAGGAGCAGGGACAACACGTAGAGGCCCGTGGCGGTGAGGTTCATCGCGCCGTGCGCCAGGCCGATCCTCTTCGCCCGTCCATCCGTTTCGGACCAGTCCGTGATGCCGGCGACGGCGGCAGCGGCCGCGCCGATCAGTCCGACGCCGATCGCCTTGTCGGCGATCCTGCCGCGCTGCCTTCCGTCTGCCAACTCGATCGCGTCGAAGATCGCCGCTAACGTCCACGCTCCGACCGGCAGTTCGATCAGCGCGGGATGCAGTGGGTGCCCGAGCGCGCTGCCGTGAAGAAACTTCTTCGCCTCACGCCCGCCGCGCCCCGCCGACTCGAACAGCTTGCGGATCGCTTCCTGCAGCGGTGAGGCGACATCGTCGAGCCATTGTTGATCGCCAACCGCACGCGCAATCTGTTCTGCACCCATTTGACAACTCCTTCGGGCTCGCCCGCCCGGATTGGCGAGCAAGAACGGTGCACGACTCCCACCTTCACCGATTCGTGAACGTCATGTGCACCGTGTTCGCGGGCTCGATGCCTGTCCAGGAGTTGGGGAAGGCGCGCTCCATCGCGGTCACGGCGTGGAGGAACTCGGTGTGGCCGCCGCCCGGCGGGACGGCGGCGACCACTTTGCGCACCTCGCTCCTGATGAGTTGCACCAGGCCGTTTGCGTCGAACGACAGGCGAACCACTTCGGAAAGGTGCGTCTCGTGCGCCAGGATGAGATCGACGCGGTCGTCTTCGACCGCCGCCTCGAGGAAGTCTTGCACGTCCCCCTGGCCGACGTCGAGCGCCGACTCCAGCCAGAGAGGACTCTTCGGGTCGTCGGGAATCAGCAGGTTCATGCGGAGCACGGGATAGGCGTCGCCGAGAAATGCCTGCATGTGCAGACCGAACGGCCATCTGGTGCGCCGCAGTGCCTCGATCTCTGCCTGTCCTCGCATGAAGTAGCGCGAGAGGACCACGGCGATCACCGCCCGCCCCTCGGGGGCGGTGTAGTAGGGGATGTCGATGGGCCGGCTCTCGAGCCGTTCTCCCCAAGTCCCAAACACCTGAACGCTCCCCTCGACGCCGAAGTTGTGACGCGCCTTCTGCTTCTGCAGCTCGATCTGATCGCGCATCGACGGAGTGCGGCGCTGCGGCAACTGCAACACGCCGCGTGACGGCGGCGCCGGGATGGAGACGTCGTCAAACGTCGATCCGCATTTCGGACAGGCTTGGTTGGCGAGCGGATCGAGCGTCTTCGCTCCGCAGATCGGACATTCAGCGAGCATCGGGTCCTCTCATTCGAACACGTACAGGTGAGCCGCGGTGTCGAGCACTTCCAAATATGGGTCCGAAGCTGTCCGAAGCGCCACCGGTGCTGCCGGCAGCATCGTCGCGGCGACGACGCGTCCATCCTCCGGGTCGACGGCCAGGAGGCGGCGGTCCGCACCGGCACTGAAGAGCAGGCCATCCCTTCCGAAGGCCAGCGCGCGCACCGGTCCGGCGTGCAGGAGCTGCTGCCACAGTCCGCTGCCCGTCGCCGCGTTCCACAGATGAATCTTTCCGAAGCCGTGGCCCGTCGCGACGAAGCGGCAGGCGGGATCGATTGCCGCGGCAGTCCCCATTCCGCTCTCCGACTTTTTCCGCCACGTACGAAGTCCGGCCGACGCGACTTCACTGTTGTTCAGCGCGGCGATGATCTGCGGCGGCCGCCCCGCCGCGGCGACGGCGGAGACACCCGGCGGGTCGTACCGCTGCTGCAACTCGATGGTTCGGAACGCCTTCCCCATGCCGAGCATGCAGACCGCGTCGCCCGAGGTGCCGGCGATGGCGACGCCGCCCTCCGTCCACGTGCAACAGGAGGTCAGCTCGATGTCTGCGTGATGAATGCGGATGATCCGGTCGTCTTTCCACACGGCCGCGGTCCCTCCGCGGTCGACCGTGACCCACGCACCGTCCTCGATGGCGGCGATGCCGGTGATCAGTTGCGCATGCGGTGAGGAGGGGAACGGCGAGACGCGTCCGTCACGCGAGATGTGATGGAGACCGCGTCCGAGAACGCCTTCCCCCTGATTCCGCCATCCGGCCACGCCGACGGCGCGGCCGTCCTCGAGCAGCACGCCGTCCACCAGGTTCACACTCGGTTCCCATCGACGCTCGATCGTCTCGCGGTTCATGTCGATGAGGGACAGCGATCCGTCGTCGTGACCGGTGACCACGCGCCGTCCCGGCAGGGCGGCGATCGCGATCGCCGGGCGCTGGCTCCATCCTTCCGGCTCGAGTTGATCCGCACGAAGCCGCGGAAAGAGCGTGAGGCGCGCGAGCCGCCCGTCGAGCTGCACGCCCGCGATCGTTCGTTCATCGACGAAGCACCACGCTCCGAGCGGCGGCCTGAAGACGCCTCCGTCGAGACGCGTCCCGTCCGGCAAGTACGCAACGACGTAGCCGTGATGGTCCGAGACGACGATGGCGTCCCCCCGAGGACTACAGCCAACCTGCCTCCACGGCCGCTCGAGTTTGGTGATGATGTCGCCCGCGCCGTCGGCCGCCGAAAAGCGCCACAGTGTCTGCGGCTCCGGTTTTTCCGCGGCGTAGACGAAGCGCGCATCGGGAGACACCGCCAGCGACTGGAAATTCGCCTCCCGGGCGCGCCAGACCATCGTTCCGCGCAGAACATCGAGCGCAAACGGCAGGCCGGCCGTCGTGACGGCGGCAGTGGTGTCGTTCAGAAATCCGCCGACCCACGCTTCCGATGCGTGCTGCGCGAGCGGCCGGAAGTGCCGGCGCGTCGCGAGCGCGAGATTCCACACGAGGATCAGTCCATCCGCGCCGGCCGTGATCGCCGTACGCCCGTCGGGCGAGAGCGCGATCGACGTCACTTTTTCTTCATGCGCCGCGGTGACCCAGTACGGCTGCGTGCCGTTCACCGGCCAGTAGCCGACCGTTCCGTCGTCCGCGCCGGAAACAAATTCCGCGCCCGACGGTGAGACGGCGAGCGCGGTGATGGTCGAGCTGTGTCCGGCCGGGCGTTCCTCGGCGCTGGTCCGCTGCAGCGCGAGACGCGCCGGCACCTCGCGCGCTCGCGAGGCCATCGCCCGTGCCGCGTCGCTCTGCGAATAGCGGCCGAAGTAGTTCGCAATCTCCTGCGCGGCGTTCTCCGGAAACCGCGCGAGCATCACGTTGCGGTCATTGAGCAGCCGGACCAGCGCGTTGAGCGGTTCGGCGTCGGTGAACAGACGCTGCGCGTCGTGAAGCTCCCGGAGCAGTTCGAGCACGCTCGGCAGCTCGACCTGGGCGGTCGCGATGCGCTGCTGCGCACGGAATCGCGCGTCGAGATACATCACGTCCGAATACAACGCGTAGAGCTCCTCCGTCCGTCCGGCACGCAACAAGTGAAAGGGAAGCTCGGCGAGGGGACGCGGCGAGACGGAGCTCCACTGCGAGCCCGCGCGGGGATCGGCCTCGCCGCGAAAGTAGTGCGCCAGCCGCGGATGCCAGTCCACCTCCGGCAGGCGGGCCACGACGGCGTCGAAGAAGCTGCGGTGATAGAAGCCGAGGAGCGTCGCGCCCTGCGCCTGCCGTTCGGCGAGATACGGGAAGAGATCGCCGTGCAGCCGGACCCACACGGCCGCCGGCAGTGCGTCGGCTTTCGGCGATCGCGGAGAGCGGCGCCGGAATGCGGACATCGCCATTTCGTCGCTGCTCACGAGCTCGAGCACTTCGTCCTCCGCGAGCCCGTGCCTTGCGCTGGCGAGATAGCCGAGCGTTCGCCAGACCAGCTCCGGTCCATGCTCGTCCTCGGCCGCGAGCCGATCGAGAACCTGGCCGAGCAGCGCCGGCGTGGTAGGTGCGAAGTCGGGAGGCGGCTGCCATGACGGAAGCAGCGCCGCTTCCGCCGCCGCGGTCCGCAGCCACAGCGCGCTTCCCTCGGCGCTGAATGTCTCGAGAATCGCGCGTCGCTGCGCCGTCTGCAATGTCCGCCCCGCGTCCGCGAGCCAGTTCGCCAGCATCTCCTCTCCGTCCTCAGCGGTCAGCCCGGCGAGCACGAGGCGCTGTTCGGCGTCGACGTCGGCCGTGGAGGAGACCACCAGCCGGACGGCCTCCGGCAATTTCGACGGCAGCCAGACCTGCCCGTTCGCGTCGGTCAATTGATCGAGAGCATCGATGAAGAGAAACAGGGGAGGCGCGGCCTGGTGGTGCGGCCGCTGCAGCACGCGATAGAACGCGCTGAGCAGTGGATCGAAGTCGAAGGGGATCTCCGCTTCCTCGGGATGAGTTTCCTCTCTTTCCTGGAACGGCAGCGGATAGGCGCGCCGGATCTCGCCGACGAGGCCGCGGAGCAGCGGAATGAGGTCGACCGACGCCGGTGTGGTACCGATGTAGCGGGCGATGACGTGCGCGCGTGGGTGCGCGGCGCGTGCGCCGGCGACCGCCCTGGCCATGAACGCGGACTTGCCGCAGCCGGGCGCGCCGATGACCGCCAACGGGGCCGAGGCTCCGTCGCGCAGGTATGCGTCGATGCGTTCCAGCGGCTCGACGCGGCCGACGAAATGAGCGCTGCGCTCGGCGCCGAATTGCTCGTGGGCCTGGTCCTCTGCTTCGTCGGGCGGAAGTTTCGCGAGCTCCGCGATCTCGCGCTCGATGACCTCCCCAAGGCGGATGCGTACCTGCTCGGCGAGCTCGGTGAGGCCGGCGGGATCGATCGCGTCGCTGCGCCACGGGACACGATACCGGCAAATGCTCGCCTCCCCGATGTGGTGCTCGATGCGGGACTTCAGCGATTCAAGGCGCGCAATCGCGCGTGGGTCGCGCTCCGCGTACTCCGGGGGCGCATCGTCGGGGAGTCCGTCGATGGCGCGGAAGAACGCGCGAACGTGGGCGGGCGCATCGGCGACGCGCAGCGCGCCGTCGATGATCTCCTGTTCCGTCGCGGAGAGGCCGGCGCCCACGTCCACGCCGAGCGCCTGCGTGGCGCTTTCCAGGGCGCCGAGGAGCGGTGTTTCGACGCGCTCGTGCCAATCGTCGCCGTCACCGCGCGGCTGGAGCTCTGCAACCGGCGGGACCGCGTTCTCATCGACGCGGTACCACTCCGTCAGCAGGCGTGTCGCGGCGGGATCGCCGGCGAGGTGCTCGCGAACGGCGGTGAAGAGTGCCGCCGGCATCGTTTCGGGCAATGGGCGCCAGCCGTAGCGGTCGCCGAGGAGGATCAGGAAGTGCGGCTTCGGATGATGCTCCTGGCAACGGTGGAGCTCGCGCAGACAGATGCGCATCGTCCGGTTGTCGCGGCCCGTTTCCTCACTGATCCCCCAACGCAGATCGATGGCTTGAAAGCGGAAACCGTGCGCCGTGCAGAGCTCCCGGAACCGCGGGAAGACGTCGCGCTGCAGCACGTCCCGCTCCGCGCCGAGGTCGCTGAACGTCGAGCTGACGAACAGCCGGATCGTGCGGTTGATCTTCACGGCCATAACGAATGAACAAAATAGTACGCGCAGGATGCGCCTGTTCCGTGAAGATCGTTCCCGAGGACCGCATTACGTCAACGGAAACGCATACAGAGTTCCGTCCAGGGCGGCGATCACGAGCGTCTTTCCGTCGGCCACGACCGGGCCGGCGGGGAAGCCGTACTGCAGGGCGTTGTTCTCCGGCGGCACCCACCGCCACACGATGGCTCCCGTGGTGCGATCGAGCGCGGTGAGGCTGGCGACGTGGCGGATGACGTACGGGCTTCCGCCGGCCACACCGGCATACACGAGCTTCTCCGTCACCGCCGGCCGTCCCCAGCTCCACCCGTAGACGTCCGTGCGCCACACCAGCCGCCCGTCCTTCGGATCGTAGCAACTGACGCGGCGCAGATCCGACGAGCCGATGTAGAAGCGATCGCCGTACGCCACCGCCGACGACTCGACCCACGAGCCCCAGTACAGCGCGCGCCAGAGGATCTCGCCATTCGCGGGATCGAGCGCGACCAGCCCCGGTCCGCGATTGCCGGAGATCACTTTCCCGTCGATGAGCGCGGGCGAGCTCGTGACCGGTGCGCGCGTCTCCTGACGCCACAGTTGCGCGCCGCTCTTGCGGTCGATCGCGTAGACGCCGTTGTCGAGACTGCCGATGTACACGCGCGGCCCGTCGACGAGAGCGTCCGCGCGCACTTTCCCTTTCGTCTCGAAGCGCCAGATGCGCTTCGCCGTTGCGGCGTCGACCGCGTGCAGCGAGCCGTCGCCGGAGCCGGCATAGAGCACGCCGTCGGCGAGGACCGGCTTCGGTGCGAGATAGTCCCAGTCGAAGACGGCCGGATGCTGCAGGATGCGCGGAACGAGAGCGTCGCCGAGGTCGTAGCGCCAGAGCTCCTTGCCGCTGGAGCGCTCGAGCTTGAAGAGAAACCCGTTGTCGCAGACGAAGTAAACCGCGTCGGACGTCACCAGCGCCTCGCCGTAGATCGGCCGTCCCGCGGAAAACGTCCACGCGAAGGTGCCGTCCTTCATGTGGACGGCGTTGAAGACGCCGCCGGTCGTGCCGACGTAGGCAATGCCGTCCCGAACCGCGACCGCCGCATAGACCATCCCACCGAGCTTGGTCTGCCATCGCGGCGCCGGACCTTTCGGCAGGTTCGCCGGCACGGGCACCTCCTGCGGCAGCTCCTCCGTGCGCTGCAGCCGCATCGGAAACTTCAGGCGCGTCACCGTGCCGGACAGCTCGCCGTTCGCGAGCGTCAGTTCCGCGCCGAGCTCGGGGATCGTGTACGTCGCGCCGTCCCGCTGCAGCGTCACCGGCGCGCCATAAACGTTGAGGACAGGCTGATAAAGCAGCGCCGTCAGGGCACCGCCCGCATCGGCAGTAAAGGCAAACGCGATCGCGGCATGATCGCCGCCCGGACCCTCGATGACGCCCTTCCAGTTGCCGGCAACGGGATCGGTTTGCGCCGCGACCCCCATAGCCGCGAAGAGGAGAACCAGCAATGCAATTTGCGCTCGGACCATGGACAGCCTCCGGTTCTCTCAATGATGCGGCGCGGAGCCCGCGAGGCTGTGACGCATCGGGCAGGATTCGATGGCGGTTTTGGGTCCTTTCCCGTAACTGCGCCACCTCGGGGAAAACGGGAAACCGTAGTCTCTGGCGCAATTCCATGACAGCGCCGTTCCGATCGCGCCGGTATGTTGGCGGCCATGATCAAGGTGCTCGCTCTGTCGTTGTCCCTCTCCGCTGCCGCCGCGCTCGCGCAGGCGCCCGGGTCTCCGCCCGAGGTGCTGGCCGCGAACGAGAAGATCGTGGCGAAGGACTACGACGGGGCGATCGCCATCCTGGAGGACTTCACCACCAGGAACCCGCAGCGCGGCGGCGCGGTCCAGATGCTGGCGCGGACGTATCAGCAGAAGGGGGACGTGGACGGCGCGCTGCGGACATACGAGAAGCTGATGCTTTTCCCCGGCCAGCGCAGCAACGCGCTCGTCGAGATCGCCGCGCTGCACGTCGCGCGTAAAGACGAGGCGAAGACGTTCGCCACGCTGCTGCTTGTACGTGAGACGGGGAGCATTGACTACGACCTCCTGCGCACCGACCCGCGCTTCGAGCCGGTGCGCGGCGACGCCAAGTCGGGACAGTTCGGCTGGATCGCGCGCCGGATCGGCGACGTCGACGGCGACAAGATCCCCGACTTTGCGACCTCCGCGCCGACCTATCCGGTCGAGCGGACGCCTGCCGGGCGCGTCTACGTTTATTCGAGCCGCACCGGCAAGCTGCTCTGGCAGCACACCGGGAAGCCGGGCGAGCAGCTCGGCCTCGGCATCGAGGCGGCCGGCGATACGAATCGCGACGGGATCCCTGACGTGATCGCCGCCGGTCCCGGCTCCGGCTACGGTTACGTCTTCTCCGGACGCGACGGCAAAGTCCTGCTGACCCTCGGCGCGGGGAACGCGACCATCGGGTTCGGCCGCCACACGAGTCCCGCCGGCGACATGAACGGTGACGGCCACGCCGACGTCTTCATCGGCGCGCCGGGAGATGCGAACGGTGCCGGCCGGGCGACCGTCTTCTCCGGCAAGGACGGAGCGGTGCTGCTCGCGCTCGACGGAGAGAAAGCGGGCGATGCATTCGGCAGCACGCTCGCGGGAGCGCTCGACGGGAAACAGCGCGTGCTCATGGTCGGCGCACCGGGCGCCGGCCCGCGCGGTACCGGCCGTGTCTACGCCTACAAGGGACTGGCGGCAAAGCCCGCCTTCACCATGGACTCCGACGAGACCGGCGGCGCGTTCGGCGCCATGTTCATGTCCGTCGTCGGCGACGTGAATGCCGACAAGACCGACGACCTCTACGTCTCCGACTGGGCCAACAGCGCGAACGGCCGCGGCACCGGCCGCATCTACATCTACTCCGGTATCGACGGCAAGCTGCTCTTCACCCTGACCGGCGAGAGGCCGGGCGACGGCTTCGGCATCGGTACTGCCGATGCAGGCGACGTCGACGGCGACGGCGCCGCCGACCTGATCATCGGCGCCTGGCAGCACGGAAGCGCGGCGATGTCAAGCGGCAGGGTCTACCTCTACTCCGGCCGCACGCAGAAACTGCTGCAGACCATCACCTGCCGCACCGTCGGCGACACGTTCGGCTTCGACACGACCAACCTCGGCGACGTCGACGGCGACGGAGCGATCGACTTCCTCATCACCTCGGCGTGGAGTGGAGCGAATGGTTTCCAATCCGGCCGTGTGTTTGTGGTTGCAGGAGAAGTGGGGAAAACGGTGAAGAGCGAAAAGGCGAAGACGTAACCGTAATAGTGAGCTACCGCAGCCGCCGTAGGCGGCGGAAGATCTGTAGGCCCGCCCTTCAGGGCGGGTATCGTGCGGCCCACGAAGGCGAGTCCGCGAAGCGGGCGATAGAACAGTGGTCACGCGCAACCTATGCTGTCGCCCGCTTCGCGGACTTGCCGTGTCTCCTCGACCCTTACCCGGCCTGAAGGCCGGGTCTACAGATCTTTCGCCGCCTACGGCGGCTGCGGCGGATCGCTCTTGCTTCTAAGAAACCATTCCTCCGAGGGCGGCCAGACTAAAAGTCTGGCCGGGCCAGACTAAAAGTCTGGCCCACATGTGGCCCGGACTTTTAGTCTGGGCCGGCACTCGGGAGAACGCAGTTCGTCGACCAGTGAGCCGGTTTCTTTTGATCAACCCCTGCGCCTCGCGCAGTGCCAAGCCTCAGGATGACAGGCCCTACCGTCTGCTCGCTGGCTTCTTGGCGGCGGGCTTCGCCTTCCGTTCCGCGGCCACGCGTCCTGCCTCCACCGCCGTTTTGACGTCCCGCTTTTCCTCGGGCGGAGGAAGGACGGCAGGCAGCCCGAGAGCCTCGAGCCATAGCTCCCGGCACCAGCCTTTCGTGTGATAGAGGTGCTCGTCTTCCTCGTCTTCGACTTCCTCGTACGCGTCGGTCAGAGCCTTCTTCGCGGCGCCGGTCGCCTTCTCCGCGAGCGCACCGACCAACTCCCAGTTGCCGTGATCCTTCGTCTCCGCGTCGACGACGCACTCGGCGGCGACGATCTGTGCCGCGAGCGGCGCATCCTTCAGCGCCTTCTGCATCGCTGATAGCAGCGCCTTTCCCTTGTCGCGCACGATCTGGCGGCCGGGCGTCGTCGCCTCCGGATCGAGTCCGAGCGTCGCGAAAATCCCACGCACGATCTCCACGTGCCGCTCCGTCTGGCCGAGGTACTTCGTCCACTCTTCCTTCAAGTCCTCGTTCTTCGCGCAGAGGATGGCCATGCGGTAGACCTCGACGCCGCCGAGCTCGGTCTCCAGCACTTGATAGAGGAAATCTTCGACTTGTTTCTTCACCACCGACTGCTGAGGCGTCATGAGGTTTCTCCCGGTTCCCGTTCTGCGAAGTCCATACCGCTGCACGCGGTGCGGTGATTGCACCGCGAAGCCCGCGCACTCCCATTCAGACCAACGAGAGCAGAGGACCCCGACCGATGAAATCCCCGAGCCGTCCGAACAAGAAATCGCCGACACCAGCACAGCGTGCCGAGCCCGAGCCGAGAACACCGCAAGCCGCATCGCCTTCGAAGAACCGGGAGAGCGGGCCGGTGAACCCCGACCTCGCGGCAGGGCAGTCGTCGAGCCCCGCCCGTCCCGCGAATCCGAAAGCGGCCGACCTCGGCGTCTACAAAGAAGACGGCGCCGGTAAGATTTTGACGACGAACCAGGGAACGCGCGTCAACGACAACCAGAACACGTTGAAAGCAGGCGAGCGCGGCCCCTCGCTCCTCGAAGACTTCCACTTCCGCGAGAAGATGACGCACTTCGACCACGAGCGCATCCCCGAGCGCATCGTGCACGCGCGGGGAAGCGCGGCCCACGGCTACTTCCAGGTCTACGAAAACATGTCGCGCTACACGAAGGCGGGCTTCTTACAGGACCCGAGCGTGCGGACGCCGGTCTTCGTCCGCTTCTCGACCGTCGTCGGCTCCCGCGGCTCGACCGACCTGGCCCGCGACGTCCGCGGCTTCGCGGTCAAGTTCTACACCGAGGAAGGGATCTTCGACCTCGTCGGCAACAACATCCCCGTCTTCTTCATCCAGGACGCGATCAAATTTCCCGACCTCGTCCATGCGGTGAAGCCGGAGCCCGATCACGAGATGCCGCAGGCGGCGTCCGCGCACGACACGTTCTGGGACTTCGTTTCGCTCATGCCGGAGTCGATGCACATGGTCATGTGGGTCATGTCCGACCGCGCGCTCCCGCGCAGCTTCCGGATGATGGAGGGCTTCGGCGTCCATACGTTCCGCTTCATCGACGGCGTCGGCAATTCACGCTTCGTGAAGTTCCACTGGAAGCCGCTCCTCGGCACGCACGCCGTGGCCTGGGACGAGGCCCAGAAGATCTCCGGGAAGGATCCGGACTTTCTTCGCCGCGACCTCTGGGAGGCGATCGACCAGGGGAACTATCCGGAGTGGGAGCTCGGCGTGCAGATCGTCGACGAGAGCCGCGAGCACGAGTTCGACTTCGATCTCCTCGATCCCACCAAGCTCATCCCCGAAGAGCTCGTGCCGGTCGAGCGCATCGGACGCCTGACGTTGAACCGCAATCCCGACAACTTCTTTGCCGAGACCGAACAGGTGGCGTTCCATCCGGGCCATATCGTCCCGGGTATCGACTTCACGAACGACCCGCTGCTGCAGGGCCGCCTGTTCTCCTACACCGACACGCAGCTCAAGCGTCTCGGCGGGCCGAACTTCCACGAGATTCCGATCAACCGCCCGATCGCTCCGGTGCACAACAACCAGCGCGACGGCCACATGCGCCAGACCATCAACCGCGGCAAGGTTGCATACGAGCCGAACTCCATCGGCGGCGGCTGTCCGATGCAGGCCGGCTCGCTCGCGGGCGGCTTCACCTCGTTTGCGGAGCGCCTGGAGGGAACGAAGATCCGTGCGCGCTCCGAGAAGTTCTTCGATCACTTCAGCCAGGCCACGCTGTTCGTCAGCAGCCAGTCCGCGCCCGAGAAAGACCACATGGTCGAGGCGCTCCGTTTCGAGCTCGGCAAGGTCGAGCGGCTCCCGATCCGCCAGCGCATGGTGGCGATGCTGAACCTGATCGACGAGGACCTGGCGGCGCGTGTGGCGGAAGGCCTCGGTTTCCCCGAGATCCCGCCGCTCGAGCTGCCGATCAATCACAGCATCCCCGCCGATGGCGATCCGGATGCGTTTCAGCCGCGAACGTTCGGAGCGGTGCCGGCGCCATCGCCCGCGCTGTCGATGGCGAACACGGTCAAGAACACCGTGGCGACACGCAGGGTTGCGATTCTCGCTTCCGACGGCGTCGACACGGCGTCGCTGAAGCAGGTCAAAGACGCGCTCGAACAGTCGGGAGCGGCCGCAAAGATCGTGGCGCCGAGGCTGGGGACGCTCGCCGGGGCGGACGGCGACCGGCTGCTGATCGACTTCAGTTTGCTGACTACCTCCTCGGTCTTGTTCGACGCGGTCTACGTCCCGGGAGGGACTGATAGCGTGAACGATCTCGTCGCCGAACGGGACGCGATCGAATTCGTGACCGAGGCTTGGCGGCATTGCAAACCGATCGCGGCGACGGGCGAAGGCGTCGAGCTGCTTCGCGCCTGCCCGGGCGTGCTCGAACCCGGCTCGGGCAAGGGGGATGGCAGCGATGCTTCGCCCCTCGGCGTCCTCACCTCGAGCGGGCCGGCGTCTCCGAGTTTGATCCAGCGCTTTGTCGAGGCGATCGCCCAGCACCGGTTCTGGGAGCGCTCGCCGAAGAACAAAGCCCGCGGCGCCGGCGACGATACGCGGGGGCGCACGAAGAAGAACTGACGCGGCTCCTGCTTGCAATCACGGGCGCGGCGTCGTATGACGGTCGTGTATGACCACAGCCGAAACGACGACGTCGCCCATGACCGCCGAGGAAATGATTGCGCTGACGAAGCGCCACACGATCTTTTCGTGGTCGGCGCAGGGAAGCGTGAACCCGATCGCCATGGTGCGCGGCGAAGGCATCTACTTCTGGGATGCCGACGGCAAGCGCTACATGGACATGAACTCGCAGCTCATGTGCGTGAACATCGGCCACGGCGACCGGCGCGTCGTGGAGGCGATCCAGCGGCAGGCGGCGGAGCTGGTCTACGCCGGCCCCGGTATGGCGACGCCGGTGCGTGCGCGCTTCGGCCGGATGCTCGCCGAGCTGACGCCGGGGGATCTGAACCGCTTCTTTTTCACCCTCGGCGGCGCGGAGGCGAACGAGAACGCGATCCGCATCGCCCGGATGGTCTCGGGGCGGCAGAAGATCATGGTCCGCTATCGCTCGTACCACGGCGCGACCGCGGGAGCGATCTCCCTCACCGGCGACCCACGGCGCTGGGCGAACGAGCCCGGCATCCTGGGCGTCGTCCGCTTCTTCGATCCGTACGCCTACCGCAGCCATCTCTTCCGCGACGGGGACAGTGAGGAGACGTTCACCCGCCGCTGCCTGGAAGAGGTCGAAGAGATCATCGCCTACGAAGGCGGTCACACCATCGCGGCGATCTTCATCGAGACCGTCACCGGGACGAATGGCCTCATCGTTCCTCCCGCGGGATATATCGAAGGCTTGCGTGCGATCTGCGATCGTCACGGGATCCTGCTGGTCTGCGACGAAGTGATGTGCGGCCTCGGCCGCACCGGGCGCTGGTTCGCCGTCGATCACTGGAACGTCGTCCCCGACATGATCACCATGGCCAAGGGGCTGACCTCGGCGTATCTGCCGCTCGGCGCCGTGGCGATGAGCGACCGTATCGCTGCGTACTTCGACAAGAACGTCTTCTACGGCGGCCTGACCTACAACGCGCACCCGATGGGTCTCGCCGCGGCCGAGGCGTGCCTGCAGGCGATGCTCGACGACGACACGATCGGCCACACGCAGCGGATGGGCCGCGTTCTCGCCGAGCTGCACGCGCGGATGAAGGAGAAGCATCCATCGGTCGGCGACGTCCGCTCGATCGGTCTCTTCGGCGTCCTCGAGCTCGTGCGCAACCGCCGCACCAAAGAGCCGATGGCCCCCTTCAACGGCACCAGCCCCGAAATGCAGCGCCTCGGCGCGTTTCTGCGCGAGCAGGGGATGTACGCCCTGACCAACTGGAACAACCTCTTCACCAATCCTCCGCTCTGCATCACCGAGGAACAGTTGCGGGAGGCGTTCGAGATCGTCGATCGGGCGCTCGAGATCACCGACGCTGCCGTCACGGAATGATCCGGCGGGTGGCTCCGAAGAATTAGCGCCGTATTTCTGTCTCCTCCGGCACGTTTCCGTTTACCCTGTCGGGCGACTCGGGAAAAACGAATAGCTGGAGGCGGCGCATGCGGTTGTTCCTCTCCCTCGGCGCGGTTGTGTTGTTGGCGGTATCCGAGCTCCACGCGGCATGTGGGGTCGAGCGCTGGTCGGTCAAGACCGGCACCGATCCGCAGGCTCCGTCGGTGAATCTCAGCTCGTACATTTCCTCGACGATTTACAACTTCCATCAATCGACCCGGCCGGGCTCTCTTCCGTCGAACGGGCGCGTTTCGCCGCGCGAGACCACGCAGTACCGTCTCAGCGGAACTCTGACCAAGTACGTTCGCGAGGCCGACTCGGACTATCACCTCGTCATTCGCGATTCCGCCGGCCGCACGATGATCGTCGAGCTCCCCGCCAGCAACTGCGTCGGCGCCGGAAGTCCGTTCGGCCCCGGCATCTCACGGGCGCGCCAGCAGTTCGACGCCCGCTTCACCGCCACCACGTCGATGAAGACCACCAGTACGCCGGTGACGATCAAGGGCATCGGCTTCTGGGATTACATCCACGGACAGACCGGCGTGGCGCCGAACGGCATCGAGGTTCATCCGGTGCTGGACATCACCTTCGGCACCTCCGCGGCGTCCGCGCCGGCGGTGCAGTCGGATGAAGAGGCTGTGGCCGACGACTCGATGGCCGAGCTCCCGGCGGTGATGTGGCCCGCGGACATGGTTCGCGACGACGACGGCGGCCGCGTCCACGTCTATCGCGGCACGGGAGACATGAAGGACGTCCTGTTCCACGGCGGCGCGGTGATCGAGGACCCGTCGATCCACGTCCTCTTCGCCGGCACTTGGCCGGAGCGCGACAAGCGTCCGGCGCTCGTGGCCGCGCGCCGGCTCGATCGCGACGAGAAGATCCGCGGTCTCGATCGCTACGGCGTCCGCACCTTCGGCTTCCGCGTCGCGTCGCAGGCCCTGCCGATGCCGGATGGCGACGTTCTCGACCTCGACGTGCAGCGCGCGCTTGCGGCGGAGGTCGAAGCCGGCCGCATCCAGCACGTCGATCCGAACGCGGTCTATGTCGTGATGCTCGACCCGTCGATGCAGCCGTCGGTGGGCGGGGCGCGCGACTGGCTGTCGTATCACTCGCAATTCCATCCGACCGAGCAGCCGCTGCGCTACGTCGTCGTCCGCGGCGGCCTCGATCGCGCCGTCCTCCAGGACGCGATTCGCGTCAGCCTTGCGCGCGCGCTGGTCAACCCGGCGGGGGATGGATGGTATTGAGGAACCGCCTGCCCATCATTCTCCTCCTCACCGCCGCACTCGGGTGCACCACCGCTCCCCCTCCGGGTGCGGCAGTTGGGGACGGCCCCGTGAACGTCGAGCGTCACGCATTCGCCCTCGCCGAAACGAACCGCGCCCGCGTCAACAAGATCCGCCTCGGCCAGACGCTCGTCGAAGTCGAGAAGATCATGGGCCTCCCCGAACGCCGCGCCGCCCGCCTCCGCTACGACGGCGTCTCGATCGAAGAGTGGAGCTACATCACCGACTACGTCCGGAAAATGGACGCCCTCATCCTCTTCGTCGGCGGAAAAGTCCAGGAGATCCAGTCCACGTCCTGGGACAAACGAATCCGCGACTCCCTCCCCTCCGCCGACCCCCCAGCCCGCCCACTGACCCCGCTCCTGCTCCCCCTGGGGTCACAGCTTCGTTTCTCGCCGCCGCCCTTTGGGGGTCACACCTTCGTTCTCGCTGGGGTCACACCTTCGTTTTGCGCCGCCGCATACGTTTTGCTCGCTGGGGTCACACCTTCGTTTTGCGCCGCCGCATACGCCGCCGCATGGGGTCACACCTTCTTTATGAAGCGCGGATGCCCGGGCATAGAAGCGAGCTTGCCCAACCAGCCGCCGCGAGTGCCCCTGCATGGCGGCGTCATTCCCCCACAATGAAACGCGCCTGCCCGACGATGAACGTTCCAAGCCCCGGAATGAGCCGCCGGAGCCGCACCAGTCCGGCCCGTCTCCCCCGACAGCCGGCATGGCCGCCCGATCGGCCACGACGGGAGCCGCGGCAGGTGGTGGGGTCAGCGCGGCAGGTGGTGGGGTCAGAGCTTCGTTTTGCGCAACAGAAGAACGAAGGTGTGACCCCAGCAACCCGGTGGTGGGGTCACACCTTCGCTTTGCTCGGCCTGCCGTTGGTGCGCGCGTTGCGACATCCGCGTTTGCATACTTTGACGTGCCGGTAACACGCGGCGTCGGCCCGCGCTGTTAGGCTGGCGGGCGTTCTCGCAAGGAGGCCCTGTGAGCATCGTGCATCATCCGGAGTCGACGTCGGTCCAGACACCTGCTTCCTCCAGAAAATCGATCCGCATCGGAATCCTGAGCGCAATCGGGTCGCTCGACCCGCGGCAGGCGGGGGACACGATCACGGCGATCATCCTCGAGCAGGTGTTCGAGTCGCCGTACGTGGTCACGCCGTCGGGTGAGACCGAGCCGTGGTTGTTCGCCGAGAAGCTCCGGATGGACCGTCCGGGAGCGCAGCCGGTGTACTCGGCGGCCGTACGGCCGGGTATCGTTTTCTCCGACGGCACGCCGCTGACCGCTACGCTCGCGGCGGCCTCGCTCGCGAAGACGAAGGCGATCCGCGGCCGCGCGACGGTCACGGCCACCGGCGACCGCGTGGTCTTCACCATGTCCGGCCCCAGCCCGCGGTTCGAGAACGTGCTCACGCAATGGAACACGGCCATCGTCCTGGAACAGAAGGGGATGCTCTATGGAACCGGCCCGTACGTACTGGCTGCCGGAACGACGATCCAGAGCATGAAACAGACGGGTGCTGCGCATCTTCTACGCAACGAGCGGTATTGGGGAACGGCGCATATCGACGACCTCTTCTTCACCGTTCATCCGGCCGAGCCGGATGGGACGCCGCTGAAGCTCGTCGATGCCGCCCGTCGCGGGGAGATCGACATCTCGCTCAACCTCTCCGTCAACGAAGTCACCCGCTACAACCTCACCGGCTACCAGCCGATGCAGCAGCCGAGCAATTCCACGAGCATCCTCTACTTCAACAGCGAGAGGCCGCCGCTCACCGACGTCGCCCTGCGCCGCGCGTTGCGGCACGCCATCGACACCACCCCAATCGCCGAGATCAACTACGAGCGGAACCATCTGGCATTCACCGCCGCCGACATCATCCCGCCGCTCATGGGGAAAGCGATCGGCGTCATCGAGACGCGCGACAAAGAACTGCTCCGCCGCTATCCGAACCGCCCGGCAGTCCTGACCCTGGTCGTGCCGTGGACGCCGCGTCCCTACATTCTCAAGCCTCTCCTTTCCGCGCAGGAGATCGCGCGCCAGCTCTCGGCGTACGGAATCCGGGTCGAGCTCATCGTCACGACCAGCAGCGAAAACTTCTTCAGCACTCTCGCTCGTGGCGAGTACGACATGGCCCTCGCCGGCTGGGTCGCCGACAACCCCGATCCCGCCGAGTTCTACGAATCGCTCCTCTCCTCGACCCAGATCTCGACCCGCGATCAGTACCTCTCCAACCTCGCCCGCTGGAGACGCCCGGAGATGGACGCCGCCCTCGCCACCTACCGCGCCGACCCCTCCCCCGCCAACCGCAAAACCATCACCGAAATGATCGACCGGGAGGCCATCCTCCTCCCTCTCGTCTACGGTTCCTCGACGGCCGTCCGTACGCGTAAAGTCAAAAACGTCTACGTCAGCCCCGCCGGCCACGTCCGCTTCGCGGACGTGCAACTGTCGTAGTCATTGGGGTCACACCTTCGCTTGTTCCGTTGAATTGGGGTCACACCTTTGACTGTCATTGGGGGGGGCACACCTTTTGGAATTGGGGGTCACACCTTCGATCATCGGTGTTAGTGAGGGGTCACACCTTCGTTTTTCGGGTCCTCGACGAAAACCGAAGCTCTGACCCCGATAGAAACGGCAGATCAAAGCTCTGACCCCAATGGTGCCGCTTAAGATCGAAGCTTTGACCCCGACGAACGACAGACTGGACAGATCGAAGCTCTCACCTCCAATGAAAAGATGAGTTAAGGGCGCCCTCTGCCCCAGCTCGAGCGGCGATCTTGGGTAGACCCGCAGCGATAGCGCAGGCGCTCGGCGCTCAGAATGCGATGCATCGAGACTTCGGAGGGCGTGTCTGCCGTCCCGCTATTGGGGAGGCGGTAGCAGGCGAGGACTGCGGTGCGTACGAACTTCGTACGATCTCAGGTACGAAGTGTGGCGGTCGCGGCGTCCAGGCAACCGAGAAGTGTGTTGTTGCCGGAGAACTCCTGTTCACATCGTCGAATGAGGTTGGAGACGTACCCTTCGCTCCGAAGTCTGAGTGCGGCAGCGATGCTACGGAGGGTCAGGAGGCCCTCGTTCCAGCCGAGCCATGCCGCGAGCCGGCGGAATTCTCCTCCGCGTCTGGATCGAACGTCATCAGTCTTCAAGCTTGCGGCGCCGGCGACTGCGTCGACGATCGTGGCCATCGTCGGCCGTCCGACGGCGCGCTGGATCTGCGGCGTGTCCGTGGAGCGGGGTGTTCCTTCCACGAGGTCGCGCATCCGGCGGGCCCAGCTCTCCGTTCCGAGGTAGATCCCGTTGGAGACCTTGTCCCACAGACATTCAGTGGAAGTGATCCCGGCTTCGACGAACGTCTGATACGTAGCTTGACCTTCGGGGTCGTTTCCGCCAAAGGGCGCCCGTGCCGCGGCAACGTCGAACCACAGCGGCGCTGACTCGAGACCGGCCGTAGCGCGGTAGCTGGACCAGCGGTAATCCTCTGGTCTTTTCACCATGTTCGCCCGAACGGGATTGAGCGCGACGTAACGGATCACCTCGGCCAGGTACGACTCTTTCTCAATCAGGACTGAATGGAAGCGTCCCTGGAACAGGTGGCCGGAGCGTTGATGCCTCTTGTTGAACCATGCGGCGTATTTCCCGTTCAGCCATTGCATGCCGCGGGAGAGATTCGTTTTCGGCGTCTCGATGACCAGGTGGAAGTGATTCGTCATCAGGATCCAGGCGGGGATCAACCACCCGAACCGTTTGACAGCCTTGCCGAGGAAGTCGAGAAAGGTGCGGTAGTCGTCGTCCGAGCGAAAGATTGCCTGCTGCTCGTTGCCGCGAGACGTCACGTGATGAACAGCGCCGGGGTATTCGATGCGAAGTTGTCTTGCCATAGTGCTACCGAGGATCCCTCGGTGTACTTTCGGCGCCGAGGAGTTCTTCTGCCGGTAGAGATTCGCGCCGTGAAACTCCTCGGAATGGAAATCCCAGTCGCAAAGCCATCTACAGCAGGTAGAGCGGTCCGGAAAAACGCAGACAGGTTTCCTCCGCACGTTGGTTGTGGGGTCTACCATCGGATTTGTGAGGAGACTGCCGATGAATGGATCCAGAAGCGAGTCAGTGAGCGGCGGCCGGGGTCGAGGGCCCGCCGGGCCCGATCGGGTGCGGCTGCTGGCCGTGTGGTTTGTGGTCTCTTCAGGT
>DASPHC010000153.1:0-87003 GCA_035629865.1 Thermoanaerobaculia bacterium | reverse complement strand
CGCGTAAGGCAGGTTTGTAGATTCCGATCGAGATGAGCGCGCTGTTCATTGCGTAGCGCACCCAGTTCGGCGAGCGGTGGATTTCTCTCGCGATCGTGGTCAGGATCTTGTCTGCGTCCTCGTCCCTGATCGAGTCCGGGTCCGCCTTCAGGAGCATGCACAGGATCCCGTAGCCCATCTCACGGGAGAGCTCGTCCTGTGACTTCAACCAGGCACGCATCGTCGCCTTGGCGATCGGGCTGCGCGCCACGAGGTCGGCCAGATAGCCGCCGAGGAATCGAACAGGCCCTTCCTTGACGAGGCGGTCCGCATCGGCGCGACTCAGTCTCTGAGGGTCGGCGATCAGCAACGACAGGATGCGCGCTTCGGCGTTGCCGGTATTCCAGAGGTCGACTGCCAAAGCGTGATCGACCTTGATTTTCTTCTGAAGCCTGGCGATCTCCGAGGTGAGCACGCCGTAGACGTCACCCGATCCGTAGCGCTTGTAGATTGCCGCGGTCTGCGGCTTCCCAAGTTTCTCGAACGTCGACAGAATCTCGCGGCTATTCATCGGTTCTCCGGCTCGCGTCACGAAGCATACCGTGATGGCGGCATCACGACCGCAACGGGCGGCTGCGTGGGGTCAGAGCTTCTTTTTCTCGTTCGCAACCGAGGAAGGAAGGTGTGACCCCATCCACTGACCCGCGGACACATCTCGTCCCTCCCGACTCGTTCCTGCACGCCACCGCCATCATTGCCGGATGCACGTCCGACCCGGGATAATGTGTCGCGTGTCTCTTCCTGCAGGCGTCCCTTCCCTTCGCTTGGATCTCGAACGTCTCAAACTTCCAGGGAGGGCGCGCTTTCAACATGCGTCAGGTGCGCCGTGAGAAGAGGAGAAGATCCCAGGGAGTCGGATCGTCGTGCGCGGCGCCCTCGGAGCTGCGAGCATTCCGCTCCTCGGAATCGAGCCGGGGAGGTTTTCCTCCCCGCTGATCGGATTCGCTTCGCAAGCGGCGGGGAGGGCTTCTCGAAGTCCGTGGCGGCGGCCACTTCACGGCGTCTCCGTTGCCCATGACCGACCAGCAGATCGGCGCTCTGATCGCCGTCATCGGCCTTCTGAGCCAGCTCGCCGGCGCCATCCTTCTGGTGGGCCTCTTCGCGGCGCTTCTCCGCAGCCACCCGCGTCCGCAGCCGTACTTCCGGCAGTGGACGGTGGGCTGGGCGGCTCTGGTGGTGGCGCTGTGCGGCGTGGGAAGCCAGTACGCGTTCCCGCAGCTGATGGCCGCCGCGCCGCTCGCGCCCCGCGCGGCGAATCTGGTCTATCAGGCCGGGAAGCTCCTCTACGTCGCCTGCCTGCTCGCCGGCACGCTGAACTTCGTGCGCGGGAGCCGGCCGCGTGTTTTCATGCGTTGGGCCGTCCCGGCGGCTCTGGCTTACGCGCTGGTCAGCACGGTGCTGTCGGGGCCGTTCCTGAACGCGGTGATGGTCTTCCAGACGCCACTGCTGGTGGCGCCGTTCCTGGTCTGTGGCTGGCTCCTGCTCCGCTTCTCGAGGTCGCGCGCGACGCTCGGAAGCCGCACGACCGGTGTGGTGTTCCTGGGCGTGGCGGCGCTCTGGATCCTCTACGCAGTCGGCTTCGCGGTCGAGGGGTTCCAGCCATGGCTGCCTCCGCATGGGCCGCTTTACTACCTGCTGATATACAACAGCTTCTTCGACCTGATCCTGCAGATGCTGCTGGGATACGGGATGGTGGTGCTGCTCCTGGAGGACGTCAGCCGCGAGAGCGAGGACGCGCGCTATCAACTGGCGCTGGCGCACGACCGGCTCAAACAGCTCTCGCTGTACGACCCGCTGACCGGCGTGCTCAATCGGCGCGCCTATGACGAGGGCGCCGGGCTGGAGTCGCTCGGCGGCAGGTTCGGGACCGTTCTCATGCTGGACATGGACAATCTCAAGGTGGTGAACGACACCGGAGGGCACGCCGCGGGCGATGCACTGCTGCGGTGTCTGACGGAGACGCTGCGCCGCTGCATCCGGCCCCTGGATCGGGTGTATCGGTGGGGAGGCGACGAGTTCCTCCTGCTCTTTCCCGCCGCGCCTCCGGAGGAGGTGGTCCCGCGCGTGCGAGAGGCGCTCCGGACCGTGCCGGAGTTGGAGTCGAGCTTCGGCGCCGCGCGGTTTTCGGGAACCGAGGATCTGCCGGCGGCGATCGAGCGCGCCGATCGCGCGATGTATGAGGAGAAGGCGCGGAATCGGGCGGCGCGGGCGCGGGCGGGCGGCGGTGCGGCGAGGCCGGAACGATCGGATTCGATTGCGGATCTCTGAAGTGGAGCCGAATCCGCGGAGCTCGGTCATCGCGGCAGCGTGTGCTGCTTGAAGAACGGGAGCAGCCGGTTTTCCAGGACTGACTTGTGCGGCCAGCGGATGTGGTCGTGCACTCCCTGGACGGTGCTGCATTGCGTGGCGCAGGGTTGGGAGGCGGGGGCTTCGGCGCCGCTGTCGAAGAGGTTGTACGACTGAAACGGCCACCTTGCGGCGGCGAGGTCGCCGATCCACTCGTTGGTGGTGCTGCAGGGGACGACGGCGTCGCAGAGGTTGCGCATGAGGAGGAGCGGGACTTGCGGGCCGGCGGGAAGCTGGATCGGGCAAGGGGGACGGGCCCACGGATTCGCTCCGGCGTACTGGCCGATCGCGGCGATGCGGTCGCCGCGCCAGACGCCATACAGGGCGGCCATGAAGCTGCCGTTGCTCCAACCGAAGACGTAGATGCGGTTCGTGTCGACGAGGCCGGCGGCGATGGCCTCGTCGAGGAAATGGTCGATCGCCGCGGCGTCGAGGTTCCTGGCCGGATCGCGGTACCACTCGTCCCAGCGGATCCCGGTCTGTTTCGCGCCGCTGCCCGGGGACTGCCACGCCTTTGCCCTTCGTCCCTCCGGCGCGAGGATGATGAACCCAGTCACCGCCGGATCATCAGAGAGGGCGTAGGTCCGGTGCAGCTCGAACAGGCTTTTCCCTTCTTTGTAGAGACTGCCGGGGTCGGTCAGCGAGGCGTGGAGGTAGATGACCAGCGGCCACTTGCGGCCGGCGACGGGACGGCGGACCTTCGCCTGCGGCGGAAGATTGAGGCAGGCGTAGCGCTCCACGCCCTCCTGCGAATACTTCAGCAGCCGGCCGTCTTTGCATTTCGGCTTCTGCGTGACCGGGGGCACGGTCTCCATCGGCGGTGCGCCCGTCGCGCTGCACGGCGGTCCGGTCTCCTGCCGGGCATATCCCGCCGCGGACACGACGGCCGTCGCCGCGACCACCAGAAGGCGAAGCCGAAACTTCCTGATGAACATAGGGATGGCAATTAGTGTAGCACCAAGGGGCAACGTGGGGCGCAGCACGGACCCTTGGGGTCAGAGTTTCGTTTTCTGCGAAGAACGAAGCTCTGGCCCCGCCTTCGGCACCTCGCTTTGTCGCTGGCCAACCCATGGCTCCTGGCGCGTTCGGCTCAGTCCAACAGGCTCTTTCCGCACTCCTGATCCGGTCACATCTCGATCATCGCCACCTTCACCTGTCTACTCCGGCGCCAGTTCTCGCTCAGGAGCGCGGAAGAACCTTATACGTTAGGCGCACGGAGGGCCCGCTGCATGGGGTCAGAGCTTTCCTTTTGTCCTTCGAGAGACGGCCGGTCTTTGGACGCTTTGATGCTGCGCGTCAAGGATGGCGACTTCGAGCGCGGGCAGTGGCTGTGCGTGACCCGAAGTGGAAGCGCGGCCCGGTGGCGGCGGCGTGGAACCGAGGTGCTGGCGAAGTATACTGGCCTCATGACGCCTAAGCTCCGATCGATTCGCACGCACCGCCGTGACGCATCAGTAACACGACGCGAAGTGTCATCTGCTATCAGAGATGTCGCGGTCGCGCAGGATGCACCGCGGCCGGCACGTGTGACGGGCCGTGCGAAGAATGCGCGAACGGAGGCTGGCGTCTCCACGAACGTCGCCGGCCGTTATCTGGGGTTGGTCCGGCGGGCATCGTCGGTAAAGCCGGCGAGGCGCCCGAAAGAGAAACGTAAGCCCGAAGGAACGGTACGGGTGGTCGACGAGCCGCTAAAGAAATAGCGATACGTCCGAGGCTGTACGTACTTTATGGCTGACGCCGATTACGAACACAGCGTTTTCTTCAACTGTCCGTTCGGCAAAGCGGTTTGGCGCGAAAGAACAAAAGCGTAAGAACTGCTTGATCCTGGATACAGAGCGATATCGTTTCGGGAAGTTCATTTCGGATATTGCGGGGCAAGACCCATCTGCTCACAACAACAACCCTGACGAGGCGATAAGGCAAGTTCGTGATTGGCTCCGTTTGGCTACTCCAACATCAGTGAAGATGCCCGGCGCAACCGAGATGGCGAAACGATATGCCGCCTTCCGAGCTGCGTTGCCAGGCGCGTGCGCGAGCCTTCAATTAGAGCCTGATCACCTGACGTTCAACGAGTACGCCATGATCGTCGAGGAATGGCTGAAGGCGCACCCTAATCCCGCGGGCTAATGTCAGACGCTCTATCCAGAATCCGCCAGCCGCGCCGCGCGTGCCGGAGAGAACATCGCACGGGTCATCAGCGCACGCCGCACCTCGCCGGCGACGGCGGCATGACGAATACGACATCAGCTTCAACGATGAGAAGCTGGCTGCGCACGGGATCAGCAGTCGAGAGCAGCCGCGAGCTGCGGTTTATCACCGGCTGGGATCTATGAGCTCACGAAAACGGAAGTTGGCCGACGATCAGATTGAATCTGAGGTTCTGGCAGACTTGCCGATCCGTCAGCCTGGGATGGGCCCATCTATGTGCCGCCATCGAGCTCGCCACGGCCCGCATGGGTTGTTCTCGGCAGGCACCTTGAGCTTTCGGCACGTTTTCACGTCTTGTCTGTACTGCATCGCCTGGGTGCAGAGGCGAGTTTGTCCAACGCACATCCTGACAATGTCGACATAACCGTCGTGCAAGCTCCCAGGCGTGCTTTGACTGTTGACGTAAAGACGTTGATCGGTACAACGAAATGGTTTGTTCAGCCGTTCATCGCGAGAAAGAACCATTATGTTGCCTTCGTATCTTTCCCGAAAGACGCCGCGACAAATCCAACAGATTCGCCGGAAGTTCTCGTGTTTCCGTCTTCACGCTTAAGGGATCTTCTCGGTCAGCAGAAGTCCGGTACGGTGAATATTCAGTCATTAGCACGGGAGCTCGGGATTTCAAATCCCTGGTCGCAACTCCTGACAGAAGCGGCCTGACTTTGGTGTGAGGCTGGTGACCCTCGGGAGCGAGTGCTCATCGGATCACTTTTCGTCGTACCGATCCTTTCGCTCCCTCACACCCGCCCACCCGCCGCTCAGGATGACGGGAGGGGGAAGGTCTCCGCTTCACTGAAGACCGATGGGCCTGAAGGGCCAATGGCGCGAGCTCAGGCGGTGATTGGGCACTTCCCTTACGGCGAGACGCCGTGCGCCGGCGGGGCGCCGCCGCGCCAGCCCGCGCGACGCGGGCGCTCCACGCGCGGACGCACGGTTTGCGATGAATCGAGCCACCCGTCGCTTCGATACACGGACGATCGGTTCGCGAGGAGCGCGGTCATGCGCCGGAGCGCCGACGTCGCGTCGGCTGGACCGGCGGCGTCCCGCCGGCGGACGGCGTCTCGCCGTAAGGGGAGTGCCAATCACCGCTTACGTTCGCGCCGTGGGCCTGCCTACGGCAGCAGAGAGCAATCGCACGCGCGCGTCAGGTGGCGGCGGCCTAACCCTCGTACGCGTTGACCTTCCGCACGATCGGCTCCGGCTTGCGATCCTGGCCGATGTTCACATACACCACCTGGGCCTCGGTGACCGTCACTCTGCGCGAGGGGTCGCCGGCGCGGATGGCCTCGACCACGACTTTGGTCGTGATCGAGGTCGTGCCGATGCGGGTGGTCTCGGTCCAGAAGCTGACCAGGTCGCCGACGAACACGGGCTCGTGGAAGGAGACCTTGTCCATCGATACTGTGACCATGAACTGCAGTCCCTGCCGGCGCGCTTCGATGGCGCCGGCCTGGTCGATGTACGACAGGATTACTCCGCCGAAGATGGTGCCGTGCGCGTTGGTGTCGCGCGGCATCATGAGCACGCGGATCGCGGGCTCCTCCCACTTCGGCTTGACTTCGCCTCCCCCCACTAAACGCCTGCCGGGGTCGTGGTCGGGCGGGTGATCTCGTCGTTTACTTCGATGTCCGCTCCCTTGCGGAGGCGCTGGATCAGCACGGCGCGCAGGCTGCGGGCCTGCTGGCCGCGGAGGGTGTCGATGTACGAGGTGCGGTTGGCGGCCAGTTCGGTGTCGGTGATCTTTTTCTGCTCGAGCACCTGGAACGCCACCGCGCCGTTGCCGATGGCGATGGGACCCTGGAGGGTGCCGATGCCGGCCTTGATGGCCGCCTCGACGAGCGCCGAGGTGTCGCCGGCCAGGCCGGCGATCTGGCCCTGGCGGCTGACCGTCGCGTCCTGCGCGGGCTGGCCGGTCTTGGCCGAGAGCTGGTCGATGGACGCCGCTCCCGCCATCTGCTGCGCGAGCGCGTTCTTCGCGGCCGCGCGGGCCTTTTCCTGGCGCGCGGCTTCTTCGACCCGCGGGCGGACGTCGGCGAGCGCCGAGACGCCGCCCGGGCGGACGCCGGCGATGTAGGCGACCACGGGACCGCGCGGGGTGCCCATCGGCTCGCTCACGTCGCCCGGCTGGGCCGTGAAGGCCCACTCGGTGACGCGCGGATGCGGACCGATGCCGCCGACCGGATCACCCTTGGCGAACCAGCCGCTGTCGTTCGACGTCACTTTGTCGTTGGCCAGGTTGATGAAGGCCTTGACGTCCTTCGGCTTGTTCTGCCGGAGGATCGTGTAGATGCGGTTGATCTCGTTGGTGGCCGCGGCCTTGGCCTTGTCGCCGGCGACGGCGTTGACCAGTTCCCCGCGCACTTCCTCGAACGGACGGACCGTCTCGGCCCGGCGCTCCGTCACTTTGACGATGTGGTAGCCGAAGTCGGACGAGCGGATCGGGTCGCTGATGGTGTTGAGGGGAATCGAGAAGATGGCCTGCTCGAACGGCTGCACGGTCTGCCCCATCTCCACCCAGCCCATCTCCCCGCCGCTGCCGGAGGACGACGGGTCGTCGGAGTTGGCGCGGGCGAGGGCGGCGAAGTCGACGCCGCCGCGGAGCTGGGCGACGAGCGCCTCCGCCTTGGCTTTGGCGGCCGCATCGACGGCGGGAGCGGCGGTCGGGTCGACTTTCACGAGGATGTGGAGCACTTTGGCCGCACCCTGCTGGCGGTAGCGGTCGCGGTTGCCGGCGTACGCCTGGCGGAGCTCTTCGTCGGTCGGGGTGATGGTGCCGCGGAGGCGGGAGTGGTCGGCCATGAGGTAGCGGATCTGCCGCTGCTCGCCGTGGGCGTATTCGGCCTGATGGGCCTTGTAGTACGCCTCGACTTCGGCCGGGGTGACGGTGAGGCCGGCCATCTGGAGGGTGGACGGCATCAGTACGTAGCGGATGCGGGCGTTCTCGTTGACCCGGCGGTATTCGGCCTCGGCGGCCTTGGGGGAGACGATCAGGGAGCTCATCATCGCGCTCTCGATCTTCTGGACCGTGATCTCGCGGGCGATGTCTTCTTCGAAGTCGGCGGCGCTGGCATAGCCGAGGGGGCCGGTGACGTAGCGGGTGTAGAGCTCGACGCCGACGAATTTGCCGTCTTTGTTGAAGGTCGGGATGGAGAGGAGCTTCTTGCGGACTTCTTCCGGGGTGGCGGCGAGGTGCAGCCGGCGCGCTTCCTGTTCGAGGAGCTTCTGGTCCACCAGCGAGTCGAGGGCCTGCTTGGGCAGCCCCATGGCGGTGGACATCTCCGGCGTGAACTGCTGGCCGTACATCTGGCGGTACATGTCTTCGAGGTTCTTCACGAAACGGGAGTATTCGTTGAAGGAGATCACCTCACCGTTGACGCGCGCGGCGAAGGCCCGCGGATCGCCGCCCTCGTTGCCGCCGAGTCCGCCGCCGAGGCCCATGTCGATGAAGACGAATCCAAAAATGAACGCCGCCACGACGGCGATGAGGACCCACTTCAAGTGGTGAAAACTGTCGCGCATTACTTTGAGCATCGGAACTCTCTTTCGGCGAATGGGATAAATCAGGTCGACGTTGCAGAAAAAGCGGGGCAGTGTACCTATTCCCGGGGAGGTTGTCAGTTGTCGGTTGTCAGTTGTCCGAACCGGTCTCGGGGAACGTGGGGATTGTTGTCGGTTGTCAGTTGTCGGTTGTCCGAACCAGTCTCGCCTGGACGGCAGGCCAATGGCGTCAACTTCAGGCCTGTGTGACCCCTCACCCCGCCGGGCACCTGGTCTTCTAACGTCATCCGCATCAATTCTCGACTCTTCGATCCAGCCACGCGCAGGCGCCCGGCATCCCTCTCCCCTATACAGGGGCGAGGGGCAACACCTCTGTGGTTTGAACAAGTTACGCTTCGTCGCCCGAGCTTTGTTGCCCCTCTCCCCCCGCCGGGGAGAGGGATGTTCGGCGCCTGCGCGTGGCGCATGCGTCGATGATCCAATTCGGGGCGCGTTTGTTAGAAGTTCAGGCGCCGGACGGGGTGAGGGGCCGTGCCACAGGCCTAAAGTTGACGCCCCAGCTGCTGCCTCTCGGGACCGCTGACGTCCAGGCGCGACCGGTTCGGACAACTGACAACCGACAACCGACAACAAGTTCCCGCCACTCAGGTGCCGCCGCGCAGCCTGTGCTATAAATCCCACGCGGTCCCAAATGGCGCGGAAGAAACAAAGCGGCGCGGACATCGACTGGTATCTGATCTCGATCGATCGCCTCAAGCAGATCGGTCTGGTGGTCCTTCTGCTTCTGCTCGCCGGGGCGGGGTATTGGTTCTGGCATAACCAGAAGGGGAATCCGAAGAGCAATGCCGAGTCGGCCGTTGCGGATGCGCGGCAGGCGCTCAATTCTCTCGCCGCTTCGGCCGATTTCAACGCCCACCGGAATGAGTTCAACCGGGCGCAGCAGAAGCTCGACGAGGCCAACCGCCATCTCACCGCCAGCCGTTTCGACCAGGCCCGCGATGCGGCGGTCGAGTCGCAGACCATCAGCCGGGCGGCCATGAGCGGCGGGACCGACCTCGACAGCGATGCCCAGTTCCTCACCGTCGAGGGGGATGTCGAGTATCAGAAGAGCGCTTCCAGTGAATGGAAGAACGCCGAGCCCCGCGTGGCGCTGCTCAACGGCGACTGGGTCAAGACCGGCGACCGCGCCTCGGCGGAGCTGATCTTCACCAACGGCTCTCTCTACACCGTCGGTCCGAATGCGCTGCTGGAGATCTTCGCCGCGCTCAACCCCCAGACCAGCGAGCGGACGCACGCCGTCCAGATGCGCATCGGTTCGGTCGAAGTTGCCACCTCTGACGGGCAATCGACGGTCCGGACGCCGGGAACCCGCGTCATCGTCGACTCCGAGTCGACCACGCAGGTCGGCGTCAACAAGTCCCAGGCCACCGACGTCGTGGCCACCCGCGGCGCGGCCTCGGTGGCCCCCGAAAAGGGGGGCGCGGGCGTTCGGGTGGCCGTCGGCGAGAAAGTCAGCAGCAATCCGCAGGGAGCGATCTCACCGGTCAAGAAGCTGGTCATGCCGCCGGCGCTGCTCTCTCCCGGAGACAACCAGGTCTTCCAGCTCTCGCAGGACCTGAAGGTGGAGCTGATCTGGGACGCCCGTCCGGACGCCACGGGGGGCTACATGCTGCAGGTCTCGCGCTCCCGCCTCTTCTCGACCCAGGAGATCAATACCCGCCGCTCGAAGCCGAACGCGACGGCGCAGGTGACCTCGGAGGGGGCGTTCTACTGGCGCGTGGCCGCGATCGGGGCGGACGGCGACGTCGGTCCGTTCTCGACCTTCCGGCGGTTCCGGGTGAGCGGCGGCGGCACGAAGTCCTCCGCCTCCGACCGCACCCCGCCGGCGCTGACCATGAAGCTCCCCTTCCACGTCGGCGGCCAGTACTACACCATCGCCGGAACCACCGAGGCCGGGGCCACCGTGTTCATCAACGACGAGGAAGTCGACGTCGAGTCGGGCGGCTCGTTCCAGAAGCTGATCGCCCTCGAAAAAGTCGGCCGGAACACGGTCGTGATCAAAGCCGTCGATGCGGCGGGCAATCAAACGGTACAATCGCAGGCCGTGATCGTGGAAGAGTAGTCGGCAGTCCCGCAAACACTCCTCTCTCCCCTCTGGTGCCCGTTTTGCACCGCGGGCCCCCGGCCCCTGACGGAAACTCAAGCAAGGAAACGACAAAACGAATGGCTGTGAAATCGCTTCTCTCGATGTTCTCGAACGATCTCGCGATCGATCTCGGGACAGCGAACACCCTGGTGTACGCAAAGAACAAAGGAATCGTGGTCCGCGAACCATCCATCGTCGCGGTCAACAAGATCAACAACAACGTCGAAGCAGTCGGCAAGGAAGCGAAGGAGATGCTCGGCCGCACGCCGGGCAACATCGTCGCCATCCGTCCGATGAAGGACGGCGTGATCGCCGACTTCGAAGTGACGGAAAAGATGATCAAGTACTTCATCGAGAAGGCGCACGGGCGCCGGTTCCTGGTGAAGCCCCGGATCGTCATTTCCGTACCGTCGGAGATCACCCAGGTCGAAAAGCGCGCGGTCAAAGACTCCGCCCTCCGCGCCGGCGCGACCGAGGTCTATCTCATCGAGCAGGCCATGGCCGCCGCCATCGGGGCCGGACTGCCGATCACGGACCCGACCGGCAACATGATCGTCGACATCGGCGGCGGCACGACCGACGTGGCCGTGATCTCCCTGGCCGGCATCGTCTACTCCCGCTCCGTCCGCGTGGCCGGCAACGAGATGGACGACGCGATCATTCAGTACATCAAACGCAAGTACAACCTCCTGATCGGTGAGCGCACCGCGGAGCAGATCAAGATGGAGATCGGCTCGGCCTTTCCTCTCGACGAAGAGATGACCATGGAGATCAAGGGCCGCGACCTGGTCGAGGGCGTGCCGAAGACGCTCGTGGTGAGCGACGAGGAGATCCGCGAGGCCCTCTCCGAGACCGTGGCCACGATCGTGGAAGCGGTCCGGGTGGCCCTCGAGCGCACCCCGCCCGAGCTCTCCGCCGACATCATGGACAAAGGCATCATCATCGCCGGCGGCGGCTCGATGCTGAAGAACCTCGACCGGCGCCTCCGCGAAGAGACCGGCCTGCCGGTCACCCTGGCCGAGGACCCGCTGGCCTGCGTGGCCCTGGGCACCGGGCAGATGCTGACGGACTTCAATTTGTTACGGAAGATCTCGATCGAATAGCTTAAAAGCGTTGATCGGTTGTCGGTTGTCAGTTGTCCGAACCGTTTTGGCCCGGACGACAGGCAACCCGAGAGCCGCACAAACCTTGTCAAGTTACTCGCGAAATCTGGCGCCCAGGCGAGACCGGTTCGGACAACCGACAACTGACAACCGACAACGCTTTTCTCTGGCAGGAAATCTGCTGAGTCTCGCTCGACAACCATGGCAGTCCCGACAGACGTAATCCCCCGCCGCCCGACGCTCCTCTTCATCGTGGTGCTCGCGCTGCTGTTCGTTCTGATGAGCTTCAGCCAGCAGACCCGCTACGTCGGGGAGACCCGCACGATGTTCGAGCGGACGGTGATGACCATCTTCTCGCCCGTCCCGAAGTTCGTGAACTGGCTGGGCGGCTCCGCGCAGGACATGCACCACGGCTATCTCGACATGCGCCGGGCCGTGAACGAGAACGTGGAGCTGCGCCGCAAGGTCGGCTCGCTCACCACCGAGAATCTCAAGCTCAAGCAGTCCGATGGAGACCTCAAGCGCCTGCGCAGCCTGCTCGCCTACGCCGAGCAGTTCGACATGCAGACTTCGATGGCCCAGACGATCATGCTCGACACCGCCGGCCGCTTCAAGTCGATCATCATCGACCGCGGCTCCGACGACGGCGTGCAGGTCAACGACGTCGTCGCCAACGCCAACGGCCTCCTCGGCCGGGTTGTGCTGACTACCGACGACCTGGCCAAGGTGCAGTTGCTGACCGACAACAACTGCTCGGTGGGATCGCTGATCGAGCGCACCCGCCGGCAGGGTGTCGTCCGCGGCAGCGGCGCGACCAACGTCCTGATGCACGACATCCCCTCCCTGGCCGACGTGCAGGCCGGCGACCGGATCCTCACCGCCGGCATCGACGGCGTCTATCCGCGCGGCATCCCGATCGGGCAGGTGGTCCGGGCCGAGCCGGGGAAATCGCTTTTCAAGACCATCACCGTCAAGCCGGCCGTCGATTTCGGCACGATCGAGGAAGTCATCGTCATCCACACCCGCAAAATCCCGCCTGCAGTCGTGAGGTACGCGCCTTGAGGTGGTTACGGTTCACGATCGGCCTGCTGATCGCCCTGACGCTCCACTCCCTTCTCGACAGCTTCTATCCGAACGCGCTGGCGTTCTTCAATCCGTACATCATCCTGGTGGTGTACTACTCGATGGGCGGCAACATCCTCGGCGCCATCGTCGCCGGCGTCGTGGCGGGCTTCGTCCAGGATGCGTACTCCAACGCTCCCTTCGGCCTGCACGCCTTCTCCCTGACGGTCTGCGCGTACGTAGTGGCCTACATCAACTCCCGCCTCGCGCTCCGCGGCACGCTCGCCTTCGGCGCCTGCCTCGGCGGCGCGGTGATCGTCAACGAGCTGGTGATCTATATCCTCGTCAACATCCTGCTGAAGCAGCGCATCGAGATGTTCGAGCAGGCCCTGCTCGTCAAGACCATCTTCACGCTCCTCTTCGGCATGCTCGTCTATCAACTGTTGACACTCTTTTTGCGCGAAGAACCGATCGAAGCAACCCGCCGGCAAGCCACCTGGTAACGAGGTTGCTGGGGAAGGCCCAATATGCGCGTCTATCGCGACGACCAAAAGTTCCTCCAGTTCCGCATCAACGCCGTGTTGTGGAGCATCGTGGCCGCCTTCGTCTTCCTGGCGGGCTCGTTCTGGTTCGTCCAGGGCGTGCAGGCCGATAAGTACCGCGGCCTCTCCGACGCCAACGCCCTGCGGGAGATCGAGATCCCGGCCAAACGCGGCCTGATCATGGACCGCACCGGGAAGATCCTGGCCGACAACCAGCCCGCCTACCTGCTGCAGGTCGACCGCGTGGTGATGAAGCCGCTCGTCAAGGCCGACAAGGGACGGCGCAAGAAGGTCGAGGCGTTCCTGTCGCAGATCCTCGGGTTGCCGGCCCCCGAGATGACGGCCCGGTGGGACAAGGAGGCGGCCAAGCTGCCGGCCTCGCAACCCTTCCCCATCGCCGAGGACCTGTCGATGTCGCAGGTGGCGACGATCCAGGCGCAGTCGATCGCCTTTCCGGAGGTCAACGTCGTACCGATCCAGCGCCGCAATTACCCGTACGGGACCATGGCCGCGCACGTCCTCGGCTTCATCGGTGAAGTCGGCGACAAGGAGCTCGCCCAGAACAGGGTGCTCGAACAGGGCGACCTGATCGGCAAGCGCGGCGTGGAGCTGATGTACGACCAGTACCTGCGCGGCAAGGACGGCGCGGAGTTCTGGGAGTACGACGCCGACGGCCGCCGCCTCAGCGAGTACTCCCCGCTGCGGCAGATCCCGGTGCCGGGCGACAACATCTACATGACGGTCGACTTCGAGCTGCAGCGCCGCGCCGAACAGTACTTCGCCGAGAACGAAATGGTCGGCGCCGCGGTCGTGCTCGACCCCCGCAACGGTGAAGTGCTGGCCATGGTCTCCTCACCGGCCTTCAACCCGAACGTCTACTCCAAACGCTTCAACCCCGAGGTCTGGAAAACCATCGTCAGCAACCCGTTCAAGATCGAGCTCAACCGGGCCATCCAGGGGCTCTACTCGCCCGGCTCGGTCTTCAAGATCGTCATGGCCATGGCCGGACTCTCCGAAGAGGTGGTGGGGCCGGAGACCGACTTCAGTTGCGGCGGCAGCGGCGTCTTCTTCGGCCGGCGGTTCCGCTGCTGGAAGAAGGAAGGGCACGGCTCGGTGGACGTCGAGCGCGCGCTCAAGGTCTCCTGCGACATCTTCTTCTACCAGACCGGTGCCCGCCTCGGCGTCGACAAGATCAAGGACTACGCGAACCGGCTGACGTTCGGCGAGATCTCGCACATCGACCTCGACGGCGAGCGCGCCGGCCTCGTTCCCTCGGTGGAGTGGGCCCGGACGAAGCAGAATCGCAAGTGGTATCCCTCCGAGACCATCTCCGTCTCCATCGGCCAGGGTCCGCTCATCGTCACGCCGCTGCAGGTCGCGAACATGACCGCCGCCGTGGCGAACGGCGGCAAAGTCTTCCAGCCGCACGTCGTCCGCTACGTCGACCGCGTGCAGCGGGACGGCTCGTACAAACGCTTCCGCGTCCCGAGCAAGATCATCCACGAAGTCCAGCTCTCGCCTCCCGCGCTCAAAGCCGTCCGCCAAGGCCTCTGGGACGTCGTCAACGCCCAGGGCGGCACCGGCGGCAACGCCCGGGTCGAAGGCCTCGACGTAGCCGGCAAGACCGGGTCGGTGCAGGTCATCGCCTACTCCGGGTGGATCAAGGCGAGCTCCCTGCCGTTCAAATATCGCGACCACGCCTGGTTCGCGTCCTTCGCCCCGGCGAACAACCCGCAGATGGTCGTGGTCGTCTTCGTCGAGCACGGCGGCGCCGGCGGTGCCGACGCGGCCCCGCTCGCGAAACTGCTTTACGAAGCGCGCTACCGCGACAAAGTCGGCGGCTCGCGGCTCGACCTCAGCAATCCCGCAACCCTGGAGCAGATCAGGGAAGGCGACCTGCCTCTCCCCTCGACTCGATAACCTACGACACGATGATTTTCCGCGACCGTACCACCCCGAATGTCGATCTGAACTTCATCGGCACTGCCGTCGTGCTGGCGATGGTCGGCTGCCTGCTGGTCTACAGCGCCACCTTCTTCAACGAGCCGAACCTCGGTACGTTCAAGCGGCAGATGCTCTGGGTGGCCATCGGCCTGGCGCTGGCCCTGATCATCCTGATGGTCGACTACCACGTCCTGTTCGACATCGCCCCCATCCTCTACGGCATCGGGATCATCCTGCTGATCTACCTCCTGGTGTGGGGACAGGTGACGGCGAACGTCAAGTCGTGGATCCGAATCGGCGGCTTCCAGTTCCAGCCATCGGAGTTCATGAAGGTCTTCACCGCGCTGATGCTGGCGCGCTACTTCGACTCGAACGACCGCGCCTACCTCGACCTCCGGTCGTTCGCGATCGCCATGGGCATCATCGCCCTGCCGGTCGGCCTGATCATCGTGCAGCCCGACTTCGGCACCGCGGCCTCGTTCTTCCCCCTGATCGCGGTAGCGATGTTCTTCGGCGGCATCCGTCCGCGGGTCTGGATGGCGATGATCCTGGCGGCGGTGATCGCCCTGCCGGTCGGCTGGACGTTCTTCCTCAAGCCGTACCAGAAAGAGCGGGTGATGATCTTCCTCAACCCGGAGCGCGACCCCCTCGGCTCCGGCTACCAGGTCACGCAGGCAAAGATCGCCATCGGCTCCGGCGGCATCCACGGAAAAGGCTTCCGCCACGGCACCCAGGGCAAATTCGGCTTCGTCCCCGAGCACCACACTGACTTCATCTTCGCCGTCCTCGGCGAGGAGTGGGGATTCGTGGGGGTGATCGTCGTGCTGGGGCTCTACCTCTATTTAGTGATCCTGGCCCTGACCTTCGCCAAACACGCGAGGGATCGAGGCGGGACATTCCTCATCATCTGCCTGACGATGTTCTTCGTCTTCCACATCCTGATCAACGTCTCGATGCAGATCGGCATCCTCCCGACGACAGGCATCCCGCTGCCGCTGATCTCCTACGGCGGCTCGTCGACGATGATGTTCTTCATGGCCATCGGGCTGATCGCGAATGTGGACATGCGAAGGTACGTGAACGCGTAGGCGAATCGGAGCGCCGGTCTTCGACCGGCCGGTCCGCCGGCTTTCAGCCGGCAGTGTCCTGGGAAGAGTTGTCGCGAGAGACTGCCGACCGAAGGTCGGCGGACCGGCCGGTCGAAGACCGGCGCTCCGGTGCTACGATCGCATCGTGCTCGCAGCGGCGCTGCTCTTCGCAACCGGTATCTACGCCGTCGTCGAGGTCAACGACTCCGGCGGCGTCACCGTTTCTCACATGCGCAGAGTCACGATGGCGGCGCCGATCGAGCCGGTGGACGCCTCCTCCGAGTGGGACGCGGTCCTGGTCGCCGATGGCCGCGAGAAAGCGCGCGTGCCGCTCGCGATCGATGACACCTGGCGTGTCGAGTATGGCGTGCACGGGGCGATCGCCGCGTCGCGGCAACAGGGCGCACGGACCGCCGTCGTGCGTCTGCCTTACGAAGAGCGCGGCCGGCTCGAGATCGAACGGCGGGGAGACAGGGTCGCGTCCTTCGACATCCAAACTACCGTGGCGGCATCGACGGCCGACCTCGTTCCGCTCCGCACTGCCGGCGATCCGCGCAACCGCCTCGACCTCCTCCTCCTCGGCGACGGCTACACGGCCGCCGATCGCGACACGTTCCTCGCCGACGCGCGGAAGATCACGCAGAATTTCTTCGCCATCTCGCCATACCGCGAGTATGCCGGCTTCGTGAACGTCGTCGCGCTGTTCACGCCCTCCGCGCAGCCGGGTGCGGACCACCCGCTCTGCTCCGACCCTACTTCGAACGACGATCCGAAGCGCGGCACGATGGTCAGCACCGCCTTCGATGCCACGTACTGCGGCAACGGCACGTTCCGCGGAGTCACGGTCAACGTCTCGAAGGTCTACGACGCCGCGGCCGCGTATCCGGAGTGGGACCGCATCGGCGTCATCGTCAACGACGACACCTACGGCGGCTCGGGCGGTCCGATCTGGGTGGTTTCGACGCACATGCAGGGGACCGAGATCGCCCAGCACGAATTCGGGCACTCCTTCTCCGGCCTCACCGACGAATACACCTCGCCGTGGGCGGGCGCCACGTTCTGCAGCGACGTCGCCGGCCGCAGCCCGTGCGAGCCGAATGCGACGGACGGCACCGCGCGCGACCGTCTCAAGTGGTTGCCGTGGGTCGAACCGGCGACGCCCATCCCGACGCCGCCCCATCAGCTCGATGCGATCGGCCTCTACGAAGGAGCGCGTTACCGGAGTACCGGCTACTACCGCTCGCGGCTCCAATGCCTGATGAACGCCTTCGGCACCGGCGGCGTCACCATCCCCTTCTGCGAAGTCTGCCGCCAGGCCTTCGTGCTGCGGCTGTACGAAGGATGGACGTCGTTCACCCCGCAGAAGATCGAGCTGATCGAAAACGCCGCGCCCTCGACGCCGCTGAGCGCGAGCCTCGGCAACCCCGTCACCTTCTCGGTCGCGCCGCTGCAGACGGAGAACGGCACGATTCAACGCCACTGGGCCGTCAACGGTACGGTCATGGCGAGCGGCAGCGACACCTTCACGTTCACGCCTACCGCAGCCGGCTCCTACGAGATCCGCCTCGAAGTCGCCGACGCCACGCCCTTCGTCCGTCCGCTGCGATCGTCGATGACCGCGACGCACACCTGGCAGCTCACGGCCGGCACGTTCCCGAAGCGCCGCGCGGTGCGGCAGTAACTACGGCATCCTTCGATACCGCCGCACCTGACTACCCCTTCACCGCGTAACCATCCCCATAGAACTTGCTGGTGATGCTCGTGTGGAACTCGATCGCTTTCACCGGCGGGTATTTCGGCTGCCCGGTGCAAGGCAGGACCTCGAGCACTTCCTCTTCCCACACGTAGACCGCCATCGGGAACGACACGCGCGGAGTGCGGCGCTGCGAGGCATCGCGCGGCTTGCTGACGCGGTGCGTGGTCGACGGGAAGATGTCGTTGCTGATGCGCTGCATGTAGTCGCCGGTATTGAGGATGATCGTGCCGCGCGGGGCGGCCACGCGGACCCATTTCATGTTGCGGCGATTGAGCACCTGCAGGCCTTCGGCGCGCGGTGCGGGGAGGAAGGTGAAGAGGTCGACGTCCTCGTGGCCGAGCAGGCGCGCCGCGCCGGACGCGTCGTCGCCGGCCGACATCGGCGGGTAGTAATTCAGCCGGAGTCCGAAGTTGGTGCCGGTCAGTTTCGCGTCATAGAGATGCGGATCGCATCCGAGGTATTGAAGAAGGCTCTGCATCAGCGGCAGGATCAGCGGCTCGTGCGCGGCAACGATCGTTGCGAAGAAGGTCTGGTATTCGGCGATCGGCCAGAAATCGCCGCCTTCGAATGCGCGGCGGCAGAACACCCATCCCTCGACCAGATCGGGATGCATGTTGCTCGTCTCCTTGATCGGGAAATAGCCCTGATTGACCGAGCCGTGGCGCTGCGCGCGGTAGCGCAGCTTCTCCTCCATGGAGAGGCTCGTGAACATCTCCTCGACCTTCACTTCCGCCTCGTCGTAAAGCGCCGGGTCGACGCCGTGGCCGGAGAGGATGGCGAAGCCGATCTCGCGCAAGGCATCGCCGAGATCGCGCGCGAACGTGGGGCTGCGCATGTCGCAGGTGCGGATGACGAAGTCGTCGTCGAACTGGTCCTCGCCCTCCGATTCGGCGAGGTGATAGCTCTGGCGCTTCTCCACCTGGTCGTAGCGGATGAAATCCTGGTTCGTCGCCCGGATGCCGTCTTCCTGCTTCATCTAGTGTCGCGTCAAGTTTACTTCCGTGGGTGCTTTGCGGCGGCGGACCGTCTGCTTCGTCGCCGCCGTCTCAGCGGAGTGGCACCGGGCACCCATCTGATCGTGCGCGATCACGAGCGGTCGCGCGTCATACGGCCGTTCATCCTCCGGATCCGCGCGTATCGCCGGAATGGAATCGCGGCCGCGATCGTTCCGGGCGGCCGTTTCTCCTTCGAGCATACGATTCGGCAGGCGAGCGCCGAACGGCGCGTAATCCCTGCTGATGGACCTGCTGACCCTCTTCCTCTGGAGCTTTCTGGCCGCGACGATCCTGCCGCTGGGATCGGAGCCGGCGCTGGCCGTGGTCGTCGGCCGCCGCGAGGCGGTGGCGCTGCCGGTGATGGTGGCCACGCTGGGGAACTATCTCGGCGCCTGCACGACGTACGCGCTGGCGATGTCGGCATCGAAGGCGGTCAGGAGCGTGCGTGCGGTGCGCCGCATGGAGCGCGCGGCAGCGCTCATCCGCAAATACGGCGCCCCCGCGCTGTTGCTCTCGTGGGTACCGCTGCTGGGCGATGCGATCGTCGTCGCTGCCGGCGTCGCCCGCATGCCCTTCCTCCCCTTCTCCCTCTGGACCCTCGCCGGGAAGGCGGGGCGTTACGCCGTGCTGGCGCTGGTCGTCGACTGGAGCGTCCGCCAATAGAAGCGCCAATCGAAGTGCCTGGGACGGAGCGGAAATGAAAGGGGCCGGTCGAGACCGGCCCCTTTCGCGATTGCTACGGATTCACTGTCAGTGGGAGAACTTCGTAATCCTCCCACTCCCACTGCGAGCCGGCGTTCCGGGCCATGCCGTAGACGTAGTAGTTGCCCGCGTCGGCCGTGGTGGGCGTCCAGGTCCAGGTGTTGGTGGTGCTCCAGTCCTGCATCACGGTGTAGGTGTTGGTGGCGAGGTTGCGGAGCTCGAAGCGGTACTCGACCGGCGGCTCGCCCGTGGCGGTCGTGGTGTAGGTGATCGAGGTGCCGGCGGTGATCGGCGACGGCTGGTCGGCGGTCATCGAGGTGACGTCGGCCCAGGCGGCGATGCGCGCGAGACGGTCGAACCACACCTGGCCGTCGTAGGCGGCGAAGCTGAACTCGGTGACGGTCGTCCCCTCGATGTCGAGCATGTACGCCGGGAACCACAGACGGTACCAGGTGCCGGCTTCCGGCAGCCCTTCCCACCAGATCGTCGACTTGGTCGCGCCGGACGGAACCGGCAGCAGGTCCTCGCCCCACGAGACGTAGTGGTTGTTGGTGCCGAGCATGATCTCGCGTACCGGGTTGCACGGGTCGATCATCACCCACACCGACATGTAGTCCCACTCGATGAAGGCGGTGCCGTTGGCGCCGGTGTAGGAGTGCTCGTGCGCGCCGAAGCTGAAGCCGTCGGTATGCGACGACGTGCCGGTGGCCTGCTGGGAGCTGTCCCAGGTCCAGTTGGCGCTGACCGTGGCACCGGCCGGTGCGGTGTCATCGCCCCCCATGAGGATCTCGTCCCACATCCAGGAGGTGTTGGCCACCGGGTCGAGGCCGGCGCAGGCGGGCTGCGACGACTTGCCGACGCGGTCGAACCAGAACTGCCCGTCGACCGACTCGACCTTGAAGCCGTCGATGGCGACGCCGGTGAGACCGAGACGGTCCGGGTTGACCTCGAGCTTCACCCAGCGATTCGTTTTCGGAATCGCGCCCATGCGGTAGAAGCCGAGCTGCGAGTTGTTGCCGTTGCTGTAGAGCGTGTCGGTGCCCCAGAAAGCGCTCTTCCAGTTGCCGGTGACCGCGTCACGCCACGAGAGCACGAGCTCCTTCGGCGGGTTGCACTCGTTGATCAGGACGTAGGCGAAGAGGGACTCGCCGCTGTTCGCGACGAGGGTCGACGTGGCGCCGTTGATCTCGTGCTCGAAGATCCCATAGCCGCCGTCGATGGCGATGGACTGGCCGCCGCTGGCGGCGTAGGCGGTGCTCCAGGCGCCGTCGCCGACCTGCGTCGCGCCGGTCGGGAGGGCGTCGTCGATCCAGATCGTCTCCGCGGCATCCGGGTCCGGCGTACCGCCGACCGGATCCGGCGTCGGGCAGACGCGTCCGATGCGGTCGAACCACACCCGGCCGCCGTAGCTGTCGACGTTCAGACCGTTGACCGTATGACCGGCCAGGCCGAGGGTCGCGGCAGGGACTTCCACGCGATGCCACTGCCCGCCCGCGCCGATGTCGCCGATGCGCGGGATGGTGTTGTTGAACGTCAGCGCATCGCCGAGGTAGGCGGTGCGATAGCCGTTGCTGGAGGTCCAGGTGACCATGATCTGCTGCGGCGTGTCGCACTCGTCGACCGAGTAGTAGAAGAGCAGCTTGTCGTCCGCGTTCACTCGGAACGGCGGGGTGTTGTAGCCGTGGGCGAAGATGTAGTTGTGGCCGTCGCCGTTGTAGCTGGCGGCCGGCATCGTCAGCGATGCGTTGCCGCTGACGTTGCGGGTCGTGTCCCACAGCGCGCCCGGTGCGTCGACGATGCCCGGGGCCTGGAAGGTGTCCTCGAACCAGACGCCATCGCTGGACAGCGGCGCGGCGACCGGCGTGCCCGGCGTCTGCGTCGAGCAGGGAACGATGGTCTTGCCGGCAGCGTCCCACCACGCGCGGCCGTCGAGGTTGTTGACGCTCAGGCCGTTGTAGGTGGCGCCCGCGAGACCGGCTGCGTCGGCATCGACCTCGAGACGCGCCCACTGGCCGGCGGCCGGGAGCGCTCCCATGTAGGTGGCGCCGCTCACGGCCGAGCCGCCCCAGGTGAAGGTCTTCCAGCCGAGGCTCGTCGTCCAGGTGAGCTCGAGCCGCTGGGTCGGATTCGTCGCGCAGGAGTCGAGAAGCACGTAGACGAACAGCTTCTCGCCGGCCTCGATCTGCTCGGCCGGACTCACACCGTGGAAGAAGATGTAGTGGTGACCGGTGCCGGCGCCGGCGGGGTGGGTGTACGACTTCGTGCCGGACATCTTCACGTTGGTGTCCCAGATCTCGCCGGGAGCCTGTACCGACACGCCGGCCGGGAACGCGTCATCGACGAGCAGGACGTCGTTCGCGGTGAGCGGAGCGGCCGGGCTCGATTGCCCCGGGGTGCAGGGAACGACCGTCTTGCCGGCGAAGTCCCACCACATCTTGCCGCCCATGTTGTTGACCGAGAGTCCGTTGTAGGTGGCCCCCACGAGGCCGGCCGTATCGGCGTCGACCTCGAAGCGGAACCACTTGCCGGCAGTCGGCAGCGCTCCCATGTACGTGGCACCGCTCACGGCAGATCCGCCCCAGGTGAAAGTCTTCCAGCCGAGGCTCGTGTACCACGTGAGCTCGACGCGCTGGGTCGGGTCGAACGCGCACGAGTCGATCATTCCGTAGACGAACAGCTTCTCGCCCGTCTCGATCTGCTGCGCGGGGCTCGCGCCGCTGAAGGAGACGTAGTGATGCCCGGTACCGCCGGAATTCGGGTGGTAGAAGGACTGCGTACCGCTCAGCTTCACGGTCGTATCCCACGACGCGCCGGGAGACGGCACGGTAGTCCCCACCGGGAACGCATCCTCGACGAGAGGGATGTCGTTCACGCCCGGCGCGACCGCCGGCGACTGGTCGGCCGGCAGCGAGCACGGAACGATCTTCTTGCCGGCGCGGTCGAACCAGACCCGCCCGCCGACGTGGTTGAAGGTCATGCCGTTGTAGGTCGAGCTCGCGAGTCCGAAGGTGTCGGCGTCGACCTCCAGGCGCGCCCAACTCCCGGCGGCGGGCAGCGGCCCGACGTAGTTCATGGAGTTGTTGGCGTTCGTGCCCCAGTAAAAGATCTTCCAGCCGAGACTGCCCTTCCAGGTGATCTCGATCTGCGTGGCCGGGTTACAGGAGTCGATCAGCACGTAGACAACCAGCTTGTCGCCCGCGTGGATCTGCTGCGCCGGGCTCATTGAGTAAAAGCCCATGTAGTGATTGCCCGCCGATGGCGCGGTCGGATGGGCGAACGACTGGGAGCCGTCGGCGAACTGGCTGGCGGTCCAGTTCGGGCTGGGGCTTTCCATGGTGACACCGGCCGGGAACGAGTCGTCGATGAGCACGATGTCGTTGGCGTCGAATGACGCCGACGGCTGCGCGGCCGTGGACATCGGGCATTGCGCCGCCAGCGGCGACGAGAAGAGTGCCGCGACGAGCGCAGACACGAGGAGCGAGAAGCGAAGAGCTCGCACGAGTGACCTCCGTTGATGTGGGTATTCAGTTGTGGTGAAGCGGAGCCCTGGACCGAGGGACGGCACTAGTATGTGGCAGTCAGTACGGAGCGTCAAATAAAAGTGTCTAGGCAGTGAACATGAGATAGGACGGGATAGGACACATCGCCTCGCGAATCAGCGTCGTCGCTGCCGGGCCGAAAATCCCTGAGCTCAGCCGATGAGCATCTCCGCCGCTTCGATCCGAAGCTCCGGCAACTGCGCCGACGTGACGGTTGCTCCCCTCTGGAATCGTTGCATCTGCGAGTAACTGCTCCCCGCCGGGGCGGAATGCACTTCCACCACGTTCGTCACCAGGTCGGCGAGCCACACCTCGCGGATTCCCGACCGGGCATAAAGAGGAATCTTCGTGTTCCGGTCGTACATCACCGATGCGTCGGCAACTTCGATGAGGAGAAGAACATCCTCCGGTCCCGGATGCCCGGCAGCGTAGAAATCATCGCGCGCGCGAAGGAGCGATAGATCCGGCTGCGGCTCGGAATGATCGGATAGCCGGATGGGATTCTGAACGCGCACGATTACGCCTGACACGCGATCGCGCACGAGTGCCGCGATCCTGTCGACGCACGCCGCATGACGGGATCCGATCGGACTCATCGCAACAATCTCTCCTTCGATCAGCTCGACGCGAGCGTCTTCGGTAAAGATCCCCGCCTCGGCCATGCGGTGGTACTCGGCAACCGTGAACAACCACGGAGGCGCGAACGCTTTGGCATTCATGCGGTCATTATCCTCCAGGCATAGGTCCGATCAACTCACCGCCGCGCCTTCTCGATATCCCGCCGGTCCTTCTTCGTCGGCCGCCCGGTCCCGCGGTCGCGGTAGACCTGGGTGAGAATGTCGGGCTTTTCCTGCACCGGCGATTCGTCGAGGTACATGGTGCGGGCCGTCTCCTTGGAGACGTTGCCGAGCGGGAGGGCTTCCACGACGACGCGGCGGAAGCGGTCGGCCTGGTAGAACTCGACCAGGTCGCCGACCTTGACCGGGGCGGCCGGTTTGACGCGCTGGCCGTTGATTTTCACGTGGCCGCCTTTGCAGGCCTCGGTCGCATCCGCCCGGTGCTTGAACAGGCAGACCAGCTTCAACCATGTGTCGATCCGGTGGCGGTCGTTAGGCTCGGGTGCAACCATCGTATAATCAGCGCCTTCGGAGGATATCGATGATCAAGGCGGACATCGTCAACAAAGTCGCCGAGACCTCGGAAATTTCCCGCGTCAAGGCCGCCCAGGCGGTCGATACGGTCATCGAAGGGCTGCGCAACGCGCTTGCGCGCGGCCAGCGGATCGAGCTGCGCGGGTTCGGCGTCTTTCAGGTCAAGCAGCGCAAGAAGGGGATCGGGCGGAACCCCAAAACGGGCGTGGAAGTGAAGATCCCACCCGGCAACACCATCCGCTTCAAGCCAGGCAAGGAGCTCCGCAACCTGCTGTAGGTCGTTTCTGAGTTGACTGTCGAGCGCCGGGTCCTCCCGGCGCTTTTCATTTCTGTGAACATGCGCGCGGCCGGGGCAACTTCTCTTCGTGGGAACCGTCCTATTGATCAGAACGACAGACACCCGCCGCATTGCACAAACCCAGCGATGCCCAGGCCCACCACCCATCCCCCAGGGCCGCCGGCGTAACAACCGGCGGCCTCCCCCACCTGAAGCTCTCCTCAGTCCCATAGGTCCCATCGGTCCCATAGGTCCCATTCGTCCCATGGGACCTATGGGACTAATGGGACCGATGGGACGAATGACCCGCGAACGCCACTACAATGCCCGCAGATGCAGGCAGCGCAAACGGTCCTCGTTCTCGATTTCGGTTCCCAGTACACACAGTTGATCGCCCGGAGGGTCCGGGAGAACCGGGTGTACTCGGTGGTCCACCCCTTCGACTATCCCATCGAGAAGATCCGGGAGCTGGCACCGAAGGGGATCATCCTTTCCGGCGGGCCGGAGTCGGTCTACTCGGAGACCGCTCCCTACTGCTCGCGCCAGGTCTTCGACCTCGGCGTGCCGATCCTCGGCATCTGCTACGGGATGCAGCTCACCGCCTACCTCCTCGACGGCAAGGTGGAGCCGGCGGCGGAGCGGGAGTACGGACGGGCGGAGATCGACGTCACTGCCACTGATTCCCTCCTCTTCACGGATACCCCCGCGCACCAGCGGGTCTGGGCCAGCCACGGCGACCGCATCCTGGCCGGGCCTCCCGGGTTCACCACCACCGCCTCCTCGCCGAACGCGCCGATCGCCGCCTTCGAGAACCTCGAGCGGCGCTGCTACGGCATCCAGTTCCACCCCGAGGTCACGCACAGCGAGGCCGGAGGGCAGATCGTGAAGAACTTCCTGTTCGACATCGCCGGCTGCGAGCCGACGTGGGATCTCGGCGATTTCCGCCGCCGGAAGGTCGAGGAGATCCGGCAGGAAGTCGGCGACCGGAAGGTGATCGCGGCGGTGAGCGGCGGCGTCGACTCGACCGTGGCCGCGCTGCTGGTGGCGGAGGCGATCGGCGACCAGCTCACGGCGATCTTCGTCGACAACGGTGTACTCCGGAAGCACGAGGCGGTGCAGGTCGGGTCACGCCTGAGCGACCGCCTCGGACTGCACTTCATCCAGGTCGACGCGCGGCAGCGCTTTTACGCGAGGCTGGCGACGATTGAAGACCCCGAGGTCAAGCGGAAGAAGATCGGGAACGAGTTCATCGCCGTCTTCGAGGAAGAGGCGAAGAAGATCGCCGGCGTGGAGTTCCTGATGCAGGGAACCCTCTATCCGGACGTCATCGAGTCGGTCTCGATCAAGGGCCCGTCGGCGGTGATCAAGACTCACCACAACGTCGGCGGGCTGCCGGAGAAGATGGGCCTCAGGCTCGTCGAGCCGGTGCGCGAGCTGTTCAAGGACGAGGTGCGCCAGCTCGGCATCGAGCTCGGCCTCGAAGAGGAATTCGTCTGGCGCCACCCCTTCCCCGGTCCCGGCCTGGCGGTGCGCATCCTCGGCGAGGTGAACGCGGAGCGCGTCGAGATCCTGCAGAACGCCGACGAGATCGTGATCGACGAGATCCGCAACGCCGGCCTCTATCGCGAGATCTCCCAGGCCTTTGCCGTGCTGCTGCCGGTGCGCAGCGTCGGGGTGATGGGCGACGAGCGGACGTACGAGAACGTCTGTGCGATCCGCGCCGTCTCGACGACCGACTTCATGACCGCCGACTGGTACCGGATGCCGCACGAGGTGCTGGACCGGATGTCGCGGCGGATCGTGAACGAGGTCCGCGGGATCAACCGGGTGGTGTACGACGTCTCGTCGAAGCCGCCGAGCACGATCGAGTGGGAGTAAGTAAAACTCGTAAAAGGTGAGTCCTCCCGAGTAGCGACACTTCTTCCCGTTTCCGTTTTTGAGTGGACGGGCCCCCACCCCAGACCTATAGTTACGCATCCGCGTCTGACTCAGAAAAACGGTCGCAGCTCCCGAGGTCGGGGTAATCCGCAGCGCCGGCGTAAACCCGCCGTCGCTTTCTCGTCCAATTTGATCAGGAGGAACTCATGTCGAATCGGTCATTACTTTCCAGGATTTTCGTCGTTACGATGGCTCTGACGCTCGCGGTCGGAGCGTACGCCAAGAATGAAGTGGGCCGCCCGTCGGGCGGAGGGTCGCAGATCGAATGGCAGGTCCAGGTCAGCGGCCATGAGCGCATCACTCTGCGGGTCCTGTCGCCGAGCGGCGACACCTACGTGAAAGAGTTCAACTCGGGCAAGAACCCGAGCTTCCGCATTCTCGACCTAGGCGGCGCGGCCGAAGACGGCTCGTACAACTACGAGCTGCGCGTCGAGCAGAAGATCTCCTCCGATACGAAGAAAAAGCTGGCCGAAGCCCGCGCCAACAGCGACGACGAGGCCATCAAGAAGATCAAGAAGGACGCGAAGATCGGCCCCGAGGTCGTGCAGTCGGGCTCCTTCACCATCTCCGGCAACTCCATCGTCTCGCCGGACGGCACCGAGTCGGACGCCAACGACTCAGTGAGCGCCGGCAGCCGTGGTATCTCGACCAACGCCCGTCCGGGCACTCCGACCACGCTCGACCAGGTCATCCCGGATGACCTCATCGTGCAGAGCAGCACCTGCACCGGCTTCGACTGCGTCGACGGCGAAAGCTTCGGCTTCGACACACTGCGCCTGAAGGAGAACAACCTCCGCATCCACTTCGAGGACACGTCGACGTCGGCCGGTTTCCCGGCCAACGACTGGCGCTTCATCGCCAATGACAGCGGCAGCGGCGGCGGGAACTTCATGGCCCTCGAGGATTCGACGGCGGCCCGCAACATCGTCGTCGCCGAAGCCGGCGCCCCGTCGAACGCCCTCTACGTCGACAGCACCGGCAACATCGGTTTCCAGCAGAGCGCGCCGAGCCTCGACCTGCACATCACCACCAGCGACACTCCGGCCATGCGCTACGAGCAGACCAACGCCGGCGGCTTCACGGCCCAGACCTGGGACATCGGCGCGAACGAGGCGAACTTCTTCGTCCGCGACGTGACCGGCGGCTCGCGCCTGTCGTTCCGCATCCGTCCGGGCGCGCCGACCAGCTCCATCGACATCTCCGCCGACGGTGACGTCGGCGTCGGCACCGCCTCCCCGGTCAAGCGTCTCCACGTCGTCGACACGAGCGATACCGCGACCACGGCGGCGCAGGTGTCCATCCAGGGCGCCAACGGCGGCACCTCCGGCACCAACACCGCCGCGATCGAGTTCGGCTCCGTCACCGGCGGCGCCGGCGGCGCGTACAAGGCCATGACCCGCATCGCCGCCAACTCCATCTCGCCCTGGGACACCACCACCACCAACCAGGACGCGTTCATGACCTTCCACACGACGAACGACGGCAACCAGGCCGAGCGCATGCGCATCAATGCGAACGGCCGCGTCGGCATCGCCACCTCCAACCCGGCGTTCCAACTGGTGGTCGGCACGTCGACCAGCAACGGCAACGGCGCGCACGTGACCGACGGCGGCGTCTGGACGAACGGCTCCAGCCGCACGTTCAAAGAGAACATCCACGAGCTGTCCGCCGACGACGCGAAGGCCGCGGTGGCCGCCCTCAAGCCGGTGACCTACAAGTACAAGAACGAGAGCGAGCCGTACGTCGGCTTCATCGCCGAGGAAGTTCCGACGATCGTCGCCCAGGAGTACGACCGCCGCTACCTCAGCCCGATGGACATCGTGGCCACCCTGACCAAGGTCGTCCAGGAACAGCAGAAGACCATCGACGAGCTGTCGAAGAAGGTCGACGAGCTGAGCGCGCAGAAGTAAGTTGCAGACACGCTTTTCTTCGGCCGCCCGCGCGCAAGCGCGGGCGGCTTTTTTGTTTGTCACTCCCAAAAAGAAAGTGGGGACGCGGTCGGAAGAACCGCGCCCCCACCCGGAGCAGGTGATCCCGGGGCCCTCACCCCTGGATCGCGTGTGGCGCGCTGAGGGGCGCGCCGCTGAGCGGGGGTTAGTCGCTCAGATTACGAATCACCGTCGGAATATCGAGGTCATTGCCGAAATCATTCGACGCCATCGGTCCGAAACCTCCGGAGCCGTCGGCGCGGGTGAATCCTTTGCGAAAAAAGGGCGGGTCGTAGATCTCTCCCTCGGCGCCGACCTGCGGCGGCTGGGCCGGCTCGGCGTCGTGCTGCGCGGCGATCTCCCGCGGCGCAAACGGACGGTACGGCGACTGGCGTTCCATCGGCACGCGCGTCGAAGACGGCGGATTCCCCTGATGCCCGTGCGACAGCGACTCGCCGCGCGCGTTCAGCAATCCCTTGGTGGCCGCGTCGAAGCCGGTGGCGATGACCGTGACCTTCACTTCGTCCTTCATCCGCGGATCGATGACCGTGCCGAAGATGATGTTCGCCTCTTCGTCGGCCGCTTCCTGGATGATCGACGCCGCCTCGTGCACTTCGAACAGCGTCATGTCCGGGCCGCCGGTGACGTTGATCAGCACGCCCTTGGCCCCTTCGATCGACGCTTCTTCGAGCAGCGGCGAGGAGATCGCCCGTTGCGCGGCCTCGACGGCGCGGTGCTCGCCGGACGACACGCCGGTGCCCATGAGCGCCATGCCCATGCCGTGCATGATCGTCTTCACGTCCGCGAAGTCGAGGTTGATCTCGCCCGGGACGGTGATGAGGTCGGAGATGCCCTGCACCGCCTGCCGCAGGATGTCGTCGGCGATCTTGAAGGCGTCGCTGAGCGACGTGCCGCGCTCGACGAAGTTGAGCAGCCGCTCGTTCGGGATGGTGATCAGCGTGTCGACGCTGTCGCGCAGCGCGCGGATGCCGTGCTCGGCCTGCACCCGGCGGCGCTTCCCTTCGAAGCCGAACGGCTTGGTGACCACGGCCACCGTCAGCGCGCCCAGCTCCGCGGCCAGCGACGCGATGATCGGCGCCGCGCCGGTGCCGGTGCCGCCGCCCATGCCGGTGGTGATGAAGATCATGTCGGCGCCGCTGAGCGCCTCCAGGATCCGGTCGGTGTCTTCGAGTGCGGCCTGCTTGCCGACGTCGGGATTCGCTCCCGCGCCGAGGCCTTTGGTGAGCTTGCCGCCGATCTGCAGCTTGACCGGCGCGAGTGCGTTGCGCATGGCCTGGACATCGGTGTTGGCGACGAGAAACTCGACGCCTTTGATGCCGGCCTGGATCATCCGGTTGACGGCGTTCCCACCACCCCCACCAACCCCAATGACCTTGATCTTCGCGCCGAGGTGCAGCTCTTCGCTGAGCGTGACCGCGAGCCCGTTGTCGCCAGGTCGTTCGTCAAATGTGATCATTAACCGTCTCCCGGAATAGTAACAATTTAGATGTGCGGATTCAAAGATATTTACGTTATGACCATGCGAACCATGATTTGAACGAATCCGCGACCTTCCCCAACCCCTTGCGCGGGCGCCGGGCCCGCACTTTCGTCTGATTGCGCAGTCCCCACAGCAGCAGACCGGCCGCCGCCGCGCAGTCGGGCGTGCTGACCGTGTCGGCCAGTCCGCCGAAGCCGCGCGGCACGCCCCTGCGCGCCGACTGGTCGAACACCTGCTCGACCATCTCCACCATTCCTTCCATCTCGGCGCCGCCCCCCACCAGCACGACGCCGCTGCGGATCTCCTTGTCCAGGCCGACCTTCTCCAGGTCGCGGTAGACCAGCTTCGCGATCTCCATCGCCCGCGGCTCGAGGATGCCGGTGAGCTCGTGGCGCGAGAGGATCTTCGGGGCCCGGCCGCCGACGGTCGGCACTTCGATCGGGTCGTCCGCCGTCACCAGCGAGGCCAGCGCGCAGCCGTGGCGCTTCTTGATCCGCTCCGCATCCTCCATCGGCGTCCGCAGGACGACCGAGATGTCGCTGGTGAAGTGGCCGGCTCCGACCGGCAGCACGTTCGTGTGCACGACGTTCCCTTCGAGGAAGACCGCGTAGCCGGTCGTGCCGCCGCCGATGTCCATCAGCAGCACTCCCATTTCGCGCTCGTCCTGCGTCAGCACGGCCTCGGCGGCGGCGAGTTGCTCGAGCACGAGCTCCTGCACGGCGATGCCGGCCTTGTTGACGCAGGTGAGGACGTTCTGGTCGTGCGTCCGCGCGCCGGTGACGATGTGGACGTTGGCTTCGAGGCGCGTGGCGGTCATGCCGATGGGATCGTGGATGCCGTCCTGTCCGTCGACGACGAACTCCCGCGGGATGACGTGCAGCAGTTCCAGCTCGGCCGGGATGTTGATCGACTTGGAGGCTTCGATCACCCGGTCGATGTCCTCGCGGCCGATCTCTTTGTGCTTCCCCATCACCGAGATGACGCCGCGCGAGTTGACCGAGCGGATGTGATCGCCGGACACGCCGACGTACACCGTCTCGATCTGCAGCCCGGCCATCACCTCGGCTTCGTCGACGGCCTTCTTCACTGCCTCGATGGCCTGGTCGAGGTTGATGATGTTGCCGCGCCGCGTCCCTTTCATCGGCGAAGTGCCCTTGCCGATGATCTCGAGCTGTCCGCGGTCGTTGATCTCTCCGACCAGCGCGCAGACTTTCGAGGTGCCGATGTCGAGGGCGACGATGTACTTGTCTTCAGTTCTGGGCATGTGTTGCCTCCAGTGATTTCACGATCACTCGGTCAGCGAACCGGAGGTCCGCGTATTGGATCTTCGGGTTGTTCTCGGCGCGGAGGACGGCATAGAGGTCGCGCCACTTGCCGGCCGCGTCTTCCGCGTTGACGTAGACGACCGCACCGAGCTCGCGGTCGTAGATGGCGAAGCCGCGCGGCGCGATCGGCCAGATTTCGGAGATGCGCGAGTAGAGTTCGCGGTCGCGCACGCGCAGGTCGCGCAGGAGCGTGACCGTGCGCTGCAGCTCCGTTCCCGCCGCGTCGCTGATGAGCGGCAGGTCGTCGTCTCCGGCGGCGGGCGAAAGCTCGGCGAAGCCGACACCCTCGGCGTCGACGTAGAGCAGGCGCTCGCCGGAGCGGACCAGCGCCACCGGCTGCCGTTCCGTGATCTTGATGCGCAGCGTGTCGGGCAGCTTCTTCTCGATGTCGATGCGGTGGACCCAGCCGAGGCCCGGTCCGCTGAGATCCTTCTGCACGCGGGCCAGCTCGATCTGAAAGAGATTGAGGCCGACGTAGCTCTGCGTGGTCTTGTCGAGCGCGGCCCGCGGCGTATGCACCACGCCGTCGACCTCGATCGTCCGGACGGCGAAACGCTCGTTCGACTGCGTGTGCCGGTACGCCCAGACTGCGCCGGCGGCCAGCGTCGCCACGAGGCCGGCATTGCGCAGGATGACCAGCAGCCGCTGCACCTGGATGCGGCGCTGGTTGCGGCGCAGCCGGGCCACGTCAGCCGGGCGGAGAAAGCGGGAGGCGGTGGTGTCGAAGCTCACTCGTCCTCCCTACGCACGAGCTGTTCGGCGATCTCGTGCACGTCGCCGGCGCCCATGACGATGAAGATGTCGTTCGGCGCGAGGCGGCGGCGCATCTCGTTGACGATCTGCGAATTGCTGCGGTCGAGGAACTCCACGCCCTCGACGGCGTCGGAGATCATCCGCGCGGAGACTCCTTCGAACGGCTGCTCGCGCGCGGCATAGATCGGGGTGACGATCGGCACGTCTGCGATGGCCATCGCCTCGCCGAACTCCTGCGCGAAGTCGCGCGTGCGCGAGTAGAGATGCGGCTGGAAGAGCGCCACGATGCGGCGGTTAGGATAGCCGCCGCGGGCCGCCTCGAGGGTGGCCCGGACCTCGGTCGGATGGTGCGCGTAGTCGTCGACGATGATCGCGCCGTGATACTCGCCGAGGATCTGGAAGCGGCGGTCGACGCCGAGGAACTTCGCCAGCGCCGCGGAGATCACGCTCGCCTCGATGCCGAGATGGCGGCCGACCGCGATCGCGGCCAGCGCGTTCTGCACGTTGTGCGTGCCGGGGATGAAGAGCTTGAAGAAGCCCATGCCCGGCACCTCGAACGACGAGCCGCGCTCGTTGAACTCGAGATTCACCGCGCGGACGTCCGCTTTTTCGCCCAGCCCGTATCCGATCGCCCGCGCCTCGGCGTGGCGGAGCAGGCGGGAGACGTTTTCGTCGTCGCAGCAGCCGATGATCACGCCGCCGCGCTTGATGCCGCCGCCGTAGATGCGGAAGGCTTCGATGATCGCCTCGAAGCTCTTGTAGTACTCGAGGTGGTCCGCCTCCATGTTCGTGACCACGGCCACCTCGGGGTGGAGGTGGTGGAAGGTGCGGTCGTATTCATCGGCCTCGACGACCAGGAACTCGCCGGCGCCGCGCTTGGCGTTCGTGCCGAGGTTGCGCACCATGCCGCCCACCAGGACGGTCGGGTCGAGCCCCGCTTCTTCGAGGACCATGGAGATCATCGCCGAGGTGCTGGTCTTGCCGTGCGTCCCGGCCACGCCGATCGAGCGCTTTTCGTTGACGACCGCGCCGAGCACCTCGGCGCGCTTCATGATGCGGATGCCCGCCATCCGTGCGGCATCGACCTCGGGGTGCTCGCCGCGAACGGCCGACGTGATCACCACGAGGTCGTTCCCGTGGACGTGTGCCGGGTCGTGGCCGAACGTCACGGAGATGCCGCGGCGGGAAAGGAGATCCGTGGCCGGCGATCGCTTCAGATCGCAGCCCGTGACGGTGATCCCGGCTCCCGCCAGGATCTCGGCGAGACCACTCATTCCGATCCCGCCGATGCCCACGAAATGAATGGTGCTTATTTGATCAAAAATCATTCTGATCTGATCTCTTGAAATTCTAAATTAATCTCTCTGAATTGTGGTGATTAAATCGACGATACTTTTAGTTGCGTCGGGCGTGGCCAGCGTCTTCGACGCCGTCCCCATCCGCGCCGCCCGCTGCGGATCGGCCAGAACCTCCGAGATCGCTCCCGCCAGACGCTCCGGTGACAACTCGGCTTCGGTGATGACGGTCGCGCCGCCGGCCCGCTCGACGACGCGGGCGTTCAGTTCCTGGTGGTTGTTCGTCGCATCCTTGAACGGGACGAGGATCGCCGCCCGTCCGGTCGCCGACAGTTCGCCGATCGTCATCGCTCCCGCGCGGGAGACGACCAGGTCCGCCGCCGCGATCTCGTCCGCCATCGGGTCGAGGTACGGGACGACCCGCGCATTCGCGAACGCCGACTGCTTGTAGGCGGTCTTCACCTTCTCCAGTTCGTTCGGACCGGTCTGGTGGACGATCTCCACGGTGTCCTTCAGCCGCGCCAGGAAGAGCAGCGCGCCCGACATCGAGTCGTTCAGGATGCGCGACCCCTGCGAGCCGCCGAAGACCAGGAGGCGCTGCTTGTTGCTGGTGGCTGGTTTCTTGTGAGCCGCGAAGAATTCGGCGCGGATCGGGTTGCCCGTGACGACGCCGTCCGGCCGCTTCATGCGCGACAGCGCTTCTTTGAACGCCACGGCCACGGCCGTCACCCAGCGGGCGACGACGCGGTTGGCGAGGCCGGGAAAGGCGTTCGCTTCATGGATGATCGTCGGGACGCCGCGCAGCTTCGCGGCGACGAGCACCGGTCCGGACGAATAGCCGCCGACGCCGAGGACGACGTTCGGGCGATGCCGTCCGACGGCGCGCCAGGCGTCGATGAAGCCGAGCGGCAGGCGGGCGACGTTGCGCAGCAGGTCGAGCCCGCCCTTCCCTTTCAAGCCGCCGACGTTGATGAACTCGAGCGGGAAGCCGGCCTTCGGGACGATGTTCTTCTCCAGCCCTCTCTCGGTGCCGACGAAGACGACCTTGTGCTTCGGATCGCGCGACACGTATTCGCGCGCGATGGCGATGGCGGGGTAGATGTGTCCCCCCGTCCCGCCTCCCGCGATCATCAGTGTCTTCACGCCCTGCTCGCCCATCACGACACCTTTCGTTTTTAGCCCGATTGTTGAGAGAAGTTGAGCAGCAGCCCGACCGCCATGAGGCTGGCGATCAGCGACGACCCGCCGTAGCTCACCAGCGGCAGCGGCAGTCCCTTGGTCGGCAGCAGGCAAAGCGTGACGCTGACGTTGATCAGCGCCTGCACGGTGATCATCAGCGTGCAGCCGATGGCCGCGTAGAACGCGAACCGGTCCTGGCTGTAGCGCGCGATCCGGAAGCCGCGCCACGCCAGCAGCGCGAACGAACCGAGCAGCAGCAGCGCGCCGGCGAAGCCGAGCTCCTCGCCGACGATCGAGAAGATGAAGTCGGTGTGCGGCTCCGGCAGGAAGAACAGCTTCTGCCGGCCGTTGCCGATCCCGAGCCCCGGAAAACCGCCCGTGCCGAGGGCGATCAGCGACTGCATCGCCTGGAAGCCCTTCCCCAGCGGATCGGCCTCCGGATTGAGAAACGTCAGCAGCCGCTCGCGCCGGTACGCGGCGCTGAGCGCGAAATAGCCGCCGAGGGGCACCAGCGCGCAGGCGATGACGGCGACGTACCGTCCCGAGATTCCGGCCGCGTAGATCATGCCGCAGGCGACGAGGATGAGCGTCGTCGCCGTGCCGAAGTCGCGGCCGAGGAGCACCAGCCCGGCGATCATCGCCAGGATGAACCCGACCGGCAGCAGCGTGGTGGTGAGGTCGTTCACCCGCTCCTCGCGCCGCGCCAGGAACGATGCGATGAAGAGAATGATCGCCGGCTTGGCGAACTCCGACGGCTGCAGCTGAAACCACGGCAACTGGATCCAGCGATGCGTGCCGTTGATGGGCGACTGGAACAGCGCGATGATCAGGCCGAGAGCCACCACGGCGAGGCCGCCGTAGACGACCCGCTTGCTCTGCAGCATCGCCGGGTTGACGTGCATCAGGAACAGCATTGCAATCGAGCCGGCGACCAGGAACGCGAGCTGGCGCGTCAAAAAGTAATACGGGCCATACCCGAAGCGCTGCGTGGCGATCATCGCCGAGGCGCTGTAGATCATCACCAGCCCGACCACGACGATCAACGTCGCGGTGCCGAAAAGCCAGGTGTCGTAGGTCAGTTTGCGGCTCATAGCGCTCTCACCAATTCTTCGAAGACTTCGCCGCGATGCTCGAAGTTGCGGAACTGGTCGAAGCTCGCGCAGGCCGGCGAGAGCAGGACGGTCTCTCCCGCTTGCGCATGCTCGCGCGCCCAGCGGACGGCTTCCGTCATGTCTCCCGCGGCGACGATCTCGGCGGAGCCGCTCAGCGCCTCGCCGATCCGCTCCGCCGCCTTGCCGATGGTCAGCACGGCGCGGGTCTTGTCCTTGACGAGGTCGCGCATCCGCTCGAACTCCCCCGCCTTGTCCTTGCCGCCGAGGATGAGGATCACGCTCGCGGGATCGAACCCTTCCAGCGACTTCAGCGTCGCATCGACGTTCGTCCCCTTCGAGTCGTTGATCCAGCGGACGCCGTCGAGCTCGCGCACCAGCACCATCCGGTGCGGCAGCCCGGCGAACGTGCCGAAGGCGATCTGGACGTCCATGTCGTCGACACCGACCGCACGCGCGGCCAGCCACGCCGCGAGGGCGTTCTCGGCGTTCGCCTGCCCCTGCAGCTTCAGCGACGCGCGCGGGATGCGCCGCTCCTCGCCGCCGACCCGCAAAACCATTTCTTCGCCGTCGAGCCACGCACCGTCGTCGACGCGCTTCAAGGCGGAGAAACGCCACACCCGGACGTGCGACTCGCGCGCGACTTCGCGCCGCTCGGTGCCGTTGACGATGGCCGTGTCGCCGCTTTCCTGGTTGCGGAAGATCCGGTACTTCGCCGCCGCGTAGCCGTCGAAGCTCGGGTAGCGGTCCATGTGGTCGGGAGTGATGTTGAGCAGCAGCGCGACATGCGCGCGAAACGTGTCGATCGCTTCCAACTGGAAGGACGACAGTTCGAGGACGTACGTCCGCTGTCGCTCCAGGTCGAGCGACGCGATCAGCGGCTCGCCGATGTTGCCGGCCACGATCGGCTGCCGCCCGGCCACTTTGAGGATCTCGCCGATGAGCGCCGTCGTCGTCGACTTGCCGTTCGAGCCGGTGACGGCGATGACGGTTCCCTTGAGGTGGCGATACGCCAGCTCGATCTCCCCCATCACCACAATCCCGCGCGCGCCGGCTTCGGCGAGCAGCGGGATGGTCATCGGGACGCCGGGGCTCAGCACGATCCGGGTGATGCCGTCGAGCAGCCCGTCGTCATCGCGCCCGAACGCCCGCTCCACGCGCGGGTCGAGCTCGTACGGCAGCGCAGGGGCGGCATTCGAGTCCGTCAACACGACGGACTCGTCGCGCGCGGCGAGAAAGTTCGCCGCGGCCACGCCCGATTTCGCTGCTCCGATGACTAACGTGCGGCTCATCTCAGTTTCAAGGTCGCCAAAGAGATCATCGCGAACATGATCGCGATGATCCAGAACCGCACGACGACCTTCGTTTCCTTCCAGCCCGACAACTCGAAGTGATGGTGCAGCGGCGACATCTTGAAGATGCGCCGGCCGGTGAGCTTGAACGACGCCACCTGCAGGATCACGCTCAGCGCTTCCATCACGAACAGGCCGCCGACCAGGACCAGCAGGATCTCCTGCTTGATCATGACGGCCAGGCAGCCGATCGCGCCGCCGAGAGCCAGCGAGCCGACGTCTCCCATGAAGATCTCCGCCGGATGGGCGTTGAACCAGAGGAAGCCGAGCGACGCCCCGACCATCGCGCCGCAGAAGACCGCCAGCTCGCCGGTCTGCGGCACCCAGGCAATGCGGAGATAGTCGGCGATCCGCGCGTGGCCCGCGGCATACGTCAGCGCGGTGTACGTCACGGCGGCGACGAGCGTCGAGCCGATGGCCAGGCCGTCGAGACCGTCGGTAAGGTTGACCGCATTCGACGCCCCGACCAGCACCACCATCACAAACGGGATGTAGAGCAGGCCGAGGTTCAGCACCACGTCCTTGATGAACGGGAAGGTGATCGCGGTCGAGTAATTGTTCTTCAACATCGGCAGGTAGGCGATCGCCAGCGCCGCCAGCAGCGCCACGCCGAACTGCGCGCCGAACTTCTCCTTCGTCGTCAGGCCGAGGTTCCGCTTCTTCGCCAGCTTGCGGTAGTCGTCGATGAAACCGATCGCCGCGTACGACGCCGTCACGAAGAGGATGATCCAGATATACGGGTTGCGGATGTCGGCCCAGAGGATCGTCGGGATCAGGATGGCGACGTTGATCAGGATGCCGCCCATCGTCGGCGTCCCCGCCTTCACCTGGTGCGACTTCGGCCCTTCCTCGCGGATGTACTGGCCGAGCTTGATGTGCTTCATCCGCTCGATCAGCCAGGGTCCGAGGATGAAGGAGATCAGCAGCGCCGTCAGCGCGGCGAACGCCGTCCGGAACGTGATGTAGCGGAAGACGTTGAAGCCGACGAACACGTCGCGAAGCTTGAAGAGGAGCAGATAGAGCACTTAGTGCCTCCCCCGATGAGCGATGAACGATGAGCGATGAGCGATGAGCGTTCTCAACTCTGCTCCTCCAGCATCTTGACGGCCTTGTCGAGACCGACTCCACGGCTGCCCTTCAACAACACGAGATCGCCCTCGCGGATCTCGCCCTTCAGAAACTCGCCCGCCTCTTCGGCGTTGGCGAAGTGATGCAATTGGGAGTCGGTGAACCCCGCCTCGCGGGCTCCGTCGAGCAGCGCCGGCGCGCGCTTGCCGACGCCGACCACGACGTCGATCGACCGCGGAATGGCCTTGCCGGCATCGCGGTGGAACTGCAGTTCCTGCTCGCCGAGCTCCAGCATGTCGCCGATGACGGCGATGCGGCGGCCGCGTAGGACAGCCGCTTGCGGCTGTCCGGGTAGAGTAACGTCGGCCTGGGTCATCAGTTCGAGCGTGCGGCCGAGCGCGTACGGGTTGGAGTTGTAGGTGTCGTCGTAGATCGTGGCGCCCCGGCACGGGATGATGACGCCCCGGTGATACGCCGGCTTGATCTCCGCGACACCGCGCTCGATTCCCTCCCACGAGATACCGGCCGCACGCGCGGTGGCGATGGCGGCGAGGAGGTTGTCGAGGTTGTGGCGGCCCGGCAGCACCAGCTCCAGCTCTCGCGATGCACCTTCCGCAACCAGGGTGAAGCGCGTGCCGAGCAGGCCACGCTCGCGGATGTTCGTGGCCCGGTAGCCGGCCTCGTTGGTCACACCGTACGTGACCTTCGGCCCGTCGTAGTCGCGGCTGATCCGGACCACGTGCTCGTTGTCGTTGTTCACGATCACGGTGCCGCCGGGCCTGAGGTTCTCGAGCAGCTCCCGCTTCGCCGCGGCGATCTTTTCGATGGTGCCGAAGAACTCGATGTGCACCGGGGCGACGTTCGTGTAGACACCGATGTCCGGACGCATCAGCCCGGCGATCTCGGCGATCTCCCCGGCGTGGTTCATCCCCATCTCGCTGACCACCACCTGCGCGTCGTCCGGCATGTTGTCGAGGCAGAGCGGCGCGCCGATCTGGTTGTTGAAGTTCCCCCACGACTTGTGCGTCCGCCGTTCGGTGGAGACCAGCGTGGCAATCATCTCTTTGGTCGTGGTCTTGCCGGCCGAGCCGGTGATGCCGATGAGCAGCACGTCGTAGCGGTCGCGGATCGACGACGCCATCCGCTGCAGCGCCTTCGTCGTGTCGTCGACCTGGATGATCGCTTTGTCGATTCCCTCCGGCACGCGAGACACGACGGCGCCGACGGCGCCCTTCTCCAGCGCCTGCGCGACGTAGTCGTGACCATCGAGCCGCTCCCCTTTGACGGCGAAGAACACCGCCTCGGGCTTGATCTCGCGGGAGTCGATGATGACGGAGGACGTCGTCGCGGAGGGATCGCCGCTGACGACTTTCCCGCCGATCATCTCAGCCAGGTGGGAGAAGGTCAGGCGCGGCATGCACGCCTCCCCGGAAATGCAAAATGCAAAATGCAAAATGCAAAATGGAAAAAGGCTGGACGCTCATGCAGAACGCTTTCTGCATTTTGCATTCTGCATTTTGCATTTGCCGGCAACGCCGGCACACGTGCCGCCTTCCGGCTTCGCCGCGTTTCGTCGCCTGTGTTCGTCCCCTTCCCCAGAGACTGCCCGGCGAACCACCGTCCACCCTCACCGAAACCGACCGACGAAGCCGGAACGCGGCACCTGATCGGACGCTTTGAATCATACGATGTTTTCATCATGAATTTCAAGCTGATATCTCGTTGCGCTTTTTCAGCGCGAGCTCCGCTTCCTCGCGGTCGTCGAAATGGATGACCTGGTCGGCGATGACCTGGTACGTCTCATGTCCCTTGCCGGCGATGACGATCACGTCGTCGTCGTCCGCCTCGGCGATCGTGCGGGAGATCGCCTCGCGCCGGTCGACGAGATGGACGCAGTTCCCGGCAGGAATCCCCTGCACGATCTCGTTGATGATGGCCTGCGGCTGCTCGTTGCGCGGGTTGTCGCTGGTGACGATCACCTCGTCCGCCAGGCGGGCGGCGATCTCCCCCATCTGCGGGCGCTTGCCGCGGTCGCGGTCTCCCCCGCAGCCGAAGACGATCTTCAGGCGCCGCTCGCCGGCGATGTCGCGGACCGCGTGCAGCAGCTTCTCCAGCGCGTCCGGCTTGTGCGCGTAGTCGACGATCACCGTCGGCCCGTTGCCGGAGACGACCCGCTCGAAACGCCCGCGCACCGAGTCGAGGCTGCGGATGCCCGCCTCGATCCGGGCGATCGGGATTCCTACGACGAGCGCCGCGCCGATGGCGCCGAGCCAGTTATAGAGGTTCGGTGTTCCGATGATGTTCGATTCCAGGCGAACGTCCCCTTGCGGCGTCCGCACCGTGCCGTGCAGGCCGTTGACGTCGATCGTGAAATCGTCCGCCGGACGGACGTCGGCGTTCGCGTCGCGGCCGAACGTCATCGCGTTCGCCCCGAGCTCCCGCGCCAGCCGCAGGCCGTACTCGTCGTCGACGTTGACCACCGAGGTCTGCCGCGTCCGGTCGATCTGGTCGAAGAGGATCCGCTTCGCCGCGAAGTAGTCCTCGAAGTCTCTGTGGAAGTCGAAATGCTCGCGGGAGAGGTTGGTGAAGACCGCCGCGGCAAAGCGCACGCCGTGCGTCCGCTTCAAGGCGAGCGCGTGCGACGACACTTCCATCACCGCGTGCTCCACGCCGGCCTCGACCATCTTCGCGAACCATTCCTGCAGCACGACCGCGTCGGGCGTGGTGCGGTCGGCGACGAGCCGCTCGTCGCCGGCGCGGTATTCGATGGTGCCGATGAGGCCCACAGGTTCCCCGCCTGCATCGAAGATCGACTCGAGCATCCGCGCCGTGGTCGTCTTCCCCGAGGTACCGGTGACGCCGACCAGCGAGAGCTGGTCCGCGGGTCGGCCGTAGAAGTTGGCCGCGACGATTGCCAGCGCCGCCCGCGCGTCATCGACAACGATCGCCGGTGTTTTGTCATCCCGAGCGTCGAGCGAGGGACCTGGGTGGGTGGGGACACGCTGCGCCTCCCCTCCCGCCCAGGTCCCTCGCTCGACGCTCGGGATGACATGAGGGTTCGTCGCGACGATCGCCGCCGCTCCCCGCTCGATCGCCTGCGGGATGAAGACATTGCCGTCTTTCGCCGTCCCCGGGATGGCGACGAACAGCGCACCCGGCTTGACCATGCGCGAGTCGGGCGTGACGAGCGTGATGTCGACGTCCGTATCGCCGCTCTGTGCGCGCACGGGGACATCGCGGAGGAGCTCGGACAATTTCATCCTTGCACCTCCTGCGACGGCGACAGTTTCAGCGTGATACGCCGGCTGACCGGCAGGGCTCCGCCCGGTTGAGGCTCTTGTGAGATCACCACTCCGCTTCCGATTGCCCGGACCGTCAGTCCGCTCGCCACCGCGCGCGCCACTGCCGCACGTGCGTCGAGGCCTCGCAGGTCGGGGACCGCGGCGGCCGGGCTAATGGAGCTCCGCGGTTGCGAAATCGCCGCCAGCAACGGGCGTCCGACACCGACTGTTCTTGAAGGAATGGACGGCGCCACTCCCATATAACGCAGTGTCGCCTCCGCGATCTCCCGGAAGGCCGGCGCGGCCACCACTCCGCCGTAGTGTTCCCCTCGGGGATCGTCGATGACGACCAGGATCGTCAGCCTCGGCTGATCGGCCGGAACGTACCCGACGAAAGAGCCGACATAGTGCCCGGCCATGTAGCCGCCGCGCCCGCCTGACTTCTGCGCCGTGCCGGTCTTTCCGGCGACGACATGCTCGGTGAGCGCGGCCTGGTCGCCGGTGCCGCGCGAGACGACCGCCTTCAGGATCTCGTTCAACACCGCGGCCGTCTTCTCCGTCATCACCCGCCGGGGAGCGCCGCGCGCCGGCTCGTAGACCGTCTTCCCTTCGTCATCGACGACGCGCTGCACGATCCGCGGCTCGGCCATCAGGCCGCCCGTCGCGACCGCGCTCACGGCGCGCACGATCTGCAGCGGCGTGACCCCGATCTCCTGCCCGATCGAGATGCTGGCCGGCGAGACCGGCGTCCAGCGGTCCGTCTTCCGCAGCAGCCCCGTCGACTCGCCCGGAAGCGGGACGCCGGCGCGCTCGCCGAAGCCGAAGCGGCGGATCCATCCGTAGAAACGCTCATGGCCGAGGGAGAGACCGACCCGGACCGTACCGACATTCGACGACTTCACGATCACGTCCTCGAACGAGAGCATCTCGTACCGATGGTCGTCGTGCTCGCTGATGGTGATGTTGCCGATGGTGATCGCGCCGTTGCCGCAGTCGATGACCTGCGACGGCGTCACCAGCCGCTCTTCGAGCCCCGCGGCAGCGGTAATGATCTTGAACGTCGACCCCGGCTCGTAGAGATCCTGCACCGCGCGGTTCTTCCACGACGCCGCAGGGAACTCGCGGAAGCGGTTCGGGTCGAACGTCGGATAGGAGGCCATCGCCAGGATGGCGCCGCTGTTCGGATCCATGACCACGACCGAACCGCCGAGGGCGCGGCGCGCCGTGACCGCCTTCGCGAGCGCGCGCTCGGCGATGAACTGCACCACCGCGTCGATGGTGAGGACGACGTGGCTGCCGTCGTGCGGACGGTTCGGGCCGTCCGCGCCGAGGAGATACGCGCCGCGGCGCGCGTCGCGCAGCACCGTGACCTTCCCCGCCTTGCCGCTGACGTGCTTCTCGAACGTCTGCTCGATGCCGGCCAGCCCGTTGCCGTCGAGACCGACGTAGCCGAGGACGCTCGCGCCGAGGGTCGCCCGCGGATACGCGCGCCTGTGCGCTTCCATGAAGTAGACCCCTGGCAAGGCGAGCTTCTTCGCCTCGGCGGTCACTTCGAGCGGTAACTGCCGCGCGATCCACGAAAAGCTCCCGTCGCCGCGCAGCTTCGCCTCGATCTCGCGCGCGGTGAGGCCGATGCCGCGGATGCCCGCCAGCGCCTTCGCCGCCGCCCGCCGGTTCACGACCGCCTGCGGGTCGGCATAGATCGACTCCGCCGCGACGCTCTCGGCGAGCACGCGTCCGCGCGTATCCAGGATCGAGCCGCGCACCGGATTCAGCGCCAGCGTCGACTCCTGCTGCTGCTTCGCCTTCGCGACGTAATGCTCGTGCCGCGCAAGCTGCACCTGCCCGAGCCGGAACACGACCACCAGCGCCCACGCCGCCAGGACCGCGAAGATCTGCAGGAGACGCTTCTGGGACAAACCCATCATCGTCCTCCGGACGAAGGGCCGAGGGCCGAGGGCCGAGGGCCAGACGAAGGGCCAAGGGCCGAGGGCTGAGGGCCGAGGGAGGACGAATCAGAAATCGGCGCACCCGGGGTGGGTGGGCCCTCGGCCCTCGGCCCTAGGCCCTCGGCCCTGTTCTCTTCCACCATCACGATCTTCTTCGGATCGGTCGGCTCGAAGCCGAGCTGCGTGGCCTGCGTCTCGACCGTCTCGAAGGAAGTCAGGCGGTCGAGCTCCGCTTCCAGCGACTTGTGCGCGGCCTCGGTGTCTTTGAGGGTTTTCTGGAGCCGCGTCGCCTCGCGGCCGAGGCGAATCACCTCGAGGTTCTGCCAGGTGAAGAGCAGCAGGAAAAAGCCGATCGGCACGCCGAGAAACAGGACGGCGAGCAGCTCACGGTTTCGCTGGCGATCCCTCTCGCGAACGATGTGCGTGTTTTCGATCGGTTTCTTCTGCGTGTAGTACATGACCGGGGGTGCGACATTGCAGCGACGGCCGGTGCCTCCCGGCACCACGCGCGGAGTCGACGAACAAGGGTGAAGATCTGCCTACAAGTACGATGCGACGAGCCATCCACACACACCCACGCTCCACGCTCCACCCCTCCCGAGCTCACCTACCGCACACACACCCGACCCTTCCCCAACCTTCACCCTTGCTTGTTGACTCCGCGTAGCCTGACGTTCTCGCTTCAGACTTGTTGTCAGTTGTCCGTTGTCAGTTATCCGAACCCTTCTCGTGCTTTCGGACCAGTCAGTGACAATCGCAACAAACGACCTTGGGCCCTCCGCTTCGCTCTCGACCTTGTCTGAGCTCTTTTCGCGTAAAAGGTTCGGACAACCGACAACCGACAACCGACAACTAAATCCAACCGACAACTAAATCTTTTCCGCCACCCGCAGCTTCGCGCTGCGCGCTCGCGGATTCCTTTGTTCCTCTTCCTCTGAAGCAGTCACCGGCCTTCCGGTGAGAATCTCGACGATCTCCTGCGCGCCGCACCCGCAGACCGGCATGTTCGGCGGGCAGGTGCACTCCCCTTCGAGCCTGCGGAACGCCCGCTTGACGATCCGGTCCTCCAGAGAGTGGAACGAGATGATCGCCGCCCGTGCCCCGCTCTCCAGCACGCTCACCGCGTCGTCGACGAACCGGTCCAGACCGACCAGCTCCTCATTCGTCGCGATCCGCAGCGCCTGGAACGTCAGCGTCGACGGATCGATATCGTGCGGCCGCGACTTCTTCACACTGCGGATCACCTCCGCAAGCCGTGACGTCGTCTCGATCGGAGCCTCCGCGCGCGCCGCGACGATCGCCGCCGTAATCCGCCGCGCCGACGGCTCCTCGCCGTAATCGCGGATGATCCGGAACAGCTCGTACTCGTCGAGCTCGTTCACCAGCTCCGCCGCGCTCCTCCCCTCGGCGCCCATGCGCATGTCCAGCGGCCCCTCGAAACGAAACGAGAACCCGCGGGCCGCGTCGTCGAGTTGCATCGACGAAACGCCGAGATCGGCGAGCAGGCCGCTGATCGCGTCCACTTCCGACTGCTTCAGAATGTCAATGAGCGATTCGTGGCGCCCGCGGACGAGCGACACCCGGTCTCCGAAACGGCTCAGCCGCTCGCGGGACCGCTCCAGCGCCTCGGGGTCGCGATCGATGGCCAGCAACCGGATCCCCGGATACCGCTCCAGCAACGCTTCCGAATGCCCGCCCAGACCGACCGTCGCATCGACGATCGTCCCGTCCGGACGGTTCGGCTCGAGGAACTCGAGAACTTCGCTTAAAAGAACTGGCTCGTGTTTCATCGCCAGAATCCCTGGCAACTCACACGCCGTGGAGCTCTAGCTCCTTAAAGTCTTCTTCGGAAAGAGGTTGCTCCGACAGCCGCTTCTGAATCCGCTGCTCGTTCCAGACGATCAGATGATCCTGGCTGCCGAGCACCACCACGTCCTCGCTGATGCCGGCCACATCGCGGAGCACCTGCGGAACCAGCACCCGCCCCTGCGCGTCGATCGTCGCCACCTGCCCGTAGTAATTCACCCGCTCCAGCAGCTTCGTCTTCGCCGTCGAAGTCGAAGGAACCTTCGCCAGCCGGGACTGAAACTCGAACCAGACCCCCAGCGGATAGACCAGGGCGCGTTCGCCGTCCATCGAAGTGATGAAGCAGTCACTGCCGTAACGCTCTTCAATGATCTTGCGGAAACCCGCCGGAACCTTCAGCCGACCCTTCTCGTCGATCTTCGCGGGGCCATGCCCCATCAAAACGCTGAGTTCCACGATATGTAGAGCCTTTTCCGCTTGATGCGTGGCTAGTTTGTACCACTGGCACCCACTTCTGTCCACCAAAATCCACTGAGACGGGTAAAAGCGGCCCTAACTGCTGCGGCTGCCAGGGATTGGGCGTCGATCTGACCGTGGACGCCTCAGGGAACACCCTCCCCACCCAATTCACCGATGGTGGTCTGGACAAAATGCTGTCAGAAGACCACCACTCTTCGCTGCCGTAGGCAGCTAAAGAACTGTAGGCCCGGCCTTTAGGCCGGGTACTGCGAGCACCCGCCAAGTGAGCCCGCGGAGCGGGCGGCAGAAAAGACCCGTCGGCACGTTTCTCGTCTGTCGCCCGCTAACGCGGGCTCGAAAATCCATCCACGCCTACCCGGCCTAAAGGCAACGGTCTTCAGTTAAGTGGAGGCTGCTCCCCTCCGTCATCCTGAGCGGCGGGTGGGCGGGTGTGAGGGAGCGAAAGGATCTGGGCGACGAAAAGTGAGATTCGCGCCACCATGCCCTCGGGAGCAAGTGCTCATCGGATCACTTTTCGTCGTACCGATCCTTTCGCTCCCTCACACCCGCCCACACGCCGCTCAGGATGACGGAAGGGGGAAGGTATCCATTAACTGAAAGCCCCCATTCAGCACCGTTCGGTCCCGTCCTATCATTGGCGCAACGACTTCGGAAGGAGGGCGTTATGAATACATTGAAGATCGTGGTGAGGATTGCAGCATTCGCTGGTTTGCTATTGCTGGCGGGCGTACAAGCCGAGGCGTCCGGTTGCTGTGACCAGGACTGCACGGATGCCTACGGGACCATGTTGAACAGCGGCGTACCCGCGGGTGACGCCGCGGCGTGGTACAGGGACTGCCTGAAGGCGTGTAAAGAGCATGGCGACCCGACCACATGTCCCGCAGCCAACGCCATGGCTGCCGGCAACGGCACCGAAGCGAGCCCTGTTCCGGACGCTGTCCCTGGCGATGTTGCGCCGCGTCGAGGCGTCGAACCGGATGTCATCGCCGTCTTCGTTCCGCGAGTCGTGGGTCAGCATTCTTTCGTCCCGATTCCTCCGAGGTGAGGAGCACACAGTCGCCGCCGCACGGGAACTTCTTGATCCGTCCCGCGCGGCGCTGCGCTTTTGGAGTGCCGGCGTCACGCCGGCGCTCCCTGCTACTTCCCTGCGCCCGAGGCGAGCGACGTGACGTACGAAGATCATTTCTCCGGCCATGCCGATGCATATGCCCGGCACCGGCCGCGCTATCCGGACGAGCTCTTCACCTGGCTGGCGTCCGTGGCGCCGGATCGCTTGCTGGCCTGGGATGCCGGCACCGGCAACGGCCAGGCCGCGGTCGCCCTCGCGGATCATTTCGACCACATCGTCGCCACCGATGCCAGCAGCGACCAGCTCGCGCACGCCGTTCGCCACGAGCGTGTGGAGTATCGCAATGAAGCGGCCGGCCCGGGATCGCTGGCCGATGCCTCGGTGGCCCTGGTCACGGCTGCCGCGGCGGCGCATTGGTTCGAGCTCGACGGCTTCTATCGCGAGGTGCATCGCGTCGGCAAGAAGCAAGCCGTCATCGCCCTCTTCTCGTACGGCCCTCGCGATTTCGCCGACGCCTATGCGCGCCTGTTCGGCGATCCGGTCGTGCATCACTTCCTGGAGAACGTGCTGACCGGCTTCTGGCCGGAGCGGATCCAGTACGTCGACGACCGCTACGCCACGCTCCCCTTTCCGTTCGAAGAAATCGCGGTCCCGCCGTTCGCCATGACCGCCGACTGGAACCTTCACGAGCTCCTCGCGTTCCTCGATACGTGGTCCGCTTCGCAGCGCTACTTCCAGGAGCGGGGAACGCACGCAATCGATGAAATCGCGCCGGAGCTGGCCCGTCGATGGGGCGATCCAGCGAGCCGCCGCCACTTCGAATGCCCGCTGTTCGTCAGGGCCGGGCGCGTCCGATAAGAGACCGGGCGCGCGAAGCGCGCCCGGTCTGTACTGCTGTACTGCTTGTCCGCGGATCCGCGGGTCCGCGGGTCAGGCTTTGGTTCCGACCGGCGGCTGGGTCTGCGGCTCGGCGGCCGGCTGGATCCGGCGGCGAGCCATTTTACGCACGTGGAAGATCCGCTGGACGTGCGTTAGGAGTTGCGCGTGCTCTTCCTGGCGGACCAGCTGGCGGCTGACGTTGTACGCCTGCATCAGCGCCAGTCCGAGGCGGTGACGGCGCATCAGGTTGGCGTCGGCGACGCCGCGATACAGCTTGAACGCCTCGCTCTCGGCCACCGTCCAGCGCCCGATCTCATCCTCGGCCGCATGCATCTCCTCGGGCGTCAGGCCGATCGCGCTCTGCACGACCTCCGACGCTCCGATCGCGCCGATGCCCTCCTCCGCGATCTGCGTGCCCAGCCTGGCGATGCGCCGGACGTTGACCAGCTCCGGCGACTTCGGCAACAACACGAACCCGGGGATCTGCGGATGCAGGCTTCGCGTATGTTCGACGAACTGCTCGGGCGTCATGAGCGGGGTCTCGGTTGCCGCCGGGGTGGTTTCCTTCTTCGTGGAGCTCCTGATGATCGACATCCGTTCGATCTCCTTCCCCTTCCAGGGAGAAATGAATCGGCGACGCCTCGCGGGGAAAATTCGCCGATCCGGTCGATGATCCCCGAGAGCCACAGTTTGCACGGTGGGTCCTCGGGAGCCTGGCCGGACAACGCAGACAGCACGATGTCCGGTCTACGGAAGCAGACAAGGTCTTGGAGGAGCTGGCGCTCAACTCAACGTTGGACGGACGGTGACATGGGTCACACGCCGCGTCGACCTTGCCAGGGCGTCGGTACGGTCTCCTTCGGCAATGAGCCGGTGCATCGCTCACCACGCACTACAGCGCGGCGGGGCACCATCCACTTCCGAGGGACGAGTCCGGGGGACGATCCAGGAGCCCAATCCGGCATGCACTGGGATGCGTCTTAAGACTCACCGTTCCTGCCGCCGGAAAACCTGCGCCGCGTCCGGTCATTTGTCAAGAGGGAAAATGCGATTGTAACAGCGAATGCGCCATAATTGGTTGCTTTCGCCTGCTGAAACCGCGAATTCTTTCAATCTCCCGCGGGTGCACGCGCCGAGTCACGGCGATGCACAAGCCAAAACACGCCGTGCACGGACTGAAACACGCCGTGTTCGGACCAAAACACACCACGTTCCGACGAGAACACGCCGTGTTCCGACCAGAACGCGCCGTGTTCAGGCCAAAACACACGTGTTCGGACCGAAACACGCCACGTTCGGACCAAAACATGGCGTGTTCGGACCAGAACACGCCGTGTTCGCGCCGAAACACGCCGCGTTCGCGCCAAAACATGCCGTGCACACGCCGATGCACGCCGTGCGATCACCTCCAGGTCGATCAGCGGGCGCGGTCGCTCTCGCCGGCCGGCAGAACGCGTCCAGAAGACGAACACGGCCTGTCCTCCGCCATCCCTCCCCCCGTCATCCTGAGCGGCGGGTGGGTGGGTGTGAGGGAGCGAAAGGATCTGGACGACGAAAAGTGACGGAGGGTAGGCTTTCGGATGATGCGGCGTGTCGATTTTCTAAAGAGCGTTCCGCCTCCGGCCACGCCATCGCCTCCGCGAGCCCGGGGATGACCCGCGCGAGCCGTTCCTGATTCAGCTCCGCCAATTCCTCGAGCATCCGCGTCAGCATCGCCTCCACCGACTCCCGCCCGTCACCGGCCAGGACCTCCAACGCCCCGATCTGATACCGCGGCAGCCGAACCGTCAGCTTCCGCGTCCGCAACGCCTCCGGCAGAACCAGCGCCGCCTCCCGCCCGAGCGCCTCCTCGATCGCCGTCAGCGGCCACTGCTGAACCGCGTACGCCGCAAGCTCCCGCAGCTCGATCCTCTTCCCGCTGCACGTCTCGACCACCTCGATCTCGCCATCCCGGATCGCCGCGTCCATCTCCGCGCGCGACCACCCGAGCATCCCCGCCCCCTCGGCGATCGTGACGCGCGACTCGTGATGTAGGAAGATGGCGCGGATGCGTTGAATGAGGGCTGGATCGAGCATTATGAAGTACCCTGCACTTACATAGAATATTATGTATTCACCTCCTTCGAAAGTCAAGAGTCAGACCTCGTTGTGAAAGAAGCAACGCCGGCCGGTCTGCTCCTTGGACAACGTCTTCGCGAACTTCGAACGAAGCGCCGATTGACGCAACAAGCACTGGCGGAGACCGCAGGCATTCCGCAGACGCACGTCAGCGCGATCGAACTCGGCCTCATGCAGCCGAACCTGGGGACGCTCCTCAGGCTCGCGCTCGCGCTGGACTGCAAGGTGAGCGCGCTCGTCGCCGTGTTCGACAAGGAAGATCTCGCGCAGCTCCTTCAGAAGTAGTGAATCACAGCGGCCCAAGGGTCCTGACCACCACTGACGTGGCCGGGGAAAGCGTGTCCTGAGGCGCTAGTGTGCAGGCTGCGGCCACTCGTGCGCTCTCAAAGCGTACGAGTGGAATACGTGATCGCGGATGCGGTGGACCGTATCGCGATGAGCTACGCCAGCGCGCGGATTGCCGCTTCGGCGGCTGCCCGCACGTGCGGCGCCATTCGATAGATCTCCACCTTCCTCCGCTCGATGACTGATGGGAGATGAGCCAGGAGCGTTCGGAGTGCTCGCTGCGTCTCGTAGAACTCCGACGGGCTCACCTCCATCACCGCGTCGCCGACGCCGTCGAGGAGTCCGCCGGCGACATGCAGGACGGTGTTCTGGCCCACCGGAAACGGTTCGTTGACCTCCGAGGCGACCGCGCCGGCGATCTTTAGCGCCAGCGCCGCCGTCTCCTTCGCCATCTGCCCGGCCTCCTGTCTCGAGTATCGCTCGCGCGCGGCTGGATCGACGACCTTGGCCTCCGCATCGCGCAGCAGTTGCCGGAGCACGTCAATCTCCCACTGACCCGGATAGGGCTCGCCCGCCATCTGCTGGAGGCGCGGCAGATCGCTGCTGTCGCCGTGCCGCTCGACGAAGTTGATGGCCGCGAGATACGCCGGCAGATTCGCCTGCCGCGCATCGATCAGCGCCCGGCAAGCGGGCAACGCCGCTGCGCCGAGACTGGCCAGCGCCGACTCGAGTGACTGCCGCTCCGCATTGCGCTGCGCCCACTGGAATTCACCCAGCATCTCCGCGGCTAGCCACGCGCCGTGCTCCGCGCGCGCCTCGTCGTCGCCCCAGAGAAACCAAGCCGCCACGTGCAGCTTGCGGCGCGCGACGTCTGCCAGCGCGGCGGCGCGTCCTTCTGCCGGGGTGAGGTTGAGCCGCGCGATCACGGCCCGTCCTTCCGGCACTTTCAGCGGCTCGAGCGCCAGACGCGGCCCGGCCGTGACCACACCCGGCAGCGTGTTGTTCGTCAGAAACGCGAGGCCGAGGTAGAGCTCGTGCAGGCTCTCGTGTGAAAACGCTAGGTCCGACGATCCGCGGCGGACCAGTACGCCGAGGCGCTCCATGGCCAGCACGAAGCGCTCACCGACCGCCTGCTCGTTATGCGTCTGCAGCAGCCGCGGCTTCCAGTCGAACCAGGCCAGGGCCCACTTTTTCGAGAACGTTCGGCCACGCGTCTTCGCCGCGCGTTCGGCGAACGCCGCCAGCGCCTCTTCCATCATCGGCACGACGACTCCGGCGTTAACCTCCGGCTCGAGCAGCGTCCACCAATGCCGGATCAGATCGCGCAGACGACGCGAGCTGCGGGCCACGATCTCGACAGGGCCGGCCGACGCCGGATCGACGCCGGCCTGTGCAAAGAGATAGCCCGTCCGCGCCGGTAATCGCACGTCAGCGGCAGGTCACCAGCACCGTGGGCGAGGCTAGTCGCAGTTTGTAGTCCGACTCGAAACTCTGCTGCAGCGCGTAACGCCCCTGAGCAAGGTCGGTTCGGCGCTTGGCGAAGTTCGGGATCACGTTCTCACACGCAGCATCGCCGATCTTTCCTGCAGCGCCGACGACATCGCGGAACGTCTCCAGATCGGCCATGCACTGGTTCCAACTTTTCTTCGACTGGAAGAAGCAATACGCCGCCGCGCCGAGGCCGACGCCTTCCGGCGCGACATCGACGACTGCGCAGGCGTTCATCGATTTGGCGGTACTGCTGAGCGTGTCGTGTGCGGCTGCGACGTGCTGCGCCAATAGCGGGTGTACGTCGGTGGTGTCGAGGGCGGCGTACTGATCGCGCGCCCGTTCGATGACGGCCAGGATCACGCCATTGGACGTGCACCGGATCCCATTCGTGGCCCGGTCGATCTCACCAGCCGCGTGCCACATCGCCGCCGTTTGCGCCGGGCTGAAGGTGGTGAGGTCGCCCGACGTCGCGAAGCGATAGCCTTCATCCGCATGCCAGTAACCTTCCTCCCGGGCCGCATACACACGCGGATAGTCGGAATGACGCTCGCCCGGAGACCAGGCCGCTTTCGGGTTGGCGTCGGTCGAATCAGGGGCGAAGTCATAGCCTTCGTCGAAGCGCCAGTGATTCTGTTTCGTGCCCGAGGTCATGTGCGGCAACTGGATGCCGGTGCGCCATTCGACGATAGGCGCTGTCGCGGAGCCGACGAACACGTAACCCGGATACGGAATCCACGTTCCAGGCTTGCTTCCGGCCGCGACGTTCGGATACGCCGGCTCGCGCTTGTAGGGCGTCCAGACCGGATCGCCTCCGCCCCCTGGCTGCTCGTAACCGGGCGCGAGGTCCCACGTGCCCGGTGTGCTGCCTGCGAGCATGCTCGCCCGCGTCTCACTCGGCCTTCCCGGCGTCCACTGCACCTGCCAGTTGAACGGATCGTTCGCGTCGACGAAGGTGTAGCCGTCGTGCGGTCGCAGCCAGTGGTCGCCGTTCCTCGCGATCGAGGCATGCTCAGGCACGTTCATCAGCAGAATGAGGACGATGAGGAGCGCGAGGCCGGTGCCCACAGCCGCCACGCTGCGCCACGAGATGCGGGTCGCGATCCCCGGCCGCGCGCGAACCGGCGGAGCTTGGTCGACCGGCGTCTCCTGAGTCATCGGCTGCACCGGCGGCCCGGGAACCGGCTCCGGAAGCTGCAGAGCCGGCTCCGCTACTGGAACCGGCGCGGGCCGCATCTCTGCCAGCAACACATGTAGCGGTACCCATCCCTCGCGCCCAGGCATCCACGCTAGGTCGTCGGCGCTCACGGCCCCTTCGGCCAGAAACGCCTCAAGCCATTCCAGCGAGTACGGCCCGAACTGCTGTCCACTACGGAAGAGAAAGATGTCCATCTCAATCAGGTGTGACGGACGTCGGGACTTCCCTACCCTTACGCGGTCTCCATCATCTCCGCGGGGATGTCGAAGTTGGATCAGACGTTCTGCACGTCGTCATGATCATCGAGCATCTCGACGACGAGTACCGCGTTCTCCGGAATAAGAGCTATCGTCATCGTCTTCGGGGGCGTGGTGGAGTTATACCTTCGTTCTTCTGCCGAAAAGCGAAGGTGTGACCCCTTGCGGTCCCCCGTGGACCAACGTGTGCCGAAGAGCCGTCGGCCCTAACCGAACCAAGCATGTTTTTTCTGCGCGCGAGGGTAAGGACTTCTCTCACGCCGTCACTCCTTAAAGTAAGGGCCGAAGGGCCGTGGTCAACGGTGAGCAGGGGACTGAGCAGATGAAAGTGTCGCCAACATATCTCGTTTCGTTGGTTTTTCTGATTGTCGTCGCTTGTTCCGCAGAAAGGCAGGAAACCGTCGACCGTGGCCCCGGAGCTGTCGCGCCGCGCCGCGCTCCGATTGAGATCAATCTCGATGTCGAAGACCCGCCGATACCCACGGAGACGCGAAGCGCAGAGTTTCAGGCAGGAAAACTCGCAATGAAGCGAAAGGACTACGAGACGGCGATAGGTCACTTTCGATCCGCAGCTGAAGCTGGCGAGGCGGCCGCGCAAACCAATCTAGGGGTCATGATTCTGAACGGATACGGGACTTCGGAACCTCGCCAGAACGCCGAAGTGTGGTTTTTGAAAGCCGCGCAGCAGAATGATGATTACGCGCAATTGAACTTAGGCTTGCTATATCTCCAAGGTGCCATCCCGCGCGATTGTAGCGCGGCACTCACCTGGCTTCACAAAGCAGCAGAATCCGCGGTCCCGGAGGCAGGATTCGAGCTAGGCAGGTTGTACTACTTCGGCGAGTGTGTGCCGAAGGATCGTGAGAAATCCGCAGCCTGGCGACTTCGTGCTGCTGAGCTTGGGCATGCTGGCGCACAGGTTCGTCTTGCAGGAATGTACGCACGTGGCGACGGGATGCCGCGCGATCCCGATCAGCAAGTCAAGTGGCTAAGCAAGGCCGCGGAGAACCAAGACCCAGAGGCTCTGTGGCTCTTCGGGTTCATGTTGCAGTCGGGCCGTGGCGTTGTCGCCAAGGATGAGCCACGCGGCATCGATCTCCTGTTGAAGGCACACGACCAAGGAAATCCGTGCGCAACTATCTATCTTGCCATCTGCTTCTACGAAGGGGCCGGTGGTGTGCCCCAAGATGAAGATAGAGCAAGAATGTTGCTACAGTCGCCGGCAATCACTCCCGCCCAGCGGGACGTTGTGCAACGGATCGACTTTTCGAATCCGACTAGTCGGTCTAGGTCGGAAAGAGAGCTGTCGGATCTTCTCGAATCCCTCGATTGCTGGTAGCCGCTGGCCAAGGGGGTAGGGACTTGCCGCTTTGAGGATACTCGGTGGTTGGGGCATGGCAAGTCCTCCTAGCTGCGCACAATCTCCGTTGATCGCAGCATTCTTCGATGAATTTTCGCGCGGCGGCGATGGTGATTGGGAAGTAGATCGCAGTCGAATTGAGGTCGGAGTGTCCCAGTTCCTCCGCGGCATCCGCGACATCCTCGTTGGCAGCCTACACAAAGGGTGTGATCACGGGAAGAAAAGCCCTACCCGGCGCCGCCTGACTCGCTAGGCGCCCTGCTGGGGTCAGGCCTTCGTTCTTCTCCGAGAGCAAAACGAAGTTCTGACCGCAGCGGAGGCCGTCGATGCGAGCAGGTTCAGGTACGCGTTGACGTCGTGATCGGCCGAGACGGGTATCGAGAATGAAGTCGAAGCTGCCGGCGTGCTTCTGCATCTCTCCGGCATTGATCGAGACCACCACTTCATCCGCGCCGAGACGCAGCGCGTCTTCCTTCTTGTGCGGGGACGATTTCGGAGACGGCGGTGCCGGGGCGGGACCGCCGCCTCCGATCGAGTCGATGCTTACTTCTCGGAGATTCCGGAGGGCCATGCGCCCTGGGCCGGAGTGGAAGATTGATCCTGATCCTGCTTCGAGATTCCGGACGGGAACGGGCTCTGAACGGTCGTTGCCGCGTCGGTGCCGGCTTCCGGCTCCTCCTCCAGTGTCAGCGCTGCAGTCTGTGTGTTCGCGCAACCGCCGACGTTCGCGGGTTGCGCGGGGGACGTGGGTAGCGGCGAGTTGGCGGCCGGGGTGATGATCGGCGGGACCGCGCTGGCGGCCGGGGTCTGTTTCGGCGCCAGGCCGCTGCCGGAGGCGAAGATGTCTCTCGCGATTCGCAGGCCGAGACCGACGCCGCCGATGTTCTCGTCGGTGAAGTCGGGGACCAGCTCTCCGTTCTCGTCCTCGGTGAAGTCGAAGGCGTCGAAGATGAAGTGTACGCCGAGCCGAATCCGGCTAAGCGCGTTCTCGACGATCATCTGCCACAGACCGCCGGGGAATAACCGTGTGTGGCGCGGGCGTACCGTCCCGTCGTTGTCCCGGTTGCCGCCGTTCAATTCTTCGGAGACGAACCAGGCCGGGATGTTGAAAGGACCGCCCCCCTGAAACAGGGTGTCGTCGCTCTTGTCGTTCGCGGCGATGCCGTAGAACATCCGGGTAATGTGGAAGGCGGCCGCTCCGAACGTGGCGTGCCCCGAAGGATAGGCGGGAAAATCGGGCGTGAAGTTTTTCACCCCGGGCGAGTTCGTGCTCGGCGCTCCCAGCGGCAGCCATCCGGGATCGGCATCGTTGAAGTCGGCGGCCACGGCGTGCAGAGCCGCCGGCCCGAGGGTCTCGTCGTGCTCGCGGATGGCGACCACCGGCCGCCAGAAGTCGTGGCAATACTTCTGCTCCCAGGCGAGTATTCCGGCGTCGGCCATCGCGGCGTTGATGAAGGCGAACAGGCGCGCGTTCTGTCCCTCGTTGTTGCCCTGCACAACGGCCACGTTGCGGACGATCTGGTTGTAGAGGCGCGGCGGCGTTCCCAGACGGTTCGCGCCATCGAACGCCCAGTAGATGCCCGTCAGCGTCTCTTCCGGCGTTCTCCGGTCGGCGAACAGGGTGTCGGGCAACGTGGCGGTCAGGTCGGGCCGGATGCCCTTGGCCCGCACGTTCCGAAGAGCGAGCAGGTAGTCCGGATCGATGCCGTCGCCGAACGGCGGCGGGTTCAGGGTATGCCTCGTGGAGATGGCAAAGCCCCTGTTCTGGGCCCCGTAGAACGGGGCGTGAAAGCCCTGGCCGGGGTTGTCCGGATCGCGGCGGTGCCGGCCGCGGTCGTTCGAGGTCCGATAGCCGCAGTCGCGCGCGTCCATGTCGTTCGCGCGAAGCCCCAGGATCGCATTGCCGACATTCCGGCCGAAGACGAAGCTCGTGTTCGTAAAGTCGAAGATGGCCAGTTGTGCGTTGAAGTAGTCGGTCTGGGCGGGATAGAGCGCGATGAGCGTGATCTGGGCGGCACCCGCCACGGCATCGGCCGGCGACGTCCCCGGGGGCGGCAGCGGTGGTACAGGGTTGAGATAGCGCGGGAACCCCGCCCCTCCGACGACCCCCGCGTAAGCGTCGTACATCGCCAGGTGCACGATCCCCAACGCCCTGGCCGATAAAGTCGGCCCGTTCTGCTGCCTCTTGTCCGGGTCGGTGTGACTGACGCGCACCGCTTCGAGTGCGACGGTGTTCCAAAACAGAATTGAGTCCGTCATTTGTGATCCTTTCCGTGAGAAGAGGTCGGCGAACGGCCCGATGACTGCCTCTCAACATTTGTTATACGCAACACCGGTCAGGCAGGTATTAGAGTCATTTCTTGTCATACGCCCTGCCGCGGCTGGCGCGCTCGATCGCGTTGGGACGGACGACGCTCGCGGCTACAATTCCGCCGCATGCCGAAGTACATCGGACTGGTTCGCGGGATCAACGTCGGCGGGAACAACCCGCTGAAGATGAGCGACCTGAAGGCGATCTGTGAAGCGGCCGGCTTCACGAACGTGCAGACGTACGTGAACAGCGGCAACGTGATCTTCGACGCGCGCTCGCCGTCGAATCTGGCGAAGAAGATCGAGGACGGGATTCGCAGGAGTGCAGGTCTCGACGTGCGCGTGGTCGTGCGCACGCCCGGCGAATTGCGCGCGGCGATCGCCGCGAATCCGTTTCCGGTCGGACCGATGCGCGAGCCGAAGCGGATGATGATCACGTTCCTCAGCGACACGCCGCCGGCCGCCAGCCGTGCCGCATTCCTCGCCGCCTGCGAAGCGTTTCCGGAGGAAGTACACCTCGAGGGGCGCGAGCTCTACATCTACTACGGCGACGGCGCCGGCCCCGCACGCTCGAAGCTGGCGAACCTGCCGCTGGAGAAGAAGCTGGGCGTGACGGGCACGGCGCGCAACTGGAATACGGTGACGAAGCTGCTCGAGCTGGCGACTTCGAGCAATGGCAGACAACCGGCAACTGACAACGATTGACGGAGCCGGACACCAACTTCCAGGGAGTGTACTGAGCGCTTGCACCCGCCGCCGGTCGCCGGCGTTGACGGTAACGGGCGACGCTCATCCCGTCGAATCCCATTGAATCGAGGAACTGAAGTGGGCAGACTGCAACGCGTCATGCACTTCAGGGCTGCGCTCGTTCTGCTTCTCCTGCCGTTCTCGTACACGGCGGTCGCCGCGAATGTGCGAAACGTCGAGGCCACCTTCGTCGCCCGCCTCTCCGCCATCCCTGATAACACGGACAGAATCCGAGTCTGGGTTCCGCTGCCCGAGAGCACCGGCGATCAGACGATCGCAGGCCTGCACATCGAGTCCCCCTACAAATGGACGCGTCACTCGGAGAAGGAGTTCGGAAACGAGTATCTCTATGCCGAGATCGAGAATCCGTCTGAAGGAATGAAGCTGCTGGAACTGCATTTCCAGGCCAGGCGGCAGGAAGTGACGTTCCGTGGGATCCGGCCCGCCGCCCCGGCACAACAGGAGTTGCGCCGCCATCTCCGCGACGACCGGCTGGTGACGAGCTCGCCGCGCATTCGCCGTCTCGCCGATCAGGTGACAGCGGGAAAAAAGGGTGCACTGGCTCAGGCAAAGGCGATCTACGACCACGTGCTCACGACGATGACGTACGACAAGGCCACGCCGGGATGGGGGAACGGCGACAGCGAGCGCGCCTGCGACATCCGCCGCGGCAACTGCACCGATTTCCACTCGCTCTTCATCGCCATGGCCCGGGCAAAGGGAATCCCGGCGCGGTTCATCATCGGCTTCCCGATGCCCGCAGGAGACGGACAGACCAGCGGCTATCACTGCTGGGCCGAGTTCTACGTGGAGGGGACAGGATGGATCCCGGTCGATCCCTCCGAAGCTTCGAAGTCATCGGATCCCGCACGACGCGAGTATCTGTTCGGCAATCTCGATGCCGATCGGATCCAGTTCACAGTCGGGCGCGATCTCCGGCTGACGCCGCCCACGCAGGAGCCGCTGAACTACTTCATCTATCCGCACGCGGAATCGAATGGAGCGAGCGTCGGCAGGGCGGGCATCTCGTTCGTCTTTCGCGACCTTCCCGCGGGCGCCGGTGGACGCGACGCTGCAAAAGGCCGGTAGGCCGGCACGGCCAATCAACGAAAGCTTCCGCAGGTGCGAAAGCCCGCGTAGATGTCGCGGCGATGTGGCTCGAAGAAGTTCCGGAACCCCGGGCGCATCAGTCGTGAGGGAGTGACCCACGAGCCGCCGCGCAGAACCCGGTGCGGCGTCGCAAACCACGGCTCGGAGTACTCCTTGTACGGATCGGGGCTGAATCCCGCGTACGGGAGGAAGCGGCTCGAGGTCCACTTCCACACCAGGCCGGCGTTGGAGAGACCGTGCTCCGATCGGGCCGCCGCTTCCCATTCGACCTCCGTCGGGAGCCTTCGATCCGCCCAGTGACAGAAAGCCTCCGCCTCGTGCGCATTCACGTGGACCACGGACGTTTCCGGATCGAGCGGCTGCCATCGATCGAACACGCGCACTTCCCAGTCGCCTGACGCGCGACGCCGCCAGTCTCGCGGATGCAGCGCACTCTCCTCCGTCCGCCACGACCACCCTTCCGCGGTCCAGTGCCGGCGCTCGGCATAGCCGCCGCGCTCGACGAACTCCGCGTAGCGGCGGTTCGTGACCGGAGCGGCGTCGATCGAGAACGAGGAGAGCCGCACCGGATGGGCCCACTTCTCGTTGTCGAAGACGAACGTTTCGCCGGCCGAAGCCCCGACCACGACCTCGCGCTCGCCGATCGGGATCTGTTCGCCTTCGCCGGTGCTGATCGTGACGTTCCTCTCGGCGGCGATCTCGGGAGCAGGGAGGCCGACCGTCTGCCGCGTGTAGGTCATGGCCTCCGCGTGCATGTCCTCGTGAAACAGCACCAGAAAATAGAAGTACGGATCACGCTCCCGTTCCGCGCTTTCGAGCACGCGGTCGAGAGTGCGCGCGAGATACGAGCGTGTGCCGTTCCGGTCCGGCAGCGGCAGCCCCCAGCGGCTTCGATGCGCCACGACCGCCGCGTCGTAAAGGTCATCACATCGCGGCATCGACGTCTCTCCGCCGTGGGCGTGGCGCAGGATCCAGAATTCCTGGAACCACGCCACGTGTCCTGCTTCCCAGAGGACGGGATTCACGATCCGCAGGTACGGAAGGACGAGTTGCTCGTCGCTCAGACCTTCCCAGAGCGAGCTCGTTCGCGCGCGGGCGGCGCTAAGATCGTCGCGAAGAGCCGCGGGAGTCATCGAGCCCTGCACGAAAAACGATTCTAATGAATCCGCGCCGCTTATCGATCGAGATCGTCACGCCCGCTCCCATGGGCTCTCTGGCGGGGAACCGCGTCACGGCCAGGCGGTGGGCGGCGATCCTCCGCGGCCTGGGGCACAGAGTCCGGCTCACGACCGCGTACGAGGACTCGGATGCCGACGTGCTCGTGGCACTGCACGCCAGGCGATCGCATCCGTCGATCCGCAGGTTCCGGGAGCGCCATCCCGCAGGGCGCCTCGTCGTGGCGCTGACCGGCACCGACGTCTACCGCGATATTCATCACGACGCCGAGGCCGCTGCTTCTCTCACGCTGGCCAGCCTGCTGGTCCTTCTGCAGGAGGCGGCCGTCGACGAGATCCCTTCCGTGCTGCGCGGGAAAGCGCGGGTGATCCTGCAGTCCGCCGAGCCGCGTCCGCGGAAGCGAAAAGGAAGCTCACCTCCGCGGCTTGCAGTGGTCGGACACCTCCGCGCGGAGAAGGATCCGTTCCGCCTCGCCGAGGCGCTGTCGCTGATCCCGGACCTCATGCTGGAAGCGGTGCATGCCGGGAAGGCGCTCACTCCCGGGATGGAGGAGGCGGCCCGCGAGTGGATGCGCCGCGACGCACGCTATCGATGGAAGGGCGAACGGCCGGGAGCGCAGGTGCGGCAATGGATGGCGGACAGTGAAGCCCTCGTGCTCACGTCGCTGATGGAGGGCGGAGCCAACGTCATCTCCGAGGCCGTCGTCTGCGGCGTGGCGGTGCTGGCCTCGCGCATCTCCAGCTCCGTAGCGCTCCTCGGCCGCGACTACCGCGGCTACTTCGACCCCGGCGACACCGCCGGCCTGGCTAGCCTGGTGCGCCGCTTCGTCGAGGAGGATTCGTTTCGCCGCACGTTGCGGCAGCAGGTTCGGCGCCTGCAGCCGATGTTTGCCCCGCGAAGAGAACAAGAGGCGTGGGCGAAGGTGTTGCGGGAGCTGAAGTGAGGGACAGCATGCAGGACTACGACGTCGTCATCATCGGTGCGGGCCAGGCCGGCGTACCGCTCGCACATTCGCTCGCCAAGGCAGGCAAGCGCACCGCGCTGATCGAGCGGAAGCATGTCGGCGGCTCCTGCGTGAATTTCGGCTGTACGCCGACGAAGGCGGCCCTGGCCTCGGCAAGAGTGGCCCACCTCGCGCGCCGTGCCGGGGAGTTCGGCCTGCGCATCCCGACGATCGAAGTGGACTTCCCCGCTGTGATCCAGCGGGCCCGGAACATCGTCGACGGTCATCGATCCGCGATCGAGCGTGGCTTCGCCGGGAAAGCGAGCCCGAAGCTGATCGTGGGCCATGGACGGCTCGATGGCCGGGAAGGCGATCGCTTTCGCGTCGTCGTGGGCGATGCCACCATCCTCGGCCGCCACGTCGTCCTCGATACCGGTACGCGCTCCGTCATTCCACCGATCGAGGGACTCACCGGCGTCGATGTGATTCACGCCGGCAACTGGCTCGAGCACACCGAGCTTCCGGAACGCATCGTCGTCATCGGCGGCGGCGTCATCGCCCTGGAGATGGCCCAGTTCTATCGCCGGATGGGCAGTCAGGTGGTCGTGCTCGAGAAGGGGCCGCGGATCGCCGGCAGCGAAGATGCCGACGTCGCCGAAGTCCTGCAGGAGCTGTTCGCGCGGGAAGGGATCGAGCTCCACCTCGAAGCGGCGATCGAGCGGGTGGAAAAGAGCGGCACCGGCGTCATCGCTCACGTCGCCGGCAAAGGGGCGGTCGCCGGGACGCACCTCTTCATCGCCACAGGCAGGAAGCCGAACACGGACGACCTGGGGCTCGACACAGCCGGCGTGACGGTGAATCGTGGCATCGTCGAAGCGGACGAACGCCTGTCGACGAACGTTCCCGGAATCTGGGTGGCCGGCGACATTCGAGGCGGCCCGATGTTCACGCATACCGCGTGGGACGACTACCGGGTACTCCATTCGCAGCTCGCCGGTGACGGATCCCGGACCACGGAGCGCGTGGTCCCCTACGCAATCTTCACCGATCCGGAAGTCGGACGCGTGGGCATGAACGAAGCCCAGGCTCGCCAGAGCGGAAAAGCGATCAAGGTGGCGCGTTTCGAGATCCGCCGCAATTCGAAAGCGGAGGAGATCGGCGAGGAGCACGGCTTCATCAAGCTCATCGCCGATGCCGGGACCGGGCACCTCCTCGGCGCGACCGTGCTGAGTCACGAGGCCGCGGAGCTGGTGCACGTTTACATCGACCTCATGAACGCGCGTGCGCCCTTCTCCGTGATCCGCGATTCGGTCTACATCCACCCCACGCTGGCGGAGGCGATTCAAAGCGCGACGGCGCTGCTGGAGTAGTCGTGATGAATCCGGCCTGCGCCGGGGACGCCGCCCGTCATCCCGTCACCAAACGGTCACCCAACCGTCAGGAGCTTTCGAGAGGCGCGCTCTAACTTCCTCCCCATCCGAACACAGGAGGAGAAAGTGATGAACGCCCTGACAAGAGCTCGATTTTGGGGATTGATGTGTCTACTCATCTTATGCACCAGTATCGCGGGCGAGGATTTCGACAAAGGCGTGGCGATGTATCGCAAGCACGCCGGGAACATGGAGGAGCGCCTGCGCGAGTACGCGGCGCTGCAGGAGATGCGGCGGCTCGCCGGCGACCGTCATCTGCCGGCCGGCTCGCAGTTCGATTTCGCGCGGGAGAGCTTCCGGCGGGTGCGCAGTGACGCGCCCGGGGTGACGGATGTGAACGGCTGCGCGTGGACGAGCGCGGGGCCGACGAATCTCAATGGCCGCGTCACCGACATCGACATCGATCCGACGGACAATCAGCGGATTTACGCGTCGACGGTGGGAGGTCTGTGGCGCTCCCAGGACGCCGGCAGGCGCTGGCAGCGCGTCTCGGATGATTTTCTGGCCACCGTCTTCGGCGCGATCGCCGTCAATCCGGGGCAGCCGAAGGAGATCATCGCCGGCGGCGGCGACTCGAACATGGCCACCTGGTATACGGGCAACGGCCTGTGGCGCTCGACCGATTACGGCGCGCCGGGGTCGTGGACGAAGGTCACGCCGAAGTTCGACAACACGGTCATCTACCAGATCCTCATCGATCCCAAGCCGCCGTACGACGTCTATGTGGCAGCGACCAACGGTGTCTGGGTCGGCAAGCACGATGTGAACGGACTCACCTTCGACAAGCCCCTCGGCAACATGGGCGCGATGGTTCACGACATCGCGGTCGATTTCTCGGCGAATCCGAGGAAGATCTATGCCGGCGTGCGCGAGCCGGTGGTCGGGTTCCCCTTTACCCGCGGGATCTGGAAGTGGAAAAACAACACCTGGACCAAGAGCGACAGCGGCATCGACACCTCGGATCCGGAAGCGATCAACATCGCGCTCTTCCCCGGCGATCCCGACATTCTCTACGCGAAGGTCTCGCGCAAGACGGGCGGGAAACTGGTCGGCGTCTACAGGACCGACGTCGCGGCCGAGGGGCCCGGGGCGTGGAAGCTGCTGACGGGCAGCAGTGCGCTCGACGACGGCAACTCCTGGTACAACGCCATGATCGAGGTCCATCCGAAGAATCCGGACATCGTCTGGGCCGGCGGGGTGGTCCTCCGGCTTTCGACGAACGGCGGCACGACGTTCGAGCCGGTCAATTTCGGGAAAGACCCCGAGGTGCAGCTCGAGGCGCATGCCGACAATCACGCGCTGGTGTTCGACCCCGTCGATCCGAACATCGTCTACGTCGGCAACGACGGCGGCATCGACCGCTCCACCGACATCTCCAAGCCGACATGGCACTGGGTCGACGTCTCGCACGGCATGATCATCACCATGTACTACTACCTGACCGGCAATCGCGCGCATCCGAGCCTGCTCGCCGGCGGGACGCAGGACAACGGCACGATGATCACGATGGGCAACCGCACCTGGTATCAGCCGTGGGGGTGCGACGGCTACGACGTCGGCTCGGACGCGAAGAACCCCTCGACGCTCTATGCGAACTGCAATCAGAATCTCATGGAGATCGCCAATCCCGTTCCGGGGACGAGCGACCCGTTTCTGACGATCTCCTGGATCACGATGGAGCCGCCGCGGCCCCCGGTGATCACGGACGAGGTGGTGGCCGGTGCCGCGCTTGCGGAAGGCGGCTATGAGTGCGCCATCAAGACCATCGTCAAGACCGAGGACGGCGTGAATTGGACGGCCACCAATACGAAGTTCAAGCCGGGCGCCGAGGTCGTGGCATTGGCCAGCGCACCGTCGTCGTCGTTCCAGACCTACCTGGCCGCGGTCAAATACACGATCCTCGACCCGGAGCAGTGTCCCGACTTCGACGACGCTCCGTTCGATCCGTACGTGCTCCGCACCGACGACGGCGGCGCCACGTGGGTCAAGATGACCGGCCTGCCGGTCAATCAGCCCGCGTCCGCGGTCGCATTCGACCCGTACGACGCGTCGAAGTCGTACGTGACGTACCGAAGCTATTCGAGGATCTACACGTGCACCGGCACGGCGTGCACGAAGATCGGTTCGGCCCCGCTGCCGAATGATGTGAGGACCGTGGTGGTCGATCCGTTCGACACGAACGTCCTCTATGCCGCCACCTTCCTCGGCGTGTTCCGCGGTGTGGTGACGCCCGGCCCGGCGGCGCCGTCCGCGGCCTGGGCGCCGTTCAACGAGGGGCTGCCCGACGGCATGGAGATCAACGACCTCTGGATGGACCCGAAGAACGGCATTCTCACGATCGGCAGCTTCGGGTTCGGCGCGTTCCGCCGCGACATCCGCAAGGAGGCCGAGTGCCCCGCGCGCATGCTCGTCGTGCGCGACTGCGTGAACGACGACGGGCGCGAGCTTTCCCCGTGTGGCGGTCCGGACATGGAGCATCCCATTCTGGTCGACCCGGCGAAGCCGGACGGCTTCTGGAAGCCGGACGACACGATCGGCGGCAAGGCGCACTGGTGGAAGTCGCGCGACATCCGCGTCGACGTGCCGTCGTTCGCGCCGAAGAAGAACAGGGTCGACGACGCGGACTCGGTCGAGTTCGATCTCTGCCCGTCCACGGTCTCGGACTGTCCGCCCCAGTCGATCATCGACAACTCCCCCGAGTCGTTCCTGCCCGCGCGCGTCTACGTGCAGGTCGCAAACCGCGGCGTCGAGGCGGTGACGGGCACGCGCGTGATTGCGCTCTGGAACAAGTCCGGCGGTGTGTTCGAGAAGCTGCCGGAGACGTTCTGGAAGCAGACCTTCCCGGCGGGCGGTCCGTGCGGCGCGCTCGATCCGGGGACGGGCTGGCAGCTCGTCGATCCGGACAACCCATGCCGGACGATCGCCACGGTGGCGCCGGACATGCCCGAGCTGGCGCGCTTCGACTGGACCCCGCCGTTCGGCGTGGAAGGGGGCGCGGCGATGCTGACCATCGTCGAGTCGGAGCTGGATCCGCTCGACCCGTCGATCCGGGAACAGAACAAGCTCTCGCCGTCCGACATCGTCCCGAGCTCGCGTCACATCGCACTGCGCAACGTGCACATCAAGCGGTTCGACATCGATCGCGTGCGCGAGCCGTTCCTCTGGCCGCTCGACCTCCTGCACCTGCCAGAGGAGATGACGGACGTGGAGGTGGTGGTGTCGAAGCCCGGCCTGAGCGAGAGCGTGCGCATCGTGCTGCCGGCCGGCCTCACCGCGCGCGCCGGCATGGGAAGCGCGCGCCAGGTGCGCGTCACCGAGGCGGAGCTGGTGCGGAAGCTCGAATCGATGCGCCTCGACCCGGACAACGCCTGGGAGCTGAGCGGCGACGAAGCCTCGCTGTTCGTCGACCTCCGCCCCGGCCAGCGCGTGACCACGGCCGTCATCGCCACCCCGGCGGACACCGGCGCGACGTCGCACGTCTCGATCGTGGAACGCTCCCGCGGGAAGGTGGTGGGAGGAAGCACGATGATGTTGCGGCCGGAAATGTAGGGGTGCCGGCGTGCGGTGGCAAATGCCACCGCACGCCCTCCTTGCATCCTGAGCCCCAGCAACCGTCCCACGCAGCCTGAAGCATGACGGCGACCTTCCAATAGGCAACCGCCGGGAAGCCTGGGCCGAAGGAAGATCCTTCGCCGCCCCGCTTCAGGCGCTGTGGATCCGTTCCTGCGGCTCAGGATGACAAAAAATTGGACGCGTCCCACGACACGCAAGTGTGGTCTTCGAGTGTCCTGCCTCGGCCACGCGATCGCTTCCGCCAAGCCGGGGATAAGGCGCGTGAGGCGTTCCTGGTGGGTCCGTCAACTCCTACAACATCCGCGTCAGCATCGCGTCGACCGACTCCGGCCATCATCGGCCAGCACCTGCAACGTGCCGATCTGATACTGCGGCAGCCAACCCTCGGCGGGCCGCTTTATCGAACGTGATTTCCTCATGAGCGGGGAGAGGCGCGAGCGAACCATCAGTCCGCAAGCTAACCATTTATAAACGGCCGAATGCAGCGATCCGGTCGCAAACCGCCGCGACTTCCGCACGAGCGCGAGGCCGTGAACGAAGCGCAACTGATGCGACGGCCTTCAACTTGTTCATCGACGACGACGCGTCGCGACCAGCGGAGTGAGCGCGGCAAAGAAACTCCACCACCAACCCCACGTTGGCCGGCAGGACGGGCTCCTCATGCAGTCGCACGAGCAACTCCGCGATGATCCGGGCGGAACTCTCCTCGTTGCAATCCGGCCCCTTCAACGTCCGAAACAATCGTTGGATGGTCGGCGTGATCGCAAACCCTTCGCTCTTCAAAATTGTGAACAGATCAGCAGAGCCGACCCGCAGGAAGCGGTAACCGATAGCGGCCAGCTGCTGGAGTGCAGACAGATACGTGTCGTCATCAAGCGAGCCATCACTTCTGAGATGAAGCAGCGTCGTCTGCGTATCCACGGAGTCCAGGGCCCACTTTTCGTGTCCGATCATTCGCGTGACGACGTCGTCAGCGAGGAAGGCCGTTTCCTGCTCTTCCGCAACAAGAATGGTTGCAAGCGAGGTCTCTCCGATGCGGCCCAGAAGCTTCTTACGCTCGTCCTCTTCCAAATGAATGAGTGAAGTGTGAGGCACGATCTCGGCCGCGCGCCGGAGGCGGTTCAGCAGCCGTTCCGTTGTTTCGCGCCCGGTGCGTCGTTCATCGGCTGTCCTCTCCCGCGCGACGTACCGATCCCCTTCCTTCGACATCGAGAGAGAGTCGTCATCCGACGCAAACTCGTTCAGGATCAGCTGCTCAAGCTCATCGAGCACACGTCTCGGAACATAGACCTTTTCGAAGGCGGCAAAGACTACATCGCCGAGATCGAGGTACTCCAGCGTGAGCGCTGCTGTGAGATCGAGTACGACGCTCTTGCTGCGCATCGCAGCGAGCGCCAGGTCGTGCTCATCCGATGAGCCGAGACATGCTTGGAGAGATCGTTCCTGTTCGCTCGCTACGGTGGCCCACAACTGAACGACAGACGTGCCGAGTTTTTCAGCGGCTGCAGCCAGCGAGATCATTCTATCGTCATAAAGCATGAGCACATGCTGGTAGTACGTGTTGCTTCGGTCGACGGCCGCGAGAAGCTCCTCCTCGCCTTCACCTATCTTGATCGCGCTTGACCCGGGAAATCGCAGAGGAAATGCGCTCATCATCTGGTAAGAAGCTAGGGCATATCGCGACGTGATGATCTCGATTCTATAGAGTCGCCCGCGCTCCTCATCGTCGGGTGTCAGCCCGATCAGATCCCCCTCTCGCTTCCCAAGCAGGCGCGCGGCGAACGGAGAATCACTGGCGAAGTATTCAGCTCGTGCAACGTGATCCTCCTTCGGACTGATCACGATGAGCCGTTTGTCTTCACCCCGAAGCAATGTCACAGCGCAATCGGCAGTTACTTCCGTGGGATCGATGGCGTCACCGGCGCCGCGGCGGCGTGTATACGCACCGATAAAGCTCAGGACCGTGTCCTCATCATTTGGACAGAGAGCGACTGCGTGGTAATACCACTCTAGAACATTCGGGAGTTGCAACCGCTCGTAGAGAGACGCGGCTTCGAGCACCGTCTCTCCATCCTCCAAATCGTGAGGCGAGAGGCATCGCGCCTCCTCAGTGGCGCCATCGCGGTCGTGGTCTGCCCGAGCGTTGATCGCGCGCAGCAGATGCATCTTTCGCTGAGGTTCGGCGTCAACGAGCAACCGATATACCCGCTCCGCCTCGAGGCTGTTTCGTGTTTGCCAGAGGATTCGCGCCTCCAACTCCGTAACGTTGGGTACGACAGGACCGTCACCGCGCAGCTCTCGTGCGGCACGAAGTGCGGAGCCGACATGACCAGCCTTGTAAAAGAGCAATGATCCGGCGGCGACTGGCTTCGAGATCGGGCGCAAATGCGAGCACCTCGTCATACTTCGCAGCCGCTTCCGCGAACCGCTTCTGCTGACCAAGCAGATTCGCGAGTTGCAGATTGACGAACGCCCGCTCCTCCGGATCTCCGGCGGCCTTCGCAGCCGTTTCGAGTGTAGCCACCGCCTCGTCCGGCAAACTACGACGCTGCTGCTCCTCTGCGACTATCGGGGCGAGCACAGGAACCGCGGATACGATCGACTCAAGGCGGGCGAGAAGAGCGTTGAGTTCCTCCGTCCGGCCATCCGCGCGATATGCGGCCATGAGTATGTCAGCCGCGCCGCGGAACGCGATCGATCCCTCCTCCTCTTTTAGAAACGGCTCTAGGAGCTCGATTGCGCGAGCGGGCTTCTGCTGCTCCATTGCGGTGACGGCAAGCGGATAGGCGATCTCCGGCCGCGAACGGCCGTTCGTCACCTTCCCTAAAGCGTCCGAGGCGGCATCGAACTGACGCAGCTCGAGATGAATCATGCCGCGAAGCTGATTGACCTCGTCACGCTCGCCCCCCTTCATCTCGGCGGCGGCGCAGTCGTCCAGCGCCGCAGAGTGCTTTCCCTGCAACGCGCGAGCGCGCGCTCTGTGAAAGAGCGCCGAGACCAGAGGAGCTTTGGTCTCCCACGTTTCCGCGATCTTAATGGCGCGGTCGAGAAGACGTTCGGCTTCGCGTGCATGCTGCTGCGGATCAATGTTGAGCAAACCGCGCCGTGGAACGAGGTAGATGAAAGCAAGCAGATCGAGAGCGATAGGATTGTCCGGCTCCGCCTGCTCGGCTCGACGGGCGACGGCTTCTGCCTCCTCGAACTTGTCGAGTGCGACATACAGCATCGTAACGCCGGCCAGAGGAGTATCCGCGGGCCAGCCGTCAGAACCGGGAAGCAGTTCCAGCAGGGCGTTCGTATCTCCCGCGACTCGCAGCGCGTCGAGGTAGTTCAGCATCGCAAGGCCGCTCTTGGGCTCGATCTCGTAGGCGCGTCGTGCCAGTTCCACAGCATCGCCAACTTTGTCCTGCCGCAATGCAACGCTCGCCGCGTTATATAGAGCTTTTGGATTGTTCGGCTGCAGTTGCAGCGCTTGCCCCAGTTCCGCCTCGGCGGTAGCGAAGTCGCCGAGTCGCAGCGATGCGACGCCGATGTTCGTCGCTACGCGAAACGACTCGTCAGCAGTGAGCGTTTCATATTTCCGAAGATCGCGGCAGATCTCTCTCGCCCGTTTCGGGTCGCGATCGATGATTTCTCGCGCCTCTGCCAAACGCTCCGCGACTTTTCCCGAAGAACTGCTTCCGGCACCTTCAGCTATAACCGATCGGCCATGGATCAGTTCACGAAGACCTGCGAATTGATCAAGGATGACCGCGAGGGTCCCTTCATCCTGCTGCTGCCGACGTTCATCACGCGCTGCGTCAAGTTGCTCCTTGGCGTAGTTCTGCTCGCCAAGAACAGCCTTCTTCCATTCAGTGCAGAACAGCCGGACCGTTTCTTCCGCCGTCTCACGAGCGACAGGGCCGACGACGTTGCCGGCGATGAACCGAAGTTCGTCGACCGCGTCAATGAACGTCTGGTCCCCTTCAGCGGTCGCGAGTGCTTCGAACTTCGCGTCCGTCGTCCACGACGTAAGAGCCGCTTTCATCTTTGCGTCGCCATCAGCGGTCGCCCGGATGGCGACCGCGACGCTGTTGAGCGCGACGAGCTTGAGCGTCCCGTCGACCACGCGCTTACCGGACGGCGTCGCGCGGAAAAGGCTGAAAAGATGCGCCAATGCGTCAGCTGCTGTAAGTCCCAGTTCCATTTGTGCTCTCCAAACACGTATTGCCCGCGCTCGATGCCCGCCCGGTAGGTCCGTCACTTCGGCAGTAGCAACGAGTAAGGCATGGACACAACGTGGTGGGGTCACACCTTCGTTCTTCTGCCGAAAAGCGAAGTGTGACCCCCGGGGTGTCCTCACATCGGATGTCGCAAGACCTTACGGCGAGACGGCGGCGAAGGACCTGGGGGGCGGGGGTGGGATGAGCGTGCATCCCTCCCCCACCCGCCCGGGTCCTTCGCCGCCGTGTTTGCCGCTTGTGGGACCAATCCCCTGGCTCAGGATGACAAGAAGAACGCGGGCATGTGGCTTGCGTCAGGGAACCGGCCAGCGGTCCCCCGAAATCGTCATCCATGAACCACGCAGACGGAATCGTCGTGCAGTTCGGCGCCTTTCACCTGGCGCCCGGCGTCGACCTGCTCTATAGCGGCAGCGAGGTCGTGCCGCTGGAGCCGCGCGCGGTGCGGGTGCTGCGCTATCTCGTCGAGCACGACGATCGCGTGCTCTCGAAGGAAGAGCTGCTCGAGGAAGTGTGGTCGGGCGTCTTCACCACCGACGGCGTTCTGAAGAAGGCGGTCTCCCAGATCCGCCGCACCCTCGGCGATGACGCGGAGCAGTCGCGGTTCATCACCACCTACCACGGCCGCGGCTACCGCTTCATCGCGCCGGTGACACGAGTTGGCATTGCGGTGCCGAAAATTGTCACCGCGCCGGCCGACCTCGTACCGAACTACGACCAGCTCGCGGCGCGCGACGCGGAGCTGCTTACCCTCCGCGCCGAGTTTCGCAGCGCGCTCGAAGGCACGCCGCGTCCGGTCGCGATCGTCGGCGAGGCGGGCATCGGCAAGACGCAGCTCGTGCGCCACTTCCGGCGCTGGGCCGTCGGACAGGGAGCGATCTCGCTTTACGGACGTTTCTTCGACTATCGCGGTGCCGGGCTCGCGCCATACGAGCTGTTCCTCGACCTGCTGCGCACCGCGGTCGTGAACGGCAGGCCCCCGGACGGTACGCCGCTGCGCGACTCGATCGAGGCCGCATGCGGGATTCGCCTGCCGGCGGAGCTCTTCGAAGAATCGAATCGCGGCGATGCGGTCGGAGGAGGAACCGCCGGCGATCACTTCCGCTTCATCGTGCCGATCTGCCGCGCATGGCTTGCGCTGAGCCGGCGGCAGCCGCTGGTGCTCGTGCTCGATGACCTGCAATGGGCCGACGCCGCCAGTCTCGACGTGCTCGGATGCCTGATGCGGATGATCGACACCGAGCCGCTGATGCTCATCGCCGTCATCCGGTCCGACGAGGCGGAGAGTCCGGAGCATCCGGTGCACGCGTGGCTCGCCGAGCAGGCCGGCCGCCGCGCGTACACGACCGTGCGCCTGCCGCGGCTCGACGAAGGGCACTGCCGCGAGGTGATCGGACGGATCTTCGGCCTGCGCCGCAGCAGCGAAGTGCCGCGCGGCGAGCTCGAGACGCTGTTCCGTCTCACCGGCGGCAACCCGTATTTTCTGATCGAGACCCTGCGGCATCTCGTGGCCGTCGGCGCGATCGCGCCCGACGACGCGTCGCGGCGGTGGGAGTGGAAAGGCGTGCGCGATCTGTCGCTGCCGGAGACGATCCGGATCGCCGCGCGCGCGAAGGTCGATCGCCTGCCGCCGCGCGTGCGCGCGGTCGTCGAGGAAGCGGCCGTGATCGGCGAGGAGTTCCACGTCGCGACGCTCTGCCGCATCAGCGGCGTGCCCGAAGCCGAAGTCGAGGAGGTGCTGAGCGAAGGCGTGCGCTGCGGCGTGCTGTCGATTCAGGGCCTCACGCCGGGCGAGGATTGCCGCTTCCAGCACTCGATCCTCCGCCAGGTCGTCTACGACGCGATCCCGCCGCGCCGCCGGCGCGAGCTGCACGCGCGCGCGGCCGCGGCGCTCGAGGCGGTGTACGGCGCGGAAAGCGAGCGCGTGGCCGAGGCGCTGGCCGCGCACTACACCGCCGCGTGCGACCTGCGGCGGGCGTTCGAGGCGGGCATGCGCGCGTGGCGCGCGGCGAGCGGCCGCTCGGAGTGGCGCAAGGCCGTGGCGCTGATCGAGCGCGTCGAGGAAACGTCGCGCCGGCTCACGCTCGGTACCCCGGACCGCATCGAGCTGCTTCTCTCCCTCGGCGAATCGTGGCGCGTCGCCGGCCGCCTCCGCGAGGCAGCCACGGTGCTCGATCGCGCCGTGTCGATGGCGGTGTCGGTGGCCGCAGGGGATCGCCTGCCGCTCGGCCGCGCGCTCCATCTGCGCGGCGTGAACGAGATCGCGCTCAGCAACTACCCTGCCGCGCGCGCGTCGCTCACCCAGGCCCTCGACCTCTTTCTCGACCTCGACAACGGACCGGCCATCTCGCGCACGCTGGTGCATCTCGCCGCGGTCGAGGCGGCGACCGGCAACTACGAGCGCGCGTCGTCGCTGGTCGAGGACCTGCGCGCGACTCATCCGTCATCCGGGATCGTCGCCCTGGCGGACGGCATCATCGGCTGGGCGACCGCTCTACGTGGCGAGTACGCGGAAGGGGCGGCACTGCTGGAGCGCGCACTCGAGCATCACGACCGCGCCGGCGAGATCCGCGAGCGTGCCGTGCTGCTCCGCCGGCTGCACTGGACGCATCTCTCGCGCGGTGAATACGAGCCGGCCATCCAGCTCGCCATCCGCTCGCGCACGGATTCGGCGACGGTCGGCGACGTGAACGGCGAGGCCAAGGCGAACATGGGCATCGGCCAGGCCCATCTCGCACAGGGCCGACACGCGGAGGCAGTCTCCTACCTCACACGCGCCATCGATCAACTCCAGACCATCGGCGACGCCCACTGCGAAGCCGAATGCCTCTGGCTCCTCGGCCGCGCCCGCTGCGAGACCCGCGCCCTCGACGAATCGGCGTCCCTGCTCGACCGCGCCCTGACCATGATCCGCCGCATCGGCGACCGCGACGACGAGTTCCGCATCCTCACCGACATGGCCCGCCTCAAGATCGCCAGAGGCGATTTCAACGCCGCCCGCGAACGCGCCGCCGCCGCACGGGATATCGCGCGCTCGCTCAAGAATCGGCAGGGAGTGGAGCTGGCGGAGGCGGAGTTGATGCGGGCTGGCGTGATGCTCGGAGTGAACGAGCGCGCCATGGCGGGATGAGCATTCCGACGAGGTAGCGGTCAGTACGCGGCCGGATTCTTCACGAAGCGCCAGATCATCTTGCATCCGGCCGTCCAGCTCCGCGCCTGACGCTGCACGTGCGCGTCAATGCGATCGAGTGCGGCGCGGTCGTAGACGCTGCCGTTGAAGACGACCGTGTCGATGCGCCGGGTGTTGCGGATGTCGGTCAGAGGATTCGCGGTGAGGAGGACGAGGTCGGCGACCTTGCCCGTTTCGACGGTGCCGTACTGCGCTTCGAGGCCGAAGTACTGCGCGGGGGAAAGCGTCGCGGCGCGGAGGACGTCCGCGGGCGGGAGGCCGGCGGCGGCGAGGTGCTGCAGCTCGCGGTGCAGATCGGCGCCGGCGACGATGTAGTCCGTGCCGGCGAGGATCTTCACGCCCGCGCGCTGCGCGTCGCCCGTCAGTTCGAGTCCTTTGCGATAGAAGCGGCGATACGTTTCGCGTGCGGCGGGGGATGGATCATCGGCGATCAGTTCGTCGATGTCCTCGAGCCACTGCCGCTTCATGAGCGGATGGAGGTAGCGCAGCAGTGGGTCTTCGCGCACGGAGGCGTGGTCCGCGTACGCGTCCGACCAGCGCGTGAGGTGGGTGGGCACGTACCAGGTGCCGTTCTGCTTCATCGCCGCGAAGATCGCCCGGGCCATGCGCGGGTCGTGTTCGTCGAGCATGCGCCGGCGGTCTTCGCGCCACGCAGTGCCGCGCGTGCGCAGCTCCGCGCTGCCGGCGAACGACTCGTGCAGGAGGAAGCGCGCGTGCTCGATGCTCTTCTGACTCGCGGATGCTTCGATGGCGCCGACGGCGTGCGGACGGTGTCCGACGACGTCGAGCTTCCGCTTGCGCGCTTCGTCGACGAGTGCGCGGTACGAGTCGGGCGGGATGCGGTCGTAGACCTTGATCGCATCGACCTTTCCCGCGAAGTGGCGGACGAACTGGCGCGCCTGCCCGGGCGTGGCCGTGTCGAAGTAGGGGGGGACGTTGCCGAGACGGCGGACCATCCCCGGGCCGTTCGCCATCCAGCTCGTGGAGCCGGCGATGCGCGGTCCCACGCGCGCGCCGGACAGCGCTTCCGCGGTCCAGCGGCGTTTGTCCTCCGGGCAGGCGATGAACGGATCGCCCGGCTGCGGGCAGCCCTGCATGTCCCGCACGTTCGTGACGCCGTACGCGACGTACAGCGGCAGGTCGAGCAGCGGGCTGACCGCGTAGACGTGCGCGTGCATGTCCCAGAACGCGGGGAGGAGGTACTTGCCACGGCCGTCGATCGTGCTGACGCCGCGCGGGACTTCGCTGCCGATCGCGCGAATGCGGCCGTTCTCGACGACGACCGTTCGTCCCGGCACGACCGCACCCGCGCGTACGTCGATCACGTTCACGCCGGCGATCGCAAACGGTTCGCGAGTGCGAACCGCCTCGAGATGCGGCTCCGGCCACGACACGCCGGCGGCGAAGAGCGCCACGAGCGCGACGAGAATCAGCAGCGCGATGCGAAGTACGCGTTTCACTGGATCGGTACGACGTGGCCACTATACGGCTGAGACACATCCGGCCGGCTGGAAGCCGGCGGACCGGTCAACAACGCTATTCCCAAACAGCCTTTACTGAATCTGACAGCCGGCGCAGAGCGCCTTACAGGAGCAGGTGTTCGGGTTCCACGCGCCGCCGCTGATCGCGCACTGCTGCTCGGCTGTCGCGGCTGAGGCGACGACACTAGAATGCCGTCGGCTGTGCCACGAAATCATGAGATCGAGCGGGACATGGCGATGCCGGACGTAGCGGAGCTGGAAGCTGCGGGCGTTCTGTACGACGAAGGCCGGGAACGGATGAATGCCGGCGATCTGGATGGCGCGATCGACGCGTTCTCCAGAAGCGCGCGGGTGATGGCCCATTTCAAGACGCTGGAACTGCTCGGCGAGTGCCACGTCCGCGCCGGACGGCTTGCCGACGCGATCGTGCCGCTCGCGGCGGCGACGACGTTGAACGATCAGGTGCGCGCGCCGGCTCTGCTTGCAGAAACGCTGCTGCGTCTCGGCCAGCGCGAGCAGGCCAGGCGCATCGCGCTGCTGGCCCTCTCGCGCGGCGCCACGAACCGGAAGGCGCGTGAGGTGCTGCGGCAGACCGATGATCTGGGGCCGTTGTACGACAAATCGTTTTGAGCGAGACACGACACCTGAGAGCCCAATGGCGTGAACTGAAGCGGTGATTTGTCACTCCCCTTACGGCGAGACGCCGTCCGCCGGCGGGACGCCGCCGGTCCAGCCCGCGCGACGCGGGCGCTCCACGCGTGAACGCACGATTTGCGATGAAGGGAGCCACGCGTCCGTCACCTCGAGACACGGACGGTCGATTCGCGAGAACCGCGGTCATGCGCCGGAGCGCCGACGTCGCGTCGGCTGGACCGGCGGCGTCCCGCCGGCGGACGGCGTCTCGCCGTAAGGGGAGTGACAAATGACCCTGAAGTTTGCGCCGTAGGGCCTTCAGGCCGGCCCTGCCCATCTTTCGCCGCCTTCGGCGGCTCCCGCAAGGTCAGCGGCCACCTTTTTCCGGGGAGCTTTGCCTATGCGCGGGCGGACCATGCAGGTAATTGCCGACCCGTTCCGACGCTTGCGCCGAACCGTGGCAGAGTGGCGTTGCCGGCCTTGCAACGGCCGGCAACGCCACTCCAAACAGCCTTTACGGAATCTGACAGCCGGTGCAGAGCGCCTTGCAGGAGCAGGTCAAGGGCTTCCACGTGCCGCCGCTGATCTCGCACTGCTGCTGCGCGACCGGGTTGCAGACGACAGGCGGAGGCGCGGGAGCTTCGTAGGTGGGGCGGTCGTCGAAGAGCTGCACCCAGCGTCCGTCGAATCCGCCGTTGGCCGCGGTGTACCACGCGCCCGCGAGCCACATTCCGGCTTCGTAGTTCGTCGAATCGCTGGTGATGATCCCCGAGTGGACGAAGAAGTCGTGCTGCCACAGGTAGGAGTTGTGGGAGTCGTAGTAGCCGCTCGCGGCCCCACGGGTCCGTCCGTAGCTGTCGACGCCGAGGCCCTCGAAGCCGCCGAACTCGTCTCCGTCATAAGGAGCCTCGAAGTTCAGCTCGGCCGAGTAGCCGCCGTAGAACCATTTCTTCGACGGCACGCCCTCGCGCCCATCCGTCAGGCTCGATTTCCCGATGTCTTTGGATTTCGTGTAGAAGCGCTGCATGCCGGTGCTGACTTCCGCCACGCCGGCCTCATTGAGGACCGGGCTCTCCATCAGAACGTCTTCCAGGTCGTCCGCCGTCCAGTGGGTGTACCAGGGATTCGCGGACCAGTGCGTGGGGATGATGTCCGCGATGTCCTGCAGCTCGTAGGTGAGCCGCTTCACGGTCGTCCACTTCACCGTGTCGCCGTTGTCGACGCGGCTGGCAAGGCCCGACGCGTTCCAGTAAGCCAATGGCTTGGCCTGCCACGTGTTGACGGCCGACTGTGACCCTTCGGGCACGAAGACATAGTGCACGTTCTTGCTGTCCGACTGCGTCACCGCAACCTTGGCGTCCGCCGTCGAGGAGTTCATCTGGCCGGCGATCGTGCTGTACGGGGTCGCGACGTGATGGAGCGCGTGGGCGTGATAGCCATAGGTCGGGCCGTCGAGGTTGCTCTCGTCGGCCTGCCAGATCATCACGTGCTTGCCCGTCGCGGTCTGCATGAAGGTGAGCCCGGAGTCGTAGTAACGCCGCATGATCTGCTCTTTGTGCATCGTCACGGTGGCGTGGTTGAAGTATTCGCCGCTGCCGCCGGGCGTGCCGGTGACGCCGTGGACCACGATCTCGATCCGTTCCCAGTCGTGGATCTCGCTGCCGTCCTTATCCGCCGCGTTGTAGACGTGATAGAGCAGGACCAGCGACTTGCTGCCGCCGTCCATGTATTCGATCACGGCGGTGTAGAGCGTCGGGCGGATGCGCCAGTTGCTGTAGGCGCCCGACCCGCTCTGGGCCGCGGCGAGGTACTGGTCGATGTTGAGCCAGTTGAGCCGGTTGTTGGAAAAGTTGCCGTCGCGGTCGAAGTCGAAGTTGGCCAGCCAGTCGCGGCCCTGCTTGCCGCTGTTTTCGTCGCCGCGCTTGAGGAGCACGGGCGCGTAGTAATTCAGGTAGGCCTGGCGCTGGATCTTGGTCAGGCTCCAGGGCGTCTGTGCCTCAGCCGGGGCCGAGCTCAGGCCGAGGACGGCGAGGACGATGATGCAGAGTGCACGCGCCGCTGCTTTGCGAAAAGCGTTCTGCGTGTCACGGTGATGTGGCGAATTCATGCGGTGGTTTTTCTCCCTGTGGTGTGAGTGAACGAAGTGCGCGCCGGGCACAACCGCGGCGGTGTGCAGCATCCACATACTTATTGAGTGGAACCGGCGACGGAAGGAACCCTGTCCGGATGACGCGAATTCCGGACACAGGGGGAAGGCGTGGATAGCGAAGCAACCCGCGAGGAGGCGTGCTGCCACAGGGAAGAGTCGTGCGAGTCGTAGTCGCCGCGGGCCGACCAATGCGACATCGTCGAACAGCGCGTTCTCGTGCTCCGGCACGGACCGACAACACGGTCCGCTGGACCCACGAAGGAGCCATCGCCGTGGGAATCACGGATGGGCCGAGGAGGCGGTCCGTAAGAAGGTGAATGGCTAGCGAGCTGTCGAATGGCGTCTTGCATCGGCTTCTACTTTGCAGTACAAAGCTCACGATGGATCCCAAAACGACGAATCTTCACCTCGCGATCATCATGGACGGCAACGGCAGGTGGGCCGAGGAGCGCGGATGGCCGCGCAGCCGCGGGCACCGCGCCGGGGCGGATGCCGTCGATCGCATGGTGCGCGCGGCACCCGCTCTCGGGATCCGCACCGTCACCCTCTACGCTTTTTCGTCGGATAACTGGTCCCGGCCCCGCGGCGAGGTGCGGACGCTGATGACGCTGTTCGGCCGATTTCTGCGGACGCGGGTGGAGACCTGTCTCCGCGAGGGCGTCCGGCTGAGCGTCATCGGACGGAGAGATCGTCTCCCGGCCGCGCTCGTCGCGTCGATCGCGGATGCGGAACGGGCTACGCGCGACGCGGATCGCGTTCACCTTCGCCTGGCGGTCGATTACTCTGCCCGCGACGCGATTCTCCGCGCCGCCGGATCGGCGGCCGGGGGCGGGCTGTCGCGCGAAGATTTTCGCGAGCTCCTGGCCCGCGCTCATCACGCCGAGCCGGCGACGCCGGACGTCGATCTTCTGATCCGTACCGGCCGGGAGAAACGGTTGAGCGACTTTCTCCTGTGGGAGTGTGCCTACGCGGAGCTCCTCTTCACGGATCGGCTCTGGCCCGACTTCACCGGTGAGGACCTGGCGGCGGCGGTCGAAGAGTTCCGGAGGCGCGACCGGAGGTTCGGCGGACTGCCGGATCGAGGCCGCGAAGAAACGACATGGAGAGCGGCATCGACCGGATGAAGCAGCAATGAGGAACAGTGGCAAGCGGGGTGCTGTGGCTGATTTCGTCGATCGAAGTTCCGTCGTGCGGAGGATCTGGGGAAACGGAGACATGGTGCTCCTGGTCTTCGCCGGCTCCGCCGCCGAGTTCGCGCTCAACCGTGCCGTCGACTGGCTCTTCTTCACCGGGAAGCTGCCGCGCGATCCGATCGGCCGGCTCTTCTCCACGGCCGCCTATGCTCAGCAGATCGTCTTCGCCGACGCATCGACTGCCTCCCGCACGCTCGATCGAATCCGGGCCGCTCACGAAGCCGTCGAGCGCCAGCGAGGTCAACGCATCCCGGACTGGGCCCACCGCGACGTGCTCTACATGCTCATCGACTACTCCGAGAGAGCTCATGAAATGCTCGCGCGTCCCCTCAGTCCAGCAGACCAGGACGAGCTCTATGACGTCTTTCACCGCGTAGGCACCGGCCTCGGGATCCCCGGTCTCCCGCCGACATACACCGTCTGGAGAGCCGATCGCGCGCTTCATCTGCGCCGCGACCTGCTGCACGGCGACGGCACAGAAGCGTTGTACGGCCAGTACCGGAATCACCTCGGCCCCTGGCGGTACCACCTCCTCCTGCGCATCCAGTCGATCCTGACTCCCGAGCACGTACGAGGCCTGCTCCGCCTGCGGCGTGCCGGGTGGCTGCGCCCAGTCCTTCGGTTCCATCCCATCCTGGTCCGCGCGGGATTGCGCTCGATCGTCCAGCAGCTGCTCATGCCGTCGAGTTACCTCCCCGCCGTGCGGGCCCTCGATCACCCCGCGGCAAGCTGTCCGCGCGGTCCTCTCGCCGAGCCTCCGGCATCGATGGGCATGCGGAACAGAGCGCCCGGTGGCCTGGGAGACGCCGGCCGCCGCGGACGCGCTAATCCACCCGCTCCACCCGTCCGCGCTCGATCGCCCGGATGACGACCTTCTCGAAGCGTTTCTCGGCGATCTCCTCGAGGCGTTCGCTCTCCCGGTCCAGGCGCTCGCTCTCGCGTTCGGCCGAGGCGTAGGGACGCTCGACGGCCGCGAATTCGAGCTCGAGCTGGCGGAGCTGTTTTTCGAGGCCGGCTCGGGTGGCGCGGTCGAGGCGGTCGTCGTCGCCGAGGCGGTCGCTGATACGGTCCATCCGCTCTTCGAGCCGGTCCCTCTTCTGCTCGAGGGGGTGCAGGCGCTCCTGCGCGGCGCGGAGGGCGGGCTCGAGCGCGTGCAGGTCCGCGAAGGCGGCGCGGACTTCCGCGAGCACGGCCGCGTCGCGGATGAGGTAGGCGCGCCCACCGCGCTGGACCCAGACGTACTCGCCGGACCAGCGCTTGGAGAGCGCGACCATCGACTCGATGTCCGCGTTGCTGCGAATGTGCGTGTCGTTGCCACGCTTGTAGATGTAGCTGAACTGCTCGGAGGCCGAGGCGGTGAGGGTGAAGGTGAGGAGCGCGAGGAGGAAAGGAAGCTTGCGCATGACAGAAAGACGGGGTAGCACGCGAATGGTTAGTAGAATCGTGCCTGCGATCTCCCACTTCAGTGGCAACTCTTGCCACTTCAGTGGCAACTCCTGCCACTCGAGTGGGATACCTGCTGCCGTCGAGTTACCTCCCCGCGGTGCGGGCCTTGGATCACCCTGTGTATCCGGGGAACGACGAAGAGAGGGGCGGTAATGTCCTATGAAACTCCTGATTCTTGGCGGGACGAGATTTCTCGGCGTTCACCTTGTTGCGGCAGCCGCCGCTCGTCAGCATGAGCTCACGCTGTTCCACCGGGGCAGTGAGACTCTCGCGGAGAACCCGCAGGTCGAGATCATCCACGGGGATCGCAACCGCGATCTGGCGAAGCTGCATGGGCGGCATTGGGATGCCGTGATCGATACCTGCGGCTATCTCCCGCGGCATGTCGCGGCCTCGGCGGAGGCACTGTCAGCGGCGGTCGAGCAGTACGTCTTCATCTCGAGCATCTCTGTGTACGCAAACCTCAGTGTCCCGGGAATCGACGAAACCGCGGCCGTCGTCCGGCTCACAGCCGGACAACTTCAGGAAGCAGATACGATCGACGCCTCGGGACCGGTTTCCGCGGCGACGTATGGGCCGCTGTATGGCGGCTTGAAAGCGCTGTGTGAAGAGACCGTACAGGACGTCATGCCTGGCCGCGTGCTCAGCATTCGATCCGGGCTCATTGCCGGTCCGCACGACTACACCGACCGTTTCACGTACTGGGTCGCTCGTGTCGCGCGCGGCGGCGAGGTGCTCGCGCCTGCTCCGCCGCAGCGATCCGTTCAGTTCATCGATGCCGGCGATCTGGCGGACTGGATCGTGGACATGGTGGAACACAGGCACTGCGGCGTATTCAACGCCAGCGGATCGCCGTCGACGATCACGATGAAGTCGCTGCTGGAGAGCTGTCGCGCAGTGAGTGGCAGCGACGCATCCTGGACGTGGGTCAGCGAGCGATTCCTGCTGGATGAACACGTAGCCCCATGGACAGAGCTGCCTTTCTGGCTTCCGGCGGCGGCCATGCCGCACATGGGAGGGTTGATGGCCGTGAACTGTCAGAAAGCGGTGGCGGCCGGTCTGCGCGAGCGCTCGCTCGATCAGACGATCGGTGCTGTCCTGCGATGGTACCGGGAAGAACAGCAGGGCCGGACGTTGCGTGCCGGCCTGGCCGAGGATCGCGAGCAGCAGTTGCTGCAGGCGTGGCGCAACTTCGTGTGAAGGTTCCAGCAGGGCCGACGAAAGGAGACCGACCGGGAGGCCTCCGGCGGGCCGGCACGGCCGGCAGCGCTTGTCAGAGCACGTGCTGTCGCGTAAAGGCTGCTTTGTGGGACAGCACGTGCGTTCAGGCTAGGCCAACAAGCGCTGCCGGCCGTGCCGGCCCCGCCGGAGGCCTCCCGTCGTCCCCTCACTTGGGCTTACACTGGAAGCGCCAGCGGCATAACGGACACTGCGAATCGCGGCAGGAAAAACTCATCACGGAGCCCCTCGTTTGATCGGACGGATCGCACTACTTCTCTGCCTTCTCGCATTTCCCCTCTCCGCCGCGACCTTCACCGTCACCTCCTCGAATGACAGCGGGCCCGGCACGCTGCGGCAGGCGATCCTCGATGCAAACGCGGGTGGCGCCGGGCCGCATACGATCGCGTTCGACATCGCGCCGGGCGGTCTGCGCACCATCGCGCCGCTGACGGAGCTGCCGGTGCTCACTGCGGGACAGACGCTGCTCGATGCGACGACGCAGCCCGGGTATGCCGGGGTGCCGATCATCGAGCTTTCCGGCCAGTTCGCCATCGGCGCGAACGGCCTGCGCATCGACGGAGACCTGTCGCGAGTCCGGGGCTTCGTCATCAACGGCTTCGGCAGCGGCGCCGCCGTGTACGTCACCGCATCCGGTGTCCAGGTGACGAACAACTACATCGGACTCGGCGCCGACGGCACGACCGTGAGGCCGAACTTCCGCGGCGTGTTGTGCATCGACGGTTGCAGTGCGATCGAGATCGGCAGCCCGGCAGGAAACGATCGCAACATCATCAGCGGCAACGTGGACGGCATCTACATCGCCGAGGCCATGACCGGCAACAGCATCCGGTCGAACTACATCGGCACCGACGCGACGGGCATGCTCGCGCGCGGCAACTTCACGGGAATCCAGTGGTTCGTGTCGAGCGGCGGGATCGGCGACGCGATCGCCGGGGGCGGAAACGTGATTTCCGGCAACTCGCAACACGGCGTCATCGTGACCGGCCTGAATTTCAGCACGAGCCTCACCCACAACCTCATCGGCGTCGCCGCCGACGGGACGACGCCGCTCGGCAATGGGTTCGAGGGCGTGTCGATGTACTCCTCCGGCGTCTCGGTCAGCCAGAACACGATCGCCCACAACCTCGGCCACGGCGTCATGGTCGTCGGCGTGGGGCACGAACGGAATTCGATTCGCGCCAACAGCATCTTCTCGAATCGGTTCCGCGGCATTGCACTCGGCGACCTGGGTGGACCGGCGCCGAACGACCCGGACGACGTCGATGCCGGTTACGCGAACAATCTGCAGAACTATCCGGTGCTCACCTCGGCGGTCTGGAATGCCGGGACTCTGGAGGTTCGAGGGACGCTCAACAGCACTCCCAACACCCCGTTCGTCATTGACTTCTATTCGAACACGGCCTGCGACCCGGGCGGCTTCGGCGAAGGGGAGGTGTGGCGTCACACCGTCCAGGTGACGACGAACGCGAGCGGCGATGCCACGATCAACGCGCCCTTTGCCTACCCGGGCACCGGCTTCATCACCGCGACGGCGACGAATCAGATCGCCGGCGAGACCTCGGAATTCTCGCAGTGCCGCGTCGTGACGAATGCCTTCGCGAGCAGCGTGCAGTTCGACGCCGCGACGTTGACGGTGACCGAAACGGACGGTTTCGCGAACGTCGTCGTCACGCGCAACGGCAGCAGCGCCGGCCCGGTGACGGTCGAAGTATTGACGAGCCAGAGCAGCGCCTCGATCCCCAGCGACTACCTGCCGCCGGCCAGTTCCCTCCTGGTCTGGGACGACGGCGACGGAACATCCAAGATCGTGAGCTTTCCGATCGTCGCGGACGATCTGTACGAGCCGCCCGAACAGTTCTCGGTCGAGCTGCGGAATGCCACCGGCGCCACCCTCGGCGCCGTCACGTTCGCCACCATCACCATCGAGGAGGACCTCAGCGGACCCCCGATGCCGGCGGATCTGGCGATCGGGATCTCGACGCGGTCGAGCGTCGCGGCACAGGGCGCGCCGATCCTCTACGAGATCGTCGCGATCAACAACGGCCCGAACAACGCGACCGGCGCCACCATGACGAACGTGCTGCCGACGCAGCTTCTCTTCGAGAGCATCCACGCGCCGCTCGGCTGGTCGTGTGCGACACCCGCGATCGGCGCGAACGGCACGATCACCTGCACGACCGCGGTCCTGCCCGCCGCGAACGGCACGTCCGCGCAGTTTCTGCTTACCACCATCGTCGCGTTCGACGCGACCGGTTCGATCGTGAACAGCGCCTCCGTGTCGCATTCCGGCACCGACCCCAATCCCGGCAACTCCACCGCCTCCTCCGAAGTCACGACGGTCCAGACCACCACCGCCGACCTGTCGATCACCAAGACCGCCGACACGGCCCGGGCGGCAGCCGGAAACGCGTTCTCTTACACCATCACCGTCACCAACAGCGGACCCGAGACGGCTACGGCGGTCTCGATGACCGACGTGCTCCCGTCGCAACTGGAGTTCGTTTCCCGGGTCATCACGACCACGATGGGGACCGATTTCTTCTGCACCACTCCCGAGGTGTACAGGAACGGCACCATCACCTGCGGCGCGTTCACGATGGCGCCCGGCGCGACGGCGACGTTGCTGCTCCATGTCCGCGTCGCGGCCGAGGCGACCACGGGGACGGTGACGAACACCGCGACCGTCACCTCGCCGACCGCGGATCCGGACGACGCCGACCTCTCGGCGACGGCGCCGGGCGTGGAGCTCGCGGCGGGCGCCGACCTGTCGGTCGACAAGCGCACGGCCACCACCGCCGCGCGTCCGGGCTCGATCTTCACTTACACACTGTCGATCCAGAACACGGGGCCGAACGCGGCGTCCGGCGTCGTGCTGACGGACGTGCTCCCGGCGGACCTGCTGTTCGAGTCCATCGGCGCACCGGCCGGCTTCACCTGCGCCACGCCCGCGGTGGGCACGAACGGCACCGTCACCTGCAGCGCGGCGACGTTCCCGGCGCCGAGGGTGGCGGGATTCTCGTTGCGCGTACGCGTCGCTCCGGGCGCGAGGGCGGGCATTGTGACGAACAGCGCAACGGTTACGAGCTCCACGCTCGACCCGGACGACGCCGACACGACCGCTGCCGCGCCGCCGGTGACGCTCGCCCCGCCGGCGGGTGCGGAGAGACGCCTCGATCCGAGCAACGCGGCACCGCGCCTGCCGCAGACGTCACCGCAGGTGGCGACCACGCAACAGAACGCCCTGGCCGTGTGGCGGGAGGGCGATTTCAGCAGCTCGCCGCCAATCGGCCCTGTCTCGATTCGCGGTGCGCTCTTCCGGCCCGATGCCGAGGGGGAAACCATCATCCAATTCGCCGCGCCGGCAGCGGGAACGGACGCCACCTATCCGGTCGTTGCCGCCGCGGCCGATCGCTATCTCGTGGTGTGGCGCGAGTCGACGTCGTCGCAGGGACGGCTCCTGGCGCGGCGTCTCCGCGTGGACGGCTCGTTCCTCGACGCGGAACCGCTGGTGCTCGAAACCGGAGCCGCGGTGCTGTGCTGCTCCGACCTCGGCGATCCGCGGCCGGCGGTGGCCTCCAACGGGCGGGACTTCTATGTGACGTGGGTCTCAGCGGACTACGAGATCCGTGGCATCGTCGTACCGGCGGAAGGCCCGGTCGCCGGGGAGGTAACGATCGTATCGCGCGAGACCGACACCCTGCCCCGAGGCCACCACGATCTGGAAGTCGTCTGGACGTCGGCGGTGTACGTCGTGGTCTGGCTCGACAGCGTTTTGCACATCGAGCCTCCGATGCAGGAGCCATTCGTCCTCCGCTACGCGCGGGTGACGTCCGGAGGTGTGCTGCTCGACACGCAGGTGAGCAACGCGATCGCGGGCGTGGCTTTCAGCTCGATCACCGCCACGTCGTACAAGGACGGCGCGGTCATTACGGCGGACTATGACGAATCACCCGGGATCCCGAGTCTGCGCCAGTGGTGTCTGGGCGTCCTGCTGCTGACGGCGGACGGCGAGCCGGGCGACGCGCGCTCGCTGCGCTGTGACAACGCCCCCGGTGAGACCCCGGCACCCGCTCTTCATTCGACGCTCGTTCCCGTGGCCCGCGGATTTCTGCTGGTGCAACCCGGCCGGCACTATGAGCCGCCCTTCAGCGACATTCCGATTCGAACGTCCGTCGCCGACTACGCACTGACCCAGCTCTCGGACCCGACGTCGCTCGGCACCCTCGCCCGGGAAGTCTCCGTTGCGAACTGGCAGGGAGCGGCACTCCTCGTCTACAACCGCACGGACGGAGACGGCCCGGCCCCGCACGTCCCCCGGGTCTTCGCATTTCTCATCCAAAGCGGCGGCGGCCGAACCCGGGCCGTGCGTCATTGAGGCAACGGTCGCCGCAAAAGCGCTAATTCACCCGCCGGCCGGTTCCCGGCTCGGTGACGGTCACGTCCGAAGCGGGCGGCAGAACCAGACGTGAGCTTCTCTGCCGCCCGCGTGACCCCTGGATGTGACCCCACCTTCTCCATGACGCAACAGTATCGCTCAGTTGCGAACTGTTGCGTTGGCGGGCCTATTCGCTTACAGGCGGCGACGGGAAACCAAGGTCACCAACGTCGCCTCCTTCCCACGTCAGCCCGCCGCTAACGTCTTGGTTGATCTTGTTGAGATAGACGCCAAGCGTTTGCATCGCCAATTGGATAGCCTGGAAGGCGTCGACACCAGCCTCATATCGTATTTTCTCAGAACCAACGCCCGTTATCTGGAACGGAACGAAATAGCAGGTCGAGTCGGGAAGCTGACGCGGCATCCCCAACTTGACCAGCACGACCCGATGATCAGTGCCGCCCTCTGAGAGAGAGAGCTCCCGCACCGCCATCACGTCGCCCAGATCCTTGATCTCCACACTCGCTCCTAATAGCGGCCGGTATCTAATGCCGGGAAATTGGGTCTACCAGCGACACAATTGCCGCGCCGCAGACTCGCACTCGCAAAACATCTCTGCTGCCTGTATTTATTTGGAAGCGAGTAGCAGATCTCGACGTCCGCGTCGTACTGCGCTTCACACTCATCGTCTTCATCGTCTCGCCTCCCGATGCAGCCCCGGAACAGCGCCGGGATGTAGGGAATGATGCTTGGATCGATAAAGGACGCCACGCGATAGAAGGTGCAACTGATGCGAAGGGACAGCAGCGTCGCCTCGGCAACCGCGGCCCCGATCACTCTCAGGTTCCCCGCGTATTCGATGGCCATCGTGCCGCAGGGGTCGATCCGGTTCACCGGGTCGGCGTGCCCGAACAGGTACCGGTGCAGCGACACCGGCGCGTCGTGCCGTCCCGGGACCGGGTCCATGGTCATGAACCGGCCGCGGTCCTGGCTGTAATACCTGGCCCGCTTGAAGTACAGGCCGAGGTCATGGTCGTACTGCTGCGCGTTGAAGAGGTAGTGGTTCGGCGTCGTACCGGTCGACGAGGTGAGGATGCCGAAGGCGTCGTAGGCGTAGGTGTCGGTGACTGCGCCTCCGGAGTCGGTGAGGAATCTCACGCTGCCGTACGCGTCGAGGCCGTAGAAGCTGGCCTGCCAGCCGCCGTTCCGCCGCTGGTTCTGGCTGATCAGACGGTTGCCGTACGTATAGACGCGCTGGACGCTGCCGGCGACCAGTTCCTCCACGACCTCTGAGTAGCCGGTCGGGCTGAGGTCGTCGACGAGATAGCGGGTCGTGACTCCGCCGACCGTCTTCGCGACGCGGTTGCCGTCGCCGTCATAGACGATCCTGATGGCGCCGCCGTTCGCGCTCCGGATGCGGTCCTCGAAGTCGTACGTCCAGGTGATGCCGTTGGCCGCGCGCGTATTGCCGTTCGCGTCGTACGCCTCGGCGGTCAGGCGGTCGTTCGCGTCGTACGCGGAGGTGGCGGAGAGGACCGTGGCCAGCGTCGAGGCGCGGGAGAGGCGGTTGGCGACAGGGTCATACGTATAGGTGATCGCGCCATTCGCCGCGGCCGCCGGGTCACCGGCGACGGTCTCGCCGGTCAGCCGGTAGAGCGCGTCGTAGCTGTAGCTGACGCTCCTCCCGTTGTGCTCCGTGACCGAGAGACGGCGGCCGGTCGGATCGAGCACCTGCGCGTAGCTGGCCAGCGTCGCGCCGCGGCTGTGGGTG